>JBBAON010000004.1:0-143856 GCA_040401435.1 Candidatus Methylopumilus sp.
CTGCCGTCGTAAAGTCATAGGCCGTTGTGCCAGCATAGTTATTACCAGCGATGTCTTTAATTGCCCCTGAGGCAAAGGTTACATAGTAGTTTTTACTGTTACCTAAATCACTCGTTGGATTAATGGTCAGGGTTGTATCTGAGATGCTGAGATTTGAACCTGGGCTTGCCACATTGAAAGTCGCGAGGATTGAACCTGAGGCTGAACCATCTCGGATCTCAATATTGCCTGTACCAAATTTAATCGCTTCAGAGAAAATCACCACAATGTTGCTGTTAATCGCTACATTCGTTAAGCCATCGGTTGGACTGAAGGTCGCAACAGTAGGTGCTGTCGTGTCAATAAGGCTTGAAGTTGCAATGGTTTGATCAAAGAATCTGAAATTTTCGGCACCTGTTACCGTATCCGTCCCCTCTGATCCAGTTAAGTCAGTAATTGTAAATACACCATTGCTGTAACTTATACTGTAGTTAGCTCTAGATAGAATATATGCAGCAGTATCAGCGGCACCGCCACCGCAATTGATAATATCATTGCCACCAAGACCATATACATAATCATCCCCCTCGCCGGTTTGAATGTTATTGTTCAAACTATTGCCAGAAACAATATCAAATGCTTAGGATCCAATTACATTTTCGTAGTCACCATAAAGCCATCTTAGCGAAGCAGGGCTAATACCATTAAATAGATTACTAGTATCTTGGATATTAGTTAACACCCCAACTTGATGAGAGGCACCCACAATAGCAGTACCCATGTTCAAATAACATCCGGACGTATATAAAGAGACATCAATAGTGTCTATGCCCCCTTTGTCAAAATATGTTCTATAACCCATTGTTCCTGCTGAAATAAAATCATTGCCAGCGCCTGTTGTACCAGCTCCCTCACCATAAAACTCCTGAAGAGCAATTACGTCTAAAATCATAGGAGTAAATGCATTGTTGTAAGAAGTATTAGACTCATCGTCATACGACATAATCGAAAAATATTCTTTATTTAAATCTGACGCGCTATTAATTTTAAAACCCAAATTTTGGAAACCAGCAGTTGTTAACGCCATGTAATCTGAAGTGAGATTTTCAATGCCATTGTAGAAAGGGTGAGATAAACCTAGCGAGTGGCATAATTCATGTAGCAGAACTTGTCTACTTTTTGTGTAATCCGCGAAATTAAGACCTTCATTAAAAGAAGTTCCATTGTAATTAATGAATATGTCGCCTTTTCCACCATCATATCCAAAGTTGGAATCAAGATAAATTCCACTTATACCAAGATAATTAGGCCCTTGATAATTAAACGTGATGTTTATATCTGATACGCCCGCTAAACCAACATCATATGGAGTACATAGACTATATATCCCCGCAGTGTCATAGTCAGTTACAGAGGAAAAAGTGAGCCCTGCAAAATTTGACAGAATACCTAAAGTTCCCTGAATGTTTGCAAGGTCAGTTGATGTCCAATTAACTTCCGGATTTAAAGGGTATAGTGTTATCAATGTTATTAACAAAACGATATAACCAATCATTATAAGAAAATCCATCAGAGACACTTACCCTGATAGTCCCAGAATATTTAAAATTACTTAAACCTGAAACATCAAAGTTAAACATTGCTTTTTCTATCAATGTTGTTGGTATGTAATTTATGTAAGTTGCCATATGTAAGGACCTTTATTGACAGGTGCTACAAAAAAATTTCTGCATCATTGGGCATGGTGCTATAAATTATAACCGGTTTTAATATTTATATCTTATTTAAAAATTATAATCAAAAAAATAATATTAGATTATTAATTGTACAAAAGCATTTAATAAACTGTCAATTTAAGATTGTTGCATAATGACTAGTAAAGTAAGCGTAGTAACCGTCAAACGGAAGATAAAATCAGGCTGTAAGTAGTTTTACCGATTTAATAAATAACATAAGCACAAAATACTTTTTAAAATTTACTTACTGATTATTATGTATTTTTTACTTGTAAAAATGGAGGATATAAAAAGCAAAACCCGCATGGTTAGCGGGTTTCACAGTATCCCATTGGACTGGGATGGACAACGTATTGGTGGAGCTGGGGGGAATCGAACCCCCGTCCGCAAGCCCTCCACAGACAGTTCTACATACTTAGCTGTGTTGTTTGATTTAACTTATTCCGCACCAACGAGCAAGCAAGAAATAAGCGAGTTACCTTAGAGTTAATGAGGTGCTAAGTAACCCAACACTTCACGTATCCCATGTATATGACACTGCCATGACTTTCGTCATCCACCCCATGGGAATGATGGTGCAGCGTCCAGCCGGATTAAGCGGCTAGAGAGTAAGTTTCGTCGTTTGCGACTATACTTTTTTCAGCTGTATTTACGAGGGAACTGAGCCTCGGTATGCCCTGCACTGCTTTGCAACCCACGTCGAAACCTGGTCAGCCCCGGGTAGTTTGTATTTCACTCATTACTAGATGGTGCTAGATTTTCAAAATTCAAGCCTCGCATATTTCAAGGCCCACCACCTGCAATACTTTTAATTATACGCCCTATTTGTTGTGGGCACGCACAATCCTTCCGCGCTCACGCTCCCAATCACGCTCTTTCTCTGCATCGCGTTTATCATACTGCTTCTTACCCTTAGCAAGACCAATCTGCACTTTGACGCGACCATCCATAAAATGAAGATCAAGCGGCACCAGCGTGTAACCTGCCCGTTCTACTTTGCCAATTAACTTGGCGATTTCTTCATTATGCAAAAGCAGTTTGCGCGTTCTAATCGCATCAGGACGAATGTGCGAAGAAGCGGCACCAAGCGGCGTGACATGACAGCCAATCAAATATACTTCGCCACGCTGAATAATCACGTAGGCTTCTTTAATGTTGGCGCGGTTGTCTCGAATGGCTTTGACTTCCCACCCTTCGAGCACGATACCTGCCTCGTACTTTTCTTCGATGAAAAAGTCGTGAAACGCTTTTTTATTTTGGGCGATGCTCATTGATACACGCGGGGCTTAAATAGCTTAGAATGTCTATTTTACTCTACTTGTCTTTAAAAAGATTAATTCTGACATCAAAGGCTCTCTTGAAAAAGTATAAATCAAGCATGGTACACGTTAAAAAAACAGTTTTAGTTAACCACTCTGCAGCGCAGATGTTTAACTTGGTAGATGATGTAGAGAATTACCAAGCATTTTTACCTTGGTGCGGCGGCGTAGATTTAATTGAGCGTACAGAAGATTCGACATCGGCAACCATTTTTATTGATTTTCATGGCATCAAACAACAGTTCACGACCAAAAACCTAAAGCGCTTTCCCTATGCGATGGATATGAAGTTTAAAAATGGTCCTTTTAAGCACTTTGAAGGCAGTTGGCGATTTACAGCCCTAAATGATGGGGCTTGTGAGATTGAGTTTCATTTAGAGTATGAGTTTTCGAGTTTTTTACTCAATAAATTAATTTCGCCTGTTTTTAGCCATATTGCCAATACCTTTGTTGACTCTTTTGTCACGCGTGCCGACAATATATTCAAATAATTAAACTGAAAGTTTTTTGCAAATATGAATTCTGAAGAAATGATGGTCGAAGTGGCTTACGCCCTCCCAACCCAACAAGTGATTTTGCCGGTCAAAGTCCCCACAGGCAGTAATGCCGAAGCCGCGATTAAAGCCTCTGGCGTATTGGCTAAATTTCCAGAAATTGATTTAGCCGTCAATAAAATTGGCGTGTTTGGAAAGCTCAGTAAATTAGATGCTGAGCTACGTCATCTAGACCGTGTTGAAATCTACCGCCCACTCATTGCTGACCCTAAAGAAGTCCGCCGCCAACGTGCCGCTGAAGGTAAAGTCATGAAAAAAGGTGGCGGTGATATTGCTGAGTAAGTCACTTTCAAGCCTCCAGTTAAGCAAAATCTCCTGACAAAACGTGTTTCATGATTGTCGGGTGACCGACAAGTCGGTATAATCTTGTTTTGGAAGCAAGGAATATTCACCATGCGTTTGTTGCAAAATGCGCTTACATTCGATGATGTTTTGTTAGTACCAGCTCACTCTAATGTACTCCCTCGCGAAGTCAGTCTCGCGACCCAATTAACTCGCACGATCCGTCTTAACATTCCTGTCGTGTCCGCTGCTATGGATACTGTGACAGAAGCACCACTTGCGATCGCATTGGCACAAGAAGGCGGCATGGGCATTATTCATAAAAACATGACGGCTGAAATGCAGGCAATTCATGTTTCACGTGTTAAACGTTTTGAGTCTGGCGTGGTCAATGACCCTGTCACGATTCAACCTCACATGACAGTTCGTGACGTGATTGCACTTACCCGTTTACATAAAATTTCAGGGTTGCCTGTTGTGGATGGTAGCAAAGTGGTCGGTATTGTTACCAACCGCGATTTGCGTTTCGAAACCAATCTAGATCAATCCATCGCTAACATCATGACACCACAAGATCGCTTGGTAACGGTTAGAGAAGGCGCAAGCCGCGAACAAGTCATGGAACTTCTCCACCAACATCGTTTAGAGCGTGTCTTGGTGATTGATGAGGCCTTTAATCTTAAAGGGCTTATTACTGTTAAAGATATTCAAAAATCAAGCGACCATCCATTGGCCTGTAAAGACGAAAAAGGTCGTTTACGTGTTGGCGCAGCAGTTGGCGTGGGTGATGGCACTGAAGATCGGGTAGCTGCTTTGGTTGAAGCTGGCGTGGATGCGATTGTGGTGGATACCGCACACGGTCACTCACAAGGCGTGTTAGATCGCGTGACTTGGGTTAAAAAGAACTTCCCACAAGTGCAGGTCATTGGTGGCAACATTGCCACAGGTTCTGCGGCTAAAGCACTAGTGGATGCAGGTGCTGACGGCATTAAAATCGGCATCGGTCCAGGTTCTATCTGTACCACACGTATCGTGGCGGGCGTGGGCGTTCCGCAAATTACTGCTGTGAGCAATGTTGAAGAAGCGTTACGTGGCACAGGCGTGCCGTTTATTGCTGACGGCGGCATCCGCTACTCTGGCGACATCTCTAAAGCGATTGCGGCAGGGGCATACTCAGTCATGCTGGGCGGCATGTTTGCTGGCACCGAAGAAGCCCCTGGCGAAATCGAGCTATTCCAAGGCCGCTCATATAAGTCATACCGCGGCATGGGCTCTATCGGTGCGATGCAAAAAGGCTCTAGCGACCGCTATTTCCAAGAAAACAATGGCAATGCAGACAAATTAGTGCCTGAAGGCATTGAAGGTCGCGTGCCTTACAAAGGGAGCATGATTGCCGTGGTGCATCAGTTAATGGGTGGCTTACGTGCGTCGATGGGCTATGTGGGTTGCAAGACGATTGATGAAATGCGGAGCAAGGCTGAGTTTGTGCAGATCACCTCAGCGGGGATGCGTGAATCGCATGTGCATGATGTACAAATTACTAAAGAGGCACCGAATTATCATATTGATTAATTCTTAACCGACTTTTGTTGGGCAAACCGCTTTGATGTTTAACTTCAAAGTCGTTTGCCCTTCGTTATTTTTAGCGTATAGGCTTTTTACTTTTTATGTCTCATCAAAAAATTCTAATTTTAGACTTCGGCTCACAAGTCACGCAATTGATTGCACGCCGTATTCGCGAAGCCCATGTTTACTGTGAGGTGCATCCTTGCGACGTTTCTGATGAATTTGTACGCAACTTTGGCGCAGAAGGCATCGTGCTTTCAGGTAGCCATGCCAGCGTGTATGAAGAAGACACCGACAAAGCCCCTGACGCAGTATTTACGCTAGGCGTGCCAGTACTAGGCATCTGTTACGGCATGCAAACCATGGCACAACAATTAGGCGGTAAAGTTGAAGCTAGCACTAAACGTGAATTTGGTTTTGCCCAGCTGCGCGCACGCAACCACTCTGCGCTTTTTGACGGCATTCAAGATAGCACCAACGCTGAAGGCCACGGCTTGCTTGATGTATGGATGAGCCACGGCGATAAAGTGACTGAGTTACCTGCTGGGTTCAAAGTCATCGCCAGCAATGACACCACGCCAATTGCTGCGATGGCTGACGAAGCACGTCAATTCTACGCGGTGCAATTCCACCCAGAAGTCACCCACACCAAGCAAGGCGATGCGATGCTTCGCCGCTTTGTATTAGACATCTGCAAAACTAAAGCCGACTGGTTGATGGGCGATTATATTGAAGAGGCCGTTGCTAAAATTCGTGAGCGAGTGGGCGACGAAGAAGTGATTCTTGGCCTGTCAGGTGGCGTAGATTCTAGCGTTGCCGCCGCATTGATTCACCGCGCGATTGGCGACCAACTCACTTGCGTATTCGTTGACCACGGCTTGCTTCGTCTCAATGAAGGCAAGATGGTGATGGAAATGTTTGCTGGCCGCTTACATGCCAAAGTCATTCACGTCGACGCGACCGAGCAATTTATGGGTGAACTCACAGGCGTCTCTGACCCTGAAGCAAAACGTAAAATTATCGGTAAAGAATTCGTCGAAGTATTCCAATCTGAAGCTAAAAAACTCGCGAATGCAAAATGGCTCGCCCAAGGTACGATTTACCCAGATGTGATTGAGTCTGGCGGTGCTAAGTCTAAAAAGGCTGTAACGATTAAGAGCCACCACAACGTGGGCGGCTTGCCAGAGAAGTTAGGCTTAAAACTGCTAGAACCACTGCGTGATTTATTTAAAGACGAAGTGCGAGAACTTGGCGTAGCACTTGGTTTACCGCACGACATGGTGTATCGCCATCCTTTTCCAGGCCCAGGCCTTGGGGTGCGTATTTTGGGCGCAGTCAACAAAGAATTTGCTGATTTACTCCGCTTCGCCGATGCCATTTTCATTGAAGAATTACGCAATACCAAAGATGAAGCCACCGGCAAAAATTGGTATGAACTCACTAGTCAAGCCTTCACGGTGTTCTTACCAGTAAAATCAGTCGGCGTGATGGGTGATGGACGTACTTATGATTATGTAGTCGCACTTCGCGCTGTTGTGACGAGCGACTTTATGACGGCCAATTGGGCAGAGCTGCCTTATAGCCTATTAGGCCGAGTATCGAACCGCATCATCAATGAAGTGCGCGGCATCAACCGAGTGGTGTATGACGTGTCAGGAAAACCGCCTGCAACCATCGAGTGGGAATAAGTTTTGAGTCGTGGCTTTGTAAAAGAGGATGATTTAGAGCTTGCTGGCACTGACCTGCTAGAGCGGCCAATCAGCGTGCTTCCCAACTATGTCACGCCAAATGGCCTAAAGCAGTTAAAAACAATAGAAGGTGGCTTACTCAATGAGCGCGAATTACTAGCGCCAAAGAAAGAAGATCCAACTGCTGTTCAAAAACTAGCCATGGTGGATAGGGATTTGCGTTATATTCAAGCCCGTCTGGAACAAGCAATTTTGGTAGACACACCAAACAATGAAAAGCCTGTCACTGTCGTATTTAGCACAAAGGTGACAGTTGAAGATGACGAAGGTGAACAACATCACTTTCAAATCGTGGGTGAAGATGAAGCAGATATTGCATTAAATACGGTAAGCTTTGCCTCGCCATTGGCAAACGCGCTCATAGGCCACATCATTGGCGATAGCGTAAGCTGGAAACGTCCAGCAGGCGATTTAAATTTAGAGATTATTACAATTACTTATTAAGAAAAGATTTGATAGATGAATGTCACTACCGCCATAGAAACACGCCGCTCGATCAAGGCTTACGACCCAACACACAGATTAAGCGAAGATGAAGTGAGCAAACTAATGTCGCTGGCGATGTTATCCCCCACCGCTTTTAATATTCAGCACTGGCGTTTTGTGTTGGTGGATGATGCGGAGCTACGTCAGCAAATTCAACTAGTAAGCTGGAATCAAGCGCAAGTCACAGAAGCCTCATTGCTGATTGTACTCGTGGCTGATGTGCAAGCTTGGGATAAACAGCCAGAACGCTATTGGAAAGACGCGCCTAAGGCTATTGCTGATATTTTAGTGCCTGCCATTACCCAATATTATACTGGCAATGAACAAGCGCAACGTGACGAAGCCATGCGCTCTTGCGGCATGGCAGCAATGAACATTATGCTCACCGCAAAAGAAATGGGTTACGATACCTGCCCGATGGATGGCTTTGATTTTGATGCTGTGGCAACACTGCTCAATCTACCAGCAGACCATATACCCACTATGTTTATCACTGTGGGCAAAGCAATAAAAGAAGCGAGGCCACGCAGCGGGCAGCTTGCGATGGACGAAGTGGTCATTAGAAACAAGTTTTAATTTATACATACTCAATTAAAAGACTTTAGGAACTAACCGTGCTTATTAGCAATAACATCACCATGCAGTTTGGCGCTAAGCCACTTTTTGAAAACGTCTCGGTAAAGTTTGGAGACGGCAATCGTTACGGCCTCATCGGCGCGAATGGTTGTGGGAAATCAACCTTTATGAAAATCTTAGCGGGCGTACTTGAACCATCAGCAGGCAATATTGCTTTGGACAGCAATGAGCGGATGGCATGGCTACGCCAAGACCAATTTGGCTACGAAGATCAACGCGTGCTGGATGTGGTGATGATGGGCCACGAGCAAATGTGGCAAGCCAATGTGAAAAAAAATGCCCTCTACATGAACCTAGATGCGACCGAAGATGATTACATGAAAGCGGCTGAGTTGGAGGCTGTGTTTGCTGAATATGATGGCTACACGGCTGAAGCACGTGCTGGCGAATTGCTATTGGGCGTCGGTATTCCTATCGACCAACATAGCGGCCTGATGAGTTCAGTTGCGCCGGGCTGGAAGCTTCGCGTATTGCTTGCACAAGCACTATTTGCGAATCCAGACATTTTGCTTCTTGATGAGCCTACCAACAACTTGGACATTAATACCATTCGCTGGTTAGAAGACATCCTCAATAACCGTAACTGCACCATGATTATTATTTCGCATGACCGCCACTTTTTAAACCAAGTGTGCACGCATACCGCGGACATGGACTATGCAAAGCTGACAGTTTATCCAGGCAATTACGATGACTTCATGGAAGCATCATCCATGGCGCGCGCTCAACAAGCTAAAGACAACGCTAAGGCAAAGCAACAGATTTCTGACTTACAAGACTTCGTTCGACGCTTCTCTGCTAACGCATCTAAAGCGAAACAAGCGACCAGCCGTGCTAAGCAAATCGACAAGATTAAGGTTGAAGATATTAAGCCTTCTAGCCGCCAATATCCCTTTATTCGTTTTGAATACGATGAACGTGAAAAGCTACATCGCAATGCGGTTGAAGTGCAAAAACTGAGCCACAGTTTTGACCGCGTGCTATTTAACGACTTTAATTTACTGGTTGAAGCGGGCGAAAAAATTGCGATTATCGGTGAAAACGGTGTTGGTAAAACGACGTTGCTACGCTGTTTAGCAGGTGATTTAAAGCCTAAGCACGGCACTGTAAAATGGGCTGAAAAAGCCAACATTGGCTACTTTGCGCAAGACCATGCAGCGGACTTTGAAGATGGCTTAAATTTATTTGACTGGATGAAGCAATTCACTCAAGCAGGCGATGATGACCAAGTGGTGCGTAGTATGTTAGGCCGCTTACTATTCTCAGGCGAAGACTTCAAAAAGTCAGTTAAAGTGCTTTCAGGCGGTGAAAAAAGTCGCATGATGTTCGGCAAGTTAATGCTTGCTAAGACTAACGTCTTACTCATGGATGAACCGACTAACCATATGGACATGGAATCAATTGAGTCATTAAATACGGCGCTAGATAAGTATAACGGTACCCTATTTTTCGTCAGCCATGACCGAGAATTTGTGAGCACATTGGCAAACCGCATTTTAGATGTACGTGCCGATGGTATTATTGATTACTCAGGGAACTACGAAGATTACCTGGAAAGCCAAGAAATTGAATAAAATCTGATTTAGTTTGAACAACAAAAAAGGCGCTTGGAACTCTAAGCGCCTTTTTTTTAATGACGAAGCTTATTACATATTACCCGTCACTTTTGCAGACGATCTTAACTTTTTAATAGCATCAATACGTTGCTGCTGTTGCAAAGTAGCGCGCAATTGCGGTGTCACATCTTCAATCTTTGGTGCTTTAAATTGACGCTTTTCTTCTAAACGCACCAATTGCCAACCGCTAGCAGTTTGGATTGGCGCTGCGCTCACGCTACCTTCTGTTAGGTTAACAATCACATTAGAAACCGCTGGAATGATTTGGTTAGGCAGTAACCAGCCTAAAGCACCGCTGTCTTTTGCACTTGGATCAATGGAAGACTCTTTAGCCACTTTAGCAAAAGTCTCGCCTTTCTTAATTCTCGCGAGCAAAGCACGTGCATCAGCCTCTGTTTTAGTGACGATATGACTCAATTTATACTCTTGGGCCTGATCACCAATCGCAGCAATCTGTTTATCATATTCAGCTTTTACAGCAGCATCCGTAATCGGATTCGTTTTATCATAATCAGCTAAAAACAACTCCACAAGAAAGTTACGTTTCATCTCTGCAAAGGCAGCTTGCCCTTCAAGCGTTTTATCTAAGCCCAACTTAGCAGCTTGCTGCGAGACCACTTCGCGATTAATAAATTCTTCTTTGATTAATTTACGGAGCTCGGGTGTGTCTTTTTTACCCTGCTGCACGTTGAGACTAACGCTACGCTCAACTAGAGCACTTGATAAGGTAACGCCGTTAACGGTAATAGGCGCATCATCAGCTGCATGAACCACTAAAGATACTGACTGA
Organism: Candidatus Methylopumilus sp.; assembly: GCA_040401435.1. Taxonomy (GTDB): domain Bacteria; phylum Pseudomonadota; class Gammaproteobacteria; order Burkholderiales; family Methylophilaceae; genus Methylopumilus_A. The sequence continues at coordinate 10,713 of JBBAON010000004.1, forward strand.
CCAGCAAAAGCCAACAATAGACACAATACTGTTTTTTTCATGGAATGCATTTCTCTCAAAAATTAAAAGCCCTTGACTTTACACCAAACAAAAAAACTTTTAAAGACTATTCAGATACAATTAAATTTTTAATACAAATGATAAAAAAAATAACATTTTTTAACTAGACAAGTGAACAGAAGTTGTTGAAACTGCAGCTCATGAGATTGATGCGCAAGCCTTATGCCTTTGCCCTAATTGCCAGCTTAATAATCGCAAACCTGGTCGTTTTTTACTATTTTTCGCACCAACGCGCCCCCGATGTTCGCAGCGCAAAAGAGCTGGTCGTTGTGACTTACAACGCAGCTGGTACCTACTATGTAGATGGCAAGGGCAACTTCGCCGGCCTTGAGTACGATCTCGTCAATCTTTTCATAAAGGACCTAGGGGATGACTACAAGGTCAAGTTTATAGTCACCGACAAGGTCTCGAACGTCATAACTTCCCTACAAAAAGGCAAGGCGCACCTCGCGGCGGCTAATTTAAGCATCACCAAGGAGCGCGCCAAATTGATTCGTTTTGGGACGCCCTACCTCGATGTACAGCAACATGTCGCTTATGGCCTCGATCAAAACAATGAGCCCAAAGCGCTTCAGGATTTATTCGGAAAGCATATCCACATCCCCAAAGGCTCCAGCTACGCAGAGCGCCTAAAATCCATGCATAATCAAAACACCATGCTGAACTTCCAAGAGGTGGAGGACGCCAGTACCGACGAGCTACTTGAGCAAGTGAACATGGGGTTCCTTAATTATACGGTGGCCGATGACCGCGTTATCTCGATCTTGCAAAATTACTACCCAAACATAGGCAAAGGAATGGCCATTGGGAATCCGGAACAAATTGCCTGGGCATTCCCTAAAAATGGCAACGAGTGGCTTTATAAAAAGTCGCTAGCGTTCTTTGATCGAATAAACAAAGACGGGACACTTAAAAATTTAGTGGATCGCTATCATGGTCATACCGAACGACTTAATCAGTTAGACGTCAGAAAATTCTTTTCGCAAACTCAAAGCGTGCTCCCTAAGTTTGTGCCAATTTTTAAAAGCGCACAGGAACTTAACGACATTGATTGGCGCCTCATTGCAGCAATCAGCTACCAAGAGTCCCACTGGGATCAATACAACACCTCACCCACCAACGTGCGTGGCATGATGATGCTCACCGAAGAAACTGCTGATGATTTAGGTGTCACCGATAGACTAGATGCTAAGCAAAGTATTTTAGGTGGCGCGCGATACATCAATATTCTAAAGCGCCAAGTGCCTGAAAAAATCCCTGAGCCAGACCGCACATGGATGGCTCTCGCTGCTTACAATATTGGCTTTGCGCACTTAGAAGATGCCAGAGTCTTGGCAAAAAAAATGGGACTTAATCCAGACAACTGGGCCGACATTAAAACTACTTTGCCGATGCTTAACAAAGCGAAATATTACAGCAAGGCAAAGTTTGGCTATGCAAATGGGGGGGCGCCGGTCATTTTTGTAGAATCTATCAGGACCTATTACGATATCTTGGAGAGAAACTTTCCAGCGCATACGTCAATTTTTCCGAGCTTTGAATTTAGACCCAAGAACACAGCCATCAAAAGGCCATAAAAAAGAAGCCAGAGTAACTGGCTGTTTTTTTATAATCTTCAAATTGATTATTTAGAAATCGCTTCTTTACCACCCATATAGTTACGTAAAACTTTAGGTACCGTGATGCTACCATCTGCATTCTGGTAGTTTTCGAGCACGGCGACCAAAGTACGCCCAACCGCCAAACCTGATCCGTTCAGCGTATGCAAAAGCTCAGGCTTACCAGCTTCATTACGGAAACGCGCTTGTAAGCGGCGTGCTTGGAAAGCCTCGCAGTTAGAAACAGATGAAATCTCGCGATAAGTATTTTGTGCCGGCAACCAAACCTCTAAGTCGTAGGTTTTAGCAGCACCGAAGCCCATATCGCCGGTGCATAAAGAAACCACACGGTAAGGTAACTCTAAAGCTTTCAAGATGTTTTCAGCATGCCCGACCATCTCTTCAAGCGCCTCATTACTCTTTTCCGGATGCACAATTTGCACCATTTCCACTTTATCAAATTGATGCTGACGTATCATGCCACGCGTATCACGGCCATAAGAACCTGCTTCTGAGCGAAAGCAAGGCGTATGGGCTGTCAGCTTAATTGGCAAAGCCTCAAGCGGCACTATTTCATCACGCACGGTGTTAGTCAACGTCACTTCTGATGTTGGAATGAGGTAGAGCTTGCTGTCGTTATGCGGGATTTGAAAAAGATCTTCTTCAAATTTAGGTAATTGGCCAGTACCATAAAGTGAATCAGCATTCACCAAATATGGCGTATAGCATTCTTCGTAGCCATGCTGTTCGGTTTGCGTATCAATCATAAACTGCGCTAAGGCACGATGAAGCTTGGCAAGCTGACCGCGCATCAAAGTAAAACGTGCACCTGAAAGCTTAGCACCTGTATCAAAATCTAAACCATGCGGAGTGCCCACATCGGTATGGTCCTTAATCTCAAAATCAAACACTCGGGGCGTGCCAACTTTGCGGACTTCTACGTTATCTTCCTCCGTCTTGCCTAATGGCACAGTATCTTGAGGTAAGTTAGGCACATTGAGCAATAAGTCTTGCATCTGCGCTTGAATGGCAGCCAAGCGCTCTTCATCCGCTTTTAACTGCTCGCCCAAGCCCGCGACTTCTGCCATGATAGCGCTAACATCTTCGCCTTTAGACTTCGCCATACCAATTTGCTTAGAGGTTGCATTGCGTTTGGCTTGTAAATCTTGCGTACGCGTTTGAACTTCTTTACGCTCGGCTTCTAGGGCTGTAAAGCCTGCCACATCAAACTCAAACTTACGGCTTTTAAGCTTCGCCACTACCGTATCTAAATCATTTCTTAATTGCTGGATATCTAACATGCGTTTTCCTAATTAATTTACTTTTTGGCTTTAGCTTGTATATCTAGCGCTTGTTTGTCTAGCCCAGCCAAATGCGCTAATTTTTCACTTATTTTACCTTCAAGGCCGCTATTTGTCGGCTCGTAAAATTTCACCTCTTCCAAACCGTCTGGCAAATACTGTTCGCCTGCGGCATAAGCACCCTCTTCATTATGGGCATAACGATAGTTTTTACCGTAGTCTAAGTTCTTCATGAGTTTAGTTGGCGCATTGCGTAAATGCAGCGGCACAGGCCGAGATTGGTCTTGTGCAACAAAGGCTTTGACTTGGTTATACGCTGAATAAACCGCATTACTCTTAGCTGCAATCGCCAAGTAAACCACGGCATTAGCAAAAGCCAACTCACCTTCCGGCGAGCCTAAACGCTCGTAAGTTTGGCAGGCATTGAGGCAAATCTCTAAAGCACGGGGATCAGCGAGACCAATATCTTCAATCGCCATGCGCACAAGGCGGCGACCGACATAAAGCGGTTCAGCGCCCCCATCCAACATACGTTGCATCCAATATAAAGCACCGTCAGGATTAGAGCCACGCACTGATTTATGCAGGGCTGAAATTTGATCGTAAAAGGCTTCGCCGCCTTTATCGAAACGGCGCATTTTGCTGGCCATGATGGACTGCAAAAACATTATATCGATTTCAGTGATATTAGCTGAAGAGGCTGCATTCAACAGACCTTCAACAAAGTTGAGCAGCCTTCTTGCATCGCCATCCGCATAAGAAACAACATGCTCTATTGCTTCGGCAGTGAGGCTAATATCTATTGCCACCTTGGCTTGGGCTCTCGTGAGCAATTCGCCAAGCTCAGCGTCAGACAAGGCATTTAGCACAAACACTTGGGCGCGGCTTAAAAGGGCGCTGTTCACTTCAAACGATGGGTTTTCAGTCGTTGCACCAATAAAGGTGATTAAGCCACTTTCGACAAACGGCAAGAACGCATCTTGCTGTCCTTTGTTAAACCGATGCACTTCATCTACAAACATGATGGTTCGACGACTCGATTGTTGCAGCGTATGCTCGGCGCGTTCAATCGCATCTCGGATGTCTTTAATGCCTGAAAGTACTGCTGAAATTGGAATAAAGTCAGCATCTGCGGTGTTGGCTATCAATCGTGCCAATGTCGTCTTACCCACGCCTGGCGGCCCCCACAAAATCATAGAAGGTAACTTGCCGGATTGAAAAGCAAGCCTGAGCGGCTTACCTTGTCCAAGCAAATGCTTCTGGCCAACTACCTCATCCAAGGTTTGTGGACGCAGCTTTTCTGCTAATGGGGCTTGTGGTTGATTGGGTGTAAAAAGACTATTCAAGAAGGTAAAAAAGCTAAGTTTATTGGCTTAGCACATCAGCATCAGATGGGGGCGTGAACTTAAACACGTCCGCTGATATTTTAGGATTGCGTTGAGTATTCATAAACTCAATTGTTGTGCGATTGCCGAAACTGTCATGCAATTCCATTTCTATTAACGCATCCCCTTTGAACCCCAAGAGTACACGCTCAAAACCGGTTTCACTTGCTTTTGGCGTGGCTGAAACCCACTCAAGATCCCCTTTACGACTCACATCTTTGATCACAAACAAGCGCTCCATTTCCTTGCCGCCTGCCAGTAAAGCCGCTGGCGTTGAGCCGATTGATTTACTAAATGCGCGCACTGTGACTTGGCTTAAATCAGGGTCGTACAACCACACTTTTTCTCCATCCCCAACAATTTGCTGCACAAAAGGTTTGTTGTAGTCCCAACGAAACTTATTTGGCTTTTGTAATTGCATGGTGCCGGTTACATCTTGTGTTTTGTGACCCTGTTTATCCGTGACTACTTGATGAAAGTCTGCACGTGCGGTTTGAATATTTTGAAAATATTCCTTCATGCGCTCCAAGCCAGTTGCATTGCTAGATTGAATGACCAAGCATTGTGCGATAAGACTGACTAAGATCATCATCAAACGAATTCTAAATAACTTCATGGCATCATCTTTTTAGTCTTGATTGGTATTAGGCGCTAGTATTTCACGGTTGCCGTTACTTTGCATGGATGAAACCAAGCCTGCACGTTCCATTTCTTCAATCAGTCTTGCAGCGCGATTGTAGCCAATACGTAATTGTCTTTGCACAGAAGAAATTGAAGCTCGACGTGTTTTCATGACGATAGAAACAGCTTCATCGTAGAGCGGATCGGCTTCACCACCACTACTTTCGCCAAGCTCTTCTTCCTCACCTCCATCTTCAGAGCCACCAGTCAAAATACCTTCAATATAGTTAGGCTCACCCTGCATTTTAAGATGTTGCACCACACGATGCACTTCGGCATCGCTCACAAAAGCACCATGAATACGTTGCGGATAAGAAGTGCCAGGCGGTTGATAAAGCATATCACCTTGACCAAGCAAGGCTTCAGCACCCATTTGATCAAGAATAGTTCGAGAGTCAATCTTGCTCGACACTTGGAATGCCACACGCGTTGGAATATTCGCTTTAATCAAGCCTGTAATCACATCTACAGAAGGACGCTGAGTGGCTACCACCAAGTGGATACCGCAGGCACGCGCTTTTTGTGCCAAGCGGGCGATCGGCTCTTCAACCTTTTTACCGACGACCATCATCAAGTCGGCCAACTCATCAATCACAATCACAATAAGTGGCAGCTCTTCTAATGGCTCCGGACTATCTGGCGTTAAGGTAAATGGATGCGTAATCGGGTTGCCATCTTTAATGGCATCACGTATTTTGACGTTAAAACCCGCAAGATTACGAACACCAAGCACTGACATCAGTTTATAGCGACGCTCCATCTCTGCTACGCCCCAATTAAGCGCATTCGCCGCTTGGCGCATGTCAGTAATGACGGGGGCTAACAAATGTGGAATGCCTTCATAAACAGAAAGCTCCAACATTTTCGGGTCAATCAAAATCATACGGACTCTGCTAGCTTCGGCTTTATAGACCAAGCTCAATATCATCGCGTTAATCGCAACCGATTTGCCTGAACCGGTGGTGCCCGCAACCAGCACGTGAGGCATTTTTGCCAAGTCAGCCACTACCGCTTTACCCGCAATATCTTTACCCATCGCAATCGCTAACGGAGAACTCACATCTGCATAAGTCTGAGAGCCCATAATTTCTGAAAGGTAAACAATTTGACGTTTCGGATTTGGAATCTCAAGGCCCATGCAACTTTTACCCGGAATCGTTTCAACCACACGAATACTCACTACAGAAAGTGCACGCGCTAAATCTTTTGATAAATTGAGGACTTGGCTACCTTTCACGCCAGCGGCAGGCTCAAGCTCGTAACGAGTAATCACGGGGCCCGGCATTGCTGCAAGGACTTTGACTTCAATACCAAAATCCATCAACTTACGTTCAATTAAGCGTGAAGTGAATTCCAATGTTTCAGCAGATGGCAGCTCAATTTCGCCTTTAGGCTGATCTAGTAAGTGCAAAGGCGGCAAAGGCGAGTCTGGTAAAGCAGCAAACAATGAAACTTGGCTTTCTCGTTGAACACGCTCACTTTTAGGAATTTCAAGGATAGGCGCCTCAATTTGAATCGGCGCACGATCTTCATTGCGCTTGCGTTCTTGCTCAACAAATTCAGAACGCTGTTGCTCAGCAATCTTGCCAGCTTCTCGGTCTTTTTTATCTCGATATTTAGTGAGAATGAATTGATAAGAGCCGATAAGGCCAGCGCCTAATTTCTCGACGATCAATATCCATGACCAGCCGGTAAATAGGCTAAAACCAGCGGCCATAGCAAACAACAAGACTAAGGTTGAACCAACAAAACCAAGGGAATCACGAATCATCGTGTCAAAAATATTACCAATCACACCGCCTGGATCTTGCGGTAATGTCGCTGGCAGATGCAAAATATGACCATACTCTAAGCATGATGATGAGAACAGCAATAAGCCAAATCCGAAGAAATTTAGAAACAATAACGGCTTGCGCCCCTGCGCTACAACATCAAGACGTAAATACACTAACCAAATGGCGTAAAAGGCAAAAACCGCAAACCACCAAGCTGAGAACCCAAATATATATAGCATCATATCTGAGAGTAATGCACCTAAGGTACCACCAGCGTTATGCACAATCGCATTTTCACTAGCACTGTGTGTCCAAGACGGATCATCATGATAATAAGACGCTAAAATCAATACCAAATAGATCCCAATGGCTGCAAAAAATAGCCACCATGCCTCTTTGGCTAAGCCAGCACTTTCAGCGTCTATCTGCTTACTCACGTTAGAGGTATTCACTGTTTTTTTATTGAAAAACAAAATAATAATGTACTCGAAATATTAATAAAAAAGGCAAAGCGAATACTCGCAAAATTAGGTTAATTATAGCAGTATCAATTCAATTTAAGGATGGCCCTAAAATATAAGCATGACGCTATTTTCAATCTAATTAAATGGCCTATGACAAAGAAATTTCATCCTCTCGCAATATCATTCAAATTTAAGAATCCAATTGCGTTAAAATAGAAGGTAAATCTTTTGCTTTGCCTATTAGGAGCTTCAAATCATGGCTACAAAACACGCTCACTTGCTTATTCTAGGCTCAGGCCCCGCTGGTTATTCCGCTGCGGTCTATGCCGCTCGAGCCAACTTAAAACCTGTTTTAATTACGGGCATCGCACAAGGTGGTCAATTAATGACTACTACAGAAGTAGATAACTGGCCTGCGGATGCTGATGGTGTTATGGGCCCTGAATTAATGGCGCGCTTCCAAAAACATGCTGAGCGATTTAACACTGAAATGATTTTTGATCATATTCACACCACACACCTTAATGAAAAACCAATTCGATTAGTTGGTGACTCGAGTGAATATACTTGTGACGCATTAATTATTGCTACTGGTGCTTCAGCTAAGTACTTAGGTATTCCTTCAGAAGAAAAATTCTCGGGCAAAGGCGTTTCTGCTTGTGCAACTTGTGATGGATTTTTCTACCGCAACCAAGAGGTAGCTGTTATTGGCGGCGGCAATACAGCTGTGGAAGAAGCATTGTATCTTGCTAACATTGCAAGCAAAGTAACTTTGGTACATCGCCGCGAAAAATTCAAAGCCGAGGCAATTTTAATCGACAAGGTCATGGACCGCGTTAAAGAGGGGAAAATTGTACTTGAGCTTTACTCAACGCTAGATGAGGTCCTCGGAGATGACATGGGCGTTACAGGCATGCGCGTTAAGAACGTCGACACTGGAATAACAAAAGATATTGAACTACGCGGTGTATTTATTGCAATTGGCCACAAACCCAATACGGACATTTTTGAAGGTCAACTGGAGATGGAGGGTGGTTACATTGTTACCCAAACAGGTCGCCAAGGTAACTTCACAGCCACAAGCATTCCCGGTGTTTTTGCGGCAGGCGATGTTCAAGATCACATCTATCGTCAAGCGGTCACCAGTGCTGGCACAGGCTGTATGGCAGCATTGGATGCTGAACGCTTTCTAACAAGCCTCAATTAATTAACATCGCTTGATTAAGGCACGATGCCATGACAAGCAACCACAGAATCAAAAATATCGAAGAAGCCAAGCGCCTGCTGCAAGCTCAAAAAGCCGCACAGGCGCAAGCGGTTGAAGATGCAAAAGTCCTTGCGCAGAAACAAGAAACCGAGAAAGCTGAAACCCAAAGGCTAGAAGATTTATTCAAAGCGGCAGTCAAAGATGCAAGACCTTTAAATACGGATCGCGTGCATCACCAACCACCCAAACCCAAACCGATTCCCCAACAATTTATCCGCGACGAGCGCCAAGCGCTTGTTGATTCGTTAAGTGATGGTTATTTTCCAGCTTACGAATTAGAGAGCGGTGAAGAGTTACTTTATTTGCGCGAGGGGCAATCTCCTTCCGTACTCGCTAAATTAAGGCGTGGTCATTGGGTCGTTCAAGCTAACTTAGATTTACATGGAATGATCAGTGATGAAGCCCGTGCCATGGTTGCAGAGTTTTTAGCGGGTTGCAAAAAACGCGGCATACGTTGTGTGAGGATTGTCCATGGCAAAGGGCTTGGCTCTCGCAACAAAGAACCTATTTTGAAGCACAAAGTACGTCACTGGTTAATGCAAAAGGATGAAGTCATTGCCTATGCTCAAGCAAGAGCAAATGACGGCGGAAGTGGTGCAGTTATTGTGCTTTTAAAAGCCTAAATTATCGACTCAATTAAACATACGGCCTCAGCCGCAATCCCTTCACCGCGACCTGTAAATCCTAGTTTCTCAGTGGTAGTCGCTTTGACATTTACTCGACTCCTAGCAATGTCACAGTCACGCGCAATATTCATACACATCGCTTCAATATGCGGCGCCATTTTAGGTGCTTCTGCAATGATAGTGGCATCCACATTACTAAGTCCATAGCCATATTGTTTTAAAAGCTTCACGACATGGCGCAATAGCTTTCTTGAGTCAGCACCTTGATAGTTAGCATCCGTATCTGGAAAATGTTTTCCGATATCACCCAAGCCAGCCGCACCCAAGATTGCATCACAAATAGCATGCAATAAAACGTCCGCATCAGAATGACCCAGCAGGCCTTTTTCATAGTCGATTTCTACGCCGCCTATAATGCACTGACGGCCTTCAACCAACTCGTGAACATCGTAACCATGTCCGATTCGTATCATTTTGTTGCCTTTGGATAATCTGCTGCAATAATGGCTTCAGCTAATGCTAAATCTTGCGGATAAGTAATTTTTAGATTGCGTAATTGACCTGTGACTAATTTTGGACTTAAGCCCAACGCCTCCACAGCTTGCGCTTCATCGGTAGGTGCGCCGCCCGATTTCGTTAAAGCTTCTTTCAAAATTCCGTAGCGAAACATTTGTGGGGTTTGCGCTTGCCATAAGCCTTCACGAGACTCAGTGCTGGCCACGCGCTGTTTTGTGTCGGCACGCTTCAAGGTATCCGCAACAGGAATCGCCAAAAGCCCCCCTACTTCATCATCTTGTAAGGCATCTAGTAACGTGTCTAACAATCCATTTGTCAGCCCAGGTCTAGCGGCATCATGAACCAACACCCAATCTTCGTCAGAAATAACGATCAAATTTAGGGCATTTAGCACCGTTTCAGCGCGCGTCTCACCGCCACATTGCAATGTTGATAGCTTTGGATGATGTGTGACATTGTCTTGCCAATGGTGATCGTCCGAACTGAGAACTACTGTGACCGCCGAAATACGATCGCAATTTAAAAAGGGAGCAAGCGTCCATGAGATAATTGGGCGACCAGCTAAGGCAAGATATTGTTTTGGTAGCTTCGTCGCCATGCGATTACCATTGCCAGCAGCTGGAATAATAACGTGGAATTTTGCCATGCTATTTTATTGAGTTAATGGCAACGGAAAGGGTATATGTTAAGCAAGCAAGGCCTGATGCTGAAGAATCGCATCTTTAACAATCGGCTCTAGGCCTGCCCCCTCATTTTGTGCGTGTTCAATTAGTTGTAAACGCATGGTAAGGGCCCAAAAGCGCTTGAGGTGCATCGCAATGTCTTTCTTAGCCTCCTCTGGATCAGGGGTAGATTTAAAAAATCTGCCAATCTGATTGGCCATGGTAATCAACTGCTCGATCTTCATTACTTTTCCTCAGGCTTATTTTTACTTTAACTCAAGACGTTCTGGATGGCTGTAAACAACAAACTGCTCCGGACGCGCAAACCCTACTAACGTAACGCCAAATGCTTCAGCCACCCGAATCGCTAAGCCAGTTGGGGCTGAAATTGCCACCAGCATGGCAACGCCCGCAACAGCCACTTTCTGAACCATCTCATAACTCGCACGGCTTGTGGTTAACACAAAGCCTGCTTCTAGTACCTGCTGAGCTCTAGCGCCTAGCAATTTATCTAAAGCGTTGTGACGGCCTACGTCTTCTCGCACCATGGTAACACCACCATTGGGGTTCACCCAAAAGCTCGCATGGGTAGCCCCTGTTTCTGATTGCAGCACTTGCTGACTCGCTGCATTTTTAAGTGCTTTAAGCAAAGCAGCTTTTTCAAACACATCTTTTGAGATATTCACGCCATCTGGTAAACGCAATGCTTGCTCCAAACTCTCTGCGCCACAAAGCCCACAGCCAGTTCTACCTGTCATGCTTCTGCGTCTATTTTTGAGCTGAGAAAATCGCCCACTGGCGATGTCCATTTTAAGCTCAATGCCAGATGCTTGCTGAACAACTTCAATTCCATAAAGCTCTTTTGGACTATTTAAGATACCTTCAGCTAATGAAAAGCCTAAGGCAAAATCTTCCAAATCTAGCGGCGTTGCAAGCATCACCGCATGTGAGATGCCGTTGTAAATCATCGCAACTGGCACTTCTTCAGCCACACAATCTTCAAGCGACTTCAGCTCATCCGCTTGCCACTTCTGCACCATCAAACGACTACTTCCCGTCTGCGTAATCAATGGCTGTTTAACATCAGGCATAAGAATACAAGCGGATTATGCGTTTACTTCGTTTTTTGGGTGCTGCACAAAACCAATTTGCTCTTGACTGAACACTTTGTATTCACGTTGCCATTCAGACAGTTGCGTGACTTTAGTTAATTGCACGGCCGTCACCTTAAATTCAGGGCAGTTAGTCGCCCAGTCTGAGTTATCAGTGGTAATTACGTTTGCACCAGACTCAGGATGGTGGAATGTGGTGTAAACCACACCCGGCTGAACACGTTCTGTAATCTTTGCGTGAAGCACGGTTTCACCAGCGCGACTGCTAATGCCTACCCAGTCTCTATCTTTGATACCGCGGTCTTCTGCATCATGCGGGTGAATCTCAATAATATCCTCTGTATGCCAAGTGACGTTTTGTGTGCGGCGGGTTTGCGCGCCGACGTTGTATTGAGAAAGAATACGTCCCGTTGTCAAAATCAAAGGATATTTAGCATTCACTTTTTCAGTGGTCGGCACATATTCAGTAATAAAGAATTTACCCTTCCCGCGCACGAATTCATCAATGTGCATGGTTGGCGTACCAGAAGGATTTGCATCATCACAAGGCCATTGCACACTGCCAAGCTCATCTAATTTCTTAAAGCTCACACCTTTAAATGTTGGCGTTAATGCTGCAATTTCATCCAAGATATCGGACGCATGTGAATAATGCATAGGATAACCCAAAGCATTAGCGAGCTTAGCGGTCACTTCCCAATCCTCATAACCATTTTTCGGGGTCATCACTCGGCGTACTGGAGAAATACGGCGCTCTGCATTGGTGAACGTGCCTGATTTTTCCAAGAATGAAGCACCTGGAAAGAAAACATGCGCGTACATCGCGGTTTCGTTCAGGAACAAATCTTGAACAATCACACATTCCATTGACTCTAGACCATGCGTCACGTGCTGTGTATTTGGGTCAGATTGAACAATGTCCTCACCCACGCAATACAAAGCTTTAAAGCTGCCGCTAATCGCCTCATCAAGCATGTTTGGAATACGCAAGCCAGGCTCCTTACTAAGCGGACGGCCCCATGCGGTTTCAAATAATGCATGGGTAGCATCATCTGAAACATGGCGATAGCCCGGATATTCGTGCGGCATAGAGCCCATGTCGCATGAACCTTGCACGTTATTTTGACCGCGCAATGGATTGACCCCTACACCTTCACGGCCAACGTTAGCAGTTGCCATTGAAAGGTTAGCAATGCCCATTACCATGGTTGAACCTTGACTATGTTCAGTCACACCCAAACCGTAGTAAATCGCGGCATTGCCGCCAGTTGCGTACAAACGTGCCGCTGCACGGAGATCTTCCGCTGGTACACCTAGTGCTTCACTAAGCGCTTCTGGAGAATTTTCTTGCTTTGCTGCAAAATCACTCCAGGCCTCAAAAGAATCAATTTCGCAACGTTCTTTGACAAATGCTTCGTTGACCAAACCTTCGGTCACAATGACGTGAGACATCGCTGAAATCAAAGCGACGTTAGTCCCAGGGCGCAACTTCAAATGGTAATCCGCTTTAACGTGTGTTGATGAAACCAGGTCGATTTGACGGGGATCGGCCACAATCAATTTTGCACCTTCACGCAAACGACGTTTCATTTGTGATGCAAATACTGGATGACCATCCGTTGGATTCGCACCGATTACAAAGATGACATCTGAGTGCATCACAGAATCAAACGTCTGCGTTCCTGCTGATTCGCCCAATGTTTGCTTTAATCCATAGCCTGTAGGTGAGTGGCAAACACGCGCACAGGTATCGACGTTATTAGTACCCAATACTGCACGAACAAGTTTTTGTGTGACATATACTTCTTCATTGGTACAACGTGATGAAGTAATACCGCCCACGGCTTCTTTGCCATATTTCGCTTGAATGCGTGTAATCTCACTTGCTGCGTAATTAATGGCTTCATCCCATGACACTTCAGTCCAAGCATCATGAATGCTCTTACGAATCATTGGGGTGGTGATACGGTCTTGATGGGTTGCATAACCCCAAGCAAATCGACCTTTTACGCATGAGTGTCCATGATTCGCGCCGCCATTCTTACTTGGCACCATGCGAACCACTTGCTCGCCTTTCATTTCAGCATCGAAAGAACAACCCACGCCGCAATAAGCGCAAGTGGTTGTCACTGAGTGCTCAGGCACGCCGTGCTGTACCACTGATTTTTCAATCAAGGTCGCTGTTGGGCAAGCTTGCACACAAGCGCCGCAAGAAACACATTCGGATTCTAAGAAATTTTCAGTGCCAGAAGCCACTTTAGATTCAAAACCACGACCTTGTATGGTCAATGCATACGTTCCTTGGACTTCTTCGCAGGCACGCACACAACGAGAACAAACGATACATTTTGAAGGGTCAAACTGAAAATAAGGATTGGAGGTGTCTTTTTCTGCTTTAAGATGGTTTTCGCCATCATAGCCATAGCGGACTTCACGCAAGCCTACAGCGCCTGCCATATCTTGCAACTCGCAATCACCGTTGGTAGCACACGTGAGGCAATCAAGCGGATGGTCTGAGATATAAAGCTCCATCACACCTCGGCGGATGTCCGCTAAATTTGGTGTTTGCGTTTTGACCTTAATGCCCTCAGCCACGGGCGTGGTGCATGATGCTGGGTAGCCGCGGCGCCCTTCAATCTCCACCAAACACAACCGGCAGGAGCCGTAAGGATCCAAGCTATCAGTCGCACAAAGTTTAGGCACTGTAACCCCGCCTACCATGGCAGCATGCATAATTGACGTGCCTTCTGCCACCGTGATTTGCGTGCCATCAATCTCTAGCGTGATTTGATGAGCGGATGTTTTTGCTGGCGTACCGAAATCAGTATATTTACTCATATTTTTCTCCTAGCAGCCTTAAGCTGCTTGGCCTTTTTCAAGGCCAAAATCTTCTGGGAAATGATTCATTGCACTTAAAACTGGATATGGCGTCATACCCCCTAATGCACAGAGTGAACCATTGAGCATAGTGTCACTTAAGTCACGGACGAGCGTGATGTTTTTTGCGTGGTCTTCTTTGGCAATAATCTTATCCATCACCTCAACGCCACGTGTTGAACCGATCCGGCAAGGTGTACATTTACCGCATGACTCCACCGCGCAGAACTCAAAGGCGTAACGTGCCATTTTTGCCATGTCTACAGTGTCATCAAATGCCACGATTCCGCCATGACCTAACACCGCCCAGATCTCTGAAAACTTCTCATAATCTAGTGGCGTATCGAATTGAGACTCTGGCAAATAAGCGCCTAGTGGACCACCCACCTGAACTGCGCGAATAGGCTTGCCTGAAGCTGAACCGCCGCCAAAATCATAAAGTAATTCACGAAGTGTCACGCCAAAGGCTTTTTCAACCAATCCACATTGCTTGATATTCCCTGCCAACTGAATAGGCAATGTGCCGCGTGAGCGACCCATGCCGAAATCTTGATAGAATTGACCACCCTTATCTAACACGATAGGCACAGTGGCTAATGAAATGACATTATTCACAACCGTTGGCTTACCAAACAAACCTTCAATCGCAGGAAGTGGTGGTTTGAAACGCACCAAACCGCGCTTACCCTCCAAGCTTTCGAGTAATGAAGTTTCCTCACCACACACGTAAGCACCAGCTGCCCTGCGCACTTCTAAATGGAATTGCTTGCCGCTGCCACAAATATCATCACCCAAATAGCCCGCTTGGTAAGCGTTCGAAATTGCTTCGTTGAGCGTCACCAATGCATCCGGATATTCTGAACGTAAGTAGATATAGCCTTGCGTTGCTCCAACCGCGAGGCCTGCGATCGTCATGCCCTCAACTAGCACGAGCGGATCGCCTTCCATAATCATGCGGTCCGAATAAGTGCCTGAGTCGCCTTCATCGGCATTACATACAATGTATTTTTGGTCTGCGGGTGCATTAAGCACTGTGTTCCACTTAATCCCTGTTGGGAAAGCCGCACCGCCACGACCACGCAAACCTGAATCTGTCACTTCTTTAACGATCTCTGCGCCAGACATAGCCAAAGCATTTTTTAAGCCCTTGTAGCCATCATGCGCTAAATAGTCTTCTAAAGAGACCGGATCCGTAATACCGACACGTGCAAAGGTTAAACGCTCTTGTTTTTTGAGCCATTCAATTTCGTCAGTCAACCCAAGGTTAAGTAGGTGTGCTTCGCCATTGATAAAGTCGGCATCAAATAAACTAGCTACATCTTTAGGCATCACAGGGCCATAAGCAACACGGCCTTTGCTAGTTGCCACTTCCACCATGGTTTCTAACCAGAATAAGCCGCGAGAGCCGTTGCGAACTAAATTTATTTCAATACCACGCTTAACCGCTTCAGCTTGAATGTTGGCTGCCACTTTATTTGCGCCCAATGAAAGCGCGCTGGAGTCTCTAGGGACATAAATCTTAATCGCCATTAAGCTGCCCTCGCTTCCGCAATAATTTCATTCACACGGTCAATATCCACACGCCCACAAACCTGGTCATCAATAGACGCCGCTGGGGAACAAGCACAGTTACCCAAGCAGTAAATGGGCTCTAGCGTAATTGCGCCATCTGAAGTTGTTTGGTGGTAATCCACCCCTAGGGTTTTCTTCACATAAATTTCTAAAGCTTCAGAACCCATTGCTTGACAAGATTCAGCACGGCAAATTTGGAGAATATGCTTACCAGGCGCATGCGTGCGGAAATGATGATAAAACGTTACCACCCCATGTATTTCTGCCACAGATAAATTCAAGGCTTTAGCAATAGGCGAATAACTACTTTCCGGCACATAGCCAACATCATCCTGAATCGCATGAAGCAATGGCATTAAGGCGCCCGGCACATTGATATGAGCTTGGATATGTTTCTCAATACTCACTAAAATTTCCTCTACCACAACTTCTCTCCAAGACTTAAGTTTTGCAAAATCACGACAATAGGACGTGCTTTATCGCTAAAAGTTACATATTGTTGATGATATTGTATCAATCATTCAGTCGCTTGTGTTCAGTATTGGCGCGGAAAAACCATAAATCCTGATAAAAACAGTCCACTTTATCAATGAGGGGTAATGACAATAACTTGAAAATTCATTTTCCTTTGAGCTATGCATGAAAAATCTCATTTTAAAAAACTCACAGGGGCTTCATTTTCTCCAAATTAAGAGTAAAGTTATAAGTGTTAATTAAGTAACATGGCAACTATAAATTAATTTAAAAATACCACGGAGATAATGAGAATGAGCTTAGAACTACTTAAAGGCATGGGCGTCACAATCCCATTCAAAGCAAAATACGATAACTTTATTGGCGGCAAATGGGTAGCACCTGTTAGCGGTGAATATTTCGACGTTATCACCCCAATTACTGGTTTACCCTATACTAAAGCAGCACGCTCAGGGGCTGCTGACGTTGAATTAGCTTTGGATGCCGCGCATGCAGCCGCTGATAAATGGGGCAAAACCTCAGTGCAAGAGCGCGCTAATATGTTGCTTAAAATCGCTGACCGTATGGAAGCAAACCTTCAATTATTAGCCACTGCTGAAACAATCGACAACGGCAAACCAATTCGCGAAACAGTCAATGCTGACATCCCATTAGCCATCGACCATTTCCGCTACTTTGCTGGTTGCTTACGCGCGCAAGAAGGCACGCTGAGTGAGATCGACGACACCATGGTTGCTTACCACTTCCACGAACCACTAGGTGTGATTGGGCAAATTATCCCTTGGAACTTCCCGATTCTTATGGCTGCATGGAAACTTGCACCTGCGGTCGCTGCTGGCAACTGTGTTGTGATGAAACCAGCTGAATTCACACCTATCAGCATCATGATTTTGATGGAGTTAATTGCTGACATCGTGCCACCAGGCGTTATGAATGTTGTGAACGGTTACGGTCGTGAAGTTGGCGCGCCACTTGCTAACAGCCGCCGTATAGCAAAAATCGCCTTTACTGGCTCTACAGCCACTGGCCGCATCATTGCACAAGCTGCTGCTGGCAACTTAATTCCTGCAACACTAGAGTTAGGTGGCAAATCACCTAACGTCTTCTTTGAAGATATCGCATCAGCGGATGATGACTTCTTTGATAAAGCAGTTGAAGGCTTAGTATTGTTTGCATTCAACCAAGGTGAAGTGTGTACATGTCCATCACGTGCATTGATCCAAGAATCTGTTTATGACAAATTCATGGAACGTGTAATGCCACGTGTTGCTGCCATCAAACAAGGTAATCCACTTGATTCAAACACAATGCTTGGCGCACAAGCTTCTGCTGACCAATTGAACAAGATCATGTCTTACATGGACATTGGCAAACAAGAGGGTGCTGAATTACTTATCGGTGGGAAACAAAACAAGTTAGGTGGTGATTTGTCACAGGGTTACTACGTTGAGCCAACACTATTTAAAGGCAATAACAAAATGCGCATTTTCCAAGAAGAAATTTTTGGACCAGTGCTTGCTGTCACAACCTTTAAAGATGAAGCTGAAGCTTTGGAAATTGCTAACGACACCATCTTTGGTTTAGGTTCTGGCGTTTGGAGTCGTGACGTCAACCGTGCATACCGCATGGGTCGTGGCCTCAAGGCTGGCCGCGTTTGGACTAACTGCTACCATGCTTACCCAGCACACGCAGCGTTCGGTGGCTACAAAGAATCAGGTATCGGCCGTGAAACACACAAAATGATGCTTGATCACTACCAACAAACTAAAAACTTGTTAGTAAGCTACAGCCCTAAAAAGCTAGGCTTCTTCTA
The DNA here is from genome assembly GCA_040401435.1 of Candidatus Methylopumilus sp. Taxonomy (GTDB): domain Bacteria; phylum Pseudomonadota; class Gammaproteobacteria; order Burkholderiales; family Methylophilaceae; genus Methylopumilus_A. Next base: position 28,896 of record JBBAON010000004.1, read on the forward strand.
ATCAAAAGGAATTAATTCCATATTGAATTAGCCAAATAATAAAGTTAGTATAAAGAGGCGGTTATTTACCGCCTCTTTTTTTATCTGTGATGGAGTGCATGATGGCTGAACGAATTTCTGGAACCCCTTCTGCAATTGCGCTAATTCGCCAATTAAGCGCGCAACATGGTCCAATTATCTTTTTTCAATCAGGCGGATGCTGTGAAGGAAGTGGCCCAATGTGCATGCCAGCCAATGAATTCCGCAAGACCCCATCAGATGTCAAAGTGGGTGTAGTAGATGGTGCGCCGTTCTATATGGGCCACAGCCACTTTCAATTTTCAGAGAACACACACACTATCCTTGATGCAATGGATGCCTCAAGTGGCTCATTCTCACTCGATTGCGGCACAGGCAAAGCCTTTATCACTAAAGGTCGTTTATTTACGGATGAAGAATTAAAAGACTTGCCCCCTGTTGAGATAGGTTAAGGAATCTAAGTCAGCATTTTTTTGGGTGTTTTAAACTTGAACTGTAACCTTGTCAGGCGTATCTTAGGGATATGAAGTCAATTAGTAAATTCATTGCTTTAATGCTGATGCTTTGGACACCACTCTTTTTTACTGGTGCAACTCATGCTGCCACACAAATGGAGCTGACCAACGCAATCACGCATACGCTTGCTCAAAAAACCCATACTTGTCATCAAGCAAATACCGGAACTGCGAATCCCCAAGATTCGCAACACGCAACTGGTGACTCACATTGCCAGCACTGCAGCTTCTGTGCTAGTTTTGCAGCCCCCTTGAATGAAATCAGCACCCAAGTGATTCCTCAACCACCCTCATTATTTTTCAAAGCAATGTGGGCTTCCTCTACACACAACATCACCCCAAACCATAGACCTCCGATTGATGCCTAAGGCATCGTAATTTTTTAAATTATTTTCGGAGGCATCATGTTTGCAAAACTATCTCTTGCATTGTTGCTATTGGTCACATTACCAGCACAAGCAGCTGCGCTAATGGGATTCAAAGATAGCGCAATGTTTATGAGTGAGTTCTCGAAAGACAGAAAAGAACTCATGCTGAACTATTCTCTCGCAGTGGGTCACGCCTTTGGCGTTGAAACCATGTGGATGAGAGGAGAGAAGCATACTAATCTCATTACCAATATCAATTACACAGGGCTCATCAAGCGCTGGAATATGCCTAGCGGTCAGGCCAACTTATGGTTCATGACAGGCATAGGCGAAGCGTCTGGGGACTCGAGTGGATTTTCTTATTCACCCAGTGTTCAATTTGATTATGAAACCACGCGACTCTATTTTTTGGCAAAAGCCAGAATGGTGCGCGCGCCCCATATTCAATATGACACCTACAGCGTTCAAGGTGGCTTTTCTTTCTACGAAACCAGTTTTGAGCAAACTCAGCCTTGGTTTGTGTTGGAAGCACGGACAACAGAGGGCATGGCAATGCGGAATGAAATCACGCCTGCGCTTAGGCTGATTAATCAACACTACTTTCTTGAGTTGGGGGTTACCAACCCATGGGATAGCGAGTCACGCACTCCCAGACTCAATGTAATGCTTACTTTTTAAACCTTAATATTTAATGAAGGAATCATCATGAAAAAACTATTTGTTATCGCAGTATTAGCTATTTTTACCAATACAGCATTCGCTGCAACCTCTATCCACGCCGAAGTAAAAGGCATGGTGTGTGCCTTTTGCGCAAAAGGCATTAATAAAAAATTGCGGGAGGTCGAGGCTACTCAAGATGTTTGGGTGGACTTAAAAAACCGGATGGTAGTGGTTGAACTTAAAGACCAAAAAACCATGAGCCTAGAAGCCTTTACCAAGTTAATTAAAGACGCGGGCTATGATGTCGCAAGTGCTGAATATACTAACAAGTCGCTGGTTGAAATTAAGGCGGATCATACCCATATGAAAGAAGTGAAGTAATGCGTTCAAATTCACCGATGTTATCAATGAGGAAAATGCTGGCAGTCAATTGGCTGATACTTTTTACCAGTAGCGCAACGCTAATTTGCTGTGCTATCCCGGTATTGTTAGTGAGTTTGGGTTTGGGTGCGGTGATGATTGGCCTGGTGAGCAATGTGCCGCAACTGATTTGGATTAGCGAGCATAAGCCGCTTGTGTTCGGTATTGCGGCTTTTTTACTGGTGCTGGCGGGACTAATGCAGTGGCGTTCCTCAAAGCTAGCATGCCCTGCAGATATAAAACTGGCGCAAGCCTGTGCGCGAGCAAGAAAGATGTCTAATAGAATATATGGCATTTCTCTGCTAGCGTTTGGAGTAGGCGCTTGGTTCGCTTTTGTGGCCCCTTATTGGATAGACTAAGCCAATGGTGCCAATAAAAGTTTGTGGTCAATGTTTTTTAACGTTAGGAGAAAATCATGCATGAAGTTTTTTATGGAACAATGCCGCTGCAAGCGATTGGCATATGCATCTTAATGAATGTTGCTCTAGTGTTATCCATTGCCGCGTTAATTAAATACCTCATTAAAGGCAAATGTGCTTGCGGTTGCAAATGCGGCTGTGCTTGTTGTAATCAAAAGCCAGAAGGCGCGAGCGCTGATGCTAAGTCATGTTGTAAATAAACAACCCTAGATGTACAAAAGGCTCAGAGTTTTTTCTGAGCCTTTTTCTTTAACTTGCAAAAACTAAAGCTTATTCGTCACCGCCACCCATGTTCGGTGTTGCAGTGATTTTATGAATCGCCAAATCAGCACCCAGATATTCATCTTCAACATCCATACGGATACCGACCAGCTTTTTAATTAAGCCGTACACAGCAAAGCCACCAACCAAAGCAATTGTTACCCCCAAGCCTGTTCCAATCAGTTGTGACATGAAGCTCACAGTGCCCATGCCACCTAAAGCTTTGGCGCCAAAGATGCCGGCAGCAATCCCGCCCCAAGCACCGCATAAACCGTGCAATGGCCAAACACCTAGCACGTCATCAATCTTCCAACGGTTTTGCGTCAGCATAAATGCCCAAACAAACAAAGTGCCAGCCACAGCACCTGTGACTAAAGCACCTAATGGATGCATCACATCAGAACCTGCACAAACCGCAACCAAACCAGCCAATGGACCATTATGCACAAAGCCAGGGTCGTTTTTACCCATCACCAATGCAGCAATGGTGCCACCAACAAGCGCCATTAAAGAATTCATTGCCACAAGTCCGGTCACACCACTTAAGGTTTGTGCGGACATTACGTTAAAGCCAAACCAGCCCACGGTAAGAATCCATGCACCTAATGCCAAGAACGGAATATTTGAAGGGGGATAAGCATGCAATCGACCATCTTTACTGTATCGACCATGGCGTGCGCCCAATAAAATCAGAGCGCCTAAAGCAATCCAACCACCCATCGCATGCACCACAACGGAGCCTGCAAAATCATGAAATTCAAAACCAAAAGTCGCTTTGAGCCAGTCTTGAATACCGTAATGATGGTTCCAAGCAATGCCTTCAAAAAAAGGATAAACCAAGCCAACTAATAAGAATGTTGCCGCTAACTGAGGATTAAACTTTGCGCGCTCTGCAATACCGCCAGAGACAATCGCAGGAATCGCAGCAGCAAACGTCAGCAAGAAGAAGAACTTCACGAGGTCATAACCATTTTTGGCGGCAAGCACATCCGCGCCTTGAAAAAAACTCACCCCATACGCAACGCCGTAACCAATAAAGAAGTAGGCAATGGTCGAGATAGAGAAATCCACCATGATTTTGACCAAAGCATTTACTTGGTTTTTACGGCGAACCGTACCTACTTCCAAGAATGCAAAACCTGCATGCATTGCCAAGACCATAATGGCGCCTAATAATACAAATAAAACATCACTCGCCGATTGAAGCGCTTCCATACTCTCATCCTCGTTTAAATTTTTTTAATTATTTTTTTAATTCTGACCTTAAAGGGTCTGCCTAAAATTATTCCAGTACTGTAGCAAAAACTAAGCCAAACTTTTAATTGATTGTTTACAAGCGTTTTTTGCATCTAACAAACCAAAACGTTTGCACTAATATGATGCGGCTAGAAGTGCAGTGCACTATTTTTGTGCGGAACAGCCATGTTTGATTTAGGCATGACGAAAACATCAACTTTGATTAAACTCTAAAGATATTGAACACAAGAAAACATTGCTTTGGAAAATCTACTACTCATTAGCATTATTCTGCTTGCTTGGTTTTGGTTAGATAGCATTTCTGCGAGGGATGCCGCTATCACAAAAGGCCATGACCTCACACATCGCACCAATTTACAGCTTTTAGATGAAAGCGTCGCATGCGTTCGCTTACGTTTAGGGCGCAACGCCAAGGGCCATGTGCAAATCTTGCGTACTTATGATTTTGACGTGAGTGCCAATGGTGGTGACCGCATGCATTGCCACCTAGTCCTTCTGGGGCGAGATTTGCAGTCCTGGTATATTCCGCCTTACCTGCAGGACGTGCATTAAAAGCTTGGTACCCATGATAGGTCGTTTCGCCCCCTCACCAACCGGCCCGCTTCATTTTGGCTCGCTATTAGCAGCGCTCGCTAGCTATTGCGAGGCCAAGTCGCAAGGGGGACGATGGCTAGTCCGAATGGAAGACATCGATAAACCTCGCGAAATGGCAGGCACAGCCGACCACATTTTACATACCTTAGAAGCCTTTGGTTTTGAGTGGGATGGTGGAGTAGTGTATCAATCTCAGCGAACTCCTCTTTATCAAGAGGCGCTAGGCCAACTCAAAGCAAAATCACTGATTTACAACTGCGACTGCTCACGCAAAGAAATTGCTGATAGCGCCCAGCAGGGCATTGATGGCCTTGTTTATCCTGGCACATGCCGCCACAAGACAGCATTTAAAATTCCTCACGCAAGCCGCGTCATAGTTAATAATGCGCCAATCACTTTTACCGATGCTATTCAAGGTGAAATTCAGCAAAACCTTGCAAAGGATGTGGGCGATTTTGTATTAAAACGTGTCGATGGTTTATTTGCCTATCAGCTCGGGGTTGTCGTGGATGATTTTGAACAAGGTATTACTAACATTCTTCGCGGCGCTGACTTGCTGGATTCCACACCCCGCCAAATCTACCTACAACAATTGCTTGGCCACCCAACGCCGCAATATGCGCACATTCCTGTTGCAAGTAACGTTGCTGGCGAAAAACTCAGCAAACAAACCATGGCGCCAGAGATTAATGCCGCTCAAGCCTCAATACTACTCACGCAAGCACTCGACTTTTTAGGACAACAAGCGCCAAAAGATTTAAGCAAGCAGAGTGCAAATGACATTTTACAATGGGCAAAACAACATTGGAATATCACTAAAGTCGGACAGCAACGCAGCATTGTTTTATCTTAGCTCACGTGCCTTGTCATGTTAAAATGCTAAGTATGACGACATCCAAAAATACCGCACTCTTAAACGACCAACTCCACCGCTTTGTGTTTGAAAACACGCCTATTCGCGGCAACACAGTTCGCTTACAAGACACCTACAACACAGCGCTTCAACATGTAGATTATCCACCGCTCTTAAAAAATGCTTTGGGTGAACTCATGGCAGCAGCAGCTCTGTTAGCCGCTACATTGAAGCTTGAAAATGGCGCATTGGTTTTGCAAATTCAAGGTAAAGGCCCGTTAAACTTATTGGTTGTGGAATGCAGCGCCACCCTTGAAATGCGTGCCACTGCTAAATGGCAAGGCGAAATCCACAATCAAAGCTTTACTGAGCTTGTAGGCAGCGGACATTTTGTGATCACCCTGGACCCTAAAGATGGGGGCCAAACTTATCAGGGCATCGTACCAATTGAGGGTGATAGCATTAGCGAAATCTTGCAAAACTATATGGAACGTTCAGAGCAAATTGAGACGCGCATTTGGTTGGCCTGCAACCATCAAGCGGCAGCTGGTATGCTCTTGCAAAAACTCCCTGACTTACCTGATCAAGATAAGGATGCATGGGCTAGAACAGGCTTTTTAGCTGAGACTATTACTGGAGAGGAGTTGATTACACTTCCAGCTGAAACACTCCTTACGCGGCTATTTCACCAGGAAGATGTCCGCTTATTTGATCCGCGTAATATCTATTTCCGTTGCTCTTGCTCACGAAAAAATGTCAGCAACATGCTTAAAATGCTCGGCTCGACAGAAGTCGATAGCATTATTGAAGAGCGCGGCGAGATAGAAGTGAATTGTGATTTTTGTAATGCAGCTTACGTGTTTGATAAGGTGGATGCAGAGCAGCTTTTTGCGGCAGACATTACGCCGCCAGTTTCAAAAACAAAACACTAATTATTGCGTTTGTCTGACACGCTCGAATAAGCAAACAGATGCCGCTGCGGCAGCATTAAGAGACTCAACCCCTCTAGCGATCGGAATGGTGACATGATGGCTTGCCGCCTTTTGCATAGCGCCGCTAAGGCCATTACCTTCATTGCCAATCGCGATCGCTGTTGGACTCGTTAAATCCATCTTATAGATAGAATCACCACGCAAAGTAGTGGCTAATACTTGACCTTCAAAACTCTTTGCCAAACTCACTAAATCGGCATTCTCAACAATCGGCAAAGTAAACTGCGCTCCCTGCCCGCCACGTAAAGCTTTGGGTGACCAAGCTTCAGTACAGCCTTCTGATAGATAAACCGCATCTACACCTGCCGCTGCCGCGGTGCGGAGCATGCTGCCCAAATTACCTGGGTCTTGAATATCTTCTAACATCAAAACAAAATTAGGTGCGTCTAGCGGCGCAATGATTGGCGTTTTAACCAAAGCCAAAATACCTGTTGGACTTGCAACTGGCGCAAGCTCTTGGAACATTAAAGTTGAGAACATTACCGTCGGCACATCTGCTAATTGTTGAATAAGATGGGAAACTTCAACAGTGCTTTCACCCTCAGCAATAATTAGTAAACTTGGTTCACCGAAGACCTCAAGATAAGTATCCACTAAATGTACACCATCAAGCAAAGTCTCGCCCAATTTACGACGCTCACGTGAGGATTCAGCCAATTTTTTAAGCTGCTTAAATAAACTGTTATCACGTGAAATAATATGTTTGAATGTCATCGAGATTTACTTAAACTGAATCGTTGTGACATTTTAACTTAAACCGCTTCGATTCATCCTATACAAAGAAAATTCAAATCATGGTTAAACTATACGGCTTTCCACAAACGCGCTCTTCTCGAGTTGCTTGGGCTTTAGAAGAAGCGGGAGCGGAGTATGAATACGGACTCGTTAATATCCGCGTAGGCGAACACAAACAGCCGACGTTTTTAGCGATCAATCCTTTCGGGAAAATTCCAACTTTGGTGGATGGTGATCAAGCTATTAGCGAATCAGCCGCTATCTGCACCTATGTTGCAGAGAAGTTTCCACTGGCTAAGCTTATTCCAAATGATGCGAATGCCCGAGCTGAATATTTTCAATGGTTATTCTTTTTGGTGTCAGAGTTAGAAGTGCATTTATGGACCGCTGCCAAACACGATAGGCTACTACCAGAAGATAAAAAGGTACCAGCAGTAATAAGCACAAGTTTTTGGGAGTTTGAAAAAGCCGCTACTATCTTGAGTGCACATTTAAAAGACCGCCAATACATTGCTGGTGATCAATTTAGCGCAGCGGATATTTTTTGCGTATCAGTCTTACATTGGGCACACCAACAAAAAGTGCCATTCGATGATGCCTTATTGAACTACATGAATAAGCATTCTGAGCGTCATGCCCTAACTCGCGCTAGAAAACGTGAAGCCGACGCTACTTAAAAACCAGTATTAAGGAAACAAGGAATGAATGATAAAGAATTAGTGGCGTTTGAAGCTGCCAAGCTCGCAAAAAATGGCATGGTCATTGGCTTAGGCACAGGCTCAACTGCCAATTATTTTATTGAGCATCTCGCCAAACGATTGGCTAAAGAAGATCTTAATATCAGCACAGTTGCAAGCTCAACGATTAGCGCCATGAAAGCTGAAAGTTGCGGGCTAAAAGTGGTTTCTATTGCACAGCTAAAACGTATCGATTTATATGTCGATGGTGCAGATGAAGTTACGCCTAACCTATCCTTACTCAAAGGCCGCGGACAAGATTTAGTGATGGAGAAACTACTCGCCAAAGCCGCAGAAAAATTCATTGTAGTAGCCGATAAGAGCAAGCTAGTCAGCCGTATTGGTGAAAAATTCACCATTCCTATTGAAGTCATCCCAAGTGCTTGGCAAATGGTGAAACACCAATTAAAAAAGCATGGCGCGCAAGGCAATATTCGCCTCAATGCTGGCCAAGACAATGTTGTCATTAGCGCACATGGTAGCTACGTGTTGGATATGCTGTTCCCTGCGAGCATCAACGATGAAACACTCAACACATTACTTAACAACACGCCTGGCATTGTAGAACACGGCGTATTTTATGGGATCGCCAGCAAATTACTGATTGCAGATAACGGCAATATTGAAGTGATGAGTACGTAAAAGTCTCTATAATGCCGCCATGTCTAAAAAAATATCTATAGAACGTGTTTTGCACGCCCAAGGCTTTGGTTCACGCAAAGCTTGTCGCATCTTAGTCAGACACGAGGCGGTAACGGTTAATAGCGAACATTGCGATGACCCGTTTGCAGAATTTCACACCGAGGAACTTTACTTCACAGTGGATGGTGAGCCTTGGCAATATCGTGAGCAAGCCTATTTGATGCTAAATAAACCCGCACATTACGAATGCTCACACAAAACCTTGCATCACCCATCGGTTTATAGCTTATTGCCACATCCATTAGTTGAGCGTGAAGTTCAATGTATTGGCCGTTTGGATGAAGACACCACAGGTTTAATTTTGCTATCCGATGATGGCCACTTTATCCACCGCCTAAGTTCGCCAAAATGGAAAGTGCCAAAAGTGTACGAAGTACATTGCAAGCATCCTGTTGACGATGTGCAAATTAAAAACTTACTAGATGGTGTTCAACTGATAGATGAACCAGCACCAATTGCCGCACTAGCTTGCGAGCAAATCAGCAGTCACATCCTGCACATGACATTAGCCGAAGGTAAATATCACCAAGTCAAACGTATGGTCGCCGCGAATAGCAACCGAGTAGAAGCCCTCAAACGCATCAAGATTGGTGAAGTTACATTACCGAAAGACCTCGCTGAAGGCGAATGGCGTTGGCTCACAGCAGATGAGTTGCATCTACTTACACATACTGAAAAAATTTAATTAGTAGCTAATCCAGCAATACTCCGTATAATTAGCTCTCCCTGTGCCATACCAATCAGCGCAGCGGCCTAAAGGCGCCATGCGCCAACACTTTTACCTCTTATTTGTTAGTCTCGATTGGTGTTGTCTTAAGGGCAACAGACCACTTATAAATCTCCTTTAAGGAATTTAAATTGTCATCAGAAGTTACTAAAGTTAGCCCAAATTTTAATGATTTAGGCTTAGCAGAACCCATTCTTCGCGCCATTAATGACGCGGGTTACACAACGCCAACTCCAATTCAAGTGCAAGCCATACCACAAGTCCTCACGGGCGGTGATTTACTCGCTGGCGCGCAAACAGGTACAGGTAAAACTGCTGGTTTTACTTTGCCGATTTTACATATCCTTAGCCAAAAACCCATTGCGGATTTAGGCAAAGGTCGTCCTCGTTGCCTAATGCTGACACCAACGCGCGAGCTTGCCGCGCAGATTGAAGAGTCTGTTAAAACTTACGGGAAATATTTATCGCTTAGTTCAACGGTGATTTTTGGTGGAGTGAATATCAACCCGCAAATGTCACGCTTAAGAAAGCCCCTAGATATTTTAGTCGCGACACCAGGACGCTTACTTGACCTCGCTAACCAAAAAGCCATTGATTTATCTGGCGTTGAAATTTTAGTATTAGATGAAGCCGACCGCATGCTTGACATGGGTTTTATTCGCGACATTAAAAAGATCTTGGCTTTATTGCCAAAAGCACGCCAAAACTTACTGTTCTCAGCCACATTCTCTGATGAGATTAAAGCGCTTGCGGATGGTCTCCTAAACAATCCTGGCTTTGTAGAGGTTGCACGTCGCAATACAGCTTCCGAATTGGTTGAGCAAACCGTTCTCATGATTAGCCAAAGCTTTAAGCGTGAGCTTGTAAGTCACTTGGTTAAGCATAATGATTGGCAACAAGTGCTGGTCTTTACGCGAACCAAGCACGGCGCTAACCGATTAGCTGAAAAGCTCGTTAAAGATGGCATTGAAGCCGCAGCGATTCACGGCAACAAGAGCCAAGGAGCTCGCACCAAGGCTTTAGCTCAATTTAAAGATGGCACAGTGCGTGTATTGGTAGCAACTGACATTGCGGCACGTGGTTTAGACATTGACCAATTGCCTCAAGTGATTAATTTTGAACTCCCTAACGTACCTGAAGACTACGTTCACCGCATCGGCAGAACTGGCCGTGCGGGAAGCAGTGGCGCGGCAGTTTCATTGGTAGATCGTGAAGAACTAAAGCTACTCAAAGATATTGAAAAGCTGATTAAACGTGAGATTCCCAAAGTGCCTGCGGATGGTTGGGTTCAGCCTGAAAAAGCGGAACCAGAAGCCCCACGTTCGCCTATTCAACAACGTCGTCCACAAAACACTAATGCTAAACCTGGACAAAGCGCAAACGGTCGAAATAGCAATAACAATCGTCATAAGCCACATGGCCAGAGAACAGACAAAGCACCTGCTGACGGAAATAGAGCGCCTTCACAGAGCCCCTCTTCTAAGAATATGTCAGAAGCAGCACGTCATCAAGCAATGCCACAGCCTGCTATATTTGCCCCTAAACCACAAAATAGAGGTCCTAATCCAAATGCTGGACGTAATGCTAACCGAAACAACAGTGGTAGTCGTGGCGGACAAACTGGTGGTGGTGGTGGTGGTGGTGGTGGTGGTAGCGGACGCGGACGTTAATAGATAAAGAAAAGGTCATGATTAAAACACTTTATTTGCTGCTTTGTTTGGTTTTGCTTGCCTGCTCAGGTGAAGATGCACAATACAAAGCGATCTCAGGTTTTGAAGTAGATAAATATCTAGGCAAATGGTACGAATTTGCTCGCCTTGATCACAGCTTCGAACGTGGCCTCGATAAAGTTTATGCCGAATATAGCCTGCGTGAAGATGGGGGCTTAAGGGTAGTTAATCATGGCTTTGACACCAAAAAGCAAAAGTCTAATGAAGCTATCGGCAAAGCTTACTTTTTAGAAACGCCAGATATTGGTCGACTCAAAGTATCGTTCTTTGGCCCATTTTATGGGGCTTATACGATTGTTGATCTTGATAAAACTAACTATCAATATGCATTAGTGACAGGCGGCAAAGATTATCTTTGGATACTTTCACGCACACCGCAAATGTCTAACATTGTGAAACAACAATTGATATCTAAAGCTAAGGAGCTTGGCTTTGAAACAGATAAATTGATTTATCCGAACCAATAATGCAGGTTTAGAAATAAAAAAGCGCAACGGAAACTCCAATGCGCTTTTTTATTAAGCATATCTAGTCTTTACTTGACTGGAGTTACCATAAAACCAGCAGCGCGCAATCGTCCCAAAATACCGCCCTCGCCCGCCAAATGGGATGCACCAACCGCTGCGAATACAGCTTTCTCTTTTGCCTCTGACACTAGACCTTCTGACATGCCCGCATTGCGCTCATCCATTAATTTAACGCGCATATTTTCCCAAACTTTTTTTGGCAACATACCCCCAGTAATCTTGTCATCTAACTCAATAATTTTCTTTAGATCTCCTGACCGATAAGTCTTAAGCAACTTTTCATAATCACGCTCTTTAGTTTTTTGGCTACGCTTTAGAACTGCACGTAACATAATCATTTGATCCTCCATACTTACGCTATCGAGCACTGAGAAATGCTCTTGGGTTTTTTCCAAACCCACGATACGTTTAAACTGTTCTTCCGCTTTAGCCATTAATAACTCATCCATCGAGTAAAGCGCTTTGGGCTTAGGTAAGTCGAATATCACTGCGAGAAGCCAAGGCTTCATACGCATAGCAGCTTCAATATGCATGGAATGGAAATTCGCAAGATCTCGTACTTGGTCGAATTCTTTTTCTGTCATCATTTCTGAAACAGTGCCCTGCTTCATGATGAAAATAGATGGGTCACGCGGCGGCAATGTTTCCATCATAAAAGCCTCACTTTGATTAAAAGCTTCAAGGATTTTAGGTGAAAACTCTGTGACACGCTGATCATCAGTATGCATGGTGCCCAGCAAATAACTGATTTTGCCGCTCGGTGCTTCAAGCTTCCAAAGCAAGCCATTATCTGCCGCTAGCGTAATCTGAGCGCTAACAATCAGGATGACAGCCAATGAAAATTTTGAAATTAATGAACGCACGAAAAAGTCCTTAACTATAAATGTTTAAATTCGACAGACTACTTGCTGTCCGGTTCAATCAAAAAAACCTAACGAGCGCGTCGGAATGGTTTGCCTATTTCAAGCTTTTTGCCTTTTACAGGCGCTGGAGCAATAATCGGGCGCTTTCTGTTCGCCACTTGCACAGGGCGAGGCGGTGTTTTATCCAGTGGTTGCCATGCAGGAACGAGACAATGTTTACCGTTACCAATTAAATCAGCACGGCCCATATTGTTTAGCGTCTCACGAAGAAGCGGCCAGTTTTTCGGGTCATGATAGCGAATAAATGCTTTGTGCAAACGGCGCACCCCACCTGCTTTAGGAATAGGCACTTCTTCACTATCATCCGTGACTTTGCGAAGTGGATTTTTACCTGAGTGGTACATGGCCGTTGCCATTGCCATTGGCGTTGGCGTAAACGTTTGCACTTGGTCTAACCTAAAATCATATTTCTTGAGCCAAAGCGCTAAGTTAAGCATGTCTTCATCTGTCGTGCCCGGATGTGCCGCAATGAAATAAGGAATTAAGTATTGCTGCTTGCCCGCCTCCTTTGAGAAGCGCTCAAACATCTCTTTAAACTTGTCGTAAGCGCCCATGCCAGGCTTCATCATTTTAGAAAGCACGTTTTCTTCAGAATGCTCAGGCGCAATCTTTAAGTAGCCGCCCACATGGTTTTGCACTAGCTCTTTGACATACTCAGGCGAAGTCACCGCCAAATCGTAACGCAAACCAGAGCCCACAAGAATCTTTTTAATGCCTTTAATATTTCGCGCTTTACGATAAAGCTGTATCAAGGCCGAATGATCAGTGTTGAGATTCTCACATATTCCCGGATAAACGCATGAAAGCTTTCGGCAAGACTTCTCTATCTCTGGCGACTTACATGCCATGCGATACATATTGGCAGTGGGTCCGCCAAGATCTGAAATCACGCCAGTAAAGCCATCGACTTTGTCGCGGATTTCTTCCACTTCTTTCAAAATACTTTCTTCAGAACGGCTTTGAATAATGCGACCCTCATGCTCGGTAATCGAACAGAAAGTACAACCGCCGAAACAGCCACGCATAATGTTTACCGAGAAGCGAATCATCTCCCAGGCAGGGATTTTGGCATCGCCATAAGCAGAATGCGGTTTACGCGCATAAGGCAAATCGTAAACATAATCCATCTCTTTAGTCGTAAGTGGGATTGGCGGCGCATTAAGCCACACTTCACGATCACCATGTTTTTGAATAAGCGCGCGAGCATTACCAGGGTTGGCTTCTAAATGGAGCACACGAGAAGCATGTGCATAGAGTACTGGGTCTTTTGCCACTTCCTCGTAGCTTGGCAAACGCACCACTTGAAAAGCACGATCAGCCTTTGGCTTACGAACAATCTGAACCACTTGCGTGCCTTCTGGCAATACTAGCTCGTCTTTTTTAGCCTCAGTCTCGCAGCTTGTGCCGGCGCCCATTTTCATTTCATAAGGGTCAATCGGTGCTTCTACTTTACCAGGACGATCTAGATTAGTTGAGCTCACCTCTTGCCAACCTTCTGGAATCTTTTTACGTAAAAATGCAGTGCCTCGAATATCTGTAATATCAGCAACATTTTCACCTTTACCTAAACGGTGACTAAATTCAATTAAAGCACGTTCAGCATTACCATAAAGCAAAATATCGGCTTTAGAATCTACAAGTACAGAGCGACGCACTTTGTCCGACCAATAATCATAATGTGCAATACGACGCAAACTGGCTTCAATACTTCCAATTACCAAAGGCACATCAGCGAACGCTTCACGGCAACGCTGCGAATAGACCAAAACAGCACGATCAGGGCGCTTACCTGCAGCCGCATCTGGTGTGTAAGCATCATCTGAACGTATCTTGCGATCTGCGGTATAGCGATTCACCATGCTATCCATATTGCCGGCGGTAATCCCAAAATAAAGATTTGGCTTACCCAACGCTTTAAAGGCTTCAGCATCCGACCAATCAGGCTGTGCAATAATGCCTACACGGAAGCCTTGAGACTCAAGCAAACGGCCAACCAGCGCCATACCAAAGCTAGGATGGTCGATATACGCATCGCCCGTGATCAAAATGATATCACAGCTATCCCAACCCAAGTCATCCATCTCCTCACGACTCATGGGCAACATTTTGGACGTGCCAAAACGCTTCGCCCAGTAAGGACGATATTGAGTGATAGGTTTTACGGTAGGGATAGTGTTGATTTGCATAAGTTAAGTATTTTACTCTGGAATGGCTATTTTATAAAATCTAATGCATATTGGGACTCGTTGTGCGAACAACGTTCGCCAAATCATCCCAATTGCCGTCTACTTTTGGCGCATATTGGTTAATATCAGACCGTGTTGCTGCAAACTGGCCCTCGTACCACAGCGGCACGTAAGGCAATTGTTGATGAATATAGTTCGTAGCGGCTTGCCAATCTTGTTTGGCTAACAAGGCATCTAAAGCAGCATTGCTAAAACGCCCTCGGTTAAAGCCTCTTGGCGGAGCATTATCTGAACCAAATGCTCTTGCATAAATATCAGGGGTATTGATGCCAACCCAAGTTAACCCAAATAATTGAAAATGGCCTTGTTTCACATCTTCAAAAAACGTGCCCCAATCTAGGCTTTTAATCTCAAGTTGAATTCCCGCCTCTTCCATTTGCGCTTGCATAATGGTGGCGAGACGCACTCGCTGTGAATCGGTAGAGGTTTTATAAACAAGGTGAAGTGGCAATTGCACACCTGCCTCTTTTAAAAGCCGTTTAGAAAGTGCTGGATTGTATGCGTTAGACTCAAGGAGTTTGTTCCCCGCCCAATGCTCTGGCGGTAAAATAGCACTTGCCTCGCGTGTGCCGCCAACTAAAACTTGCTGGATAATCTCTGGGCGGTTGATCGCGTGCGTAATGGCCTGTCGCACCTTTAAGATAGCCAACGTTTTATCTTGAAGATTAAAGCCAAGATAAGAAAAGTTAGCACCTTTGCTTTCTGTCACTTGGATGTTTGGCTGAGATTTTAAGTAACGAACCAGCTCTGGTGGTAAATCGCCTTGCAGAATATCCGCTTCGCCGCAGATGAGTTTTAGGATGCGCACGGTTGGGTCTTTAACTTCGAATAAGGTAATGACTTGACTATCCTTGACACGCTTTAATTGGATCGTATTTGTCCAGCTTACAAACGCCAGTGGGCCCGTACCTAATGGATGATGACTAAAATCGCGCCCTTGAGAGACTTGACTCTCTGGCAAAATACCTATGATGAGCTTTGTTGGGAAAGCGCTATCGGCTGACTTTAAGTAAAAATCCAAAGTATTATCATCTAGTATTTGGATTCGACTAATATTGGCAAACTCGGCTGCAAGTGGTGAGTCTTTTAGCGCCAACAAAGACTCATAAGTTGCTTGCACATCCCTAGCGCTTAATAAAGCACCATCATGAAAAGTGCGCCCTGTCTTGCCTAAGTTAAAGCGATATTGCGTTAGACTAATCACCTGCCAACTAGCTAAATCAGCGATAGGTTTTGAACTTGCATCAAAGCCAACCAGCGATCGATAAATCAAACGATTAACACGTGCTGATGCGGCATCAGTTGCATAACGAGGATCTAGATTAATAGGTGCCTGGGCCACAGCAAAGCGAATGTCTTGGCGCTTTTCTGTTTCTTGCTTGTGACAAGCGCAAAGGACGCTTAACACAAATACCAAAGCGCAGATTTTTTTAAACATCAATCTTTTTAGCGCTCAAACAAGGCAATGGATTCGACATGTGAGGTGTGTGGGAACATATTAATCACGCCAGCGTCGACCATGCGATAGCCTTTTTCATTCACCAAAATTCCAGCATCACGCGCCAATGTTGCTGGGTTACAAGACACATATACTATCCGTTCTGGGCCAAAGCTACCGTCATTGGGCAAAGCACTAACCAAAGCCATTGCACCATCGCGTGGCGGATCGATCAGCCATTTATCAAAGTGACCTAAGCCTAGTAATAACTCAGGTGTCATATCAAATAAATCTGCTGCAGTAAATTCCACTTGCTCAGCGAGCCCGTTTAAAGCCGCACTTTCATGCGCACGTTTTACCAGAACTTCCAAGCCTTCCATGCCCAATACAGTTGCGCCGGAGCGTGCAATCGGCAAAGTAAAATTACCCAGGCCACAGAAGAAATCCGCAATTTTTTCATCCGCTTGTGGTAACAGCAACTGCATAGCACGGCGCAGCATAATTTGATTAATATGCGGATTGACCTGCGTAAACTCAGTGGGGTTAAACGGATAAGTTAAGTCGAACTCAGGCAATGAATAACTGAGCTTAGCGCCATCCAAAGGATAGAAAGGCTGAACGGTATCTAAGCCTTTAGTTTGCGTCCACACTTGTACATCAAACTCATCAGCAAAGGCTTTGAACAGGGCTTCATCTTTAGCGTCCGGTGTTTCCATCAAACGGAATACCAACACAACCAAGTGCTCACCCACCGCCAATTCGATTTGCGGAATAGCATCACGAATGCTCATTTGCACAATCATTTCTTGAAGTGGTGTAATTAAAGCTGAAATACGTGGGGGCAAGACTTCACAAAGATTCATATCAGCCACAAATGAGGTGGATTTTTCATTAAATCCAACGAGCACTCGATCTTTTTTAGCAACGTACTTCACTCGCAAACGCGCTTTATGTCTGTAGCCCCAAGCAGGGCCGTAAATTGGTGGTAACAGACTTTCTGGTTTTACTTTACCAATGTGGTGTAAATCATTTTCAAGCAATCGCTGTTTAGCCGCCACTTGTGCTGAGAAATCTAAATGCTGGAGCGCACAGCCACCACAAATCCCAAAGTGCTGACATTTTGGCGTGACACGCAAATTGGAGGCTTTTAAAACTGATTTAACTTCAGCGAACTCATAACTAGACTTAATGCGCGTTGATTGATAAGTAACTGTCTCATTAGGCAAGGCCCCGCGAATAAAGATCGCTTTACCATCGACATGTGCAACTCCCCGTCCTTCTTGGTCTAGAGACTCGACAAGGGCTGTGCCAATAGGATTGTCAGATTTGAATTTCTTACGAGAACGCATGAAGTATAAACTTTACAACTTAAATAATTAAAAAATGCTTAAAACTGCCAAGCTGCCATAAACTCTTGCCAATGCGGAGTAACGTCTGCATTTAAAGTATCGCGGACCAATGCTATCTCGCGCGCATAAGCCGCTTGGTTCAGCTGACCGCGCATCAATTGAAATCGCAAATAGACAAGGTAGGTATTCACCACATCGGTTTCGCAGTAATTGCGAATTGCTTCTATCTCACCATTTTGGTAGGCATCCCACACCTTACTGCCATCCATGCCAAGCTTGCCAGGGAAGCCACACAATTGCGCGATATCATCTAAAGGTGCATTGGCGCGGCCTTGATACATCGCGAGCAAATCCATTAAATCAGTATGGCGTGAATGATAACGGCTGATGTAGTTATTCCACTTAAACTCTTTGTCATCGTCGCCCATATCCCAATAGCGAGGCGCTTGCACCCCATTTACCAAGGCGCGATAGTGCAACACAGGAAAATCGAAGCCGCCGCCATTCCAAGAAACCACATTCGGCGTGTATTTTTCAATACCATCAAAAAAACGCTGAATCAACTTACTCTCAGGCTCATCTGGCTCGCCCAATGACCATACCTTGAAGTTATCGACCTCACGCAAAACACATGAAATGGCCACTACACGGTGCTGATGCAAAGGCAAAAACTCACTGCCGTTATACTGACGACGTTGATGAAAGGCAATATTTGCCACTTCATCCGCTGAGGTTTCTGCAGGCAAACCCAACAAGCCTTTTAAGCCATCAGTATCGGGGATGGTTTCAATATCAAAAACTAAGGTTGGAATCATGCTGGGAAAACACCAGTTGAAAGATAGCGGTCACCTCTATCACACACAATAGACACAATCACTGCGTTCTCTAATTGCTTAGACAACTCAAGTGCCGCATATAAACCACCACCAGATGAAATCCCAGAAAAAATTCCCTCTTCTGCCGCTAATCGACGGGTCATTTTTTCAGCATTGGATTGGCTGACATAAATCAATTGATCTACATTTTTAGGATCGTAAATCGTGGGTAAGTACTCTTCTGGCCATTTACGAATGCCCGGTATTTGCGCACCATCTTCTGGCTGCACACCGATAATTTGGATGTTATGGTTTTGCTCTTTTAAGAAACGGGAGGTGCCCATAATAGTGCCTGTAGTGCCCATACTCGCAATAAAATGAGTTACTTTTCCCTCTGTATCACGCCAAATCTCTGGTCCAGTTCCTTCGTAATGGGCTAATGGATTATCTGGATTACCAAATTGGTCGAGCACAATACCCTCACCTTCATCTTGAAGTTTCATCGCCACATCACGCGCTAACTCCATACTGCCATCTTTAGGAGTAAGCAATAATTCCGCACCAAAAGCTTTCATAGTTTGACGACGCTCTACGCTTTGGTTTTCGGGCATCACTAACAACATTTTGTAGCCCTTCATCGCTGCCGCCATTGCTAAGGCAATGCCAGTATTGCCAGAGGTCGCTTCAATTAATGTGTCACCCGGCTTAATGTCGCCACGTGCTTCAGCGCGTGTGATCATTGACAAAGCTGGACGATCTTTCACTGAGCCTGCTGGGTTGTTACCCTCTAACTTCACCAAAATCGTATTGCTGGTATTACCAGGGATGCGTTTTAGTTTAACTAAGGGCGTATTCCCAACAAAATCTTCTAAATATTTATACATAAAATTTCTTCTAAATTCGTTTTTTAGCTAATAAAAACGCATAGGCCGCGATGGTTAAAAATGCGATTAAAGCCAATTGCGGAATACTTAATCCTAAAAAGGTCCAATCAATCGCAGCGCAATCGCCAGTTCCGCGAAAGACTAGCGTGAGGGCTTTTTTAAGCGGAAAGTTATCAAACATATAATCAAAGCCAACGCCGCAATCTACTAGCATTTCATCTTTATGCACTTGCAAATACCAATGGCGAATGGCTACACCAGCACCACCAAGAGCAGTAAGTATATGCAATAAAGCATATAGCTTTACCCCAGTTGGCTTTTGTGGATTATGAATTGCCGCAATTAAAAACAAAATCCCTAAGCCCATCAACACAATTCGCTGAGAAATGCAAAGCGGACAAGGCTCTAATTTGTATTGGGTTTGAATTACCAAAGCCAGGACTACTAGGCCAAAGCTTGCCAAAAAACCTAATACATAAGCGGTTCGGTTGTTAAGTATTTTATTCAACATATTTAAATCCAATCGGTGCAAATATCAGCGTATTCATCCATTATAATAATCAATAGCCAGTTAGCCTAGATTGTAACGGATAAAACCCAATGATAGACACAGAACAAGCGAGTATTGCTTCACCAAAAGTCCTCACCGTCAGCGAGTTGAATCGCCTAGCAAAAGAGGTACTGGAGCAAAGCTTTCCACTATTTTGGGTATCAGGCGAAATCTCCAACCTCACCCGCGCCGCTTCTGGCCATTGGTACTTTTCCCTTAAAGATGCAAGTGCACAAGTGAGTTGTGTGATGTTTCGTGGGCGCAACAGTTATTTGGACTGGACACCTAAAGAAGGCGATAAAGTTGAAGCACGCGCATTACTAACCCTCTATGAAGCACGCGGTAGTTTTCAGCTCACTATTGAGTTTTTACAACGTGCGGGCGCTGGCGCACTATTTGAAGCTTTTGAAAAACTCAAAGCTAAACTTCAACAAGAAGGTTTATTCGACCCTGCTTTTAAGCAAGCTATTCCAACCCACCCAAAAAAAATCGGTATTGTGACATCGCCAGATGCTGCAGCATTGCATGATGTTATCACCACATTAAAACGCCGTATGCCAAGCATTCCTGTGATCATTTACCCAACGCCAGTCCAAGGTAAAGGAGTAGCAACACAAATCGCCAATGCAATAAATATTGCTCACGAGCGAAACGAATGTGACGTGCTTATTATTTGCCGTGGAGGCGGTAGTATGGAAGACTTATGGCAGTTTAATGAAGAAGTCGTTGCTAGAGCGATTGCCCATTGCCGAATTCCCACCATTAGCGGTGTGGGGCACGAAACAGATTTTACGATTTGTGATTTTGTTGCGGATACGCGTGCAGCGACACCAACGGCAGCAGCTGAGCTCTCATCTCCATCTCGCGAATCATTATTTAACAGAATTAGAAATTTAAGCTTGCAACTCAACAAAAGTAGTATGGACGGATTAATGCAACGCGCACAAATGCTAGATTATTTGGCGCGGCGTCTAGTTTCTCCAACACAACAAATCGCACAGCAAAAACAACATTTAGCCCAGCTAGCTCACAGGCTAAATTTAAATTTAAAACAACAATTACAAAGCCAACAAAACAATCTCAGCCAAATCGAGCAAAATTTGCACCACCTCAACCCGCAAGCAGTTTTGACTAGGGGCTATGCTTTTGCGCAAACTAAAGCTGGTCAGATCATTAGTCAAAGCAGTCAAATCAAGATCGGCGATACAATCAATCTTACTTTTGGTGCAGGCGAAGCAGAAGCCACTATTTCAAAAACGTCATAAATTGTATTAACTGCGCCGCGATTATCATTCTGCTATTGGTTAAGTGCTTAAAGTGATTGATAATACTGTTTTAAGTTCTCAAGCTGATTTTTAATGTCAACATCAACGGCTACAGGCAATAAAACAAAACTCTCAGCATTAACTCTAGCCGCGCTTGGTGTGGTATTTGGTGACATCGGCACAAGCCCGCTCTATACCATCAAAGAGGTTTTTTCTGTTGGAGCACACCCCGTTCCACTCAACGAAGCAAATATGTTTGGCATTTTATCGCTGATTGTCTGGGCCTTAATTATGGTCGTGTCAGTAAAATACGTTGCATTCATTATGCGCGCTGACAACCGTGGCGAAGGTGGCATAATGGCACTACTTGCTCTAGCCTCACGCCACTCGGGTTCTGATAAAAAAATGCAGCATACCATCATGCTACTGGGTATTTTGGGGGCCTGTATGTTTTATGCAGATGGCATGATCACGCCAGCAATTTCAGTTCTATCTGCCGTGGAAGGCTTAAAGGTTGCAGCGCCAGGACTTCATGCTTTAGTTATCCCGATCACCCTTATTGTGATTTTCATTTTATTCTCAGCGCAAAGCAAAGGAACTGCGATAGTCGGGGCGTTCTTTGGACCAATTATGTTGCTCTGGTTTGGTACGCTTGCGGTGCTAGGTATCAACAGCATTATCCAATATCCAACTATTTTACAAGCACTCAATCCTTATTATGCCTATCAGTTTTTTCACACTAGCCCATGGATAGCTTTTGTGGCATTGGGTGCCGTGGTGCTTTCAGTAACAGGCGCTGAAGCGCTATATGCAGACATGGGTCACTTTGGCAGATTTCCAATTAGACTAGCTTGGTTTGGATTTGTACTTCCATCGTTGATTATCAATTACTTCGGCCAGGGTGCACTTGTATTATCCAATCCAGAGACAGTGGTAAATCCTTTTTATTTGCTAGCACCTGAATGGAGTCTATTTCCGTTAATTATTCTAGCCACATTGGCCGCGGTGATTGCATCACAAGCGGTGATCACGGGTGCCTTTTCAGTATCAAGACAAGCTTTGCAACTGGGCTATTTACCTCGTATGCACGTTGAACATACCTCTGAGAGTCAAGAAGGTCAGATTTATATGCCTCGCGTAAACTGGGGCTTAATGATTGGGATCATGGTGCTTGTGCTTGGCTTTAAGTCTTCTGGCAACCTTGCTGCAGCTTATGGTATTGCGGTAACTGGTGATATGGTGATTACTTCACTTCTAGCAGGCATTGTTTTTCATCACATGTGGGGATGGGGAAAACTGAAAACTGGGGCATTGGTTGCCACTTTCCTTGTTGTAGATGTATCTTTCTTTACAGCTAATGTACTCAAAATTCCTGACGGGGGATGGGTGCCGCTTGTAATAGGTATCGTGATATTTACATTAATGTTGACTTGGAAAACTGGCAGATCATTACTTTATGCAAATCTTAAAAATGATGCTATGGAACTCACCCCGTTCATCGAAGCTATAGGTCAACATCCACCGGCCCGCGTTCCTGGCACTGCATTATTCATGACTCCGAATCCAGATGGGGTTCCACATTCAATGTTGCACAATCTAAAACACAACAAAGTCTTACATGAAAAAGTTGTGATTCTAACTGTCAAGTTTTCTGACTATCCACATGCACCAAAAAATGATTTAGTCATCGTTGAAAAACTTCCACATGAGTTCTATAAAGTGACTGTCAATTACGGCTTCAAAGATGAGCCCGATCTACCACGTGATTTAGAGTTATGCGCTCTTCAGGGCTTAGCACTGGACGCAATGGATACTTCATTCTTCGTAGGTAAAGAAATTCTTATCGCATGCGAAAGCCATGACATGGCGATTTGGCGCAAGAAAATATTCATTGGCCTCTTTAGATCGGCTGAAACCATTACCAATCAATTTAAGCTTCCACCTAACCGCGTGGTGGAGCTAGGTTCGCAGGTGAGCTTTTAATTTGAAAGATTTAATAATGATAAAAATTCTCACAAAACCATTTCACTTTTTACTTCTAGCGCTTATTTCAACGCAATTAGTAGGCTGTGCAACAACCACTAACAAAGGTACTGTTGAGATAGATCGTAGTCAATTTATGATGCTGTCAAGCAAGCAGGTAGAGAGCATGTCTTTGGCAAGTTATTCGCAAACCCTTAAAACGGCTAATGACAAGAAAACGCTCAACACCGACTCAGCAGTTTTAGCTAGAGTCCGCAACATTTCCGACCGATTAATCGCGCAAAACCCAGTCTATCGTGCAGACGCTGCCAACTGGAAATGGGAAGTAAACGTAGAAAAGAACGACCAAGTGAACGCCTATTGCATGCCTGGTGGCAAAATCATGGTGTTTACTGGACTTATTGATAAACTCCAAGCGACAGACGACGAACTAGCCGCAGTAATTGGTCACGAAATAGCACACGCATTGCGTGAACACGGTCGTGAACGCATGTCATTAGCCTACGCGCAACAAGGTGGTCTAGCATTGCTAGCTGCAGTCATTGGCTCCAAGAAAAATGCGGCAACAGGTTTAGCTTTGGGCGGCGCAGCAATGGGCTCTCAGTTATTTTTCTCACTGCCTAACTCTCGCACCCAAGAAACTGAAGCTGATCGCATGGGCTTAGAGCTAGCCGCACGAGCTGGCTATAACCCCAATGCAGCAATTAGCCTGTGGACTAAAATGGGTCAAAATGGCGGCAAGAAGCCTGCGGAATTCTTAAGTAGCCATCCTGCCGACAAAACACGTATCGATGACTTATCTGAGCTCATCCCAACGGTGATACCACTTTACGAACAGGCAAAAACGAGCAAATAAGCGCATTACCTGCTCCATTCAGGTAAAATACCGTACTTAATTAAGTATTATCAATTTTTAGACTATTTTTTAAGTATCGGAATTATCCATGAGTCAATTACAAACCATTATTGAAGACGCTTTTGAGCGTCGCGCCGACATTAATCCAAGCAACGCTTCAGCAGAACTCAAAGAAGCCGTTGCAAGCGCTTTAGCTGATTTAGATACAGGCAAATTACGCGTTGCTTCACGTAAGGGTGACAGCCAAGAATGGGAAACACACCAATGGCTCAAGAAAGCAGTATTGCTCTCATTCCGTTTACAAGACAACGTATTGATGGATGGTGGTTGCACAAAGTACTTCGATAAAGTCCCACCAAAATTTGCTGATTACAC
The DNA here is from genome assembly GCA_040401435.1 of Candidatus Methylopumilus sp. Lineage (GTDB taxonomy): Bacteria > Pseudomonadota > Gammaproteobacteria > Burkholderiales > Methylophilaceae > Methylopumilus_A. The sequence continues at coordinate 53,095 of JBBAON010000004.1, forward strand.
AGAAGAAGATTTTAAAGCTGGTGGCTTCCGAGTTGTGCCAAATGCAATAGTTCGTCGCGGTTCATTTATCGGCAAAAATGCAGTATTAATGCCTTCATACGTTAACATCGGCGCTTATGTTGGCGAAGGTACCATGGTTGATACATGGGCGACAGTTGGTTCATGTGCGCAAATTGGTAAAAACGTGCACTTATCTGGTGGCGTAGGCATTGGCGGCGTATTGGAGCCTGTTCAAGCCGGCCCGACCATTATTGGTGATAATTGTTTTGTTGGCGCTCGTTCTGAAGTGGTTGAAGGTGTTGTAGTTGAAGACAACTGTGTAATTTCAATGGGCGTTTATATCGGCCAATCAACAAAAATTTACGACCGCGAGACAGGCTCAGTAACTTATGGCCGCGTGCCAAAAGGCTCTGTGGTTGTTTCTGGCAATTTACCTTCTAAAGATGGAAGTTATAGTCTTTACTGCGCTGTCATTGTAAAAAAAGTAGATGAAAAGACCTTAGGTAAAGTTGGCATCAATGAATTATTGCGTGGCATTTAATTTACTTTTTGTCTGATACTTAAACAGCCCCTAGTGGGCTGTTTTGCTTTATCACACTGCTTTTGCTGTTAAAATATATTTGATGAAACTTTATGGCATCCCAAACTGCAATACCGTCAAAAAAGCCCGTACATGGCTTGATGAAAACAATATTGCTTATGAATTCCACGATTTCAAAAAACAAGGGCTAGATGAAGCAACAATTAAACAATGGCTTACGCAATCAACTTGGGATAAATTAGTCAATCGTGTAGGCATGACTTGGCGTAATTTAAGCGATGCAGAAAAAGTTACGATCGTGGATAACGCAAGCGCCACAGGATTAATGATAGCTAAAACCTCTGTGATTAAGCGCCCTTTACTATTCGGAGATGGGGTAGGAAAAGATGTCACCCTACTTGCTTTAGGCTTCGATGAAGCCAAATACCAACAACTCTTAACACCTTAAAAGTTATTTATATGAGCAAAACACTAGATTTAGCTAAAGACTTAATTTCTCGCCAATCAAACACCCCGCTAGATGCTGGATGCCAAGAATTGATGATTAGCCGTTTGGAACCGCTAGGTTTCAAGATTGAGCGTATGCGCTTTGGCGATGTTGATAACTTTTACGCACGTCGTGGTGCTAACGGGCCATTACTGGTATTTGCGGGCCATACAGACGTCGTGCCTACTGGGCCAGTAGATAAATGGCACACGCCGCCGTTTGAGCCAACCATTAAAGATGGCATGTTGTATGGTCGTGGCGCGGCAGATATGAAAAGTTCATGTGCGGCATTTATTACTGCAACTGAAGATTTTGTTGCGGCACATCCAGACCATCATGGCTCTATCGGCTTTCTAATCACCTCTGATGAAGAAGGAGTCGCAGTTGATGGCACTGTAAAAGTAGTTGAAGCACTTAAAGCGCGTGGTGAGCATTTTGATTACTGCATCATTGGCGAGCCAACGTCTAATAAAGTGGTGGGTGACATGATTAAAAATGGTCGCCGCGGCTCGCTTTCGGGCAAATTAGTGGTTAAGGGTGTGCAAGGTCATATCGCTTATCCGCACTTAGTTAAAAATCCTATTCACATGGTCGCACCAGCCATTAAAGACATGGTAGACACGGTGTGGGATCAAGGTAACGAATACTTCCCGCCCACCTCATGGCAAATTTCTAACATGAACGGGGGCACAGGCGCGACCAACGTTGTGCCGGGCGAAGTGGAAATTTTGTTTAACTTCCGTTTTTCAACGGCCAGTACAGAGCAAAATCTAAAAGAGCGTGTTTACGCTATCTTAGACAAACACCAACTAAATTACGATTTGGACTGGCAATACGCGCCACCTTACATCACTCCACGGGGCAATTTGGTGGAAGCGATTTCTGAAGCCATTCAAGAATGCTACAACGTCAGCCCTGAGTTATCCACCACAGGCGGCACATCAGATGGTCGTTTTATTGCCGATATTTGCAAACAAGTAATTGAGTTTGGTCCCCTTAACGCCACGATTCATAAGCTAAACGAGTGCGTTGCTGTCGCAGATATTGAGCCACTCAAAGACACTTACCGAATAACGCTTGAAAAGTTACTATTGGCCAAAATTAGAAAATCCTGATGACACCTAATAATATCATAGAGTCATTAGTCACTATTCGCGATTGGGTGCGTTTTAGCATGAGCCGTTTAGAAGAAGCGGAGGTATTTTTTGGTCACGGCACTGACAATGCTTATGATGAAAGCGTTTGGCTTGTAATGAGCGCACTTCACTTACCTTTAGATACCTTAGATAATTTTTTAGATGCGCATATTACTAGAGATGAAGCAAAACATTTGGCACATCTAATTGAGCGCCGCGTCACGGATCGCACACCAACCGCTTACTTACTTCGTGAGGCGTGGTTAAGAGGCTTTAAGTTTTACGTAGATGAACGCGTGATTGTGCCACGCTCATTTATTGCAGAATTACTTGAGAATGGACTACACCCATGGATTGAGTACCAAGAAATGGTGGAAAGTGCTGCAGATATCTGTACAGGAAGCGGTTGCTTGGGCGTATTACTAGCGCATGCATTTCCTAATGCAAGTGTAGATGTGGTGGATATTTCATCTGATGCCATCGTAGTAGCAAATATCAACATCAAAAACTATGGCTTAGAAGAGCAAATTACTCCAATTCAATCTGACATGTTCACAGCGCTTGTGGGCAAAACTTATGATTTGATTATCAGCAATCCACCTTATGTGGATGCACCATCGATGGCATTGCTGCCAAAAGAATACCGCAATGAACCACAACTCGCACTAGGAAGCGGCACGGATGGGTTAGATCATACACATACCTTACTTAGTGAAGCCGGGACATATCTAAATGATGGTGGGCTGTTGATTGTTGAAATCGGTCATAATCGTGACGCTTTATTAGCGGCATATCCTGATGTGCCTTTTACCTGGCTAGAAGTAGAGTCCGGCAATCATTTTGTATTTCTCATTACCAAAGAACAATTACCAAGTTTGATTTAATGCCGAATAAGCATCATCTTCCAAGATACAGACACTAAATTGAATCAAGATTGCTCAAAATATTATTGGCATGCATTTTAATTTGAGTTTGATCTTCAATACTAATTTTAGAGAGATTAGACGTCATTAATCGCGTTCTAGGATTTTGATTAAATGCAGCTTGATGCTTCATCAAAAAATTCCAATATAACGTGGTCATCGGACAAGCTTGGTTGCCATATCTCACCTCGGGCTTATACTGGCAGCCATTGCAGTAATTGCTCATTCGCTTCACATAAGCACCACTCGCGACGTAAGGCTTACTAGTAAAGCGTCCACCGTTTGCAAATAGCGCCATTCCTATGACATTAGGCAATTCGACCCACTCAATTGCATCCACATAGATGGCTAAGTACCAATCAGATACTTGCTGTGGAAGCACTTCTGCAAGAAGCGCAAAATTGCCTGTGACCATCAAACGTTGAATGTGATGGGCATAACCATACTTTAGCGTTTGACCCACCGCATCTTTCATGCAGTTCATTTTAGTGTCGCCAGTCCAATACCAACTAGGCAAGGATCGCTGATGCTCATAAAAATTTGCATCTGCCATTTGCGGCATATCGAGATAATAGATGCCTCGAACAAATTCACGCCATCCAATAATCTGCCGCACAAAACCTTCTACAGTTGATAAATCTAAAGCATCAGTTTGATAAGCATCTAATGCACGTTGAATGACTTCTCTTGGGTTAATCAACTTAAGATTCAAGCTGGCTGAGAGCATGGAGTGCCAACCAAAAGGCGTTTCTTTCCACATGGCATCTTGATAAGTACCAAAGTGAGCAAGGCGATGCGTAACAAAAAAATCTAAGGCAGCTAAGGCCTGTTCACGCGTTACAGGCCAGCTGAAATGGGCAAGCGTACCAGGATGATGAGGGTAGCTTTGCTCAACAAACTCAAACACCTCCCGTGTAATAGCATCAGGGTCAAAAGCCACAGGATCCTGAATAAGGCCTGGCCCGTTTTTTGAATAAGGCTTTCTATTCTGATCATCAAAATTCCACTGCCCACCCAACGGCAGAGACTCTTCATCCATTAAGACCTGATGTTTTTTTCGCATATAACGATAAAAGTACTCTAATCGCAGCTCTTTTTTATCAGCTACCCACGCTTTGAATTCATCAACACTGCAGTAAAAGTGATCATCATGATGCATGATCAATTTAATGCTCAATTCGCGTGCTAGATGCTCTAGTGCAGTTTTCAAGCGGTACTCACCGGGCTCAACGCATTCCAACTGCGCAACTTGATTTAGTAGGATATGGTGCTTGAGAACATCAATAATACTGGCGTCAGCATCTTTGATGTAAGTAACGGGAATATTTTGGGACTCAAGTGCTTGAGCAAAATGACGCATCGCTGATAAAAATAGCGCAATTTTTGCTTTATGTGACCACACATAAGTTGACTCATTTTGAGACTCAATCATGATCACTTCATCGACATTTACATCAAAGTCTTTTAATGCTGCGCTTTGCATATTAAGCTGGTCACCTAATATTAGAATTAATTTTTTCATTTTTTCTGCTTTTGCAACTTTGAGAGTATCAGTAGGTATTCAATTAAAGCATACTGACAAGTGAATCGGATCAATAACGTGATAACAAACAACAATTTGAATAATACAAACACTACAATAGGCATCGATGTCGGAGGGGTTAAAAAAGGCTTTCATGCAATCGCTCATCGTGACGGTTCCTACATGGATCAGCTTCATTCAACAAACCCAGATGAAATAGTGAACTGGGCACTAAGCTTCCAGCCCATCGTTATTGCAATTGATGCACCATCAATGTTTAGCCAAAACGAGCGTTCCAGAAAAGCCGAGCGAGATTTAGTCCACCATGGCATGCGGTGTTTTTATACACCGACCCGAGCATCAGCGGCGAAAAGTCGTTTTTACGATTGGGTTTTTAATGGTGAACAACTATATCAAAAACTTGGCTTACCTATATTTATGGGGGACCTGACAAACAGGCCCTCCATCATAGAAACATTTCCCCACGCTATTCAATTATCATTATGGGCAGATGATCTTGCATCAAGCCCACAAGGTACAAAACTCTCAGTAAGAGAGCAAACGTTAAGGCTCAAGGCAAGTTATGATACCAGCCAGCTTAGCAACATAGACTTTATCGATGCAGCTCTTTGTGCAGTATCAGCCGACTATTTTGCCAATCATCAATATGTTACATACGGATGTGATGTTGACGGTTTTATCGTCTTGCCAAAAATCGGTCTTTAAAAGAGTAATGCCTAAAGCGCTAGATACTATTACTTAGCTTTTATCTTCGCAACACCAACACCTTTAAGAAGGTTGATTGCCTGCGTGTATTGAAAGTCTTTTTCTGTGCCCGCTTCAAATTGATTTTGATCTGCGAATTGCGTTTTAGGCTGGACTTTTTCCACCACAGCGGATTGATTTGTTGTTTTTAAAGTAGATTTTTCGTCTTTTGGATTGGCTAAATGATTTGTTAAATTAGCTTCTCTTCTAAGTTTCGCATCCTCTTCAGGGCTGATTGAAGGATCTTCCACGACATAGTCAGGAGTGATCCCTTTAGCCTGAATTGAACGGCCGCTTGGCGTAAAGTATTTAGCTACGGTAAGTTTGACTGCAGAACCATTGCTCAACGGCAACAACGTTTGAATCGTCCCCTTACCAAAACTTTGTGTCCCTAACACTTTGGCACGCTGATGATCTTGCAATGCCCCAGATACAATCTCCGATGCTGATGCGGACCCCGCATTAACCAACACAATCATTGGAACAGTTTTCATTTCAGATGGAAGATCTTTTAAATAGTCATCCTCTGGATTTGGACCGCTATAATTTCTTGGGTTTGCGAACAAGCGCATTTTAGAATCTTCAGTACGTCCATCGGAGTAAACCACTAAAAGATCTTTTTTAAGAAAGGCTGCACTTACAGATACAGCTGAACTCACGACACCACCCGGATTATTTCTCAAATCCAAGACCAAGCCTTTAATCGGACCTTTTGTTTTTTCACGAATTGTCGATAAAGCTTTAGCAAGGTCTTGACCTGTACGCTCTTGGAACTGGGTGATTCTTACATATGGATAACCTGCATCGGTGAGCTTATATTTGACACTAGGATTTTTGATCACAGCGCGGGTCAATGTGATGTCCACTAAGCCTGATTCTCCTTTTCTAGAAATGCTCAACTTAATTTGCGTATCAGGTTTTCCGCGCATCTTTTTGATAGCGTCACTAATGGAAAGACCTTTCACAGAGACATCATCCAACTGAACAATCAAGTCGCCTGATTTGATACCCGCACGATAAGCCGGCGTATCTTCGATAGGAGAAACTACTTTCACTAAACCGTCTTCCATACCAACCTCTAGACCCAATCCACCGAACTCGCCGCCTGTCGCAATACCAAAATCTTTGAGTCCCTCATAATCAAGATAAGTCGAGTGAGGATCTAAACCTGCCAGCGCACCAGCGATAGCATCGTTAAATAATTTATTGTCATCAATGTCTTCTACATAGTTGCTCTTGATGGCGGAGTAAACCTCAGCAAATTTTCTTAACTGATCTCGCGGATAGTCGTTCAAAGTCTCAGTGGCAGAGAATGATTGCAGACTGTAGGCCAAGAGAACTGAGAATATAAGTGTAGATTTGGGTTTGAGTAACATAAATAAATCCCTAGCAATTGATTGATTAATTATTGGCAAAACGTAATATAAAGTTTGATATTAATCCTATTTGTTGAAACTTCTAGATGATTTACATGCGTTAGAGCAGTATTTAACTTCATCCCATACTAGCTTCCATTTTTTGCGCCAAACAAAAGGCCGGTTGCATGTTAGGCAAACTTTACTTGGAAGATTCTCTTTTTTTATCATAAGAACTTTATTTTAAAAAGGCTTATTTTAGTCAAATCAATATAGACTAAGTTCGCGTTTGAACTAAGTAATGCCGAAGCGCTCTCAAATATAACTTTAAAAACACCTCAATTACCATGACGCCGATCAAAATTAATATCCCTCAATTAAGGTCTGAAAGAATTCAACATATTAGAGTGCTCTTCCCTGATCATGTGGGTGCTAATTTAACTGAGCGTTGGATTGGTGGGCGTGATGAGGGCTTAAAAAGACTTTCAAATATTAAACCTGAACGCTATGAGAAATCTCGTAACTATATAAATGGCGGGGTGACTTATTTATCACCATATCTGAGGCATGGTTGTATTTCATTAGCTGAGGCAATATCTTTTGCCAAAGAAAAATCAACGAGAGGCAATGATAAATTACTTTTTGAGTTCGCATGGCGAGATTACTGGCGCCAAATTTGGTATTTATCTGGCGACCGAATTCATTCTGAAATGGAAGCGCCCAAGGTTGAGTTGAAGCGAAACCCGCTTCCTCGTGTCATAATTGAAGGTAACACAAAGTTACCGTGCATTGATCACTTTGTGCGCACCCTTCAAGATACCGGCTATCTTCACAACCACGCCAGAATGTGGCTTTCAAGTTTTATGATTCATTGGTTAGGCGTTGATTGGCAAGTGGCCGCAAAATGGATGCATAACTTACTAATTGATGGAGATCAGGCATCTAATACGCTTTCTTGGCAATGGGTGGCATCGACATTTGGTAGCAAACCTTACTTTTTTAATCAAGAGAATCTAAGCAAATATACAGACAATCAACTATGTAAAGGTTGCCAAGCTGCTTGCCCCTTCAAAAAGAGCTACGAGGAGCTAGATGCCTCACTTTTTAGACCCACAACGGCCCCAGCAAGAGTAACTTCGTCACAACGCTTTCAAGTTGACTTCAAACATCAGGGAAATGAAATGGTAGTTTTATTCACCGATGAAATGCTCTCGCCGGCGCATCCACTTTATCAACGTGAGCAAAAAAAGATATTTGTATTTGATCCGCTACACTACAAAAACTGGTCATTAAATAGACTTCAGTTCATTGCAGACTGTCTCGCTGAAATGACAGAAGTGGAAGTGTGGATCGGCGATACATTGGCTGTACTTAATGCCTTAAACTGCGGCCATGTAGCAACTCAATCGACGCCAAATATGACTTTAAAGCATCTTTTATCCAAATGTCGTGTTACGTATATTGATGAGCCTGCTATTTACTCCGAAGTTACTCAAGAAAAGCTTCATACAAAAGGTCTAATGCGCTTCTCTAAATATTGGAACTATGTGGGAGAGGAAATTCTTATGCGTTAATCAACACTGGTTTCACCAGATACGAAGCTGTTACCAGGCATACAGTAACAACAACCGTTAATTGAAATCTCAAGGGAATATACCAAGCGGGTTTTGCTTCTGACTTGGTTAACTGCATATCCATGAAGAATGAAATGACAAAGAAGATAGACAAAAAGATGAATCCATAAACTTGCGGGATTAAAAGGCATATCCAAGCAACAATGGATGGAATTACACTCCATGAGAGCATCATATTACGTTTTTTAATCGACATTTCTTTCACGATCATTGCAACCCCCCAGTAAACGGCGCCCAAGAAACTTAGGATGACTGCTGCATAACTGATGAGTATATTGTTCCAAACCATAAAGTGATGATAGTCACAAAAAAGAAACATGGTCGGAATAATGAAGGGCAACAGACCTAAATATCCAAGCAATCTTGGCATTCGATTTGGATTTTCTGTTTTCATAAAGCGCTCTCAAATTTCTTCTCAAAGTAAAAGCTTCAACTAAATGATTAATATTGTGACAAGTGCCGTGATTTAAAAAATCACATTCGTACAACATCGAAAAGGATTTTGAAAAGAATTATATTATTCTTAATTAATGGATTTTTATTATATTTTTAATAGTTTATTTGGTGATCAGCAAGCTCAATTGATCGTCATCAAAGTTTAGTTCTGTGAGTCTTTTTTTATACACTTCAAAATCGCCTAACTTTCCCTGTTTATTTGCGATATTTGCCAAGCCTACGATACTTTCAGCATGTTTAGCGTTTGTCTTTAAAATACCCTGGTATATTGCTTTTGCTCCTTCTAAATCTCCAGCATGATCTTTGACTGCGGCATTATAAAACATTGCCTCAGTATCATTAGGCGAGGCTTTTATCCATTGTTTGGCAATAAGTTCGACCTCGTTCCACTTATCATTTTGAAGCGGCAAAACAATTTGCATAAAATATGGCTTTTGTTCTAACGACACATTCCAAAATGCTGGTTGGGTATCACGACTAAATTCAAGCACTGGCAAATTAAGCGCAGTTTTAACCCACTTCACCGGAATATTGTAAAAGAATGAATTGCGACCAGGGCTCTTAAAAGTACTAATCCCAACAACCTTACCTTCAGCATCAAACAAAGGACTTCCACTTGCGCCCATTTGAAAGGATGCAGATGTTCTAATGACTACACTATCCTCAAAAGGATAAAGCGCCTTAATTGTACCCCAAGTAGTGAGTGGCTTTGGTGGACCTCCAGGAAAACCAATTGAGAAAATCTCTTGTTCATATTGGAGATGTTCGCTATCACCCAATACTGCAGGCTTAAGCGGAAGATACATAAAACTCATGATACAAACATCATGCTTCCAGTCAGCTTGAATGCCTATCGGCTGAAAGTTCTCGCCCATCGATCCAATACTCATTCCCACAGAGTCAACTAATACATGACAATTAGTTGCCACTTTGTTTTCTGCGATAACAACTCCTGTTCCAGTGCTCCTTCCACCCTTAGCATTCACACTATGGATTTTAGTAATGCTTGCTTTAAGCCTGTAAACTAACTCTGTCGGGGGAGCCGCATACGAATTATTCGTTAATGCTAATAAAAATCCACAAAAAAACAGTCGAATACTCATGGGAAAACCTTTGTTAAAAAAGATCAGCATCAACGAAAATCGCAAATGCATAAAGTAGCATTACTACTAGGTGAAGACCTATACTTGACAGGTGTAGCAATTTGAATCGTTTAACGTGACCTGAGTCAGTTGATTTGTTGATGGCAGGTGTTAAAAAAAGGAAATGCAAAGCAAGTATAAAACCTGATATTAAAGAAATAGGCTTTAAATGTGGGGTATAAGCCAAAAAACCAATAACCTGTGAAGCTATGAATAAGATGATGTGATAAAGCGGGAACAATTTTCGAACATAAACACCGGCTAAATGTTGAGGCAACTTAGCAAAGGCAACGGGCAATACTACAAAACTTACAAACAACATTACACCTAAAACAGATGCCGCTATGAGTAACGCTAACATGGCAAGCCTTTCGAAAATTATTTAATCTGTATATCTATCCAATTGACACCAGAAAATATTTGATGGTTCAAGTCTGTATAAAAAAAGGAGGCACAAGGCCTCCCAAAAGACTTAAAACGTTTAATGAACCCTGAAAACATAAAACGTTATTAAAGTCATACATCTAGATTTTTTTATGACGGATAAGTTCAGATAGAATACTTATTCAAGTCTTGCGACATAACTGAACCTAATAAAACTAATCAAGACTAACAAATTAGTTTGCAAACTAAATCATGGGATTTAATAATGAAAAAAACGCTTTTATTTGTACTATTAGTCAACGCCGGACTGGTCAACGCGCAGCCAAACATCGGCCAACTGTTACAATTCCACGACTCTATTGTTCAAATTTCTGTTGAACTTGAAAATGGTAATGTTGGTACCGGCACTGGGGTGGTCATAAGCAACGAATATGTCGTAACCAACTGCCACGTCTTAGCTGATGGAAAAGCCGCAAATGTCTCTAAATACGGAGATGGTTACAAACCGATTGGACTAAAGGCTGATTGGAAGCATGATTTGTGTGCCCTCAAATTTGAAGGCTTGCCATTCAAACCAGTTCCAATGCGTGATACTGCCTTGGTCAATATAGAAGAAGAAGTGTTCAGTGTGGGCTATCCTAATGGTACCAATGTGCCGCAACCCTCCTACGGAAGCATCAAGGCAAAATACCCATATGATGATGGCTTAATTATTAGATCAGATGCTGCCTTTTCAATGGGCTCAAGTGGTGGTGCTTTGTTCGACCAACAATTCAACTTAATTGGCATTACCAGCTTTAAAAGCCCAGGTCCGCAGGGTTTTTTTTATAGCTTACCTGTTGAATGGATTAGAAAACTGATCGCCTCCAAAGAGCAATTAACCTTAAAAGCTGAGGGCTCACCTTTTTGGGCGCTTCCTTATCAACAACAGCCCTTTTTTATGCAAGTTGTAATTCCCTACCAAAATCATGATTGGAAAAATCTTCGCACTATCGCAGAGGCTTGGACAAAAAGTGAGCCAAGCGCTGCCGATGCTTGGTTTTTCTTGGGTGTTTCTGAATATGGCGTTGGCAATGTTGCTGCAGCAAAGGCAGATCTCGATAAAACATTGATTGCAAACCCAAAGCATTTAGATGCTTTTAAGTTACAGTCCGAAATAGCCCTAAAGGAGAGAGATTTTCAGCGCCTAAACAAACTAAAAGTCTCTATAGAAGCTTTAGATAGCTATGCATCGGAAGAATTGGCACTCAGGATTAATGCACTGAAAGATTCAACAACTAAGAATGTGGAGTCCAGTAAATAGGATGGTCTGGCGTTTCACCAAATTGCATCATGTGTAAACGCCTTAAATTCTCGATTGCTTCGTCTTGGGAAATGTTTTGTTTGAGCGCTGAAGCACTTGCAATGGGCTGAGCGTAAACGAGCCAATCAGGGTTTTCAACTAATCCGTGATCTTTCATACAAAGGCGCATTACATTGATTTTTCTGCCTTGAATTTCTAATTTTTGAAATTCCACTACTGCCGTCATATTAGCAACAGCATTTTCTGAGATGCCGGCACAGTCATCCCCTACTTTAAGAAGTTTTGTCTGTTGCATCTTATCAACATGATTAATATGAAATGGCGAGAGCAAGTATATCCCGGCTAAAGCAACAATCAGAATAGTAGGTATAAGTAAACTTCTTTTAATCATTTAAATCGCCATTTTTTGAGGTCATCGATGATCTCTTGAGAGTGTCTTGATGTGTCTACGCTTAAATATGTCTTTGCAATTTTTCCTAAAGGATTGATTAAAAATGTGTAACGCTTGGCAAGCTTAATTACAAATAAGTTATTGAGAGCGCCATATGCTTCAGCCACTTTACCTTCTTGGTCCGCGAGTAGTGGAAATGGCAAATGATATTTAGACGCAAACTTTGCATGAGAATCACTATCATCAATACTAACTCCGATTACTTTTGCACCTAACTTTTCCAAATTAGCCAAGTCATCTCTAAAACTACAAGCCTCTTTAGTGCATCCGGGGGTATCGTTTTTAGGATAAAAGTAAAGGACAATCCATTGCCCTGAATAATCAGACAACTTCCTCGTTTTTCCATTTTGATCTGTCAAGTTAAAATCTGATGCGGTATCACCAACTTTGGGGACTTCAGCCGCTACGGAGCGCTGAGAAAATATAATAAATAGTGCAGCTATTACAATAGCTAGGATTAATATTTTCATTGTTCTATTACTCCAAAATTAAGGTCTCGTCTAAAATGGCAAGTGTATCCATCAGGATATTTTAAAATATATTTCTGGTGATTTTCCTCTGCAGGGTAAAACCCTTTAAAAAGCACCACTTCGGTAACGATAGGTAAACCCCATTGCCCAGAGCGATTTACGACATCAATGACTTCTTTAGCGATGATCTCTTGCGCTGAATTTTGGTAAAAAATGACAGAGCGATACTGAGTTCCAGTATCGTTACCCTGTTGATTAGGCTTGGTGGGATTGTGCAATCTGAAAAATTCAAATAGTAATTTTTTCAAAGTAACTTGATCAGCATCAAACTGCACCATGATGGTTTCGGCATGACCAGTTGTACCCGTTGTCACCTCCCTGTATCCAGCATTTGGGATATGCCCTCCAGAAAAGCCTACCTGTGTTTGGATCACTCCTGGAATTACTCTAAAAAGCTCTTCCATGCCCCAATAGCAACCACCCGCTAAATATATTGTTTGTGTATTATCCATAGCCTTATGAGTTAATAATTTATAAATTGTTCAAACGTTAAAACCTTTTTAGCACTTTTGCATCATAATTACACATAATGCATTAATTTCATTCAAAGTAACTCAGGATAAACATGATTCTTTCAAAACTAGCCATTTATCTGTCTGAGCGAGGCTTCATGCCAGACTTTGTTATAAGAGCAGGTATTAGACAGCTTTGCAGGCAGCGCCTCAATGAAATCTCAGCAAGCAACTGCGAAACCGCTAGTGAGCTAAGAATGCAATTCTTTGAAAGTATGAAACTTGCCCAAATTGCGCCATTGCCAGAAATGGCGAATGCCCAGCATTATGAAGTGCCTGCAGGCTTTTTTAACTTAGTGCTAGGTTTACATCGTAAATATAGTAGCTGCTATTGGTCTAGTGACGTAAAAAATCTGAATGAATCTGAAGCTGCTGCGTTACAGGAGACGTGTAATCATGCCAATCTTCAGGATGGGCAAGCTATTCTAGAACTAGGCTGCGGATGGGGCTCTTTATCATTGTGGATGGCTAAGAACTATCCAAATAGTCAAATTACATCTGTTTCAAACTCTAATTCTCAGCGTGCATTCATTTTGGCAGAAGCAGCAAATCGAAACTTAAGCAATTTAAACGTGATCACTTGTGACATGAACAACTTCGAGATAGCCCAAACATTTGATCGAATAGTCTCAGTTGAGATGTTTGAACATATGCGTAACTATCAAACATTATTCGGAAAACTTAATCAATGGCTTAAACCAGAGGGAAAGTTTTTCATGCACATTTTCTGTCATCGCGACGTTCCTTATGCTTTTGAAGTTCAAGGGGATGATGATTGGATGAGTCAGTTCTTTTTCTCTGGTGGCTTCATGCCAAGTGATGACACACCACTGCATTTTCAAGATCATCTAAAGATTGCACAGCAGTGGCGCTGGGATGGTACACATTATGAAAAAACTGCCAATGCTTGGTTAGCCAACATGGATGCACATCGAAATGAAATTACCCCTATATTGGCAAGCTGTTACGGTACAGATAATGTTCAGATATGGCGTCAACGCTGGCGTATTTTCTTTATGGCATGCGCAGAACTATTTGGTTTTGATGATGGCCAAGAGTGGTGGGTTGGACATTACTTGTTTGAAAAAAGATAAGGGCCTTTTATGTTATTTAATTTAATAGGCTTTCAAATTGGGTGGTTTTCTTGTGTGCTTGGTGGTGCCAACCAACTTCCTTGGTTGGGTGTATTGATTGCCTGCTTGGTACTTTTTGCTCATGTGAGAAGATCTGATAACGCAGTTTTTGAATGCAAACTTCTCTTCACTGCTATTATCATTGGTCTTATTTTTGATGGTATTCCACAAAGTCTTGGCTGGATAACCTTTAATTCTGTCAGCTTCTGGCCTGATATACTCCCGCCGCCTTGGATGGTCATTTTGTGGGCACTATTTGCTAGCACTCTCAACATTAGTCTGGCTTGGCTGCAAAACAAAAAGTTTTTGGCAATTTTAATTGGCGCTGTTGCTGGTCCGCTCTCCTATTGGAGTGGCGCGCGCTTAGGTGCATTGAATCTTTCTCATACAACTGCAGCACTGGTATATTTAGCAATAGGCTGGGGATTAATTGTTCCAGTACTTCTTAAAATAGCAGCTTCAAAAAAGAGCTAGCTTTACATGACTCATTTCACGAAAGAGCAACCATGCAAATCTACCTAGTAACTTTATTGCCGATGATTGTACTAGCCATTTTTGGCTGGATGTTAAGCCTAAAAAATAACAATGTCACTGTTGTAGATAGCCTATGGGCAATGTTTTTCTTTATCTCAACGGTCATCACATTTTGTTTTCTATCTAATCCCAGTGATCGTGCTTATTTAGTGCTATTTTTAGTGGCTATTTGGTCATTTAGACTGTCAACCTATCTTCACTTTCGCAACCACAATAAACCAGAAGACTTGCGTTACCAAGCCATAAGAGCAAGGAATCAACCGAATTTTAAATATAAAAGTGTTTACCTTGTCTTTGTGCTTCAGGCATTTTTAGCATGGTTTATTTCATTGCCTTTGAACTATGCATCGCAGTCAAACACGGTTTTAAATGCCTTAGACTTGATTGGGTTAAGCCTTTGGATTGTTGGCATGTGCTTTCAGGTAACTGGTGACTTACAATTAAAAAAATTCAAGTCTGATCCTGAAAACAAAGGCAAAGTATTGGATCAAGGGATTTGGCGCTTCACAAGACATCCCAATTATTTTGGTGAGTCATGTATTTGGCTAGGTTATGGAATGATTGGTATTGCAGCAGGATTTTGGTGGACGATGATTTCGTCTGTATTCATGATTTATTTGTTAGTGAAAGTCACTGGCGTGAAACTGCTTGAAGCAGAAATTGCTGAACGACGACCCGCTTACAAAACTTATATTTTAAAAACGAATGCTTTTTTTCCATGGTTTCCTAAAAATTAATATTGAGGGACTTTAAACATGGGTAAATTTCTAATCATTCTTTTTGTATTGTGGATTCCACTTATCGCGAAGGCACAAGTCTGGAATTTTGATGTGTCTATGGATGGCAAACCAATTGGTTCACATCAATTTGTGCTTTCCGACAAAGAAAAAAATCAACAAATACTTAAAAGCGATGCCAAATTTAATATTAAAATACTTTCTATTAATTTTTTTAAATACCACCATCAAGCAGAAGAAATTTGGGACGGCAGTTGCCTGAAAAAATTAGACGCAAAAACACAAGAAAACAGCAAAGTAACCATCGTTAAAGGCATGCAAGAAAAAGCAACCTTTAAAATGTCAGCTCCTGCATTGAATGAAATCAATTCAGAATGTGTAATGACATTTGCTTATTGGAATCCAAAAATACTACAACAACAAAAATTACTTAATCCGCAAACTGGTGACTATTTAAATGCAAATATTTCTTCAGTCGGACAGGAAACCATTGTAGTTAAAGGTCATAATGTTAAAGCGGAACACTACAAGATCGATACGGCAGAATTTAAGATAGACGTTTGGTATGGGCAAAATGATGAATGGCTTGCTCTGCAATCACTCACAGAAGATGGGCGTATCGATTACGTCCTTAAATAAAAGGCACTTAAAAAAATGGTAAGATCTGTTTTAGCTTCAATCTGTGCGTTACTTACTGCATGCTCTAGCTTGCCACCCATTAAAACCGTTGAGCAGGTTAATCTCAACAAATTTATGGGAGATTGGTATGTTATCGCCTGCATTCCAACGCTGATCGAAAAGGATGTCCATAATGGGATAGAGACCTATGCACTAGACAGCGACGGCTCTATTAAAACTACATTCACGTTTAGAAAAGGCAGTGCATCAGGCGAATTGAAAAGCTACCATCCAACAGGCTTCGTGGTCCCAAATACCGGTAATGCTATTTGGGGAATGCAATTCATATGGCCGATCAAAGCTGAATACAGAATTGTTTATCTGGACGAGGATTATCAAACGACAATCATTGCAAGGAATGCACGAGACTACGTTTGGTTAATGTCGCGCAACCCCAGCATGTCAAATGATCAGTACAGTGGGTTCGTCGCAAAAATTCAGAACATGGACTACGACGTAAATAAACTAGTTAAAATCCCTCAAGAATGGGAATCAACTTTGAAGAAAGATGCGCTATAAATGTTTTTTAAAACAATACTCGCCTGGTTCGACAGCAATGCAGTTGATGCCCATAAAGAAGATCCAGACAAAATAGTAGTATTACGTATATTGCCTTTTGTCATTCTCCACCTGGCTTGCTTTGCGGTGTTCTGGGTTGAGTTTAGCACCACCGCTCTTATGATTGCCATTGTGCTTTACGTGTTAAGAATGTTTGCGATCACAGGTTTTTATCATCGCTACTTTGCTCATAAAGCTTTTAAAACTTCGAGAGTGATTCAATTCATTTTTGCATTTTTAGGGGCGAGTGCAGCGCAACGCGGACCGTTGTGGTGGGCCTCGCATCACCGCCATCATCATGCACACTCTGATAATCCAAATGACCCCCACTCTCCAAAGCAGCATGGGTTTTTTTGGAGTCACATCAGTTGGTTTCTGGCAAATAAAAATTTTGCTTCAAAAAATGAACGTGTAAAAGATTTAATGCAGTATCGTGAGCTAAGATTCTTAGATCGTTATGACGCTGTTGCCCCAATTGGTCTGGGAATTAGTTTGTTTTTGTTGGGGGCTTGGCTAGAAAGAAGTGCTCCTCATTTACGTACCAACGGCATGCAACTTCTAGTTTGGGGCTTTGTCATTTCAACCGTATTTCTCTATCACATGACGTTTACCGTTAACTCCCTTGCTCATGTTTGGGGCAAAAGAAGATTTATGACTAATGATGACAGCCGAAATAACAGCCTGATTGCTATTTTTACTTTAGGTGAAGGTTGGCATAACAATCATCACCATTTCCCAAGCTCAGCAAGACAGGGCTTTTATTGGTGGGAAATTGATTTAACTTATTACGGACTTAAAATTCTTTCTGCGCTTGGCTTAATTTGGGACTTACGAAAAGTCCCCAATGAGGTCCTATCGCAGAGGCGAGCAGTTAAATGAAAGTCGCAATTATTGGGGCTGGAGTTTCTGGAAATACGCTTGGATGGAAATTAGCAAAAGAACATGAAGTCACAGTATTTGAGTCGGGCAGCCATGCGGGGGGGCATACCCATACTCACGAGATAGAGGCTTTTGGTAAGCAATACAACATCGATACTGGCTTTATTGTTTATAACGACTGGACCTACCCTAACTTCATTAAAATGCTAGACGAACTTGGTGTAGATACCCAAAGCAGTAAAATGAGCTTTAGTGTGCATGATGAGTCTTCAGGTCTAGAGTACAACGGTACAAGTTTGAACAGCCTTTTCGCGCAAAGACTTAATCTATTTCGCCCAAGCTTTCTTGGTATGATTCAAGATATTTTACGCTTCAATAAAGAAGCCCCCAAACTACTAGACGACACCCAAGTAGATATGCCGTTCGGTGAGTATTTAAAGCTTCACCATTATCGTAAAAACTTTATTCAACATTATGTCATTCCAATGGGTTCAGCCATTTGGTCAGCGTCTCCTGACCAAATTTTTGAGTTCCCGACAAAGTTTTTTATTCGCTTTTTTCATAACCATGGAATGTTAAGTGTGTCTGAAAGGCCTGAGTGGCGGGTTATTAAGGGCGGCTCTAAAGCTTATGTCGAAAAACTCACGCAAAGCTTTAAGGACAATATCAGACTCAATACACCGATTGAATCCGTCAGCCGAAATCATGACAGCGTGGTCGTTAAACCAAAAAATAAACCTGCCGAGTTATTTGATTGGGTATTTTTTGCTTGTCATAGCGATCAAGCTTTAGCAATGTTGGAAGATGCATCTAATGATGAAATTGAGATATTGGGTGCAATTCCGTACCAAAACAATCAAATTGTTCTTCATACTGATGTTAAATTAATGCCTAAAAAAAGTCTCGCTTGGGCTGCTTGGAACTACCACATCACTGAGCAACCACTTAATCTTGCAGCAGTGACCTACAACATGAATATTTTGCAGTCTCTCGAGTCGCCAGAACCATTCCTCGTGACCCTTAACTATATAAGTAATATCGACTCAACCAAAATCATTAAAACACTCAACTACACCCACCCGGTATTTACACCGCAAGGTATCGCTGCTCAACTCAGACATGCAGACATTAGCGGTGTGAATCGCACTGGATATGCCGGTGCATATTGGCGCAATGGCTTTCATGAGGATGGCGTTGTAAGCGCGCTTGCTGCGTTTGAACATTTCAATCAAGCACAATTAAAAGCAAGCTCTTGCCGTGGCTAATGGGGTTAGCTGCATTTACGCTGGACTAGTCAATCATCAGCGCTACTTTCCAGTCAACCATGGTTTTAAATATAAGTTATTCATGATGTATTTAGACTTAGCCGAACTCCCCAATTTGTTCAAGCCCTTTTGGTTTTGGTCTTACCAAGGTCGCAATCTTGCAAGTTTTTGGCCTGGCGATTATTTCGATGGAAAAGAACAAAATCTAGATCACGCAATTCGAACACTTATTCAAAAAGAAACAGGCGAAAAAGCTGATGGGCCAATCAGGTTGCTGACACACCTTCGTTATTTTGGATTTATATTCAATCCTGTCAGCTTCTACTATTGCTTCGATGCAGCAGATGAAACTTTAGAGTTTATAGTGGCAGAAATCACTAATACTCCCTGGGGGGAGCGACACTATTATGTACTCAATTGCAAAAAACAAGTACCCCCCTATCGCTTTGAGTTTGCAAAATCATTTCATGTATCCCCATTTATGCCAATGGACATGCAATATGACTGGCGATTCAAAGCGCCTTCAGACCAGCTTTTTATTCATATGGAAAACTTGCAGAAAAACATCAAAAAATTTGATGCGACGCTCATGTTAAATCGCATTGAAATTAGTAATGCATCCATGGCAAAAGTATTGATGATGTATCCATTCATCACCTTGAAAGTCACATTAGCTATTTACTGGCAAGCTTTAAAATTGAAGCTCAAACGTGTACCCTTTATACCGCATCCTTAATTTAGATTAGACTGAAAACATGTCAACAAATGCCCCAAGAGATATTGCTTTATTAAGCAAGTTCACGCCTAAGCCAAGAAGATTAGATCGCTTGGCAAAACACATGCTCATTAAAAAGCTGGAGAAGTTACAACATGGCTCTATCAAATTAGTAGAGAGTCATCAAACGATTATTTTTGGTGGAAATGCGGGGAGTTCAGCGCTACCGAAGATCGATATTACGCTGATAGTCAAAAACTCACAATTTTATGGTGAAGTCGTTTTTGGTGGGTCTATTGGGGCTGGCGAGGCCTATATGCAAGACTACTTTGAGTGCGACAATCTAACCAACCTGATTCGCTTGATGGTCAGAAACCAATCTTTGTTAGATGATATTGAATCTAGCTTCGCAAAAATCACTGCCCCGATACAAGCTTGGTTACATCGCATCAATAAAAACACACAAACAGGCAGTCGTCGAAATATCTCAGCACATTATGACCTTGGTAATGACTTCTTCAAGCTCATGCTTGATCCCACCATGATGTATTCATCAGCTTTTTTTGAAGCGGCCGAACAATCACTTGAGAAAGCTTCTCTTGCAAAGCTTAAAAAGATTTGCACGAAGCTCGACCTCAAGCCGACAGATCACATTTTGGAAATTGGCACGGGCTGGGGCGGGTTTGCTATTTATGCCGCGCAAAATTACGGATGCAAAATAACGACGACCACTATTTCGCAGGCTCAATACCAACTAGCAGTAGAAAGAATTAAAGATGCTGGGCTTGAAAATAAGATTGAGGTTTTATTATCTGACTATCGAGACCTGACAGGCCAATACGATAAACTTGTCTCTATTGAAATGATAGAAGCAGTAGGCCACCAATTTTATGATACTTACTTTGAAGCCTGCGGGCGTCTTCTGAAACCAAGTGGCATGATGTTGCTTCAAGCAATTACTATTGCAGATCAGCGCTATGCCTCAGCAATCATATCTGTTGATTTTATTCAGCGCTATATCTTCCCCGGCAGTTGTATTCCGTCTGTCACGGCTATGCTGACTAGCATTACAAAGTCTTCAGATATGCGTCTATTTGATTTAGAGGATATTGGACCGCATTACGCAACAACGCTTGCCAAATGGCGTGATAACTTTTTCGATAAAATCGCAGAAATACGACAGCTCGGTTATCCGGACACGTTCATCCGCATGTGGGACTTTTACTTATGTTACTGCGAGGGCGGCTTTGAAGAGCGTGCTTTAGGCGACGTTCATATGCTTTTAGTTAAGCCTGAAAACAGAAGATCAGCCAAGCTATAATCCCCGTAAAGACTGCAACTCAGCAGCGATCACTTCGCTTTTTTAGCTACAGATGGCTTTGCTTTGAGATCTGCGTCCTGACGAATCCTTCGATTCCCTTCTGACTTTTTAGGCACTGAAGATTTACCTCGGATATTACGTTTATCACGTGCAAAATCTGCTCTATCTAGTTTCTCTTTATCTGTTGCTGCACGCTCTGAAGCTTTTTTATCGACTGAATTAGTCCCGCGACTTTTTCGCTTTGTACCAGTCAAGGTTTCAGCCAAGCTTGGTGGCGCATTACGCTCGTAATAACTTTGTCGTTCACTCTTATTGCGATCACCAGCGGCAATACGTTCACGCGCTTCACGTTTAGGCTTCGGTGTAAATGCAGTGCCAAGCTTATCTTTTTCACGTGTTGTCAGCTGGCGCATAGGACCACTAGGCGTTTGTAAGCCAGCCCACTCCAACAAGCCTACAACTTCCTTTGGAGATAGCTCTAACATCATGCCGCGCTTTAAGCGTGGTGGTAAATTCACTGGGCCAAAACGCACACGCATCAAACGGCTCACTGGCGCTAAAAACGCTTCAAATAAACGACGGACTTCTCGATTGCGGCCCTCAGTCAGTACGACTTGGTACCAGTGGTTAGAGCCTTCGCCGCCTTGCGGATTGATGATGTCAAAATTTGCAGGGCCGTCATCTAGCTCAATACCTACACGTAATTGCCCTAATTGCTCATCGGTTAATTCACCGAAAATTCGCACTGAGTATTCACGCTCGACACCGTAGCGCGGATGCATAAAATGGTTGGCAAGCTCACCCGATGTAGTAAAAATCAACAATCCCGAAGTATTAATATCCAAGCGACCAATCGCAATCCATTTAGCGCCGCGTACTTTAGGGAGCTTATCGAACACGCTCGCACGACCTTCAGGGTCATCCTGACTCACAATTTCACCTTCCGGCTTATGGTAAATCAACACTTTAGGCAATTCAGGTTCAAATGGTAAACGCACAGGACGGCTATCAACGCGGACAATGTCATTCTCATTCACACCAGCGCCCTGCGTTGCCAACTGTCCATTAATCGTCACGCGACCACTAGCAATTAATGCTTCCATATCACGACGCGAACCCAAACCAGACAACGCTAATAACTTGTGCAAACGCTGCGTTGGCAATGCTGGTGCATCAGGATCTTGTGCGATAGGCGTGAAATTGGTGGTTGGACGCTTGATCGTTCGCTGCGGATCACGCTGTTGCTTAAAAGGACGAGCCATGTTGGATATTTAGATAATTGAATAATACTAATTTTACAGCAGATTTACTAGCTAAATATTTTAATTAGCTGACAAGTCTCCGTTATCAAGAAAATCAACTTGCGCTGTTTTTTCTTGCACAGCCTTAACAATAGACTCCTCTTCGGAAAAAGGTTGCTCAATAAAGGTTTCAATCTCAGGCAAATCAGCTAAAGATTTTAGATTTAGGTCATCTAAAAAGGTTTTGGTAGTTGCATACAGTGAAGGGCGACCAGGCACATCACGCTGACCCACCACATCAATCCAATCGCGCTCTTGTAACTGACGCATAGTATTAGGATTTATCGCGACACCACGTAGCTCTTCAATATCACCGCGCGTAACAGGCTGTCGATAAGCAATAATAGCCAAAGTTTCCATTGCGGCACGTGAGTAGCGTTGTGGACGATCTGGATTAAGTCTAGACAAAAAAGGTGCTATCTCTGGTAGCGCTTGAAAACGCCACCCACTCGCCACCTGCACTAGCTCCATGCTGTTAGGATAACGCGACTGCCACTCTTGCTTAAGCTCATCAAGCATCATGCGCAAAGTCGGCCGCTCTAAACGTTCAGAAAATAAGCGCAACATATCTTCTAAAGACAAAGGATTTGGGCTAGTCAGCAAAGCCGCCTCTAATATCACTTTCAGCTGCGAAGTGTTATTTGATTCCATAATTAGGTTTGTTTTATAGTGAGGTAGATGGGAGAGAAGGCAACTTGTTGAGTGATTTTCACCAAGCCTTCACGCGCCAATTCTAAAATCGCTAAGAAGCATACAACCAACTTTGGAATTCCGTCAGTTTCAATGTCAAAAAGCGCTGAAAACTCCATCATATTTTGCGCTTTTAATTTGCGTAAAATCTGACTCATATGCTCACGGACTGAAAGCTCAGCTTTACCAACCTTATGGTGCGCAAAGTGACTGGCGCGCTTGAGAACGTTTTGCCAAGCTGCCATTAATTCCTCCATCGAAACTTGCGCGGCTTGCACCTCAACGATTTTTTCAAAATAAGCATTAGCCACCATTAAATCCACGCCCACTTGCGGCAATTCATCAAGCTTTTGCGCCACCAATTTAATGGCTTCATATTCCATCAAACGACGAACCAACTCTGCTCGAGGATCGTCTTCTGATTCCACTTCAGTAGGCTTTGGTAACAACATACGCGACTTAATCTCAATTAGCATAGCGGACATCAGCAAATAATCAGCCGCCAACTCCAAATTAATCGCCTGCATCTTTTCAACATATCCTATGTATTGGCGAGTCAGTTCCGCCATTGGAATATCAAGAATATCGAGATTATGCTTACGAATCAGATAGAGTAGTAAATCTAGTGGCCCTTCAAAAGTCTCTAGATAAACTTCTAATGCATCGGGTGGAATATATAAATCACGTGGCAATTCTGTGTAGAGTTCACCGTGAATTCGCGCATCAATGGCCGGCTTGTTATTGATCAGAGTTGATTGCATTGAGCTAATGCGCCACAGTTTTTGAAAAGAGGTTAATTACTATCACCCCTAAAAAAATCAAAGAAATGCCAATCATTGCTGGTAAATCTAGGGCTTGTTTGTAAACAATCCAGCCAATAAATGAAATTGCCACAATACCAACGCCAGACCAAACTGCATACATCACTCCAATAGGAATTGTGCGTAAACTGAGTGTCATGAAATAAAACGAAATACCATAACCTATCACCACGCATAATGAAGGCCATAACTTGGTAAACTCTTGTGAAGCTTTAAGCGCACTAGTTGCTACCACCTCTGCCGCAATTGCAATACTTATGGCCAACCAAGGGTTCATTGGATCTCTCGCTGGCATGTCATATTATGAGTAACCTAGTCCCATAACTTCACGCACTTCACGCATGGTCTCACGTGCCATTTTACGCGCACGCTCACAGCCTTCCGCGACCACGTTTTTAATCAACATTGGATCTTCAGCATATTGTGCGGCGCGCTCTTGAATAGGCTTCAACTCCTCCAACACGCTTTCAATCACAGGCGTTTTACATGCGATACAGCCAATACCCGCTGTGCGACAACCTTGCTGCACCCATGCTTTAGTTTCATCGCTTGAATAGACTTCATGCAATTGCCAAACAGGGCATTTGTCTGGGTCACCCACATCGGTCAAACGAATACGCGCTGGGTCAGTTGGCATGGTCTTAATTTTCTTCGCCACCATGTCTGGTGATTCACGCATGGAAATGGTGTTGTTATAAGATTTGGACATCTTTTGACCATCCAAACCTGGCATTTTTGAAGCTGGCGTGAGCTTGTATTCTGGCTCCACCAAAATCATTTTTCCACCCCCTTCTAGGTAGCCAAGCAAGCGTTCACGGTCTCCCAAGCTTAAGCCTTGCTGCTCTTCAATCATTGCGCGGGCAGAATCAAGTGCCTCATCATCACCGCTTTCTTGGTAACGCGTGCGTAACTCCTCGTACAGGCTTCCGCGCTTGCTACCAAGCTTTTTAATCGCAGCCCCTGCTTTTTCTTCGAAGCCTTTTTCACGGCCGTAAATATGATTAAAACGACGTGCGATTTCACGTGTAAATTCAATATGCGGAATTTGGTCCTCGCCTACAGGCACTTGGGTAGCCTTGTAAATCAAGATATCCGCACTTTGAAGCAATGGATAACCTAAGAAACCGTAAGTCGATAAATCTTTTTGCGCGAGTTTTTCTTGTTGATCTTTATAAGTTGGCACACGTTCTAACCAACCAAGTGGCGTGATCATAGATAGCAAAGTATGTAATTCAGCGTGCTCGGGTACTTTTGATTGAATAAAAATGGTTGCTTTTGCTGGGTCAACACCCGCCGCAATCCAATCAATCACCATTTCCCAAACGCTTTCTTCGATAATCTCAGGGGTATCATAGTGGGTTGTTAGCGCATGCCAATCAGCCACAAAGAATAAGCACTCATGTTCGTGCTGAAGCTTCACCCAGTTTTTCAATACGCCATGATAATGCCCAAGATGCAAGCTTCCCGTAGGACGCATACCCGATAAAACGCGCTCAACTGCCATAATGATAAATAACCATAAATAAAGACGAATCTATTATACGAAAAGGCGCGCAATCACGCCCGTAAAATTAAAAAATGAACTGAATAATCTGAATAACCCCATCAATAAACGGCTCCATAATACGACCTAAAATGCCTGTCGCTAGCAACACTATCAAAATAATAAAACCGTAACGTTCGATTTGCCCATATTTAAATGCCAAATGATTAGGTAATAAGCTCACCGCAATTCGACCTCCATCTAAAGGCGGTAAGGGTAGTAAGTTCAATACCATTAACACCACATTAATCATCACACCGGCTTGTCCCATGATGGCCATAGGCTCTGAATAAACACTTGGGTAGACGACTGATAGTTTAATAATTAGCGCCCAAAACAAAGCCATCACAAAATTAGATGCTGGGCCAGCTGCAGCCACCCACAACATATCTCGCTTAGGGTTGCGTAAGCGTGAAAAATCAACAGGCACAGGCTTAGCCCAACCAAACAAAATGCCCCCAACCAATAAGGTCAGCGCTGGCAATAAAATGGTGCCTACTGGGTCAATGTGTTTGAGCGGATTCAGAGTGATGCGTCCTGCTCTTTCAGCCGTCATGTCTCCAAAAAAACGTGCCGCAAACCCATGCGCCGCCTCGTGTACGGTAATCGCAAAAATTACTGGCAACGCATAAATCGCTATTTTCTGTATCAAAGTTAGTTCCATGCTTTATCCTCTTGAAAAGCTACTTAATCCTCTAAACCAAATGGCGCCAAATCACCTGCGCCACGTCTAATCAATTGCGGCACATCTGTAGTGAGATCAATTACAGTGGTCGGCAAGGCTGAACAAGGCCCTGCATCAATCACCAAATCAAGCTGATGCTCTAAACGGTCGCGAATTTCCCAAGCATCATTGAGTGGCTCAACCTCGTCTTTTAATGACAACGTCATGCTTAGTAATGGCTGATTCAATTCAGCGAGCAAAGCCTGTGTCACTGCATGTTCTGGCACTCTTAGGCCCAATGTGCTGCGCTTAGGATGTTGCAAACGGCGAGGCACTTCTCGAGTGGCTTTGAGAACAAAGGTATATTGCCCTGGCGTATTCGCCTTTAATAAACGGAATTGCACATTATCAACTTGGGCGTAAGTGGCAAGCTCAGCCAAGTTACGACATATCAAAGTAAAATGATGGCTATCGTCAACCCCACGAATCTCCCGAATTTTCGTTTGCGCATCTTTATTGCCGATAATGCAACCTAAGGCATAACTAGAGTCTGTCGGATAGGCAATCACTCCGCCCTTATTCAAAATATCAACTGCTTGATGAATCAATCTTGCTTGTGGGTTTTCTGCATGAATAGAAAAATACTGTGCCATTTAATGCGTTTCTAGTTCAACTTTCTGCACTTCCGGCCAATCTCGCCAAACAGGTAAGCAGTCGCTTGGTAAGCTAGGTAAACGTCCCATTTCAATATAGGTTTGACCTTTGCCATGATAATCAGAGCCCATTGAGGAGGCTAAGTCGAAAGACTTAGCTATTTTTGCAAACTCTTGATATTGGTCGACTGTATGGCTACCTGTAACGACTTCAATTGCCGTGCCACCAAGGGCGCGGAACTCATGCATCAACTCAAGCATCGTCACACGGCCTAAATCATAACGTCCTGGATGCGCAATCACAGCAACACCACCACTACCGATAATCCAGGCCATGGCATCTTCCAAACTTGCCCACTCATGTTCGAAATAACCCGGCTTGCCTTTGACCAGATAGCGCTTGAACACCGCTTTAGTATCTTTGGCATACCCATTTTCAATCAGAAACCGTGCGAAATGGGTGCGACTAATGATGCCACCTTTGCTATGCTCGTAAGCACCTTCGAGAGCGCCATGAATGCCGATTTTTTCTAAAGCCTGCGCCATACCAGCAGCTCGCGTATGACGGCCTAGTCGGATATTAGCAAGACCTTCGACTAATGGCGGGTACTCAGGATTGATTTTTAAACCAACAATATGCAGTGTACGGCGACGCCATGTGACTGAGATTTCCACGCCATTGATAAACTGCATACCATGCGACTCAGCCACAGACCTTGCCATTGCTAAACCCGCGACATCATCATGGTCAGTCAACGCCAACACACGCACGCCTTTTTCTGCCGCATGATTCACGATTTCAGTGGGCGTAAGCACCCCATCTGAAACGGTAGAATGACAATGAAGGTCAATAAGCGAGCGCATATTTAATATAATTAAATCGAGTAATCAGTAAAATTAAAAAAGTTGCCTTGTCAGGCTTCACACATCATAGCAAAATACAGGTATGACCGACACTTAAAGCGGCTTTTGAACAGCAAACCTTTTACTGAAAGTAGTACATGAAGTTCTTATTCGATTTATTCCCCGTTATCTTGTTTTTTATTACGCTAAAAGTAGCAGAAAAATCAGCTTCCGCCAGCCTGATTTTAGCCAAAATCCTCACTAGCCTGGGAATTGTAGCAACCGTCAAACCCAGCCTTGTGCCAATTATGCTCGCCACAATCGCGGTGATTATTGGCAGCATTATTCAAATCATTTGGGCAAAATTACATTATAAAAAAGTGGATAACTCTCTTTGGCTAAGCGCTTTTTTGGTAACGGTGCTTGGCGGGATGACGCTTTACTTCCAAAATGATGCTTTTATTAAATGGAAGCCAACCTTGCTGTATTGGACTTTCGCGGCGGTGCTCATAGGTGCAAATTTGTTCACACAAAAAAACATCATTAAAAGTATGATGGGAAAAGAAATCCGCTTGCCAGAAATGATTTGGAACAGGCTCAATATTGCTTGGGCCATCTTCTTCGCTGGGTTAGGAGCACTTAACTTATATGTCGCCTTCCATTATTCAATCGACACTTGGGCAAACTTCAAGCTTTTTGGAACCATGGGATTAATGTTTGTTTTCATCATCGGGCAAAGCTTCGCTATCAATAAACACATCATCAATGAGGACAAAGCATAATGTGGTACGCCATCGTCACCGAGGACGCCCTAAACAGCCTTGAAAAGCGTTTGGCTAATCGCACAGCGCACCTAGCAAGACTTGCCGCTTTGCATGAAGCAGGCCGTTTATTATTGGCAGGCCCTTTCCCAGCGATTGATAGCATTGACCCAGGCCCAGCAGGTTTTACGGGAAGCTTAATCGTGGCTGAATTCAATACACTGGATGAAGCTGAAGCTTGGGCAAATGCTGATCCATTTGTCAGCACTGGCGTTTATGCTAATGTTCTTGTTAAACCTTTCAGAAAAACCTTGCCGGCCTAATATGACACTAATAGAAGAAATCAAAAGCAGATTGCAATTGCTAACGCCCAGCCAACTGGAGATTCAAGACGATAGCGCTTTACATGTTGGGCACAAAGGCAATGGTGGTGGTGGCCATTACAGCTTAAAAATCGTCAGTGCTGAATTTAACGGAAAATCGCAAGTTGCACGCCATCGCATTATCTATCAATTGATGAGCGACTTGATCCCCCATAAAATTCACGCACTCAGCATTCACGCTATGGCCAGTAATGAATAAACTCTATAATATTGCCAAATCAACAACTTCATATACCAATCAAACCCTTTAAGGATCTTGAATGAAAATCTCTAGAAGCACTTTATTATTACTAACTTCGTTAAGTTTTTGTGTGCCAGCGTTTGCAGGTGATGTAGCTGCGACCGTTAATGGCAAGCCAATCAAGCAATCACTGTTTGATTTTATTGTTAAAGACGCGACAGAACACGGTCAAAAAGTTGATGACAGTGTTCGTGATGTCATTATATCTAAGTTAATAAGCAGTGAATTAGTGCTTCAAGAAGCACAAAAATCAGGATTTGATAAAAAACCTGATTTTCTTGCAAAAGAGGAATTAACGCGTCGTGAATTATTAGTAAATGTTTATATTCAAGACTATATGAAGAACCATCCTGTAAGCGAGTCCGATATAAAAGCTGCATACGAAAAATTTAAAACTGAATTAGGTGATAAAGAATATAGTGCTCGTCACATTTTAGTCGCATCAGAAGCAGAGGCAAAAGACGTCATTGCCCAGATCAACAAAGGTGGAGACTTTTCAAAATTTGCTAAAGAAAAATCAATCGATCCTGGTTCTAAAGATAAAGCCGGTGATTTAGGCTGGTTTTCACTAGGCGGAATGGTGAAGCCATTCGCAGAAGCAGTTTCTAAACTTCAAAAAGGTAAGACAAGTGCTGACCCCGTTCAAACACAATTCGGTTGGCATGTAATTAAACTTGAAGATATTCGCGAAATGAAAGCGCCACCATACGACAAAGTAAAAGACAACTTACAAAAACAACTTGCGCAACGTCAATTAGAGAAAATGTTGACAGACTTACGTGCAAAAGCAACCGTGGTTGATAATACAAAACCTGTTGCTAAAAAATAATTCTTTACGCACTACTGAATGAACTTAAACGGTCTGCTTGCAGGCCGTTTTTTATTGGGTTTCGCTCTATCACATCAGGTTCGACTGTGCGATAATAAGAACCATTATCATTTAGGATTTTCATTCTTTCAATGAATCCAGCTTCAATACAAAATCTATCCAGCTTAAAACCTGGTGAAACCGCACACATCAGCAATATTGACGCTGATGATTCGTTGTTTCATCGTCTAGCTGCGCTTGGATTTCGTCATGGCAAAAAAATTGAATTAGTCCGCTGCGCAAGTTTTAATGGTCCATTGCACGTCAGAATTGGTAGCACTGATATTATTTTGCGTCGCACTGAAGCAAGTCGCATTCAAGTCCAAATCTCATGAAAACTATCGCTTTATTGGGCATGCCCAACACAGGAAAATCTACGCTCTTCAATCGACTGAGCGGTGCTTCTGCGCGCGTTGGAAATTGGCCTGGCATCACGGTTGACCTTATGAGCGCAAAGATTTTGATGAGTGGGCATATTGCTCAGCTGATTGATTTACCTGGCTTATATGATCTGCATGGTTACTCTGATGACGAACAAGTAGTTCGCCACTTCCTAAGTAACAACAATGTTGATTTAGTGATGATCGTCGCTAACAGTGCGCAGATTGATAGGCAGCTTTCACTTGCGCTACAAATACGCGCCCTAGGCATGCCATGCATGTTGTTACTCAATATGAGCGATGAAGCAAAGCGCGCTGGCATCACGATTAATACAGAAGCCATGTCAGCTAAATTGAACATGCCTGTCGTGCAAATTAGCGCAAAGTATGGCGACCGCTGTCAAGATGCCCTCAAAGCAGCATCAACAGTGCTATCAAAGCCCAATCTACTTGTTGATACGGACACAATTAGTAAACAACTTCAGCAAGACGCTAATATTGAATCTGAAATGGAAGCGATTGTTGAAGCAACTGTGCAAATGCCGATGCAACTTGGTAATGATTTCACCAATCGCATCGACAAAGTATTACTGCATCCTTGGTTGGGTTTACCAATATTTTTTGCAGCGATGTATGTGCTATTTCAGTTCATCTTCAACGTGGGCAAACCTTTACAAGATGGAATTGCATGGCTACTAGCCATCCTTCAAACCAGTGCG
Source organism: Candidatus Methylopumilus sp. (assembly GCA_040401435.1). Taxonomy (GTDB): domain Bacteria; phylum Pseudomonadota; class Gammaproteobacteria; order Burkholderiales; family Methylophilaceae; genus Methylopumilus_A. The sequence goes on from JBBAON010000004.1 coordinate 83,923, forward strand.
CTTGAGCCACTTCTATTAAGCGCACCAACTTGGCTGAGTGGCTTGTTACTAGATGGCGTTTATAACGGTATTGGTACAGTTGCAGCATTTATTCCCATCATCGTTTTGTTCTTCCTGATCATGACCATGGTTGAAGATAGCGGCTATTTATCTCGCGCCGCATTCTTAATTGATGCCTTGATGGCAAAAATGGGCTTAGATGGCCGCGGCTTTGTCATGGTGCTCATGGGCTTTGGCTGCAACGTACCAGCCCTCATGGGGACGCGCGTGATGCGCTCAAAAAAAATGCGCTTACTCACCATGCTCGTAATTCCATTGTCACTTTGCTCAGCGCGACTACAGGTGTTTTTGTTTATGACAGCCACATTATTCACTTCCAGCCAAGCACCGCTGGTATTGTTTGCGCTTTACTTAGTGAGTTTTATCACTATATTTATCACAGCCATGTTATTTAAAGGCCAATACCAAAATAATGAACCATTTATTTTAGAGCTACCGCCTTACCGCTTTCCAACAGGCCCTCAAATATGGTTAAGAGGCTGGCAAGAGGTCAAATATTTCTTAAACCGCGCCAGTAAGTTTATTACCGTTGGTGTAATTTTAGTGTGGGCGTTAACGCACTTCCCAATGGACGTAGCACCGGGAAGCAGCGCGACTTATGCTGGAAAAATTGGGGATTGGTTTGCAGTGGCCCTCAGTCCAATTGGTATTGATAGCCAACTCGCTATCGCTTTAATTTTTGGGTTTGTTGCCAAAGAGATTGTAATTGGTGCACTAGCGGTAATTTATGGTCTTCAAGGCGATGCGCTAATGCATCTAATGGCGCAAAAATTAGACTGGGCGCAAGGCATGAGCTTTATGCTATTTACGCTCATTTATACGCCTTGCTTATCAACCATTATTACACTTAAAAACGAAGCAAAAAGCTGGGCGTTTGCCCTGCTTTCTATCGTCTGGTCTTTAGCATTAGCTTGGATTGTAAGCTTCATGTTTTATCAAACAGCACGCTGGTTCGGCTTTTAGAAGTCAAGTGCTTAATTAAAATTAATGAAAAATTAAACCGCTAACTCGCCCGTTTCACCGGTTCGAATACGAAGCACTTGCTCAACATTGGTCACGAAAATTTTACCATCACCAATTTTGCCCGTATGCGCCGCTTTAATAATTGCATCCATCGCTGGTTCAACCATCACATCTGCAACAACCAATTCGATTTTAATCTTAGGCAAGAAATCTACCACGTATTCAGCTCCGCGATAGAGCTCGGTGTGGCCTTTTTGACGACCAAAACCTTTAACTTCAGTCACAGTTAGGCCATTCACGCCAATTTCAGATAAAGACTCACGCACTTCATCCAACTTAAATGGTTTAATCACAGCTTCGATTTTTTTCATTGTCATTCCCTCAGGTGAAAATCTATTAATTTTTTACGCTTTTGGCACAAACTTTGAAGTGATCGGATAACGTCTATCCTTTCCAAATCCGCGCTGGGTAATTCGCACGCCTATCGGTGACTGACGACGCTTATATTCGTTTCTATCAATCAATGATGTTACACGATTCACATCCTGCGCTCTATAGCCCATAGCGAGGATATCGCCATGGCTAGCATCATGTTCAACATAGGCTTCCATAATTGCATCTAAAATCTCATACGCGGGCAGGCTGTCTTGGTCTTTTTGGTCATGACGTAACTCTGCTGATGGCGGACGGGTAATAATGCGCTCAGGAATAACTGGCGATATTGAATTACGATATTTTGATAACTGATAAACTAGTGTTTTTGGCACGTCTTTAAGTAGCGCAAAGCCACCTGCCATATCACCATAAAGCGTTGAATATCCGACAGCCATTTCGCTCTTATTGCCTGTCGTGAGAACTATGCTGCCAAACTTATTCGACAAGGCCATCAGCAACATTCCGCGAATACGGGCTTGAAGATTTTCTTCTGTAGTATCAAAAGGCAAATCAGCAAACTCATCGGCTAGCGTTTCTCTAAACAAGTTAAAGAGAGAATCAATTGGCAACTCGCTGTAGCGAACACCTACTATATCCGCCATCAAATGAGCATCGCTCACGCTTATATTGGCAGTAAACTCTGATGGCATCATCACTACGCGCACTTGGTCTGCACCTAGCGCATCAACCGCTATTGCAAGCGTTAAAGCAGAATCAATCCCACCCGAAAGACCAAGCACCACGCCCTTGAAGTTGTTTTTGGTGACATAATCCTTTAAGCCCAAAGTAAGGGCTTGGTAAACTGAAGCCTCTATCGAGAGTGCTGGCATGATTTGGGTCCGATCAGGATTGGCAATATTTCCAGCCACACAGTCAATTTCAACTAATGACAATACTTCTTTAAAGGCTGGAAATTGCTGAACAACTTCACCTGACTTATTCAAAACAAAAGAAGCACCATCAAAGACCAGCTCATCCTGACCGCCAACCAAATTTGTATAAACTAGTGCCAATCCAGTTTCCATTACACGCTGGCGGGCTACCTCATAGCGGCTATCTTGCTTTTCCATATGATAAGGCGAGGCATTAAGCGTCAATAGAATTTCAGCACCCGCTTGCTTGGCTAATTTTGCAGGGTTAGCCTCCCAAATATCTGCACAAATTAACACGCCGCATTTTACACCTTGGTGTTCAAAAACCAATGGAACTTTTCCCGCTTTAAAGTAGCGCAGCTCATCAAATACCGTATGATTAGGCAATGCCTGTTTATGATACGTGGCGGTGACTTTGCCGCCTTGAAGAACAGAAGCGGCGTTATAGCAAGCGCCTTCAAAAACTCGCGGATGACCAACCAACAAGGTAATGCCTTGTGTCTTTTTAGCTAAATCCAGCAAAGCGATTTCGCTGGCTTGAATGAAGTCTTCTCTTAGCAATAAGTCTTCTGGAGGATAACCCGTTAAGGCGAGCTCTGGTGTGATGAGGAGTGATGCACCTTGTGCTTTGGCTTGTGATGCAGCTGAGACAATCTTAGCGCTGTTACCCGCAATATCGCCTACCGTGCAGTTGATTTGAGCGATTGCGAAGAGGATGGGCTGGCTAATAGCTGCCACCTGCATCTTTAATCATCTTAACGATTTCAGGACTTTTACCTTTTAACGCGTGCACCAAAGCACTCAATCCATATTGGTCTTTTGCTTTCACATTTGCGCCGCTTTTAATTAGCAAAGCCACCATAGGCGCATCGCTATTTAATACTGCGTTTTGAAGTGGCGGCGTACCTTCATTATCTTTGTGGTTTACATTAGCGCCCTTTGCAATGAGGGTTTGTACAACATCAACCTTTTTCTTTCTCACAGCCCAACTAAGCGCTGTCCATTTATTTTGGTCATAATCCTCAATTTTAGCACCGGCATCGATTAATGATTCCAAAGTACCTACTCTTCCATCGCGAGCGGCGTACATTAGAGCATTTACCTTTAAACGATCTCTATCTCCAATCAATGCACCATGAGCCAACAACACTTTTACTGTTGGCACATCACCACTCTTCGCCGCATACATTAAAACGCTTTTACCATCATCGCTCTTGGTATTCACATCCATACCGTGCTCAATCAAAAGCCCAACCATCTCGGAATAACCTAACGTGGCAGCCATCCCCATTGCACTCCAGCCGGACACGTCACGTAAAGCTGGGTCAGCACCTTTATTGAGTAATGCTTCAGCTGTTTTAAGACTGTTTTTGCGCGCAGAGAGCATCAACGCAGTCCAACCGCTATTATCTTTAGCATTTGGGTCTGCACCCTTATCTAGCAGCAATTTAACAACTTCTGATTTATCTTTACGCGCGGCGTACATCAAAGCCGTTACGTTGTCGATATCGCGTACATTCGGATTGGTGCCACTATCTAGCAAAGCTCGCACTGTGACAAGATCACCTTTTGCTGAAACTGTTAAGAGATAAGAGATATCATCTTCTGCCATGGCAACATTGCCTAAGAGCAAGCTCAGGGTAATAAAGATAAAATGGCAGGATAGTTTTTTCATCGCTTAAGATTTCAGTCCTAATTCCATTAATTAGCTTGCTTCGCTTTAATCGCTGCCAACACAGCCTCACCCAAACCTGCTGGAGAGCTTGCAACAATCACACCAGCTTTTTCTAATGCCAACATCTTGTCTTCGGCTTTACCGCTTCCGCCAAAAATAATTGCACCCGCATGGCCCATACGCTTACCTTTCGGTGCTGTTTGACCAGCGATATATCCAGCAACAGGCTTAGTGACATGGCGCTTAATGTAATCAGCTGCGGCCTCTTCATCCGCACCGCCGATTTCACCCACCATAATAATCGCTTCAGTTTCAGGATCTGCTTGGAACATCTCCAAGCAATCAATGAAGTTCAAACCGCGAATCGGGTCACCGCCAATACCTACGCAAGTAGATTGGCCTAAACCAAGAATCGTTGTTTGATTAACCGCTTCATAAGTCAATGTGCCTGAACGCGATACAATACCAACTTTGCCACGCAAGTGAATACTTCCCGGCATAATGCCAATTTTGCATTCATCTGGAGTAATCACACCTGGGCAATTTGGACCCACTAACTTCACGTTATTGGCTTTGAGCGCTGCTTTTACGTTCAGCATGTCGAGCACTGGGATACCCTCTGTAATGCATACAATCAAATCAATGCCTGCATCGCAAGCCTCTAAAATTGAATCAGCTGCAAATGGTGGTGGCACATAAATCACTGAAGCGTTTGCACCAGTATCACGAACTGCATCTCGCATGGTATTAAATACCGGCAAACCTAAGTGACTTTGGCACCCCTTTCCCGGAGTGACACCGCCCACCATTTTAGTGCCGTAAGCCAATGCCTGCTCTGAATGGAATGTCCCTTGTTTGCCAGTAAATCCTTGGCATAAAACTTTGGTATTTTTATTAACTAATATGCTCATGTTCTAACCTCAGACGCTTACTGCTGCAACTGCTTGTTTAGCCGCATCAGTCAAGCCAGCAGCAGAAATAATTGATAGGCCGCTCTCACTCAACATTTTGCGACCTAGTTCGACATTGGTACCTTCTAAACGCACCACCACAGGAATCTTAATCCCTACTTCTTTCACCGCAGTAATAATGCCCTCAGCAATAATGTCACAGCGCATAATACCGCCAAAAATATTCACTAAAATGGCTTTTACGTTGCTATCAGCCAAAATAATCTTAAAGGCTTTAGCCACGGTTTCAGCCGTTGCACCTCCGCCCACATCTAAGAAGTTAGCTGGAGCGCCGCCATGTAGTTTAATCAAATCCATTGTTGCCATCGCTAAGCCAGCACCATTCACCATGCAACCAATGTTGCCGTTAAGGGCAATATAATTAAGTCCTGCATGATGCGCCTCCGCTTCTTTCGCATCGTCTTGGCTCCAGTCACGTTGCTCCGCCAATGATTTTTGACGATACAGCGCATTATCATCCACACTCATTTTGCAATCCAGGGCAAATAGCTTGCCATCGGTTGCAACAATAAGCGGATTGATTTCAAGCAAAGCTAAATCATTTTCTTTAAATAATTTGTATAAACCTTTTGCTAACTTGGTAAATACTGCAATTTGGTCACCCGCTAGATTTAAGGCAAAAGCCAAATTACGCGCTTGATAATCCATTAAGCCATTCAAAGGATCGCAGACTTCTTGCAGGATTTTTTCAGGTGTCGTTGAGGCAATTTCTTCAATATCCATACCACCTGCACTAGAGGCCACCATCACAACCCGTTCAAGCGTGCGATCTACCAAGAAAGATAAATAAAGCTCACGAGCGATTGGCAATGTTTGCTCAACTAAAAGCTGATGCACTGGCTGACCATCTGGCACATTTTGGTAAGTCACCAAATGTTTGCCCAATAAACCATGTGCAACAGATTGCGCTTCACTAGCCGATTTTACAATTTTCACGCCGCCAGCTTTGCCGCGCCCACCAGCATGAACTTGCGCTTTCACAACCCAAGCATCGCCAGCGATTTCTTTAGTTGCCGCAGAAGCAGCCTCTGCTGATTGAACAACCTGTCCGATGGGTACCGCCAGACCATAGCGTTGAAGTAATTGTTTAGCTTGAAATTCGTGCAAATTCATGGTGATATTTTGTGATTGTGCGTAAAGTTACATTCTCGCGCAAAACGTCGCTAGACGCTAGCCATTGATGATGAAAGGCATGGTAAATGCCTTAATAAAAAGCGAGATTTAATGCATGATAAACATCCCGCTTTGCCGATGTATAATGAGTGTACTTTTCATTTTCTAAATAACTCAATATGCGCTTAGTTGTTCAAGGTTCATCTCTTCAATTGCCTCATTTGATGCACATCCATCAACTTAGCAATGCCAAGCAAGGTGCACAGTTCATACAAATTGCTGAGTATGCTTATTATTTACCGCACCAAGAAACGGCTTCTGACCCAGTTAAAGCTTTTTGCGCGACTGAGAAAATCGACTGTGCTTACGTACCAGAAAAACAAACTCTCAAAAACATTAAGCTCGCCGTGATGGACATGGATTCCACGCTAATTAATATCGAATGCATTGATGAAATTGCCGACATGATGAACATCAAACCGCAAGTCGCTGAAATCACCGAAAGTGCGATGCGTGGCGAGATCGAATTTAGAGAAAGTCTTACCCGCCGCGTGGCTTTGCTTAATGGCTTAGACGAATCAGCACTAAAACGCGTAATAGACAAAAGACTTCAACTAAACTCTGGTGCACAAGTTTGGATAGACGCTTGTAAAGCCAATGGCATTAAAACGCTGCTTGTTTCTGGTGGCTTTGAGTTCTTCGCTAACCACGTAAAAGCCAAGCTAGGCTTAGACTATGCGGAGTCAAATACGCTTGAGATTGTTGACGGAAAACTCACAGGTAAAGTGCTTGGGGATATTGTCGATGCCCAAGCCAAAGCCGACTTCCTCGTACAAAAACGTGATGAATTAGGCCTCAATGCAGACCAAGTGATTGCGATTGGTGATGGTGCTAACGACCTCAACATGATGCGCGTTGCTGCCGCAGGTATTGCCTACCATGCCAAGCCTATTGTACAAACCCAGGCCAGCTATGCGCTCAACTATGTTGGGCTAGAAGGCATTGCTAATTTATTCTCAACCATTTAATCAACCATCTAAAGGACTCAACATGTCATTAAAAAAACTACTTCTTTCGTGCGCTTTGGTTTCACTACTCGCTTCAAGCTTTGACGCATTCGCTCAGCCTACGGTTGAAATCAAAACTAACAAAGGCATGATTGTAGTGGAGCTCAATCAAGAAAAAGCACCAAACACCGTGGCTAACTTTGTGAAATATGCCAACGATGGCTTTTATACAGGCACGATTTTTCACCGCGTGATTTCAGGCTTTATGATTCAAGGCGGCGGCATGGATAAAAACTTGAGTGAAAAAACCACTCGCGCACCAATTAAAAACGAGGCAGATAATGGTCTAGCAAACACCATCGGCACTATCGCCATGGCACGTACCAACGACCCACATTCAGCCTCATCACAGTTCTTTATCAACGTTGCCAATAACACCTTCTTAAACCATAGCGACAAATCTGAACGCGGCTGGGGCTATACCGTATTTGGAAAAGTGGTCAAAGGCATGGATGTGGTTGAACGCATTGCAAAAATGCCAACTGATGGCGGCGATGTGCCGATGCAATCGATTGCGATTGAGTCTGTGACAGTAATCAAATAGGGCTAGCGTTTATCAGAATAATAACCCGCCTCGGCGGGTTTTTTTAATGCCCAAAATGAGCATGTTGACGAAGTTTTACGATATTTAATTTTATGCGATTCAGGTTTGACAAACTAACCAGGGTCCGGGCAACGATTCCGATAAAAAAAGGCCTTCAAATGAAGGCCATTTTTATTCATCAACCGCTTATTAATGAACTGGCAAATAAACCAATTCACCAGCTTTCATATCTGGCACTAATAAAAACTTGCCATCTATGCTAGGAGCAATGTCTGCCGCGGCCAAAAAGCCTTCTTTTAGCAACTCTCCATTCGCTACAACTCCTTTTTCTAGCTTCACGCTAAATACTTTGCCGTTTTTCCAATCACTAACAAAGAACTGATCTTTTTTACCTTTGACGATGCCATCACCTCCACCGAACCCTTTTGCCACTGCAATGAGAATGTTTTTCTTCATCTCTAAGCGATATAACACACCAGATACAAAATCCACCACCATGATGCAGTTTGATGTTTTGCCCATTAACAAGCCATTCGGCGCTAAAACGCGAGCATCTTGTTTGCCGTTGATAATAGTCGTGACTTTGCCTTGTGGATTAATTTTATAAATCGCACCACCAACGCCTTTTAAATCTCCGCTATCGCTGACGTAAATATTGCCAGCTGAATCGGCCTCTAAGTCGTTTAAGAATTTTGGTGCATCAGGGAAAGCTTCTGCCGCAGCAAATACTGAAGTTTTGCCATCCGGGGTGATTTTAATCACTCGGCGGTTATCCGCCACATATAAATCCTTACCCACAATTGCAAGGCCTTTAGGGTCATCCAACCCTTGGGCAAATACTTTGGCTTCGCCATTTTTATCCACCACGGTAATTTGGCCGTCACCCTCTTTACCAAACTCGCCGATTTCGGAGACAAATACACGACCATCTTTTGCAGCAATGGCTGATTCAGGCATTTTTAGGCCTGTGATTTTTTTGATTTCGTGAGCTTGAGCAGTGATGGAAACGACTGCGACCAGCGCTAGTAATAATTTAGAAATATACATAAAAACCCCTTATTGAATTGACATGATTTTAATTTTTGACTCGGGCAACATGCTGGCTGTTGCACAAGGCGATGAGAATGATGGCGCTTTGAGCGCTGCTTGAAATTTGGCATCGGCTTTCATTTTACCTGCAACCACTTCCATGGCTGAGTGATAAACCGCGTTTAGCGTCATATCGGTTTTAACATCAAAAAAAGCCTGCTTCGCAATTTCACCCACATAGATTGCTAGAGGCTTACCATCCGCTGTGTAGGTGACGGCAGTGACTTTGCCGTAAAAAGTTCGCATTTGCGGGTTGTAAAACATACTTGGACGCAGCCACACCAGCACTTTTGATTCATTTGGTTTTGCATCGCACATCTCAACACCGCCAAACTCAGCGCTCAAAACATCATGCGCCGCAGTCTCTAGCATTGGGCCTTGATTAACCCAATAGCCTTGGGAGTAGTTTCTTAATCTGATTGGGTGATCATAGTCTTGCGCTTGAATAAAGACCGCGACAGAGGTTGGTATGATTTCATGAGCAAGCGCATCTGTGCTGATGAGCGCCAGAAGACAAACAGACAAGCATTTTTTTAATTTCAAGGTGAGCCCCTTAGTAAAATGTTCTAAAAATAAACCATTATGTCAGCACATCTGACCAAATGTTTTTTGCCCAAGCTTGGGCGTAGTAGCCTTCAAGCTCTGATGGACTCTCTGATACTCCGCCGCCTTCGGCTGCTACCATTATTTTCTTATTGGGGTCATAGCGATAGACATTCGCTACGTGCATCGCCATTTTATCTGAAACGTAGCTATAACAGGTATTCGCAAATACAGGCGATGCATCAAAAGCATTATCACTCATGAGTGCAACAATGGCATTTGCACAAACACGTGCCTGCGAAGTTGCTATGTGTGCTGATTTCGGAAGTGCCGCTGAAACAGAATCACCAATAATATGTATTTTTGGCGCAGTTTTAGACTCATAAGTAAGAAAATCAACTTCACACCAACGCTTATCCACATTCACCGCTCCAACGATTTGGGCAATTTTGCCAGCACGTTGCGGCGGAATAACATTAAGCACACTAGCATGCACTGTTTCAAATTCTGTGTTGACCGTTTTTGTAACCAAATCAACATCCACCACGCTGCTATTAGGTCTGTAATCTATCATGCCAGTGTATATCTCAGCCCAGACTTTAGTGAACAGGCCCTTTTTAGAGATAATTTCAGCGTTGGCATCAAGCACAATAATTTTAGAATTAGGCTTGTGATTTTTTAAGTAAAAGGCCACTTGGCAAACACGCTCGTAAGGCCCTGGTGGGCAACGGTAGGGCGCTTTAGGAATGCTCATCACAAACACTCCACCATTTTTCATACTTTCTAATTGCTTACGTAAATTCACCGTTTGCTCACCCGCTTTCCAAGCGTGCGGCACCAGTTCTTGCGCCTGCGAGCTTTGCAACATTGGCAATTGTTTGTACATAAAATCAATACCTGGCGCGATGACTATCCTATCGTAAGCAAGCTCACCATGCTTCATTTTAACCACACCAGATGCGACATCAATTGCCACCACTTCATCCTTCACCCACTCAATACCATGATTGCTCTTGAGCAGGTCGTAACCAAAAGTGAGGTCGTTGATGTTTTTATTTCCAGCCAAAACCAAGTTGCTCAAAGGGCATGAAACAAACTGACTACGTGGCTCAACCACAATGACGTCCAAGCCACCATTGCTCCAAATGCGCAGATATTTTGCCGCTGTTGCGCCTCCATACCCTCCCCCAATTACAACCACTCGTCCTTTGGCTTGAGTTGCCGCTTTAGAAAACACTGGCAAAGAAATCAGCGCCGTTGATGCAGCAATTTTTAGAAAGTCGCGTCTATCAATAGCCATATTACTCAGACAACCGCTGATTTGGCGGGACCAATGCTGTGACGCGTTTTTGCTGTGCAAAGTAAACGGCTAAATCGTTAATCTCTTCAACCGTTAAACCTCTGGCGTGTCTGTGCATGACCGTTGCACTGCGACTGCCATTTCTAAACGCCATCATCTGCAACACAAAATGCGAGGCATCTAAGCCTGCAAGCACCGAAATACCACCTACACTATTGCCTTGACTGCCATGGCAAGCAGCACAGGATGCAGCTAATGTTTGAATGTGTGTTGTTGTGGCTATGCTTTTGTTCGAATAAGTATCTGCGTAAGCATTTATATTGAGCACAAAAAAACCCACAAACAACCAAAGTGATTTGTGGGTTTTTTTGATAATGTTTAATTGAATCATCATGGATTCATATTAAAGCATTTAAGAGGCGTTGTAAGGCTTTATTAGAAGCACTTCTCTTCTTTACAGCCATCATCTTTAGCACCTAAAGATACAAGCAAATCAACCATTTTGGTATTGCCTGTGTCACGCACTACACGAACAATCGATACGTCACCTTTAAGCTTTAAGTTCCAATCAGCGCCTTTAGAAGAAAGGTATTTAACCATCTCAGTATAACCATCGATAGCAGCCATTTGGCCTGCAGACATTTTTGTCATTGGGTGAACATAATTCACGTCAGCGCCGCGGTCAACAAGCAATTTTACAACGCCTAACTGATTTTTATTCGCTGAAATTTGTAATGCTGACCATGCAAAAAACTTTTCATTTACATCAAGACCTGAATCAAGATACTTTTTCACTTTTTTAACATTACCATCACGTAATGCTTCAGTGTAATCAACTTGTTGTTCGCCTTCCATCGCGAATGCAGCAACAGGTAAAAGTAAAACTGCTGCTAAAAATAAGGCTTTAATCATTTTCATGTAATTCTCTCCGTGATATTTTTTTAATTAATAAATTTTCTTGCATTTCTAAACATACGTATCCAAGCTCCGTCTTCGCCCCAAGCATCTGGATGCCAAGAATTTTGCACAGTACGGAAAACACGTTCGGGATGCGGCATCATAATACTAAAACGCCCATCATTAGTAGTTAATCCTGTAATTCCTCTTGGCGATCCATTTGGGTTAAATGGATACACTTCAGTTGGATTACCCGCATTATCTACAAACTTCATACTCACCAAGTTATCTGCAACAACTTCATTGACAGCAGATTCCGAAGAAAATTCCGCAAAACCTTCACCATGTGCAACAGCAATTGGTATGCGGCTTCCAGCCATACCTTCAAAGAACAATGATGGCGACTTCTGTACTTCCACCATTGCAAAGCGCGCTTCAAATTGTTCTGACTTATTACGCACAAAATGCGGCCATTGCTGCGCCCCAGGAATAATAGTGTGTAAGTTGCTCATCATTTGGCAACCATTACAGATACCCAATGAGAAAGAGTCTTTGCGCTCAAAAAATGCTGAGAAATCGTCTCTGGCGCGTGAGTTGAACAAGATGGACTTCGCCCAACCTTCACCCGCTCCCAATACGTCACCATAAGAGAATCCTCCGCAAGCCACAAAGCCAACAAAGTCTTTTAAGCTTACGCGTCCACTAATAATATCACTCATATGCACGTCATAAGTCGCAAAGCCTACGCGGTCAAAAGCCGCCGCCATTTCAGTTTGACCATTTACGCCTTGCTCTCGCAGAATCGCCATTTTCGGGAGAGCGGCAGTCGCGATGTAAGGTGCTGCAATATTGTCGCTAGGGTCGAATGTTAGTTTTGCATGCAAGCCCGCATCTGCTTTATCCAAAATACGGTCGTATTCTTGCTTCGCACAAACTGGATTGTCTCGCATTTTTTGCATTTGGTAAGTCGTTTCAGACCAAGCACGATGTAAATCAATACGGGAATCCTCAAATACAGTATTACCCGCTTGCTTGATAGCAATGGCTTCGCCCGCTGTTACCTCCCCAATCAAATGCACACAGCTCGGTAATGCTTGTTTAAGGCTAGTCGCAATTGCGACGGCATCAACGGCTCGTACTTGAATTACAGCGCCTAACTCTTCGTTATAAAGCACACTTGCAACATCACCAGTTAGGCTGTCTAAGTTAATACTCAATCCACAATGCCCTGAAAACGCCATTTCAAGCAATGTTGCGAAAAGGCCACCATCTGAACGGTCATGGTAGGCAAGCAATTTTTTCTCTGTATTGAGGCTTTGAATTGCACTAAAGAAGTTTTTCAAATGTACTGCATTATCTAGATCTGGCGATTGATTACCCACAGCGCCATAGACTTGCGCTAAAGCTGAGCCACCCATACGGTTTTTACCAGTGCCCAAATCAATTAAAATCAACTTAGTGTCGCCAAGGTCTGTTCTTAATTGAGGTGTCAGTGTTTTACGTGCATCTGAAGTCGCGGCAAAGGCTGTCACCACCAATGAAATTGGAGATGTCACTGCTTTTTTCTCGCCAGCATCATCCCACACTGTCTTCATCGACATCGAGTCCTTCCCAACAGGGATGCTAATCCCTAATGCAGGACAAAGTTCCATGCCCACGGCCTTAACTGTGTCAAACAAAGCTGCATCTTCCCCTAGGTGGCCAGCAGGCGCCATCCAGTTAGCAGATAGTTTCAAATCGCTAATGTCGTTAATTAAACTTGCGGCAATGTTAGTAATAGATTCACCAATCGCCATACGACCGGAAGCTGGTGCATCAATCAAAGCGAGCGGTGCTTTTTCACCAATCGCAAAGGCTTCACCTTGATAGGTTTGGTAGCCCGCAAGCGTTACAGCCACGTCAGCTACAGGTATTTGCCACGGACCAACCATTTGGTCACGCGCGATTAAGCCTGTCACAGAGCGATCACCAATGGTAATTAGGAAGGTTTTGTCAGCAACGCCAGGTAAGCGTAGCACACGATTTGCAGCGTCTTTTAAATCAATTTTTGACGTATCAAACGCTTGCAAAGTGCGAGTCGCATGCTTTACATCGCGCAACATTTTTGGCGGCTTACCAAGTAATACCGATAAATCCATATCCACGGGCTTGTTACCAAAATGGCTGTCAGCGACCGTTAAATGACGTTCTTCTGTTGCTTCACCGACCACAGCAAATGGACAACGCTCGCGTTCACAGATATCAGCAAATAAAGCCAAGTTTTCTTTGGTAACCGCCATCACATAACGCTCTTGGGCTTCGTTGCTCCAAAGTTCACGTGGTGACATGCCAGGCTCTTCATTATGCACATCACGCAATTGGAATACAGCGCCGACACCAGCATCATTCACCAGCTCTGGGAATGCATTTGAAATGCCGCCCGCACCAACGTCATGAATACTTAAAATTGGGTTTTTGTCACCTAACTGCCAGCAACGGTCAATCACCTCTTGCGCGCGCCGCTCCAACTCTGGATTGCCGCGTTGTACTGAATCAAAGTCTAAATTCTCAGCGTTAGAACCAGTATCCATACTAGAAGCAGCGCCGCCACCCAAACCAATCAACATCGCTGGACCACCTAACTGAATCAGGCAAGCACCTGCTGGAATTGGATTCTTTTTAGAGTGTTTGGCAGAAATATTGCCTACACCTCCTGCCAACATAATTGGCTTATGGTAGCCGCGCATTTCACCAGAAGCTTCCAACTCAAAAGTACGGAAATAACCAGCAATATTAGGGCGACCAAATTCGTTGTTATAAGCCGCGCCACCAAGTGGGCCGTCTATCATAATTTGTAGTGGTGATGCTGTACGTGAAGGCTTGCCATAAGCACCTTCCCAAGGTTGTTCAAAACCAGGAATATTTAAATTAGAAACCGAAAAGCCTGTTAAGCCCGCTTTTGGTTTAGAGCCGCTTCCAGTTGCGCCTTCATCACGAATCTCACCACCCGCACCCGTTGCGGCACCAGCAAATGGTGAGATCGCTGTCGGATGATTATGTGTTTCCACTTTCATCAAGTAGTGCATTTCTTCTTCAATGAAACCATAAGCGCCATTTGCCTGCGGATAAAAACGTTTGGTTTTTTTGCCAGCAGATCCCGCCACGATAGAAGCATTGTCTGAGTAAGCCACAATAGTGCTGCCTGGATTAAGTTTGTGAGTGTTACGGATCATGCCGAACAATGAGTGTGCCTGCTCGACACCATCAACAACCCAATCAGCATTAAAAATCTTATGGCGGCAATGCTCTGAGTTTGCTTGCGCAAACATCATTAATTCTACGTCTGTCGGATTACGGCCGATACGCGTAAAATTTTCCAATAGGTAATCAACTTCATCTGGCGATAGCGCCAAGCCCAAATCAGCATTCGCTTGATTAAGCGCCCCCTTGCCATCCGCCAAAATATCTACACTAGACAAAGGCGTAGGCGTTGCTTGATGATAAAGCTTAGCGGCATCATCTAAGTTTGTAAAAACCACCTCGGTCATACGGTCATGCACAGCCGTCTTCACTGCCTGCTTTTCAGCAAGAGTTAAATCTGAGCCGTCACGTTTAGTAACATAGTAAGCAATACCTCGTTCAATACGCTTCATATTGCCCAAGCCGCAATGCTTAGCAATATCCGTTGCGCGCGAAGCCCAAGGCGAAATTGTGCCTGGACGCGGAACCACCAAAAACAATGTGCCTACTGGCTTTTCTTCAACCATGCGTGGGCCATAAGTCAGGATTTTTTTCAGCGTATCCAAATCCTGAGTATTTAATGCCCCTTCATTCCAAGCAAAATGCCAAAAATCAGCTTTTACCGCATTAATTTGAGGAGATGATTGACTTAGGTTCACGAGGATTTTTTGAAGTCTGAACGAGGATAGTGCTGCGCTTCCGCGCAAGCTGAGCATAGATTGGGACATGAACTGAGAAGCTGAAGTAATAAAAGCGTTATTTTACCCTAAATTGGGATGAATATCGTCCGAAGGAATCGTTTTGTCGCTATCCGTTTTACAGAAATCAATGATGCCAAATAAAATGGTTAACTTAATCCGCGCCCATATTTAAATAAAAGTATCTCAAGTAAACTTTAATCGACACCCCTGCATCAAGAGTTTGTAAGTCAAAATGAGTTAAACTTATTCTATTATCTCTAGATTAAGAATGGGTTTGTAAATGCTTGCAGAAGATACAACACAGTTGGAGATTCAGGGCATGCATTGCAACAGTTGCGTGAACAAAGTAACACTCGCTCTTAAGCCTTTGGCTAAAAGCGTGACAGTAACGCTTAATCCACCTTTGGCGAAGCTTCATCATGCAACCGCAACACTCTCTCAGATTAACCAAGCGCTTGGGCTGGCAGGAAGTTACCAAGCTTCAAACCCTAGCGCTCATCAAACTGCTGAAAATTCAACGACTATTAGCGCTCATCAATCTTGGCTATCCACTTATCAACCACTGCTATTAATTTTTGCCTACATTTTAATCACAACCCTAGCCATCAATCTACAGCCAGCAGTTTTTAATTTTGAGCGCTGGATGATGGATTTCATGGCAGGATTTTTTCTTGTATTTTCTTTTTTTAAACTACTTAATATTCGCGCATTTGCTGAAAGTTATGCCAATTACGACCTGCTTGCTATGCGGTTTAAACTATATGGCTTTATTTATCCGATCATCGAGCTCGGTCTTGGTCTTGCATATTTATTTGCCCTAGCGCCGCAAATCACTAATGTGGTCACCATCATATTTATGGGCTTCTCAAGCTTGGGTGTTATACGTGCCGTATTGAATAAGCAAAAAATACGCTGTGCCTGTTTGGGCGCTATATTTAATTTGCCAATGTCAACCATCACCATCATCGAAGACTTACTCATGGTTGCGATGGCGGCGTGGATGCTCATTTAATTAGAGAATATCAAAGTGGAAGGCAATTACTACCAACTCCCCACAGGTAAAGTTGCTGCGCTTGATCAAGACAGCATCTTTCCGCCTGTTAGTGAAGCTTTAGCAGAACCTAATGGCTTATTAGCAATTGGTGGTGATTTGTCAGGAAGCCGCTTATTAGCTGCATATCGCTCAGGCATTTTTCCTTGGTTTAGTGATGGTGAGCCCGTATTATGGTGGAGCCCTGATCCAAGAATGGTGCTTTTCCCAAATAGATTTAAACGATCTAAATCGCTTGAAAAACGCTTAAAGAAAAATGATTACGAAGTTAGGTTTAACACTCACTTTCGTCAAGTCATGGAAGCTTGTGCCAAGACTAATCGTCAAGACCAAAATGGAACATGGATCACTTCGGAGATTATTGATGCATACTGTGAGTTACATCAACTAGGGTATGCCGTCTCTGTTGAAACTTGGATTGATAACTTATTAGTTGGTGGTTTGTATGGCGTACTAATCAAGAAGATGTTTTATGGTGAGTCAATGTTTCATCACAGAACGGATGCCTCAAAGATAGCTTTTGCGCATTTAGTGGAGTTTTTAAATAACCAAGGTGTTGGTATGATAGATTGCCAAATGAACACCCAACATCTTGCTTCACTGGGAGCTCAGGAAATTACTAGAGCGGAGTTTATGATGCAATTAAAACAGTTAATTGATTAATATGACAAGCCCAGCCGACTCAGCCCTTCAAAAAATTCAATTTTATGTCACTGCGCCATATACTTGCAGTTACTTATCCAATCAGCTTGCACAATCGATCATCGCCACGCCTCAACACTTAGTGGATGGTCATCAATACAGCGGTCTCATTCAACAAGGTTTTAGACGAAGTGGCAAGATTGTTTATCGTCCGCATTGTGAAAATTGTAACGCCTGTATTTCCGTGAGGCTTCCTGTTGGAGATTTCCAAGAAACGAGAAGCCAAAAACGTGCTTACAAGCAACATGGAGATTTAGTGGCTAATGTTGCACCACTGTCTTTTGATGAAGCGCATTTTGAGCTTTACAAAGCCTACCAGATTGCACGACATGAAGGTAATGAGCATGATGAAACTGCAGAGCAGTATCGCAATTTTCTTGTCCAAAGCAACGTCGAAAGTCTATTCGTCTCTCTCACCTTAAATGGCATTGTCAAAATTGTAAGCGTTGTCGATATTGTCGAGGATGGGGTTTCTGCGGTTTATACTTTTTACGATACAACTAATACAAAAGCAAGTTATGGCACTTATAGCATCATGTGGCTGATTGATTGGTGCAAGCAGCTCAAATTGCCATATTTATATTTAGGCTATTGGATAAAAAATAGCCCAAAAATGGCCTATAAAGAAAACTTTACCCCACAAGAAGCATTGATTGATGGTGAGTGGCTTAAAATTAAGCACGCTAAACCATAAATCAGACAAGCCCAGCTTGGCAATGCTACAATTATTACTTTGTGAAACTTTAAAACAATGCACTTGAATAAAATCGTTATTTTTGGTGTTGGGCTCATTGGTGGCTCAGTTGCCCTTGCGCTTAAAAAAGCAGGTGTCACCTCTAAAATTGTAGGTGTAGGTCGAAATAAGGAAAACCTGCAGGCGGCGATTCATTTAGGTGCCATTGATGAAGCAGAATCTGATGTCGCTAAGGCATTGATGGATGCCGATTTAGTAATGATTGCAACCCCTGTTGCGCAAACCCCAAAAATTTTAGAAGCGATTGTTCCGCATCTTGCTCAAAACGTAGTCGTTACAGATGCAGGCAGTACAAAATCAGATATTGCACAATACGTCATTAACGCTTCGATACAAGCCAAAAATCCACACCATTTTCTAGAGCAATTTGTAGGTGGTCATCCAATTGCTGGGGCAGAAAAAAACGGTGTTGCCGCTGCAAAAGACGACTTATTCATTGGTAAAAATGTCGTGCTTACTCCTAACGCAAACACCTCATTAGAAGCCATTAAGCTGGTTCGAGAGCTATGGGAGACAACAGGCGCAAATGTAAGTGAGATGACAGCCCAATCGCACGACCAAATCTTCGCAGCAGTAAGTCATTTGCCACACTTATTGGCATTTACTTTAGTGAATGAGTTAGCCAATCGCTCTAACGCAAAACAACTGTTTGATTTTGCAGCGAGCGGTTTTAGGGACTTCACACGGATTGCTGGCAGCTCCCCTGAGATGTGGCGTGACATTAGTTTAGCCAATAAAACCGCCTTGCTGAATGAACTAGAGGCCTATCAAGCAGAAATATCCTCATTACAAAATCTCTTAAAAAATGAAGACAGTCATGGCTTGCAAGCCATGTTTGAGCATGCAAGTCAGGCACGCCAAGCTTGGCAAAAAGAACAAGAGAAATCTTTAAAAGGATCATAAGCCTCGATGGAATCGATCACTCTACATTCAGCCAATCAAGTTGGCGGAACAATTAAATTACCAGGCTCAAAAAGTATCTCAAATCGCACTTTGTTGCTTGCGGCTTTTTCAACTGGCGTAACAGAAATCCGAGATTTATTGACTTCTGACGACACAGCAAGAATGCTAGAAGCACTTGAAAAACTTGATATTCTGCTTGAAAAGATTGGGGAAAATGATTGGCGCGTGACAGGCAATGGCGGCAAGCTTTCAGTTAAACAAGCCAACCTATTTTTAGGCAATGCAGGCACCGCTTTTAGACCACTTACAGCCGCATTAGCTTTATCACAAGGTGATTTTAAGCTTTCAGGTATTGCACGTATGCACGAACGCCCAATCGGTGATTTGGTTAACGCACTTCGTCAGGCTGGCGCTTATATTGAATATCTGGAAAAAGAAGGCTACCCACCGCTAAAAGTATCCCCAGCGAGCATTGCCTCTTCAAATCCAATCAAAATTCGTGGGGATGTATCTAGCCAGTTTTTAACAGCGCTTTTAATGGCATTGCCACTCACTGGACAAGCTTTCACGATTGAACTGGTAGGCGAACTCATTTCAAAACCTTATATTGAAATCACGCTGAATTTAATGCGGCGTTTTGGTGTAGATGTGCATCGTGATGGCTGGGAACGCTTCAATATTCCTGCCAATAGCCAATATCAAAGTTCGCAAGAGATTTATGTAGAAGGCGACGCCTCTTCCGCCTCATATTTCCTTGCTGCTGGCGCCATTGCTGCTGGCACCCATGGTTTGATAATTGAGGGCGTTTCATCTGACAGTATTCAAGGCGACATCAAGTTTGCTGATGAGATCATCAAAATGGGCGCGATCATTGAATACGGTACCAACAGTATTATTGTGAAACGTGCAGTAGGTAAGCTAAAAGCAATAGATCTGGACTGCAATCATATCCCTGATGCTGCGATGACACTTGCCATCTTAGCTTTATTTGCAAATGGCACATCAACCTTACGCAATATTGCCAGTTGGCGCGTGAAAGAAACTGATCGCATTAGCGCGATGGCAACCGAGCTCAGAAAAGTCGGTGCTATTGTTGAAGAAGGCCCCGACTATATTCGCATTACCCCACCTGAAAAGCTCAGCTCAAATGCAGTGATTGATACCTATGATGATCACCGTATGGCGATGTGCTTCTCGCTCGTAAGCCTGGGCGGCGTGCCTATCGTCATCAATGACCCAAAGTGTGTCGGCAAAACTTTCCCTGATTATTTCGAACGCCTTGCCACAATCGTTCAATAATATGAGTCCAAATTCCATTCCTGTAATTGCAATTGATGGCCCATCTGCTTCTGGCAAAGGCACTGTTGCCCAAATCGTTGCAGAAAAGCTTGATTTCCACTATTTAGATTCTGGCGCGCTCTATCGTATCGTTGCATTGGCAGCTTATGAACAAGGCATTGATTGGAATGCTGAACACGATATTGCATCACTCGTCCCTCAATTAAGCATTAAATTTGAGCTTAGCGAAATTTATCTGAACAATTTAAAAGTAAGCGAAAAAATTCGCACAGAGCAAATAGGGCAAGGCGCATCTAAAGTTGCCACCCACCCATTGGTTAGGCTTGCATTAGTTGATCTACAACATAGCTTCCGCAATTCACCTGGCTTGGTTGCTGATGGCCGCGATATGGCTACTGTGATTTTTCCTGATGCTAAAACGAAAATCTTTTTAACCGCCAGTGCTGAAGTCCGCGCTGAAAGAAGATACAAGCAATTGATAAATAGTGGTATTGATGCTGATTACCAAGCTATTTTAAAAGACCTTCAAGACCGAGATGCACGAGACAGTCAACGCACTGTTGCGCCCTTACAACAAGCACACGATGCCAGTATCTTAGAAACAAGCAATCTCGATATCAAACAGGCTGTAAACCAAGTACTGGAAGCTTTCAAGGCAGCCCAGCAGTAGCAAAGTCCCCAGCATACTCATCTTAATTTGTCATATTTAATAAAAAACATCATCAAATCAAAAGCCCGATTCAGTAAAGTTTTACAAAAAAACCAAAAAATACTTAATTAAATGATTGTTTTATTGTAGAATTACGCTCTGTTTTAATTTTTAGGCATCCGAGTCTCTAAAACTCGTGATTTTTTTAATTCACCCCACTGCACGGTGGGATTATTTAGGTACCTTTTTAATGGCTAATGTTCCAACCTCAACCGCCTCTATGGGCGAAAGTTTCGCAGCGTTATTCGAAGAAAGTCTTGCACGTCAAGAGATGCGCTCTGGTGAAGTGATCACCGCGGAAGTTGTTTCTATCGATTCTGATTTCGTTGTAGTTAATGCAGGCCTCAAATCTGAGAGCGTGATTGATGCAGCTGAATTCTTAAATGACCGTGGCGAATTAGAAGTCCAAGTTGGCGACTTCGTTAAAGTTTGCATCGAATCATTGGAAGATGGTTACGGCTCAACAAAATTATCACGCGAAAAAGCGAAACGCCTAGCAGCATGGCTAGACCTTGAAGAAGCGATGAATGAAGCTCGCATCATCAAGGGAATGGTAAATGGTCGCGTTAAGGGTGGTTTAACTGTAATGGTTAACGGCATCCGCGCATTCTTACCTGGTTCGTTGGTTGACTTACGCCCTGTTAAGGATACGACACCATTCGAAAACAAAGAATGGGATTTCAAGGTTATCAAGCTAGACCGCAAACGCAACAACGTTGTGGTTTCACGCCGCGCTGTTTTAGAAGACAGCATGGGTGCTGATCGCGAAGCATTGATGGGCTCATTAAAAGAAGGCGCAGTTGTTAAGGGTATCGTTAAAAATATCACTGACTACGGTGCATTCGTTGATTTGGGTGGCATTGATGGCTTGCTACACATTACTGACTTAGCATGGCGCCGTGTTAAACACCCATCAGAAGTGTTAACTGTTGGTGAAGAAGTTGAAGCTAAGATACTTAAGTTTGATCAAGACAAAAACCGTGTATCTCTTGGCATCAAACAATTGGGCGATGACCCATGGGTTGCATTAAGCCGTCGTTACCCAGCGAATACTCGTTTGTTCGGTAAAGTGACTAACTTGACTGACTACGGTGCATTCGTTGAAATCGAACCAGGTATCGAAGGTCTTGTTCACGTTTCAGAAATGGATTGGACTAATAAGAACGTTCATCCAGCTAAAATCGCTCAATTAGGCGACGAAGTTGAAGTAATGATTCTTGAGATTGACGAAGATCGTCGTCGCTTGTCATTAGGTATGAAACAATGTCAGACAAATCCTTGGGATGATTTCGCAGCAAGTCATAAAAAATCTGACAAAGTAAACGGTCAAATCAAATCAATCACTGACTTCGGTGTGTTTATCGGCTTGCCAGGCGGCATTGACGGTTTAGTTCACTTGTCAGATCTTTCATGGACTCAGACTGGCGAAGAAGCGATCCGTAACTTCAAAAAAGGTGACGAGTTAGAAGCCTTAGTGTTAAGTATTGATGTTGAGAAAGAGCGTATCTCATTAGGCGTTAAGCAAATGACTGCAGATCCTACAGGCGGCACTTCAGAGGAAAAAACTGAAGCAAAACCTAAAGCCAAATCTGCAAAAGTTAAAGAAACAGCGCAAGTGCCTGATGATGGTGCAGCAACAGCGGGCACTACTAACCTAGGTGCTTTGTTGAAAGCTAAACTTGACAACAAAAATAACGAATAAGGTAGAAAGCCATGACAAAATCTGAACTCATTCTTAACTTATCTACACGTTTTCCTCAACTTGTTGTGAAGGATGCTGAACTTTCAGTGAAAGCCGTTCTTGATTCAATGACGGACAATCTAGCAGCTGGCGAGCGTATTGAAATTCGTGGCTTCGGTAGTTTTAGTCTTAACTATCGTCCACCTCGCCTTGGTCGCAATCCAAAAACTGGGAGCAAAGTGGACGTGCCTGCTAAACATGTACCTCACTTTAAAGCTGGTAAAGAGTTACGCGAGCGCGTTGATTTAGTCTAAGCCTCACATCAATCAGCGATATGCTGATTGAGACCTGAAAGCGGTAGTTTCCATGTCATTTGATTTGGAAACTATCGTTTTTTTTATATTATTTTTACCTAGCCCTTTTTAACAAGCGCCAGTAAAATCGATGCTATGCAAATAATATCCAAAATATTGAGTTTAGCCTTGTTTATTCTTTTAATGGGCTTCGCCATCAAGAATGCTTATCCAGTTACCTTGCTTTACTATCTTGGCTTATCATGGCAAGCACCCTTATCATTGATTCTATTTATTGCTTTACTTACTGGCATTGTTGCAGCCCTTGTTGCGATCTCGCCAACAATCATTAAACAACGTCGTGAATTAAACAGCTTGCGTAAAAAAATTACAGCATCAAGCCATCAAGGTGCTCAATAATGGATTTTGAATCATGGTGGCTGATCGCAATCCCACTTTTTTTCTCACTTGGCTGGGTTGCCGCGCGAATTGATATCAAACAACTTATCTCTGAATCAACCAGTCTCCCTGCTGCTTACTTCAAAGGCCTCAATTTTTTAATTACAGACCAACAAGATAAAGCGATTGAAGCGTTTATAGAGGCGGCACAATCTAACGCGGACTCGCTTGAGCTGCACTTTGCTCTAGGCAGCTTATTTCGACGTAGCGGCGAGGTAGATCGTGCGATCAACCTACACCTCAGTTTGCTTGAACGAAAAGAACTACCAAATGAACAAAGAAAAGCGATCAAGGCAGAGCTTGCACAAGACTACTTGAAAGCCGGGTTGTACGATCGCGCTGAAGAGCTATTTAATGGCCTTGATGATAGTCGTTACAAGCAACCCGCACTCCGTGCATTACTGGAGATTTTTATTCGCGAACGTGAGTGGCAACGCGCAATTAAAACAGCCACAGAACTTGAGCGCGTTTCTGGTGTTTCTTTTCGTAAAGAAGTTGCCCAGTTTTATTGTGAAATGGCCATTAAATCCATCTTAGGTCAAGATGAAAAGACGGCACGCCATGAGCTTGAAATGTCTCTCGACGCCAATAAAAATTGCGTACGAGCAAATATCATGTTGGGCGATATGGAAGCTAGTGCAAAAGCGCATCAGCTCGCTATTAATTTTTGGAAGCGAATTGAGTTTCAAAAGTCGGAATGCCTTGGCATGGTTGCTAATAAATTACTTAACTGCTATCGCGAACTAGGTGAGCTTAATGAAGGTGTTTTATTATTAAACCAATACTTTCAAAACTACAAACTACCTTCACTATTGTCAGTGGTATTCGAAATTACTTTAGCGGAGCAAGGTCCAGATGCTGCAGCTAATTTGGCGCTGAACGATTTGGAAAGAAAACCAAGCTTACAAACATTGGACCAATTACTAAAAGCACGCAGCTTACAAAGCAAGAGCCCAAATAGCGACATTAATCTCATGCACCAGACTATTCGCTATGCCATCGGAAACCGTAATGCATACTGCTGCGACCAATGCGGGTTTAAAGCCCGCAACTTCCATTGGCAATGCCCAGCTTGTAATGCTTGGGAATCACTTCCAGCAGAGCCTAAAGAAACTGCATCATGATCCATTCTAGCCATGACCCAAAAATTGTTATCGCGCTAGATTATGCGAATTCGCAAGATGCGCTTAAATTTGCTGAACAGCTTGATCCAGCAATTTGCCGCTTAAAAGTGGGGAAAGAGTTATTTACTGCGGCAGGACCAAGTCTTGTTGAGGCGCTTATTGCAAAAGGTTTTGGTGTATTTTTGGACTTAAAGTTTCATGACATACCAACCACGGTTGCAAAAGCTTGCGAGGCAGCGAGCCGTTTGGGGGTTTGGATGCTCAATGTACATGCATCAGGTGGAAGCGCCATGATGGAAGCAGCACGCGAAGGTGTGGAGCGCTCTGGCCAAAAACCAATCCTAATCGCAGTGACTGTGCTCACCAGTATGAATCAACAAATGCTCAATGAAGTCGGGGTCTTGGGCGCTGTTTCAGACCAAGTACTCAACCTTGCCTCGCTGACCGAAAAGTCAGGTTTAGACGGTGTTGTTTGCTCTGCTCAAGAAGCACCAATTTTAAGAAAAGCTTTGGGTGACAAATTTTGTCTAGTCACTCCAGGCATCCGTCCTATAGATGCAGTACTCGATGACCAATCTCGCGTAGTGACGCCAAGCCAAGCGTTGGCTCTGGGTTCAAGCTATTTAGTAATTGGTCGTCCGATCACACAATCCAAAAACCCACTCGAAACACTAAAAAAAATACATGAGGAAATTCTTTTATCTGCATAAATAATAATAGATAATTACTATTAATATAATACAGGATTATGATTTGGTTACATGATTTGGTTACATGATTTGCTATGTAGTCGATTCATTTTCAAACAAGGGGATTTATCATGAAAAAGTTTTTATTAGCGACCATTTTGTTCTTCAGTTTTACTATTGATACTTCTGCGGCAATTAATCTGAATACTGCAACTGTTGAGCAACTTGAGGTATTGAATGGTATCGGGCCAGCGAAAGCTCAAGCGATTATTGATTACCGTAAAAAACATGGTAATTTTAAAACCGTTGATGATTTGAATAATGTGCCTGGCATCGGTGACAAAACCTTAGCCAAACTAAAACCAGAAATCACGGTATCAGGCACATCACCAGCGGCGGCGGAAAAACCAGCGACCGTGAAGAAATAATATTATTACCCAACTAAAAGCCCGCTTGCGCGAGCTTTTAGTTGGGTGAAAGTCCTTTTACTTAACCCGCATTCCCGCCTCAGCACCAGCATCCGGCGACAAGATAAATGGTCCGCCTCGCTCATCACTTGCAGCGAGGACCATGCCTTCAGACATACCAAATTTCATCTTACGCGGCGCAAGGTTAGCCACCATCACGGTTAAACGACCAACCAAAGTCGCAGGATCATAGGCTGATTTAATCCCTGCAAACACTTGACGCGGGGTCGCTTCACCAATTTCCAAACTCAAGCGCAAGAGCTTTTCTGCCCCTTCCACATGTTCAGCATTCACGATTTTTGCGATACGCAAATCCACCTTAGTGAAATCATCAATCGAGATATAGTCACCTGCATTTTCAGATACCGCAGCTGCTGGACTGGCAACTACAGGAGCGGATTGTTGTAAGTTTTCTTTATTAGCTTCGGTCATGGCATCAGTATGTTTCGGATCAATTCTGGTAATTAAATGGTTGTATTCGTTTATGGCATGGCCATCCGCAAATGAATCATTCACACTTGCCCATGAAAGCGGTGCAATATTCAAGAAACGCTCAATGTTAGCTGCCAAATCTGGCAAAGCTGGTTTTAGGTAAAGCGTTAACAAGCGAAACATTTCAAGCGCGCTTGAACAATCCGCATGAAGTTTGGCTTGCGCAACATCTCCCTCTTGCTTAGCCACTACCCAAGGCGCTGCCTCCGCAACGTCAGCATTAGACAAATCCGCCAAACGCATAATTTCACGAAGTGCACGACTATAGTCACGCGCTTCATAAGCTTTAGCAATTTCAGGTGCAGATGCTTTAATTACTTCAACAACCGCATGTTTGTTCGCCGAAACTAATTTTCCAGCAAAACGTTTATTAATAAAACCCGCCGTACGACTTGCAATATTGATGTATTTACCCACCAAATCGCTATTCACTCGAGCAACAAAGTCTTCAAGATTCAAATCGATATCTTCCATACTGCCATTTAGCTTGGCAGCATAGTAATAACGTAAATACTCAGGATTTTTAATATGGTCTAAATAACTACGCGCAGTAATAAACGTACCCCGTGACTTAGACATCTTTTCACCGTTAACGGTTAAGAAACCATGGGAGAAAACTTGCGTTGGCTTACGGTAGCCTGAGTACTCAAGCGTTGCTGGCCAAAATAAAGCATGAAAATACAGAATATCTTTACCAATAAAATGATAAAGCTCTGTTTTAGAGTCTGCTTTCCAATACTCATCGAAATCTAAGCCATTTTTAGCGCATAGATTTTTAAAGCTCGCCATGTATCCAATTGGCGCATCAAGCCAAACATAGAAATATTTGCCCGGCGCATCTGGAATCTCAAAACCAAAATACGGTGCATCGCGAGAGATATCCCAATCCGACAATTTATTTTCGCCAGCCTCGCCTATCCATTCATTCATCTTATTAGCGGCTTCTTGTTGGAGCGTTCCAGAGCGCGTCCAACCGCGTAAGAAGTCGCTGCATTCTGAAAGCTTGAAAAAGTAATGCTCGGTTTCTTTTCTCACGGGGGCTGCGCCAGAAACAGCTGAGAATGGGTTAATCAGTTCAGTTGGATTATAAGTCGCTCCGCAAACTTCGCAGGAGTCCCCATATTGGTCTTTAGCATGACACTTAGGACATTCGCCTTTAATAAAGCGATCTGGCAAGAACATGTTTTTAACTGGATCGTAAAACTGCTCAATGGTTTTAGTTGCAATCTTACCGTTGGCTTTTAGCGCTTTATAAATTCCGCTTGCTAACTCTTTATTTTCAGGCGAGTTGGTTGAGTAATAGTTATCAAACTCAACTAAAAATTCCGAAAAGTCAGCATAATGCTCTGTATGCACCTTGGCAATCAAAGCCTCTGGCGTAATGCCCTCTTTTTCAGCACGCAACATAATTGGAGTGCCATGCGTATCATCAGCACAAACATAATGGACTGTATTACCTTGCATTTTCTGAAAGCGCACCCAAATATCGGTTTGAATATATTCAACCAAATGCCCCAAATGGATACTGCCATTGGCATAAGGAAGCGCAGAAGTGACCAAAATTTTACGGCTCATGAATTTCAATCTGTCTATAAACTGTTTGAATACACCCATTTTAACAAATGACGGGCGCTTTCACATGCGTTAAAATTACCACAATCTTTTACTCAAGAATTATCGCAAGGAAAACTCAATGGCAATTTCAGAAGTAGATGTTCAAAACACTCTCAAAAAATTGATGGATCCTAACACTGGCGCAGACTTCATCAGCAGCAAATCAGCTAAGAACATTCAAATTAAGGGCAACGACGTTTCTGTAGATATCGTCCTAGGCTACCCAGCCAAAAGCGTATTGGATGAAATTAAAACATTAGTAGTAAATCAATTAAGTAATATTAGTGGCGTTGGCAATATCACCGTCAATATTGGTAGCCGTATTGTTCCGCACAGCGCACAACGTGGTGTGCCCCTTATTCCAAACGTCAAAAATATTATCGCTGTGGCATCTGGCAAAGGTGGCGTTGGAAAATCAACTACCGCCGTAAACATTGCCCTCGCACTTGCAGAAGAGGGCGCTAATGTCGGCATTTTAGATGCTGATATTTATGGCCCTAGCCAACCACAAATGCTAGGAATATCAGGTCGTCCAGATAGCGCAGACGGAAAAAGCATAGAGCCGATGCAAGCCCATGGTATCCAAGCCATGTCGATAGGCTTTTTGGTTGATGTTGATACTCCTATGGTGTGGCGTGGCCCAATGGTTACTAGTGCTTTAGAACAACTTCTCCGCGACACCCGCTGGAAAGACCTCGATTATTTAATTATCGACTTACCACCAGGCACTGGCGATATTCAATTAACGCTTTCACAAAAAGTGCCAGTGACTGGCGCCATTATTGTGACTACACCGCAAGATATTGCGCTGTTAGACGCACGAAAAGGCCTCAAAATGTTTGAAAAAGTAGGCATTCCAATTCTAGGCATCGTTGAAAACATGAGTACGCATATCTGTACAAAGTGCGGCCATGAAGAGCATATTTTTGGTGCAGGTGGTGGCGAAACCATTTGTAAAGACTACAACGTTGATTTACTTGGCAGCCTGCCCCTTGATATTAAAATTCGTGAACAATCAGACGGCGGCAAGCCAACGGTGATTAGTGAGCCTAACAGCCAAATTGCAAGCATTTACAAACAAATCGCAAGAAAGACAGCCTCCAAGCTATCGCAACTCGCGCTAGATCACAGCAGTAAATTTCCCAACATCGTTATTCAAAATACATAGCTCAATTCATATAAGCAAAAAGCCCCGAAAAATTCGGGGCTTTTTGCTAATCTAGAGTCGAATCTTCACCTTAAAACGTCACACCAAAGCAATACACGTCCACGCCATTTTTAGGGTTAATTAAAGTCGCCGGAATCGCAACGCCATTTCTCCAATGATTGACTGCCTCTTGTTTACCGGCACCGGTGACCAAGAAAATCACTTCTCTTGCATTGCTTAAACGTTGCTGACTAACAGTAATTCGGTCTGCAGGCGGTTTAGGTGCATCAAACACAGGCACTGCATCTGCAGAATTATCTATAGGCTGATTTGGGAATAAACTTGCTGTATGGCCATCCTCACCTAAACCAAGGAGAACCAAATCAAATTCAGGCACACCAATCAATATTTTGGCATAAGCTGTTGCGCCTTCAATATTGCCTAATTCTGCAGGAATATCGTGAATTTGATTAGCAGGAATGCTCACATGATTAAGCCACGTAGTGCGCGCCATCAAGCTATTGCGCTCAGGATTATCCTCGGGCAAACACCGGTCGTCATTGTGATAAACATGCCAATTCGCCCAATCAGCCTTTGCGTTCTTTAGTAAAGCGTAAACGCTTTTAGGGGTTGAACCGCCTGCTAGCACAATAGAGAACCAGCCGCGAGTAGCAATCGCTTCATTTGCAACAGCTAAAATTCGGTTTAATGAGGCTTGGTTAATGGCCTCTTGAGTTTCGAAATTGTGCCATCGACTGATTTGATTTATTTTTTCTTGCATTTTTTCTGTGTTTTTTACTAGGGAATTTTCTTGGTTTGTGTTTTGCATCATGCAAAGCCTTCACGTTATAATTGCAGACTTATTTAATAAATCAATTTAGCTCGTCATATTACCCAAAAGGACGATGACAGACTATATCCTAACCAAGGAAAATTAATGAAACTAGCAATGATAGGTTTAGGCAAGATGGGTGGCAACATGAAGACTCGCTTGCTTCGCAGCGGTATTGAAGTCATTGGCTACGATAGAAGTGTGGAAGTTGTGACTAAGTTAGTCAAAACCGAAAGCATGATTGCGGCCAGTTCAGTTGCTGATGCAGTTTCAAAGCTAGGGGAATCTGACGAAAAACGCATTGTTTGGCTGATGTTACCAAGCGGTGAACCTACTGAAATTCAAATTCAAAATCTTGCTGAGATGCTTGCTAAAGGGGACATCATTATTGATGGCGGCAACTCAAATTACAAAGACAGCCAGCGCCGCGGCGCTTGGCTTGCTGAACGTGGCATCGGCTTTATGGATGCCGGCACATCAGGCGGCATCTGGGGCCTAGAAAATGGGTACTGTCTGATGGTAGGCGCGACCCCTGAAGTTGCAAAAACAATAGAACCTATCCTCATTGCACTCGCCCCATCGAAAGAGAATGGCTGGGCTCATGTTGGCCCAATAGGATCAGGCCACTTTACTAAGATGATTCATAACGGTATTGAATACGGCATGATGCAGGCGATGGCTGAAGGCTTAGATTTGCTAAAAGGTAAAACTGATTTCAACTTAGACCTAGCAAAAGTCACGGAGCTTTGGCGTCATGGCTCAGCAGTGCGAAGCTGGCTGTTAGATTTAACCGCTGACGCACTGAAAGAAGACCAAGAACTATCCGCCGTTGCTCCTTATGTGGCCGACTCTGGCGAAGGTCGTTGGACAGTGATGGATTCTGTTGAACAAGGCGTGGCTGCACCTGTGCTGACACTTGCCCTGCAAGCTCGCTTCAGAAGCCAAGATGCCACTGGTTACAGCTACAAATTGCTATCCATGATGCGTAATGGCTTTGGTGGTCACTTTGTTAAATCAGTCAACGACTAGCCTCATCAAAAGCTAAACATATCATCGCGGCCAGCGTTAGACTGGCCGCTTATTAATACCGAAACCTTAGGAAACTTGAAGTAATGAGTAAACAAATTGATCCTTGTACCCTTGTTTTATTTGGCGCTAGCGGCAACTTATCCCGGCTAAAACTAATTCCAGGTCTTTTCCGTTTGGATGTTGCTGGTCGATTGCCAGACCGAATGGCGATTTTATCGGTAGGTCGCGGTGACGTTGCGCGAGAAGACTGGCATAAAGAAATCAAAGGGATGTTGGATGCTAAATTCAAAAGCGGCTACGACAAGCAAGTATTCGAGCGATTTTTAAATCGCAACCATTACCATGCTAATCCGCCAACCGATCCTAATGCTTTCGAAAAAATGCGTGACAGACTAAGCGATGAAAATGTCTTCCCTCAAAACCTGGCTTATTTCTTGTCTGTTCGTCCGACAGATTTTGCGCCAGTGGTTGAGCAACTTTCAGGTGTTGGCTTGTTGGACGAAAGCGAATACTGGCGACGTGTATTGATTGAAAAACCGTTTGGCACAGACTTAGCCAGTGCCCAAGACTTGCAATCAAAAATCACTAAGCACTTAAAAGAAATTCAAATTTACCGTATCGATCATTACCTCGGTAAATCAGCGATTCAAAACATTATGCTCACTCGCTTTACCAATGCGATTTTTGAACCGCTTTGGAATAATGGCCACATCGATCATGTACAAATCACCAACAATGAGACTTTAGGCGTTGGCGAAAGAACCACTTTCTACGAAGCAACGGGCGCGCTTCGTGATATGTTCCAAAGTCACTTGTTGCAAACCTTAGCTTTGGTTGCAATGGAAAAACCAAAAGACCTCACGCCAGTAAGCATCCGTGCTGAAAAAATCAAGGTGTTAGAATCGATTCGTCCAATCGACTTAGATAACTTCAATAAACAAGTATTTCGCGCACAATATGCGGCAGGTCGCGTTTGTGTAGGTGACGGTCATGGTGAAAATGTGCCTGGCTATTTAGAAGAAGTAAAGCGTGATGGCCTTGGCGACACAAGCTCCACAGAAACTTACGCCGCCGTCAAGTTGTTTATTGATAATCCTCGCTGGAAAGGTGTTCCTTTCTACGTTCGCACTGGCAAACGTCTGCATGCAGGCAATACTGCGATTGCGATTCGCTTCAAACCATCTCCAATGGAACTTAAACATGATCAACATCACAACTGGCTGATCATTAATATTCAACCTCGTGAATGCGTAAAAATTGAGATGGAATCTAAGATTCCAGGTTTAGATATCGCAACACGTACCATGAGTCTTGATGGCGCCCAGCGCCAACAAGGTGATGAGAGCATCGACTCATATGAAACTTTGATGCTGAACTTGATGGAAGGAGATCCTTCACAATATCTACACATCAGTGAAGTTGAAGCACAATGGCGCTTAGTTGACCAAATCGTGAATGCTTGGGCAAAGAACAAAACACCCTTGCACCAATACCGCGCTGGCGACCGTGATCCTGAAGCTTCTAGTGTTATATTCGAAACAGAAGATCAGTTCTGGCGTTACAGTATTGAATTAGGTGGCGACGAGCACTAGATTGCTATTTACCCATTTCAACATGCCTAAGTGATTTGTCAGTAAAATAGCTTTATACGTGGGCATTTTAATTTTGTTATTTTCGTTTTTTTAATGAATGGTTGAGTAAAAAATGAGCATTAAATCGGATAAGTGGATACGCCGCATGGCCGAACAACATGGCATGATTGAGCCGTTTGAACCTAAACAAGTCAAAACCAATGCTGCCGGCGAACGCATGGTGTCCTATGGCACATCGAGCTACGGCTACGATATTCGTTGCTCAAAAGAGTTTAAGCTATTCACCAACATTAACAGCACGATTGTTGACCCAAAAAATTTCGACCCAAATTCATTTGTAGAAGTGGATGCAGATTACTGCATTATTCCACCTAATTCATTTGCACTTGCGCGAACCGTTGAATACTTCCGTATTCCCCGCAATGTTTTAACAGTTTGCTTAGGTAAATCAACTTATGCACGTTGTGGCATTATTGTGAACGTAACCCCATTCGAACCTGAATGGGAAGGCTATGTAACACTAGAGTTCAGCAATACTACTCCGCTTCCAGCGAAAATTTACGCTAACGAAGGCTGCGCACAAGTACTGTTCTTTGAAGCAGATGCTGATGATGTTTGCGAAGTAAGCTATAAAGACCGTGGCGGTAAATATCAAGGCCAAGTCGGCGTGACACTGCCTAAAATTTAGGCATCAAAATAAGGTTACTCAATGAAATTTAGATTTCCTATCGTTATTATCGATGAAGACTTCCGCTCTGAAAACTCTTCAGGCCTAGGCATTCGTGTTCTTGCAAAAGCGATTGAAGAAGAAGGCTTTGAAGTTTTGGGCGTGACCAGTTACGGAGACCTAACTTCTTTTGCACAACAACAAAGTCGTGCGTCAGCATTCATTTTGTCGATTGATGACGAAGAAATCGTAGAAGAAAAGCCAGAAGCGATTGAGCAATTACGCACATTCGTGAATGAGATCCGTTATCGCAATGAAGAAATTCCTATCTTCTTGCATGGTGAAACTCGTACCTCACGTCATATTCCAAATGACGTATTACGTGAACTACACGGCTTTATTCACATGAATGAAGATACACCAGAGTTTGTGGCGCGCTTAATTATCCGCGAAGCCAAAGCTTATTTGGATAGCTTGCCACCACCATTCTTTAAAGCCTTAACGCATTATGCGGCTGATGGCTCTTATTCATGGCACTGCCCCGGTCACTCTGGTGGCGTGGCATTCTTGAAATCACCAGTGGGTCAAATGTTCCACCAATTCTTTGGTGAAAATATGCTCCGTGCAGACGTTTGTAACGCGGTAGATGAGCTTGGGCAATTACTAGACCATACAGGCCCTGTGGCAGCATCAGAGCGTAACGCAGCTCGTATATATAACTGTGACCACTTGTACTTTGTGACAAACGGGACATCAACATCCAATAAGATTGTTTGGAACTCAACAGTAGCTCCTGGCGATATTGTGGTGGTTGACCGTAACTGTCATAAGTCTGTATTGCACTCGATCATCATGACGGGTGCAATTCCTGTTTTCTTGATGCCAACACGAAACCACTTCGGCATTATCGGTCCAATTCCCAAAGCGGAATTCGAATGGGAAAATATCAAGAAAAAGATTGAAGCTAACCCATTTGCTACTGACAAAAACGCAAAACCTCGCGTCTTAACCATTACCCAATCAACATACGACGGTGTGCTTTATAACGTTGAAGAAATTAAAGAAATGTTAGACGGGAAAATTGATACGCTACATTTCGATGAAGCCTGGTTACCACACGCCACATTCCATGACTTTTACGGCGATTACCACGCAATTGGCGCAGACCGTCCACGTTGTAAAGAGTCGATGATTTTCTCAACGCAATCAACGCATAAACTCCTCGCCGGCCTCAGCCAAGCGTCACAGATTTTGGTTGAAGATGCTGAGAATATTCAATTGGACCGTGACGTATTTAACGAAGCTTATTTGATGCACACATCAACCAGCCCGCAATATTCAATTATTGCTAGCTGCGACGTAGCGGCAGCAATGATGGAAGCGCCAGGCGGAACAGTGCTTGTTGAAGAGTCCATCATGGAAGCTTTGGATTTTCGCCGTGCGATGCGCAAAGTAGATGAAGAATGGGGTGCTGACTGGTGGTTTAAAGTTTGGGGTCCTAACGACCTTTCAGAAGAAGGTATCGAAGAGCGCGAAGCTTGGATGCTCAAAGCCAATGAGCGTTGGCATGGCTTCGGCAATCTTGCCGAAGGTTTCAACATGCTCGACCCGATTAAAGCAACCATCATTACACCCGGCTTGGACGTGGATGGTGACTTCTCTGATGAGTTTGGCATTCCTGCCGCTATCGTGACTAAATATCTTGCTGAACATGGTGTGATTGTTGAAAAAACTGGTCTATATTCATTCTTCATCATGTTCACTATTGGCATTACCAAAGGCCGCTGGAACACTATGGTGGCTGCATTACAACAGTTCAAAGACGATTACGATAAAAACCAACCATTGTGGAAAGTATTACCTGAGTTCGCGGCAAAATATCCACGCTATGAACTCACCGGCTTAAAAGATTTGTGCACGCAAATTCATGGAATCTATAAACAAAATGACGTGGCGCGCTTAACCACTGAAATGTATCTGTCTAACATGGTACCCGCAATGAAGCCAACCGATGCATTTGCAAAAATGGCCCATCGGGATATTGACCGTGTATTAATTGATGAGCTAGAGGGCCGTATCACTGCTGTATTGCTCACCCCTTACCCACCAGGTATTCCGCTATTAATTCCTGGTGAACAGTTCAATGCAATTATCGTGAACTACTTGAAGTTTGCTCGTGAGTTTAATGAGCGCTTTCCTGGCTTCGAGACTGACGTTCACGGCT
Organism: Candidatus Methylopumilus sp.; assembly: GCA_040401435.1. GTDB lineage: Bacteria > Pseudomonadota > Gammaproteobacteria > Burkholderiales > Methylophilaceae > Methylopumilus_A. The sequence goes on from JBBAON010000004.1 coordinate 119,100, forward strand.
TAGTTAAACAAATAGTGGATGGCAAGGACATGTATTATGTTGATTGCGTAGCAGCATAAGCTGTCACTTCAAAAAATGAAAAAGGCGCTTAATCAAAGCGCCTTTTTCATGATTTCGAGTTTATCAAATTCGCTGATATGTAATATAACTAAACCCCAAACCATTCTCTGCCTGATGGCTTTCACGCTCACCAGCTTGTAATTCAGCCACATCAAATTCTGGGAAGAACGCATCACCTTCGTACTCAGCGTCAATTTCAGTGATGTAGAGCTTATTAGCGAGCTTTAAGCCATCTTTGTAAAGCTCCGCACCACCAATCAAGAATGCTTCATTATCGTCGCCACAGGCTGCAATCGCAGCTTCAAGGCTATGCACAACAATTGCACCTTCAACTTTGTAATCTTGATTACGCGTCACGATGACCGTGGTTCTTCCCGGCAGTAAACGACCAAGCGAATCATAAGTTTTACGCCCCATAATAATGTGATGACCAGTGGTTAAAGCACGGAAACGCTTGAGGTCTTCTGGCAAATGCCAGGGTAAATTATTGTTAACACCGATGACGCGGTTTTTAGCAATCGCTACGATTAAAGACAAGCATGCCATACTAAACCGCGACTAAGCCTTTAATTGGCGGATGTGGGTCGTAGCCTTCTAGTGTAAAGTCTTCAAATTTGAAATCAAAAATATCTTTTACGTTTGGGTTGATATGCATCGTTGGCAAGGCACGCAAATCTCGCGTGAGCTGTTCATTCACCTGCTCAAAATGGTTGCTGTAGATATGTGCATCGCCAAGCGTGTGGACAAAATCCCCTAATTTTAATCCACACACTTGCGCCACCATCATGGTGAGCAAGGCATAAGAAGCGATATTAAATGGCACCCCTAAGAAAATATCCGCACTACGTTGATAAAGCTGACAGCTTAATTTGCCATCCGCGACGTAAAACTGAAAAAAAGCATGGCATGGTGGCAACTTCATTTGATCAACATCCGCTACGTTCCAGGCAGACACAATTAAGCGCCGTGAATCAGGGTTGCTCTTGATCATGTTAACGACTTGTGTGATTTGATCGATATGCGTGCCATCTGGTTTGGGCCAATTGCGCCATTGGTAACCATATACAGGGCCTAAGTTTCCATTTTCATCCGCCCACTCATCCCAAATGCGTACGCCATTTTCTTTTAGATAGGTAATATTGGTGCTGCCTTGCAAAAACCAAAGCAACTCATGAATGATGGATTTTAAATGTACTTTTTTTGTCGTCAGCAGAGGAAAGCCTGCATTCAAATCAAAACGCATTTGATAGCCAAATACAGAAGTCGTCCCTGTGCCGGTTCGATCTTCTTTTTTGTTTCCATGTATAAGTACATGGCGCATGAGGTCCTGGTATTGCTTCATAATAGCTCCATCTTATGTCTTAAGTATTCGCGACTAAATAAGCTTTAACCGCGTCCACATCAGCATCCATGACTTCAAAACGTTGAGGCAGATCCTCTATTCCTCGCAAAGACTCTGGTCTATCGGGCGAATGACCCAGCGCTTCAATAATGGCATCTTCAAATTTAATAGGCAATGCAGTTTCTAACACGACCATTGGTGTATTGGCATTACGATGTTCTAGCGCAACTTTCAAACCATCGGCGGTATGCGTGTCAATCACAACACCATATTTGTCTTTAGCCTCTCGTATAACATTCATACGATGAATATGATTACTATTTCCCGAAACAAAGCCATAACCCTCAATCTGCTCAAACAAACCAGCTTGTTTGATATCAAAAGCACCGCCAGCATCGACCGATGACCACAACTCGCGCACCTTGGCAGCATCACGCCCCGTTAAGTCAAAAATGAATCGCTCAAAGTTTGATGCTTTACTAATGTCCATTGAAGGGCTAGATGTATGGTAAGTATTGGATGATCCACGTGGGCGATAAAGACCTGTTTTGAAAAACTCATCAAGCACATCATTCTCATTGGTCGCCACCACAAGCTTATCGATCGGCAAGCCCATCATGCGGGCAATATGGCCAGCACATACATTGCCGAAGTTGCCTGAAGGGACTGCGAAGCTAACTTTTTGGCGATTGTTTTGTGTGACTGCAAAATAGCCTTTGAAATAGTAAACTACTTGTGCCGCAACACGTCCCCAGTTAATTGAGTTAACGGCACCTATCTTATTTGCTGCTTTAAACGCGTGGTCATTAGATACCGCTTTTACAATATCTTGCGCATCATCAAACACGCCTTTTACAGCGATGTTGAAAATGTTTTTATCTTGCAAACTGAACATCTGGGCAGCTTGGAAACGACTCATTTTTTGATGGGGTGATAGCATGAATACACTCACGCCTTTTTTACCACGCATGGCATATTCAGCAGCAGAGCCAGTATCTCCAGAGGTTGCCCCTAAAATATTGGTAGTTTCACCTTTTTTAGCAAGCACATATTCAAACAAGTTGCCCAGCAATTGCATGGCCATGTCTTTAAACGCCAACGTTGGGCCATTTGAAAGAGATAGTAAATATAGATTGTTTTCTAATTTAAGTGTTGGGGCAATGTCTTCAGCATTTTGCCCTTGGCGAGTGTGGCAATACACTTCAGCGCGGTAAGTCTTATCCACAATCGTGCGTAGATCTTGCGCTGGAATATCTTGTTCATCGATTAAGCGACTTAAAATCGTAAAAGCTAAATCACGATAGTTCATACTGCGCATTACGCTTAAATTAGCATCGCTAAATTGCGGGTAAGTTTCAGGTAAATACAAGCCGCCATCAGGTGCTAAACCACCCAGCAAAATTTCGCTAAAACTTAAAGCTGGCGATTGCCCACGGGTACTGATGTATTTCATTTATTTAATTCTTCCATACGCAGTTTCACCACAGCACCGTCAATCGCTGGCAGTGCTTCAATTGCTTGAATTGCCGCATTCATATTTTTCTCAACAGTGATGTGCGTCAAAATCACGATATCCGCTTCGGTTTCACCATCTTGCGGCTCTTTTTGAATCATCGCATCAATAGAGATTTGTCTGTCCCCCAAAATCTTCGTCACTTCAGCCAATACGCCCGGTTTATCAGAAGCGCGTAATCGCAGATAGTAAGATGTGTTGACTTCACTAATAGGTAAAATTGGCGTTTTCTCAGTTGCAGAAATATCGTGATATGACAGATATGGTACACGGTCTTGAATGCTGGTATTTTTCATACGCGCCACATCTACCAAGTCTGCAATAACCGAACTTGCTGTTGGTTCTGAGCCAGCGCCTGCTCCATAATAAAGCGTAGGACCAACTGCATCTCCCTTAACTACCACTGCATTCATTGCACCATTTACATTCGCAATCAATCGTTTTTCAGGAATTAAAGTGGGATGCACACGAATTTCAATGCCATTTTCGCTCTGTTTAGTCATGCCTAATAATTTAACGCGATAACCTAGTTCTTCTGCGTAGCGTATATCTTTACTCTCGAGTTTAGTAATACCCTCGGTATAGACTTTATCGAATTGCATCGGAATACCGAATCCAATCGCAGACATAATCATCAGCTTATGTGCAGCATCAATCCCATCAACGTCAAAAGTGGGGTCAGCCTCGGCATAACCAAGACGTTGGGCTTCACCAAGCACGTCAGAAAAGGCTAAGCCTTTGTCACGCATTTCAGTGAGGATAAAGTTAGTGGTTCCGTTAATAATGCCCGCGATCCACTCAATTTTGTTAGCGACCAAACTCTCGCGCAAAGCCTTAATAATAGGGATGCCACCAGCAACTGCAGCTTCAAAAGCGACAATCACACCCTTGGCTTTTGCTGCAGCAAATATTTCATTGCCGTGCGTAGCAATTAATGCTTTATTCGCTGTCACAACATGCTTGCCATGTTCAATGGCTTTTAGAATCGCATCTTTTGCTAGCGTGTAACCACCGATCAACTCAACAACAACGTCTACATTCGGATCAGTCACGACTGATAACACATCATCGGTCACATCAACTTGTCCATTAGTAAGTTTTTTTGCAAGCTCAAGATTACGATCTGCCACTTTTACAATTTCAATCTTACAGCCAGCACGTCGCGCAATTTCTTCTTGATTGCGTGTTAATACAGTGTATGTACCACCGCCTACTGTGCCGATACCAAGCAGACCAACTTTTAATGACTTCATACTATTCATATACTTTCGTTAACGATTGTTATTTAGTGCCGTGCTGTTTTCGATACTGATCCAAGAAGCGGGCAATACGTGTCATGGCCTCTTTCAAATCATCCACATTAGGTAAAAACACTATGCGGAAGTGGTCGGGCGTTTTCCAGTTAAAACCAGAGCCTTGCACCAATAAAACTTTTTCTTCTAAGAGCAAATCGAGAATAAATTGTTGATCATCCTCGATTGGATACATTTTTGGATCAAGCTTAGGAAATAGATACATCGCAGCTGCTGGCTTAGCGCAGCTAACACCTGGTATTGACGTCAGCATGTCATATGCTAAATCTCGCTGCTTACATAAGCGACCTTCTGGTGACACTAAATCATTAATACTTTGATACCCACCCAATGCAGTTTGAATTCCAAGCTGACCCGGCACATTGGCACAAAGCCGCATCGAAGCTAGCATATTCAAACCCTCGATATAATCCTTAGCATGTTTCTTTTCGCCAGAAATAATTAACCAGCCAGCGCGATAGCCACAGGTACGGTAGTTTTTAGACAATCCATTAAAAGTCACAAACAATACGTCATCTGCAAGCGATGCAATGGAAGTATGGGTTCTACCGTCGTACAAAACCTTGTCGTAAATCTCATCCGCAAAAATCACTAAACTGTGGTGACGCGCAATTTCAATAATGCCATGCAAAATCTCATCAGGGTACAAAGCGCCTGTTGGATTGTTTGGATTAATAATCACAATACCGCGTGTATTGGCAGTGATTTTTGATTCAATATCTTTATGGTCTGGTAACCAGCCAGAAGCTTCATCACAAATATAATGACGCGGAGTTCCTCCCGCCAAATTCACAGCCGCTGTCCACAAAGGATAATCTGGGGCTGGAACCAAAACCTGATCACCATTATTGAGCAAGCCCTGCATCGCCATCACAATTAACTCTGACACACCATTGCCGATGATAATGTCGTCTATCGTGACACCATCAATATTCTTTTGCTGACTATAGTGCATAATGGCTTTACGTGCAGCAAATAGGCCTTTTGAGTCTGTGTAGCCAGATGCTTGATCCATATTGCGAATGACATCTTGCAGAATTTCTTCAGGGGCCGCAAAACCAAATGGCGCAGGATTGCCGATATTCAATTTAATGATGCGGTGCCCATCTTCTTCCATCTTTTTGGCACGCGCCAGCACTGGGCCGCGAATGTCATAGCACACGTTATTAAGCTTTGAAGATTTAAGTAATGGTTGCACGGCAAAACCTAAGCATAAAAATATGTTATCTTACCCTCGAAGGCCATATCAGGCAATGAATCAAGCGATTTTCAGGCCTAGCAATTTAACCAATTCAAGATGAGAAATAGAGATGAAGTTACATTTAACTCAAGCCGATGGAAAACAGCTCATTACAGGCTATAGCAAAGAATGGATTTCCATCAACAATCTAGTTTATCCGCAAAGCTTGGTTGTTCTTCCTGATGAGCTATTATTGAATTGGGATGTGAGCGATTTTGACAGCTTGAATCAGGAAAATTTTGAATGCTTACTAACCTATCAACCTGAAGTGATTTTACTTGGCACCGGGTCAACACATCGCTTTATTCGCCCCCATTTAATTCAAGCCCTAGCAGCCGCGAACATCCCTGTAGAATGCATGACCACCGATGCGGCTTGTAGAACTTATAACATCCTCATGGCTGAGGGTCGCAAAGTTGCTGCAGCCCTCATTTTATAAATGCACCAGAGAAACAAGCATCAAGGTCGATATGACTTAGTAGCGTTATCTCTTGCGACTCCAACACTGAAGGCTTTTGTAAAGACTAATGCTTACAACGACCTGTCCGTTGATTTTGCAAACCCTAAAGCCGTTATAGCACTAAATAAAGCACTTTTAGCGCATGATTACCAAATTGCAGAATGGGACATTCCCGACCAGTTTCACTGCCCGCCTATTCCAGGACGCGCCGACTATATTCATTACTTAGCTGATTTAATTGATGCTAACAAAAACAAGAAGATAAAAGGCTTGGATTTAGGCGTGGGCGCGAACGCAATTTATCCATTGATTGGACATCGTGAATATGGCTGGGATTTTATTGGCGTAGATATCAATGCTAACGCCATCAAAAATGCACAAGCTATTATTGATGCAAATAGTTTAAATAACTCTATTCAGTTACGCCTCCAAAACAATACAAATTGTATTTTCAAAGGTATTGTCCAAGCAGATGATGTCTTTGAATTTAGTATGTGAAATCCACCATTTCATGCTTCTCTCGAAGAAGCGCAAGCTGGCACCCAACGTAAAATTAATGGCTTGGCCAGAAATGCCGGAAAGCAACCAATAAAAACATCCAATCCCACACTTAATTTTAGCGGTCAAGGCGCAGAGCTATTTTGCGAAGGGGGCGAGCTTGGTTTTATAGAGCGCATGATTGAAGAAAGCGCTCTTTATAAAAACCAGTGCCGCTGGTTTAGCACACTAGTTTCTAAAGCAACTAATTTACCTAAAGTCAAACGCACACTAAAATCGATTGGCGCTAAAAAAGTAAAAGTTGTTGAAATGACCCAAGGACAGAAACAAAGCCGATTTGTGGCGTGGTCTTACGAATAGTTAAAAAAAGGCTGCCTCCCTATCAACTAAAAACTCTTAAAGGTTTTTAGTTGATAGCGTTAAGGTTGCATTCGTACCACCAAATCCAAAACTATTTGAAAGCGCTGTTTCGATTTTAACGTTATCAATTCGCTGACGCACAATATTCATGCCTTCCGCAGCAGGATCCAGCGTTTCAATGTTGGCAGAAGCGGCGATGAAGTTATTTTCCATCATGATGAGCGTGTAAATAGCCTCATTTACACCGGCAGCACCAAGGGCGTGGCCTGAAAGTGATTTAGTCGAGGCAATAGGAATATCAGCATTCCCAAATACAGCACGAATTGCTTCAAGCTCTTTGGTATCACCAACCGGCGTACTAGTACCGTGCGTGTTGATGTAATCAATTTTATCAACACCCTCAATCGCGAGCTTCATGCAGCGCTCAGCCCCTTCTCCGCTTGGGGCAACCATGTCATAACCGTCAGAAGTTGCACCGTAGCCAACCACTTCAGCGTAGATTTTTGCGCCGCGTGCTTTGGCGTGCTCATACTCTTCTAATACCAAGATACCGCCGCCGCCTGAAATCACAAAACCATCGCGGTCTGCGTCATAAGTTCTTGAAGCCCTATCTGGCGTATCGTTGTATTTGCTTGAGAGCGCACCCATTGCATCAAACATGAATGATAACGTCCAATGCTCTTCTTCAGCCCCGCCAGCAAAGATAATGTCTTGCTTGCCTAATTGAATTTGTTCAACACCTGCACCAATACAATGTGCGCTAGTTGAACAAGCTGAGCTAATGCCGTAATTCACCCCTTTTATTTTCGCACCCGTTGCCAAACAAGCTGAAACGCCACTTGCCATGGCTTTGGTAACCAAATACGGCCCAACGCGGCGCACACCTTTTTCGCGTAGAGTATCAATACCTTCTAAAATGCTTTCATGAGAAGCGCCGCCCGCACCAACAATTAAACCTGTACGCACATTAGAGACCATCTCTTCTGGCAGCGCTGAATCGGCAATAGCCTCTTGCATGGCAAGCCAAGCATAAGCGTGACCTTTCGCCATAAAGCGCAACAGCTTACGATCGATTAAAGCTTCAACATCGAGATTTTTAATACCGCCCGCCACATGCGAACGTAAACCCATATCGACATACTCTTGTTGAAATGTGATGCCTGAGCGGCCCTCATAAAGACTGTCTTTAACTTCAGCCACATTATTGCCTAAGCTAGACACAATCCCCATGCCAGTTACGACGACACGACGCATAATACCGTTCTCCCAAACTCTTTTATTTTTGTAATATTAAAAATGATCCGTGCTAGTAAACAGACCAACACGCAAGTCATTAGCCACGTAAATTTCACGGCCATCCAACTCCATCCGAGCATCTGCAATTCCCATTACCAATTTACGCATAATGACGCGTTTTAAATCGATGTAATAAGTAATTTTTTTACCCTTAGGTAATACTTGTCCACTGAACTTAACTTCGCCAGCACCTAAAGCTCGTCCTCGACCAGGACCACCTCTCCAGCCAAGATAAAAACCTACCAATTGCCACATAGCATCCAAGCCTAAACAACCTGGCATGACAGGATCACCTTCAAAATGACATGCAAAAAACCATAGATCAGGTTTTATATCCAGCTCAGCAACAACTTGACCCTGACCAAATTTGCCACCCTCTTCTGTGATTGAAACAATACGATCAAACATCAACATTGGTGGTAATGGTAATTGAGCATTGCCCGCCCCAAAAATCTCTCCTCGCCCACAGGACAAGAGCTCTTCGAAAGTAAAGCTATTCTTTTTATGCATTTAATTGACCTGGTTTTTATCGGAATTTTTGCTATTTTCGCTGGAAAATCGTTTAAGTGAAAGCCCTAATGTCATTTATGAGTGAAATTTAGGTTATGCGGCTAGAGTTTTACAGAATAGTGGAACTCAGTTAACATTTGTGACACTATTAATCTAAATCAAAAAATCTTTATTAATTTTCTTACGGAATAAGTCCATGAGCGACAAACAACTGACTGACATGCGCCAACACGCGCAAACACTAGAAACAGAAATTAACAAAGTAGTGGTAGGTCAGCCAAAACCTATTAGATTGATTACTACAGCGATTTTCTCGCGTGGTCACGTATTGCTTGAAGGTGATGTCGGTGTAGGTAAAACAACTCTGCTTCGTGCATTTACACGTTGCATCGGCGGCGGTTACCAACGTATCGAGGGTACGATCGACTTGATGCCGAATGACCTGGTGTATCACACATACCTGGGTGAAGATGGCAAACCACATGTAAGCCCGGGTCCTTTGCTCATGTCAGGCGAGAACCTATCAGTATTTTTCTTTAACGAAATTAACCGTGCGCGTCCGCAAGTTCACTCATTGTTGCTTCGCGTCATGGCTGAGCGTAATTTATCTGCCTTCAACAAGGAATATCATTTCCCACATTTGCTGGTGTTCGCAGATCGTAATCAAGTGGAAAAAGAAGAGACATTTGAAATTCCATCTGCAGCTCGTGACCGCTTTATGATGGAAATTCCTATCGTGGTGCCGGATGACAATGCCATCATGGAATCTTTGGTATTCGATACTAAATTTCATAACGTAGATACCTTGGTAAACACTATTCAAGCAGATGTATTGCAATTTGACCAATTAAACGCATTCTCTGCATTGCTTCAAACCAAAATCGAAGCATCACCCACACTTCGTCAATATGCACTTAACTTATGGCGTGCGACAAAAACACCAAGCGCTTTTGGCATCAAAGTCAACGGCGTAGATATGAATCGGCTAGTTCTTTCAGGCGCAAGCCCGCGCGGCATGAGTATGATGATGGCTGCAGCACGGGTGAACGCTTGGCTTAACAACCGAGGCTCAGTATTGCCAGAAGATATTCATGCGGTATTCCACTCAACGATTGCACATCGTTTAGTGTTTAGCCCTGTTTATGAAATGCGCCGCACTGAAATTGCGCGTGATTTGCTCAATGGCATAGTGAATGCAATTGCTGCACCTTAATTTTAAAAACAAACGGTCCTTTAACAAAACGCTTCATGCACAACGAAATAAAAGAATTTAGCTACCATATCAGCTGGCGTTCACGTGGACGCCACTCGGGCAGTCATGCAAGTACACAACGGGGTATGGGTATGGAGTTTCGTGGTCACACAACCCTTCTATCTTATCCAGATCCTCGTCGTATAGACATTCGCCAAACCATACGTGACCCACTTGATCAAGTGCATGTACGAATGTTTAATCAAAAAAGCGCGACGCCTGTTTTTGTTATTGCAGATTTATCTGGCTCGATGAGTTTTGGTAGCACGCAAAGTAAGATTGCTATCATTAGTCAAATAGCGCATTCAATTGCGATGTCAGCAACACACAATAGCGACCCATTCGGCTTTATTGGATTTGATGACATCGTTAGAGAAGATTGGTTTTGCACTCAGTCATTTAGGGCACATCAAGCATTAGAGTTAACCTCGGCATTGAAAAATTTTAAACCTGATCAAGTAGGCAGTGCCGGGTTGAAGGATGTAAATCGTTTCTTACCACGTGAACGCTCGCTAATCTTCTTAATTTCAGACTTTCATATGCCATTAATTGAATTAGAGGAGTCGTTATCGTTATTGATGCAACATCATGTTGTTCCTGTAGTGCTTTGGGACTCTACTGAATACAAACAACTACCTGAGTTTGGAATAACTAGCCTAACCGACTGCGAAACGGGCGAAAAACGTACCTTATTTTTACGAAAAGAAATGCGCACTAATATCGTCGCGAGCTTTGAAGAAAGACGTTCAAACATTGAAGCGTTATTCATGAGCTTTGATATGGCACCTTTTTTTGTAGAAGGTGGTTTCGATGCCGATGCTTTAACCGAATACTTTCACCAATTTGTGACAGCCTAATAATGAAATGCCCTATGAACACATCTATCAGATTTCTTAATATTAGCGTTTTAAGCCTAATATTACTTTTTAGCGCAAGGGCTGTAATCGCTAACGACGAGCCATCTCCAGAAATCCCAGAGGGAGTTGTGAAGCTAAATAAAGTTGATCCAACTAGAAATGTCGGCTATTTGATGGGTGACATTCTTCACCGTACCATCACGCTGGAGGTTAAAAAGCCTTTCAAATTAATTGAAACAACACTTCCTATTGTGGGATACGAGCATCGATATCAAGGACAAGTTTCTGGCATCGAACTACGTAAAATTAGCCACACCAAGAAAGAAAGTAATACTTCAACTTCTCACGTGTTTCAACTCGCGTATCAGGTTTTTGCAACTTCACCAACAGTTAAGCCAGCATTGTTGCCAGCAGAAATTATTAAATTTCAAGGACCCGCCACTCAAGACGCTAAGGATGGGATAGTTCAGTTTAGGATACCTGAATTTTATTTTAGAATTTCGCCTATGGCCGTGTTTGGCGCAGTGAAAATTGAAGATGACATGAGTCCATTAAGGCTACCTATTTTGCTTCAACCTTACCCTGAAAAACAAAAACTAGTAACCTGCTTGGTGGTTCTTGGTTTTAGTTTGCTCGGATTGCTTTACATTATAGGTTCTCGTGCTTGGTTACCGCTCATGGGCAAGCCATTTGCAAAAGCTTCACGTCAACTTCGTAAACTCTCACCCAACAAACCACAAGAACTCAGGTTTGCTATATCTGAAATACATAAAGCTCTAAATGAAACAGCAAAGTACAGTGTTTTTAGTGGCAATGTTGTCAAATTTATTAATCTAAATCAATCATTTAAAATTATTGAAACAGAAATAGGACAATTTTTTATCCTGTCTCATCAGGTGTTTTTCGACACACAAGATCCAATAGGCAGTGAATCTAGTTCGCTGCTGTGGTTAAGGAAGTTCTGCAAGCGATGTCGAGATTGCGAACGTGGTCTTAAGCCAGCGAAGCTGAAGAAGGCCTAAGCTGCATGAACATTCCTCTATTCTTTGATTCGCCTTGGGCACTCTGGCTAATCCCTTTGGCATTCCTGCCTTTAGTGCTTGATAGTGCTTTAACGCAGCGCTACTCTTGGGTGGTAATGCTTCCCAAAGACAGACTTTCTAACTTGATAGGTTTAATGCTAAAAGTATTAGCTGTACTAGCCTTACTAATGACATTCCTTGGGTTATCAAGCCCGCAAGGTAAACAACAGATCATAGAGAGGATCGGTGTAGGTGCTCAGATAGCTTTGGTACTAGACAGAAGCGCAAGTATGGATGATCCATTTTCTGGTGGAGAAATCAACGGTAAAGTTGGGGAAACTAAGTCGGTTGCAGCAAGTAGGCTTCTGACGCAGTTTGTAAAATCACGCCAAAACGATATGATTGGTATGACAACATTCAGCAACTCTGCGATGTATGTTTTACCGCTCACTGAAAATCGCGAAGCGGTATTAGCTGCAGTTCAAGCTACTGCAGGTAATGCTTTGTTTCAAACAAACATCGGCAGCGGATTAACAAGCGGCGCTGGTCTCTTCGATAAAGTACCTGATTCCGGATCTCGTGCGATAATCCTATTGTCAGACGGTGGTGGTCGTATTGATGTTGAAACACAGCAAAAAATCCGTGATTGGCTTGATCGCTTGAATGTAGGTCTTTACTGGATTGTTTTACGTCAGCCTGGTGGCTTGAGTATTTTTGATACTAGCTATGTGCCACCAGAGGACTCTGCTCTCCCCCCTCAAATTGAATTGAATGAGTTCTTCAAAACCCTAAATTCACCTTTTCATGCTTATGAAGCAGAAGATCCTAAATCATTATCAATGGCTATTGCCGACATCAATCAAAAAGAGAGAAAACCAATTCGTTATCACGAACAAATTCCCGGTTATGATTTTTCTTCAGTTTGCTTTTTACTAGCAGCGCTAATGACTAGTCTGTTGCTGGGCGTAAAGTTCTTTGAAGTTAGGACATGGAATTAAGCCAATGACAATCAATATTTTCAAAATCTTTAGCGCAAAAAAACTAATTTTCATTTTTACTATTTTAGCCATTGCTAGCACAGCAACTGCTTGGTATCAGCTAAATCGCATTCAGCAAATTAATGCATTTAATAATGCTATTTTAAGCGCAAAACCTCCATCAACGGATATGCAAAGTTTTGAAGCGAAATTTGCTACAGCCTATTGGCTGGCGAAAAATGAGCGTTTCAAGGAATCGGCCTTGTTATATAGCAAATTATTAGAGGGAGCTAATAAAGTCCAGACGGAAGCAGTCCAACACAATCTTGGCACTATCTTCTTTTTACGTGGTTTAGCCATTAATGGCACTAATATGACAGTAGGAAAAGAAACTGAGTACCTCCTTCGACAATCCAAAAATTTATATCAAAAAGCTGTTCGCCTTGATAACTCACATTGGGACTCACGCCACAACTTAGATAGATTAATTTTGTTATTACCGGGTACGCCAACGCCTGGCGTCGGAGAATCAGAATCTCCTGGTCTTATCATGGGAAATATCCCTACAGGTCTTCCATAATATGAATAGAGTACTAAATTACTTACGTAATCGCCGCGATGCGTCGCTCTTGGCGACTGCATTGGTATTACTAATTGCAGCTGCCCTTAATCCAACGATACCTTTGCCTAGGAATGTTTACAGTTATATTCTTGTTGCAGATATTTCTCAGAGCATGAATGTTATTGATACTCGTTTAAACGGCATTGAAACATCAAGGATGGATTACACTAAATTCATTTTGCATCGTGTTGTTGCGAATATGCCATGCGGAACCAAAGTTAGTTTAGGGTTATTTGCGGGAGCAACAATTGCTGCTCTTTTTAATCCAATAGAAGTTTGCAGTAATTACGATGCCATCCAAGATACGATTGATCACTTGGAATGGAGGTCTGCTTGGTCGGGTAACAGTCGATTACGGGAGAGTTTGTTTATGCTCTCAAGAGTTATAAGGTCTTTTCCCGAGCCAGTTCAGGTTGTTTATTTTACTGATGGTGAAGAGGCTCCAAAATTGGGTGTTTTTAACACTAAAGATCTTACAAACTTTCAAGGTGGAAACGGTTGGTTGTTTGTGGGTATCGGAAGTGAAAAAGGTAACGCAATACCAAAATTAGATGAAAAAAATCAATTAATTGGTTACTGGTCGGTGGACAGTTTCGCCGTTCAACCTGGAATTGCTCAAATATCTGAAGCAAATATTGGTGGTAGAAATAATGAAGTTGCAGGTGGAACAGGTGATCGTTACATTTCAACGCTTCAAGAAGAGTATCTTATAGATTTATCCAAACAGGTTAGCGGTGATTATGTTCGAGGTGATAATTTACAAAGTATATTGACCGCAATGAAGAAACAAAAACCTGCCAGTCAAAACATCGCGGCCTACAATATCCAATGGTTACTTGCATTATCAGCAGCAATAGTATTTTTGATGGCATATGTTACAAAAGATACGTTTAGAAGCTTAAAAAGGTTTATTCAAAGGAAAAAATAAAAATACGTTCTTATATTTTTTCTGTAGTACGGTTTTTTTGTAATTCTTTTGTAATTCTTTTGTAATTTGAGTATATGATGATCTGAAAAGGTTTTTTTATTTCCTAAAACAGGAACTGATTAGATATCAAAATAAGTTTTATCAATTAAAATTTCAATGAAAAATTATCATACCGTTGTAATTGGTGGTGGCTGTCTAGGGACAGCAAGTGCTATTGCATTGGCGAAATACATGAAATTAAATCATCTAAATCCAGAGACAGTGTGTTTAGTTGAAAAAAATCTACTTAGTAGTGCTTTATCCATTAAGCACTCTGGAATAATTAGATCAGCCAATTCAGATCCTGCGGCTGCTGAACTTGCTAAGATATCATCAGAAATGTGGTTCAACATCAGAAGTATTTGGGATACGGAGCTCAATGTAGAAAAAAATGGGGCTTTGTGGATCGCAAAAAAAGATCAGGATTCAACAAATGCTAAATGGGATAAATTGGCGAAAATCTTAGAAGATGTTCCAATTGCTTTTAAAAAAATTCCATATGATGAAGCTCGTCAAATATGTCCAGATTATGTAAATCTTCATAATGATGAAGTTTTTTATCATGAACCAAATGCGTGTCAAATAGATCCTTCAGAGGTTAGGCAAGCTCTCTACAGAGGTATCAATAGTTCAGGGGCTTCTTATTTTGAAAATGAAGAAGTTATGGGCTTTAGAAAGAATAAAAATAATAAAATTACTGAAGTAGTTTTAAATACCCGTGTCATAAAAACGGAAAATGTAGTAAACGCTGCTGGCGCTTGGAGTCCGAGGCTCTATCAAAACTTGGGCTTAACAATCCCTGTTGGAGTTGAACCTGTTTTTGTGGTTAACTGGCTCAATAGCTTGTTAGACGATAAAAAAAATATGCCAATAATTGCTGATTATGCAAATCGTGGTTACTTTAGGAGTTGGCGAAATGGTGAAATTCACATGCATCAACCAAGAAAAAGAGGAGTTGAAGAGTCCAGTACACTTTTTGCCGACAACCCCCTAGCAATAATTGGTGCTGATTTCATAAATAATCCAGTCAATCAAATGCAAGGCTTTTCAAATATCCGGCTATATGAAGATATTGCGCACAAAAGATTCAAAGATCTTCAAAACACAGTATTCTCATCTGGATTTCAAACTTACTTTGACATTACACCTGACTTAAGATTCATATTAGGTCAGGATTCAAAAATAACAAATTTATTTCATTGTTTGGGGTCTGGTCAAGCATTCAAATATGCCCCTGTTTTTGGAGAAATGATGGTTGAATATATTTTCAAGCCAGGAAAGTTATCAAGCCTTGGAGATAATTTTTTAATAGATCGATTCGATTCAGTCTATATGAAAAGATTCTGGGATGATGTGTCTGGTAAAAATTACACGCTCAGTCAGGAAACCGTTAATTTTTAAATAGCTGGTGTTATATTTCTTTTGAAAACTTAAAAATTTATATTTTATAACATAGTTATAAAATTGTTAAAAAATCCTATATTTTCAACTTCAATCATATTCGTCAAAGTCTTGTCTATTTCGCTTCAGTAATATCCGGCAATATGATTATATGGCTGGGCCAATAATATCTAATAGCGTTAAGGTTCACGACCTTTAATTGTGGCATTACAAAATTTGCTGGCATTACTTTGATAAAAAAATTTCTGATATCAGTTGGCTAAAGAAAATATAATTTTCTTTATTAAGCGTTAAAAAGTCTCATGCCCAAGGCCAAATTAATAGAGCATCGCAAGCAATTGAATACCTCCTAGCTATAATAATCAAAGCAATATTGCTTTGTATTTCCAAATGAATGGCAGCAATATCAACAGCGTTGTGGCAATGATGATCACCAATTTCCCAACTTAAGCAAGTCGTCGTGATGGCTTTAGAGCTAATTGCTTAGGCTTCATTTATAATGGTCCCAACGATGAATCTCTTCAAAGCAAGCATATGACACAATGGCATGATTTTCTAAGCGCTCAAGGCGCTTTATTTCAAGATGGAGAATTACGATCTTTTGGCGACTCGCAAAGTGAACTTGCAGCTGCCAATGGAAATATCATCACAAGCTTATCGCACCTGGGCCTTTTGGAAGTTATCGGGGAAGATGCAGTAACGTTTTTGCAAGGCCAAGTGACCAATGATGTCAAAAAGCTAGATGGTAGCGTCAGCCAATATGCGGGCTATTGCAACTCCAAAGGTCGCTTATTAGCTTTATTCTTGGCGTTCGCGCACGCAGATCATCTTCACCTTCAGATGCCCATAAGCATTCTAGAGCCCATGATGAAGCGCCTTAAAATGTATGTGATGCGCTCAAAAGTGGAGATTTCAGACAAATCAACAGATATATTATGTTTTGGTATTGCAGGCCCAAATGCTGAAAACACCTTAACTACCCTTTTCAACAAAGCGCCTCAAGCACCACAACAACTCATCACAGTTGATGATGCTACCCTCTTGCGACTTGCTGGTGATACGCCGCGTTACCAAGTATTTACCCACATTGTAAACGCTGAGCGCATTTGGAATGCGCTATCAGCTAACTGCACAAAAGTGGGCAAGTCTATTTGGGACTATTTAGAGATACAAGCAGGTATTCCGGAAATCGTTCCAGCCACGCAGGAAGCCTTTGTGCCGCAAATGGTGAATCTAGACAGCCTAGATGGGATTAATTTCAAAAAAGGCTGTTATACAGGCCAAGAAATCGTTGCTCGCACCCATTACTTAGGCAAAGTTAAACGCCGCACTCAGCTTGCCCATATCGACACTGAGGAAATACCTTTAGCAGGCGATGATATTCAGTTAGTCGGCCATGATGAAGCTATCGGACAAGTTGTTCGTGCTGCTGCAGCACCCAACGGCGGCGTTGATGCACTTGTTGAAATTCGATTGGAAAACTTGGAATTACCTAATGAGTTCCCAGTCTGGAAAGGCAAAAAGCTGGAGTTTAAAATACTGCCATACACACTTGCTTAATTAGTGTTTAGCCGGCTCTTTAGTGTCAGCAACTGGCACTGGTTTGTTAGGTGAGAGACTGTTTGCATCTAGTACCTGGATAAAGACTTCATCTTGTTTAACCATGCCCAGCTCACTTCTGGCACGCTCTTCAATCGCGCCATAACCTTGTTTTAAGTCTCTCACTTCTTCGTCTAAACTCGCATTGCGCGCTTTTAGTTGCTCATTCTTTTCTTTTTGCTGTGAAATTTGTTGATTAAGATTCCATACCGTCAACCAGCTGCCCTTTTTGCTGAGCCACAGCGGGTACTGTAGCGCAGCAATCAGGATAATAAAGATTAGGGTCAGTGCTTTCAAAGTTGGCTTTTAACGAACAACTAGCGCTTAAGGTTGTAAAACGCACCCATACCAGCATAGCTGGTTGCATCACCAAGCTCTTCTTCAATACGAAGCAACTGATTGTATTTCGCAATACGTTCAGAGCGTGATAGAGAACCTGTCTTGATTTGCAAGGCATTAGTGGCCACTGAAATATCAGCAATCGTTGTATCTTCAGTTTCACCAGAACGATGCGAAATCACTGATGTATAACCAGCACGTTTTGCTGTTTCAATGGTTTGGAAGGTTTCCGTCAATGTGCCAATTTGGTTAACCTTGATAAGCACTGAGTTAGCTACACCTTTAGCAATGCCTTCACGCAAGATTTTGGCGTTAGTCACAAACAAGTCATCGCCCACCAATTGGATGTTTTTGCCCATGCGGTCAGTTAACAATTTCCAACCGTCCCAGTCGTGTTCACTCATACCATCTTCAATACTGATGATCGGGTACTTATCCACCCAAGTGCTCAAGTAATCGGCAAATTGGCCTGAAGACAATTGCAATCCTTCTGATTCCAAATTGTATTTACCCTCCTGGTAGAACTCAGAGCTTGCACAATCCAAGCCTAACAATACATCACGGCCTGGCTCGTAACCTGCCGCTGATATCGCTTCCAAAATGTATTGGATTGCAGATTCATTAGATGGCAAATCAGGTGCAAAACCTCCTTCGTCGCCCACTGTTGTTGCTAAACCTTGTTTATGCAGAATTTTGTTCAAGGCATGAAACACTTCAGCGCCACAACGCAAAGCTTCGCGGAAACTAGGCAAACCTGCTGGAATAATCATGAATTCTTGAATATCAACACTGTTTGCAGCGTGGGCACCACCGTTGATGATGTTCATCATTGGGGTTGGCAATTGCATCATGCCAGAACCGCCTAAGTAGCGATAAAGTGGCAAGCCAGATTCTTCAGCCGCAGCCCTTGCACATGCCATCGAAACTGCCAAGATTGCATTGGCACCTAAACGCGCTTTGTTTTCAGTGCCGTCCACTTCAATCAAAGTTGCATCGATAAAGCTTTGGTCTTCAGCATCCAAACCGATAATTGCTTCGCAGATTTCTGTGTTGACATTCTCAACCGCTTGCAAAACGCCCTTGCCCAGATAGCGTCCTTTGTCGCCATCCCGAAGCTCAACCGCCTCTTTAGTGCCTGTTGAAGCACCAGACGGAACAGCCGCGCGACCAATAATGCCAGACTCAAGCAATACATCTGCTTCGACAGTTGGATTACCGCGAGAATCCATAATTTCGCGGGCGATAATATCTACAATGACGCTCATGCTTTTTCCTCTGTTTAATTCTGATGATTAATTAAAGCTTTTTTAAAACATATCTTCTAGAGAGTATTTTCAATAAAGCCGGCTTTTTTAACCACTTTATCTAAATCTACCAATACTTCTAATAAATCTTTCATCTTTGCCAAAGGCCATGCGTTAGGACCATCTGACAATGCTTTAGATGGGTCTGGGTGGGTCTCCATAAACAAGCCTGCAATCCCGCTTGCTACAGCCGCACGCGCCAAAACAGGGACATGTTCACGTTGACCACCGCTCTTATCTCCCTGACCCCCTGGTTGCTGAACAGAATGAGTCGCATCAAACACAACAGGACAATTCGTCTCGCGCATAATCGCTAAGCCGCGCATGTCAGAAACTAAAGTGTTGTAGCCAAATGAAGCGCCGCGTTCACACACCATAATGGTATCTGCACCACCGTTAGCTTCTCTTGCTTTTTGCACGACTTGCCTCATGTCGCCTGGTGCTAAAAACTGTCCTTTTTTGATATTCACAGGCTTACCACAGGTTGCAACCGCAGTAATAAAATCTGTTTGACGGCATAAAAATGCTGGGGTTTGCAGCACATCCACCACGGATGCTACTTCAGCAACCTGCTCTTCAGTATGCACGTCTGTCAAAATAGGTACGCCAATTTGACGACGCACTTCATCCAAAATGCGCAACCCTTCAGTAATACCAAAACCACGGAATGTCTTGTTAGAACTGCGGTTGGCTTTGTCGTAAGAGGATTTATAAATAAATGGAATACCCACGCTTGCGCAGATTTCTTTGAGCTGACCAGCGGTATCAATTGCCATTTGCTGAGACTCGATCACACATGGGCCTGCAATCAAGAAAATTGGATGTTCGATGCCAACATCAAAACCGCATAATTTCATTATTTGCTTCCTTTGTATTTCAATGCAGCTTCAATATAAGACTTAAATAGTGGATGGCCTGTACGAGGATTTGATGTGAACTCAGGATGAAACTGACAAGCTACGAACCAATGGTGGACGTTTTGTGGCAACTCCACCATTTCACACAATTGCTCAGTCGGTGTGCGTGCTGAGATTACCAAACCAGCCGCTTTTAAATGGTCTACATAATGATTGTTAACCTCATAGCGATGACGATGACGCTCATTCACTTCAGTGCCATAAATTTGAGCAGCTAATGTTCCAGCTTCAATTGGACACTTTTGTGCACCAAGACGCATTGTGCCACCCAAATCAGAGTCTTCTGAACGCACTTCAACTTTACCTTCAGCATTTTGCCATTCAGTGATTAAGCCGACTAATGGATGCGGACTATCGGGATTAAATTCAGTGCTGTTAGCATCTTTTAGGTTGGCTACATTGCGTGCATATTCAATCACCGCCAATTGCATGCCCAAACAGATCCCCAAGTAGGGCTTCTTATTTTCACGAGCAAATTGAATAGCTTTCATTTTGCCTTCTGTACCACGTTTACCAAAGCCGCCAGGTACTAAAATTGCATCCATGGGCTTAAGCAATGCTGTGCCATCACGCTCGATATCTTCTGAATCCATGTAATGAATACGGACTTTTGATTGGGTATGAATACCCGCATGAATCAGGGCTTCAGTGAGTGATTTGTAAGACTCGGTTAAATCAACATACTTACCAACAAAGGCAATATTTACTTCTTGCTTGGGGTTTGCTAAAGCATCAACAATCTTAACCCAGCTTGCAAGATCAGCTTCTTTTGCTTTGATATTCAATTTACGACAAACAATTTCATCCATCTTTTGCGCATGCAATAAGCCTGGAATTTGATAAATTGAACTAGCATCCACAGCCGAAATAACCGCTTCAGAGGCTACATTGGTGAATAGCGCAATTTTATGACGTTCATCTTCTGGCAATGCTCGATCTGATCGACAAAGCAACAAATCTGGCTGAATACCGATTTCTCGCAGCTCTTTGACAGAGTGTTGCGTTGGTTTTGTTTTAAGCTCGCCTGCGGTTGGAATCCAAGGCAACAAAGTCAAATGAATGTAGCAAGTATTTTCACGGCCCTCTTCGAAGCCCATTTGGCGAATCGCTTCTAAAAATGGTAATGACTCAATATCGCCTACCGTGCCGCCAACTTCAACGATTGCTACCTCGGCGCCCTCAGCACCCCGCTTGATATGTGTTTTGATTTCGTCGGTAATGTGTGGAATTACTTGAACGGTTTTACCGAGATACTCACCGCGACGTTCTTTTTTGATGACAGTTTCATAAATTTGACCTGTCGTGAAGTTATTGCGCTTGCCCATTCGAGAGCTAATAAATCGTTCGTAATGACCTAAGTCTAAGTCAGTTTCAGTACCATCATCTGTTACAAACACTTCGCCATGTTGAAATGGACTCATCGTGCCTGGGTCAACGTTAATGTAGGGGTCAAGTTTCAGCATGGTAATTTTGATACCACGCGATTCAAGAATAGCGCCGAGCGATGCAGCTGCAATGCCCTTGCCTAATGAAGAAACAACACCACCTGTAACGAACACATATTTGGTCATGAAAATACTTTTCTAGATATTGCAGACAAGAGCCTTTAGGATTATATTTTACTGGAAAGCAATGCCCTCCACAAACCATGTTTTCTGGTTTTACAAGACTGTTTGCTTGCACGGCAAATGCGCATGGGGAAACAGGCAAAAAAAATGACGAGATCAAAAATCTCGTCATCAAAATGGTACTTAAAATACCATTGGAGGGTAAAACAAGGAGATAACCTATTCATGTAAATAAGCTAAGAAGTTCATTAAATCACGGGCGTGTAACAAGAATATGTCACTTTGTTATAACTTTGTATCTTTGCACGTTTTAAGCAATTTAACTGTTATTCAAAAAACGCAATTTTTTTGTGTCTAGGCAGAGACTTAAGAAATGACTCAGCCTTGCTCGCTTCGGACCTATCAGAAAAAGCTTTAAACGCTAAAATTCTTAATGGAGGATTTGCACGCGTGTATTTAGCACCACTTCCTTCAATGTGCGCTTGAAACCTAGCCTCTAAGTTATTGGTAATACCTGCATAGAAGCTTCCACCTCTACACTCAAGTAAATATAAAACCCAAGACACTTTCGTATAGCCCAATGCATTAGTAGAAACTATGAAATTAGTAAAAAAAACGGCTCGATAAACGAGCCGTTTCAATTAAAACCTGTAGCTAAACAATACTAAAAGCGATTAAGCCTTTTGAATGTTTGATGCTTGCTTGCCTTTAGGGCCGTCAGTTACATCGAAGCTAACACGTTCGTTTTCCTTTAGGCTCTTATAGCCGCTATCAACGATCGCAGAGAAGTGAGCGAAAAGATCATCGCCGCCTTCATCAGGAGTGATAAAGCCGAAACCTTTAGAGTCATTAAACCATTTTACGGTACCAGTTGCCATTGCATACTTCCTTACTTAAACAAGGGGAGGCGCCCCAAAAGTTTGTACTTCACGAACTAAAGCCAGCTACGCCAACCAAAAAAGATCTAAGTAAAAACGCCCAATATGCTTTTTACGGGGATAATTTCACTAAGTCAAGCATTTATTTAGCTAAAACTACAATTACATTACACTTAAAATGAAGAACCACAATATCCTGTGGTTAAGACGGTCAAAAATATCAATATGTCAGTTCACTTTCTTAATAATTTTAAGGATGTTTTAAGGAAGCATCTTTAATATCTTGATATATGATTTTAAATGAGATGGCACAATGCTTTTTGTCGTTGATTTTGGCGGTACTTTATCAGTCCGCATTATTCAATTTGACGCCACCTTTATATCATTTAAAAACACGTCAGTCAGTTTGCCAAATTAACTATTGCGCTGAGTTTGGGGCGTGTATAGTAATGAAACAAAAATAAGTGATCACTCAGACGGCGCACTTGTTATATCAAGACCCAGAATGTGATCTAGATTACGTTTATAACATTGGGCTCAATAACGAGAATCTTGACATTATCACGTCCAACTCATTTGCTTCTGATAACACGAACGGCGTTTTAATAGCTAAAAAAGTGGTGTAAAAAATATGAAAATCGCAATTGCTGGTACAGGGTATGTGGGCTTATCTCTAGCAGTCCTAATGGCTCAGCATAATGAAGTTGTTGCACTAGACATTATGTCTGAAAAGGTAGAGATGCTGAATCGCAAAACTTCCCCGATTTCGGATGCTGAAATTGAAGACTATCTTAAAAACAAATCCCTTAACCTCACGGCAACCCTGGACAAAGATACAGCCTACCAAGGCGCTGACTTTGTGGTGATTGCTACACCGACTGATTATGATGTTGAAACTAATTACTTCAACACAAAATCAATCGAAGCCGTCATCAATGATGTATTAAATACCAACCCATCAGCTGTAATGGTGATCAAATCTACCGTGCCGGTTGGCTATACCGATAGCATCAAACTTCGCTTTCCCAACGCGCGAATCATGTTCTCACCTGAGTTCTTACGTGAAGGCAAAGCACTTCATGACAATCTTTACCCATCACGAATTATTGTAGGAGAGATTTCTGAAAGTGCTAAAACATTTGCAGAATTACTAAAGCAAGGCTCAAAAAAGCCAGATGTTGAGGTCTTGCTTACTAATAGTGCAGAAGCCGAAGCGATTAAACTTTTTGCGAACACTTACTTAGCAATGCGCGTTTCTTACTTCAACGAGCTTGATACTTATGCTGAATCGCATGGACTGAACACACAACAAATTATTGAAGGTGTCTGTCTAGACCCGCGCATCGGAAGTCATTACAACAATCCGTCATTTGGTTATGGCGGATATTGCTTACCTAAAGACACCAAACAACTCCTCGCAAACTACAGTGACGTTCCACAAAATTTGATCAATGCAATTGTGCAGTCAAATAGTACTCGTAAAGACTTCATTGCTGATAGCGTTGTCAGTCGCAATCCAA
Organism: Candidatus Methylopumilus sp.; assembly: GCA_040401435.1. GTDB lineage: Bacteria > Pseudomonadota > Gammaproteobacteria > Burkholderiales > Methylophilaceae > Methylopumilus_A. The sequence continues at coordinate 142,915 of JBBAON010000004.1, forward strand.
AAGTCGTTGGTGTTTACCGACTGATTATGAAGGCGGGTTCGGACAACTTTAGAGCATCAAGTATTCAAGGGGTAATGAAGCGGATCAAAGCTAAGGGCATTGAAGTAATTGTTTACGAACCTGAACTTAAAGAAACTGAATTCTTCAACTCTAAAGTTTATGCAGATTTGAATGCCTTCAAACAAAAGGCAGATGTGATTATTAGCAATCGAATGACAGAAGAGCTAACAAACGTCAAAGAAAAAGTGTTCACACGAGATTTATTCGGAGCTGATTAATAAACCCCATGCTTTGGAAATTGGGTTCTTTTTACAAGAAAGTATTTTTTACCCCCCCCCAACACATAAAATATGGCTGTGAGCCAGGTCCAGCATTGCTCAGGCGCCAATTGGGTTTGTTTCGCAAAAAGCATGTTTTGAAATGTTTTCAAGTATAAAAATATCGCTGTAAGCGAGTAGCAGTGATCGATTCCAAAGGATTGGGTTTGTTTTTTCTAGAAGCCTATTTTTTGGGTGTTTTCTAAATGAGAATTAGTCTGTTTTGTAAAAAATGGTCTACTTCTCGCCATCAGGAATATATTCGAATAGATCCTTTATCCCGCAGTCCAGAAACGCACAAAGCCTGTCTATAGTATCTATATCAACTCGAGTAGCCGTCTCTTCATAAAGCAGTGTAATTGCATTTCGATGAACACCTACAGATCTAGCCACATCGGCAACTCTTAATTTTTTCTCGCCCATGATGCGAGACAAATGACATTTAATCAAAAAAACTCCTTTTTTCATCCTAAATGACAAAAAGTATTGCTAGGTGCAATATTTTCATCTAGAATTACATTTAGAATGAAATTTGTTTATGCAAAGCAACAATTATTCATTCTACATTAATTTCATAAACAAGGAGAACGTGATGGGTAATAGTCGAACAAGGAACTACGAGTGG
>JBBAON010000005.1:0-130307 GCA_040401435.1 Candidatus Methylopumilus sp.
CCTCCGCTATGTTTAATTAAACTATAACGGTGTCTACCATAGTGTGGGAAGTCCACTATATATCTAAGTTATTCACACCCAAGGCATTACTTTCAATAAATGCACGACGTGGCTCAACCTGATCACCCATCAACGTTGTAAAGATCTCATCCGCGGCGATCGCATCATCGATTTGCACTTTAAGTAGACGGCGCACCTGTGGATCCATGGTCGTTTCCCAAAGCTGCTCTGGATTCATCTCGCCCAAGCCTTTATAGCGCTGAACGTTTAAGCCATGCTTCGCCTCTTCAAGTAGCCAATCGAGCGTTTCTTTGAATGTTGTGACCGTTTGAAATTTTTCACCACGTTGCACGGTTGCACCAGCACCAAGCAAACCATTTAACATCACCGATACACGGCTGATTTGACGATAGTCTCCACCACCTAGGAAATCTGCATTCACCACGCAGCACTGCAGGTTACCGTGAACGTATTTGTTTACCTCTAAACGGTAGGTTCCAGCTTCTGAATTAAACGCTACGATGACCTCTGAACCAATTGCACCTAAAATCGGGCGAAGTTTTTCAGCGGCTGCGTTCGCGCTCTTTTCATCGTTCAGACTAATTTCACCTAGGTCTTGTAGCGCGCGCAGGACGCTCTCATCGTACATGGATGAAATGCGGCGGATGACTGCCTCTGTCAAAACCATTTGTTTTGCGATGGTCGCTAACGGGTCATCAGCCAACGTTTCACCGCCGGTCTTGGTGAGGAGTGATGCGCCCTTTAGTGCGGACTGTAATAAGTACTCATCCAACTCGTGCTGATCTTTTAAGTATCGCTCATCCCTACCCTGTTTAACTTTGTATAGCGGTGGCTGCGCAATATAAATATGACCGCGCTCAACGAGCTCAGTCATTTGACGGTAGAAGAATGTTAATAGCAGCGTTCTAATGTGTGCGCCGTCGACGTCAGCATCGGTCATAATAATGATGCGGTGGTAACGAAGTTTTTCTGCACTAAAATCAGCTTTACCGATACTTGTGCCCAGGGCAGTAATCAGTGTGGCGATCTCTTGTGAGCCAAGCAGCTTATCAAAGCGCGCTTTCTCAACGTTTAAAATCTTACCCTTGAGTGGCAAAATCGCCTGATTCTTACGATCACGCCCTTGTTTTGCCGAGCCACCCGCTGAGTCACCCTCGACCAGGTAGATCTCACACTTGCTCGGATCGCGCTCTTGGCAGTCTGCTAGCTTGCCCGGCAGACCCATAGTATCCATAACACCCTTACGTCGGGTCATTTCACGCGCCTTACGAGCCGCATCACGTGCTCTTGCCGCATCCACGATCTTGTTACAGATCACTTTTGCATCGATCGGGTTTTCTAATAGAAACTCTGCGAGCTTGCTCGACACGACATCCTGAACGACCGGCTGCACTTCACCCGATACCAGTTTGTCTTTTGTTTGTGATGAGAATTTTGGTTCTGGCACCTTCACTGAGAGCACGCACGTGAGACCCTCACGCATGTCGTCGCCGCTCGTTTCAATTTTGGCTTTCTTCGCTAAGTCGTTTTGCTCAATATAGTTATTGAGCGTGCGCGTCATCGCAGTTCGTAACCCCGTTAAGTGGGTACCGCCATCGCGCTGTGGGATGTTGTTCGTGAAACACTGAACGGTTTCGCTGTAGGAATCGTTCCACTGCATCGATACCTCAACGGTCATGCCATCTTTTTCAGCGACCGCATAAAATGGTTTTGGATGTAGCACGGTTTTACTGCGGTTCATGTACTCCACAAAACCACGTACACCGCCAGAGTAGGCAAAGTTTTCACTCTTGTTGTGGCGCTGATCGATCAGTTCAATCTTCACGCCGTTATTCAAGAAAGAGAGCTCACGTAGACGTTTTGCCAAGATATCAAAACTAAACTCAATCAACGCAAAGGTGTCAATTGATGGGAAGAAATGAACCTCCGTACCAGAACGCTCTGTTGTACCCATTTCAGCCAACGGCGCCTGCGGAACGCCTCGCGCAAACTCCATTTGATATACTTTACCGTTTTTGTAGATCTTAAGTTTTAACCAATCAGATAAGGCATTAACCACTGAAACACCTACACCATGCAAGCCGCCCGAAACCTTGTATGAGTTTTGGTCAAATTTACCGCCAGCATGTAACTCGGTCATCACAATCTCTGCAGCAGAACGTTTTACTTCGTTTTTATCATCTTGCTTAATATCAACAGGAATACCGCGACCGTTATCGGTCACGCTAATAGAGTTGTCTGCGTGGATGGTAATTTTAATATCATTACAATGCCCAGCTAATGCCTCATCAATCGCATTATCAACCACCTCAAACACCATATGGTGTAAGCCGCTGCCATCAGATGTGTCACCAATATACATACCTGGACGTTTACGAACGGCGTCCAAGCCCTCGAGGATGGTAATACTGGATGAATCGTAGTCTGATTGTTTTTGGGTCATATTTTTATCTTTATTTATGTAACGTTTTAGTTTGTTTCACGTGGAACATTAAATGCGCATTGGCATGACAACGTACTTATAATCTTCATCATTCGGGATTGTCACCAAACAGCTACTGTTCGCATCTGCAAATGAAAACACCACTTCTGGATTACTCACATTATTGAGTACATCAATTAAATAGGTCACATTGAAACCGATATCCAAGGTGTCCCCAGTGTAATTGACTTCCAATTCCTCCTCTGCTTCCTCTTGCTCGCTGTTTGTACTAATTAAACGCAAACTATTCATTCCCAATACCATACGAATGCCGCGATATTTTTCGTTAGAAAGAATTGAGGCACGTTGCATTGCAAGTAGCACAGTCATTCTGTCTAACGTAAAGTTGTTTTGATGGCCCACTGGGATGACGCGGGTGTAGTCTGGGAATTTGCCATCGATGACTTTAGTGATTAATTTAATATCATTAAAACTAAAGTTTACTTGTGTCGCGGATAACTCAACGTTAACTTCATTATCAGTGTCATCGAGTAACTTAATTAACTCAATGATGGTTTTTCTTGGAATGATAATGTTTTGTTTGTCATAAGATCTTGAGAGTTCTGTGGAGGTGAAGCTTAATCGATGACCATCCGTTCCAACAATATTTAAGCGATTACCATTAATCTCAAACAAGAGTCCGTTTAGATAGTAACGAATATCTTGTTGTGCCATGGCAAATTCAACCTGTTTAAACAGGCCTTTTAAAGTGTTTTGCGGGATACTGATGGTAATTGTTTCGGTACCAACTGCCTTAGTCATGACCGGATAATCAACCGCAGGCAATGTTTGTAAATTAAATTTACTCTTACCTGCTTTAACAGCAACTCGGCTGTCACTGGTTGTCATGTTAATTTCTGTGTTGTCTGGTAACGCTCTGCAAATATCTAAAAGCTTCTTAGCGGAGATGGTAGTTGATAACTCTGAACCGATAGGCGTTTGGATAGATAAAGATATCTGCATCTCTAAATCAGTTGCCGTTAACAACAGCCGATCACTTTTGGCTTCTAATAATAAGTTAGAAAGAATCGGTAACGTATGACGTCTTTCAACGATACTTGTTACGGATGAAAGTGGTTTTAGAAGTGTTTCACGGTTTATTTTAATGTTCATGTTTTAAAAACCTAATATATAAATATATTTAATAATAATAGTAATGGCTGGAAAATCTGTTGATATGTATTTTTTAATCATTAAATCATTACATTCCATATCAATTAACGCATAGTAAAACGCAATAAAATCTTGTGGATAATTTGTTAACATTTTATACGTTTTAACAAAATAACGTTAGATGCAAATTTCACCCACAACTTATCTACAACATATCTGACTATTAAAAAGTGCTTATTAATCTCTAATCACTTGCACCAAAAAAGCAATGTCTCTGGCAATGGTTTGGTCATTTTGGCGGAGTTGTTCCACCTCATCACAAGCATGCATCACAGTTGTATGATGACGGCTACCGAAGGCCTCGCCGATCTCAGGAAAGCTATGATTCGTCAGCTCTCTTGTCAACGCCATGGCAATTTGTCTTGGACGTGCAAAATTACGGGTCCTTTTTTTGCTATACATTTCAGCCACTTTGATTTTGAAATAATCAGCGACAGTTTTTTGAATGTATTCAATGGTAATTTGTCTGCCACGCACAGCGATAAGATCTTTTAGGGCTTCTTTCGCTAATTGCACATCTATTTGATTACCAGTGAATTTAGACATTGCCACAATACGGTTAAGGGCGCCCTCTAACTCACGAACGCTTGACCGAATCTGCTTCGCCACAAAAAAAGCAACATCTTCACTGAGGGTAATGTTTGCTTCTTCTGCCTTTTTAAGCAGAATAGCTACGCGCATCTCAAGCTCTGGCGGTTCAACCGCGACCGTTAAACCCCAACTAAACCTTGTACGTAAGCGCTCATCCATATCCTCAATCTCTTTGGGATAGGTATCGCAGGTAATGATGATTTGTTTTTTAGACTCAATGAGTGAGTTGAAAGCGTAAAAGAACTCTTCTTGTGTGCGTGTTTTTTTGGCAAAAAATTGAATATCGTCGATCAGTAACATATCAAGCGAATGATAAAGGCGTTTAAATTCGTCAAAAGACTTGTGCTCATAGGCTTTAACAACGTCAGAAACATAACGTTCAGCGTGCAAGTATTTAATCTTAGCTTCAGGCCGCAGCTCTTTTAAGTGATTGCCTATTGCTTGCAATAAATGCGTTTTACCAAGCCCTACCCCACCATAAATGAAAAGTGGGTTGTAAGCGTTACCTGGATTTTCTGCGATTTGCACTGCTGCAGCACGGGCAAGCTGATTGGCCTTACCTGTGACTAGGTTACCAAAATTAAAGGCTGGGTTTAAACCAGAGTGCTCAGAGACTTTATATTTTTTACTACTGGTATCCTTTGGTGGGCTTTTATCGGCCTTTTTGGACTCGGTGGCGACTTCGGGCTTCGTAGGTGTTTTTTTAGGCTGGCTTGTTATTAGACTATCTATACTTTTGATATTGTCGTCTGAGTGATTTTCTAGAAGTATTACGTTAACCGAAATGGGATAGCTGAGGCTTTCCTGCGCAAAGTCGATAACTCTGGATAAAAACTTATCTTTAACCCATTGCTGAACAAAACTGTTGGGCGCGAACAACGTTAAGGATTGATCATCAATCTTATAGTGTAATGGCTTTATCCATGTGTTAAATTGCTGCGCGGACAGTTCTTCTTCAAAACGTCCAAGGCAGGCGACCCAAAAATTGTTCATAACTTGCTAAAAACCCCATGGGTCCCATTTTTTTATTAACTTGTTGATTTCTCAATTTAATAAAAAACTTTAAATGAGTATTTTTCTTAAATACGTAAAAGCATTTTAGCTTGTTTAATGAAACTTATCCACAGACAATAAAGTTAAATTCACACCTGTTTTATAAGCTATTATTTATAAAAATTGATTGACACCTTGGGTCATATTGCGGTTTAATTATGCCCTTTCGCATCAAATGCACTTAGAAGTCATTGGAGAAACATAATGAAACGCACCTATCAACCATCTAAAGTTCGTCGCGCACGCACACATGGTTTTTTAGTTCGCATGAAAACTCGTGGCGGCCGCGCAGTGATTGCTGCTCGTCGTGCTAAGGGCCGTGCTCGCTTAGCTGTCTAAAACCTTACCTGTTCACGCGGTAAGATCGCAGTGTTCACGAATTAGGTAAGTATGAATTTTAAATTCCCTAGTGAATTGAGATTACTAAAAACGGATGAATTTTCATCCGTTTTTAATTTCCGCAAGCGCATCTCAGGCGCAACCTTAGTGATTAACTATCGGAATAATCCTCTTCAACACGCAAGGCTAGGATTAGTTGTCAGTAAAAAAGTGGCCAAGTTATCTGTGGATCGTAATTACATGCGCAGAGTCTTAAAAGAGCTGTTTAGGCGAAACAAAGCTAACTTTAGTCACTTAGACCTCGTCATTCGACCCCAAAAGCCATTCAATCATAAAAACTTCAATGAAATTGTCGAAGAGTTTGATATGCTGATTGCTAAGCTGAAAAATAAGTCGCAAGCTTGATTGATTTTGAAATACAGAGAAGACATTGGCTAAAATTTTATTGTTGTTAATCAGATGCTATCAACGCTTTCTAAGCCCATTACTGGGTCCGCAATGCCGTTTTAGTCCAACTTGCTCACACTATTCATATCTATCAATTGAAAAGCATGGCGCACTTAAAGGTTTTTATTACACTGTGCGCCGATTGTTAAAATGCCATCCTTGGCATGTCGGTGGTCATGATCCTATTCCTTAATTAATACTCTAGCGCAAAGACGAAAATAAATATGGACATTAAAAGACTGATTTTGTTTGTTGTTTTGTCATTCTCAATTTTGTTTTTTTGGAATGCATGGCAAGAAAAACATAGACCGATTGAGCCTATTGCGACAGCGCAAGATGACATCCCAACCAAAACGACCATAGCGGCGGTTGATAAAGAAAAAGAAACACAGTTCCGTCTTCAAACGGATAAGCGCATTTCAGTGCAAACGGACTTGTTTAAAGCTGAAATTGACACCATGGGTGCTGATATTCGTAAGTTAGAGTTAACGCAGCACCGCGCTGATAACTCAGATGCAAATAACTTCGTACTATTGAGTGACCAAATTGCGCCATCCGTTTACGTCATTCAGTCTGGTATTTCAATTGATGATCTAGCCACACATAAGGAAGTATTCACTAGCGCCACGAGCAGCTACCAAATGGTTGCCGATCAGAATGAATTAAAAGTATCGCTTGAATGGTTAAGCCCTGCAGGCGTCAAGCTGACGAAGACCTATACCTTTGTACGTGGCAGTTATGAAGTCAAGGTTGACCAGGTCATTAACAACGGATCAGGTGCTGCTGTCGATCCTCTGGCTTATTATCAAATCATTCATGATAGTGAGTCAAATCAAGGAACGAAGATGATGCCGACGTTTACAGGCGGTGCATACTTTACTGATGCTGATAAATTCAAAAAGGTTACCTTTGGTGACATGAGTAAAGAGCCCCTGTCCAAACTTGCCAAAGATGGCTGGGTTGGCTTGGTGCAACATTATTTTGTCAGTGCTTGGATTCCGCAAGCCAAAGAGTCTCAAGAGTTCTACACGAAAGACCTAGGTAATAAAGTTTTTAGAATTGGTACTAAGATGTCTTTATCTTCAATTCCGCCAGGGGCTAGCAAGGATCTCAATGCCAAACTCTACATGGGCCCACAAACCCATGATGACCTTGTCAAAGCTGCACCAGGGTTGGAGTACACCGTTGACTATGGCTGGTTAAGTTTTATTGCTTCACCGCTTTTCACGATTTTGTCGATCATTCAGGATCTCGTGGGTAATTGGGGTTATTCCATCATCTTGCTTACAGTATTGATCAAATTAGCGTTTTATCCACTCTCAGCCTCTGGCTACCGTAATATGGCGCAGATGCGTGAATTGGCGCCGCGTTTACAAAGCCTAAAAGAAAAATTTGGCGATGACCGCCAAAAAATGCAACAAGGCATGATGGAGCTGTACAAAAAAGAAAAGATTAATCCGATGGGCGGCTGTTTACCTATCCTAGTTCAAATCCCAGTTTTTATTTCGCTTTATTGGATGTTGCTCGCCAGCGTTGAGATGCGTAATGCGCCATTTATTCTTTGGATTACCGACCTATCCGCGCCGGATAGTTTGTTTGGACATATTCCAGAGTTCTTACCACTGATTGGCGGCATGCCAATTGGTTTGTTACCCATTTTAATGGGTATCTCCATGATTATTCAAACTAAGCTAAATCCAAAGCCTACCGACCCTATGCAGGCGAAGGTAATGGCGATTATGCCTATTGTATTTAGCGTTTTCTTCTTCTTCTTCCCAGCGGGCCTGGTTTTATACTGGTTAGTTAACAACGTGCTTTCTATTGCACAGCAAGCCCGTATCAATCACTTGATACATGCAGCAACACTCGCTAAGAAAAAAGGAAATGCTGTCCGTTAACAATATTAGCGATACCATAGCCGCGATAGCTACTGCATCCGGCTCTGGTGGTATCGGTGTGGTCCGTGTTTCAGGACCGGCGGTCATGCAGATTGCCACTGCTATTCTCGGGCATTGTCCTAAGCCACGCTTTGCAACCTATCTTCCATTTCAAGATGCAGATGGACAGATATTAGATCAGGGTATTGCGATTTATTATTCCTCACCTAACTCCTATACCGGAGAGGACGTGTTGGAATTACAAGCCCATGGCGGCCCTGCTCTTCTACAAATTCTATTATCGCGCTGCTTATCGTTAGGTGCTCGTCAAGCTGCGCCCGGTGAATTTACGCGACGTGCTTATCTCAATGATAAAATGGATCTGGCCCAAGCTGAGGCTGTGGCGGATGTCATTAATGCAGCAACTTCTGAAGCCGCAAAAAGCGCCATGCGCTCTTTATCGGGCGAGTTCTCGAATCGCATCAATTCACTTCTTCAACGCTTAGTCGAATTAAGAATGTTCGTTGAGGCATGTTTAGATTTTCCTGAGGAAGAGATCGATTTTATCTCTCAGGGGAATGTGAAGCAGAAAATCGAAGACGTTCAACTTGAACTCCAACGAATCTATAACGAATCCAAGCAAGGTCATTTATTGCGTGAAGGCTTGACGGTCGTTTTAGTTGGTCAGCCCAACGTTGGAAAGTCTAGTTTAATTAATCAACTGGCAGCCGATGATATTGCTATTGTGACTTCAATTGCTGGCACGACGCGTGACACGATTAAAAGCGCAATTCAAATTAATGGAATACCGCTTCATGTGGTGGATACGGCTGGATTACGTGAGACAGAAGATGAAATTGAACAATTCGGGATTGCTAGAACTTGGCGAGCGCTAGAAAGCGCCAACATCGCATTATTATTGCTTGATGCAGCTCATGGTATTACAGAGATTGAAAGATCGATTTTAGCGCGCTTACCGAGCGATATTCCCAAGATTTGGGTGCATAACAAAATTGATTTGACGAAAAATCTGCCGTTTGTTGAATATCTAGAGGGTGAAGCTCATATTCACTTGTCTGCAAAAACAGGGGATGGGGTCAATCTACTTCGCGAAACATTACTCAAGATCGTCGGCTGGAAATCGACAAGCGAGGGGGTATTCATGGCAAGAACCCGTCACTTAGATGCCATTAAACAAGTGGAGCAGTTTTTAGATTTGGCCTTGGGTTCGATTAATCAATCCGAAATTGTGGCTGAAAACTTGCGTATGGCACAAGATGCCTTAAGCACGGTGACTGGTGAATTTACGCCAGATGACTTGCTGGGTGAGATTTTTAGTAAGTTTTGTATTGGTAAGTAAGTTATTTTTTACTAAATAGTCTTAATAAAACTCTATACGGGATACCGAAAACAGCAAACATTCGATGTGTTTCACGTGAAACATTTTCTTGGTTCTTTGGTTCCGTCGACTCGTTAACGTCATACTTTACCCCAGTAAACATGGAAACAATTAAATTGTCTTTATGTAGAATGCTTTCAGTCACTACGCCAAGCACATGAATGCAGACCAGTCCTAACCAAGACCATGCACTATAAAAGTGGATGGCATGCAGCAAAGCGGGTGCATCAATAAGCCAGCCATCATTAAATACGAAAAATCCACTAATGACTGTTGTGAGGCCTAAAACAAGCAGTAGATAAATAACAAGTGAGCCAGCTGGGTTGTGCCCAACAAATGGTTTTGCTCTGCCTTGGAGAGTCCTCCAGGCGTACCTAACAGCACCCTCTGGGTTGGGCGGGAAACTTTTAAATTTCGCATATCCCGTACACAAAAACCCCCAAAAAATGCGACTAACGATCAGGCTGCCAGCGACGTAACCCGCGTTGGTGTGTGTAATACGATCCCACTCTGACTCATGCGTGTAAAATGCGATACCGAAAGCAATCACTAAAGACCAGTGAAAAATCCTAACGAATGGATCCCAAACGTATCGCACTTAAACTGGCTGAATTACTTAGTTACGGTAATAAGGTAAGCAATGTAATTGCCCTTTTCCTGCGCAGTGCAGTCACGGCCAATGATGTCGTTGCAATGTAAAGTGAAGTTCTTTTCAACAGATTCGATTGATGTGAAGCGTTTTTCGTTCACTGCTGGTGCAAGCGGGCGAATTGGTTTGTTTGTAACAATGTGCTTGCCTTCGTTTGCAGGGTTTGTTGTATGGCACGAAGCGCAAGCAACTTGATTACCCTTAATCGTTAACTCACGATTGAAGAATTTTTTACCGTCTTCTGATGACAGGCCAGTTGAAGCTGGGTTGATGTTTTTTGCAATGACTGCATATTTGCTTGCAAGTTTTTGTGCTGTTTCAACATCCGCATGAGCGCTGAATGCAGTTACGCTAAGAATCGCTGCAAAGATATAAGATAGTTTTTTCATTATGGTCCCCTTTATTAATAATTTGAAGTATGTTGTTAAGAACATGAAGAAATGTTTAAGCAAAATACTTAACTACAACTTACATTATATTGATAATAAGACATTTATGTTAAGGAAATATTTCTGTTTAATGTTAATTCAAATTAGAAGCATGTTTCACGTGAAACATCGCTGGTTTGGCATGACGTGGTCTTTAGATTAAAGTAAAATATAAATCTTTCGTTATTAAGCATTATTTTCATGCAATTCACAGAAAAATTTGATGTGATCGTTATTGGTGGTGGTCATGCTGGAACAGAGGCTGCCTTAGCATCCGCTCGCATGGGACAAAAAACCCTGCTGTTAACGCATAACATCGAAACACTCGGCCAGATGTCGTGTAATCCCTCTATAGGTGGAATTGGCAAGGGTCATTTAGTTAAAGAGATTGACGCGCTGGGCGGCGCTATGGGGGCTGCCACTGATGAAGGCGGCATTCAGTTTCGCATATTGAATTCCAGCAAGGGCCATGCTGTTCGGGCGACGAGAGCGCAAGCGGATCGTATTCTTTACAAAGCGGCGATTCGACATCGTTTAGAAAATAAAGAAAACTTATGGCTCTTTCAGCAAGCGGTTGATGACATCATTCTTGACGGTGACAAGGTGTCGGGCGTGGTCACGCAAATTGGACTTCGATTCGAAGCTAAGTCAGTTGTATTAACCGCGGGCACATTTCTGTCAGGCTTAATTCACGTGGGGTTAAGTCATTATCAGGCTGGTCGGGCAGGTGATCCGCCGGCCATTTCACTCGCCTCAAGACTGAGAGAGATTGGCCTACCTGTCGGCCGCCTAAAAACAGGTACACCGCCTCGCATTGATGGTCGGACCATTGATTATTCGGTAATGCAAGAACAGCCGGGCGATAATCCGGCACCGGTATTTTCATTTTTGGGAAATGTCAGTCAGCATCCTAGACAAGTCTCTTGCTGGATTACGCATACCAATGCAAACACACACGATATCATTAGAAGTGGCCTGGATAGATCCCCAATGTATACAGGCGTGATCGAAGGAATTGGTCCACGCTACTGCCCTTCTGTTGAAGATAAAATTCATCGATTTGCTGATAAAGAATCTCATCAAATTTTCCTAGAGCCTGAAGGCTTGGAAACCAACGAAATTTATCCGAACGGCATATCAACTAGCCTCCCTTTTGATATTCAATATCAGTTGGTTCGCTCGATTCGCGGCCTTGAGAAAGCGCACATTCTTCGTCCGGGTTATGCGATTGAGTATGATTATTATGATCCGCGCGGCCTGAAAGATTCGTTAGAAACTAAAGCGGTAAGAGGCTTATTTTTTGCAGGTCAAATTAACGGAACAACTGGTTACGAGGAAGCTGCCGCGCAAGGATTGTTAGCGGGTGCTAACGCAGCCCTTTGTGCGCAAGAGAAAGACAGCTGGTGCCCAAGTCGCAATCAAGCCTATTTAGGAGTTTTGGTTGATGATTTGATTACCCGAGGCGTGACCGAACCCTATCGCATGTTTACAAGTCGAGCAGAGTATCGATTATTGCTGCGTGAAGATAACGCCGACATTCGATTGACAGAGGCTGGTCGGAAAATTGGTTTGGTTGATGATGTCCGCTGGGAAGCATTTTCTCGCAAACAAGAGGCAGTTTCGCAAGAGCAGGAGCGTTTAAAATCTACTTGGGTACGTCCAGCGACGCTGCCAAAGGAGGATGCAATTCGCGTGCTTGGTAAACCAATTGAACATGAATATTCTTTGTTTGAATTACTGCGTCGACCAGAATTAAGCTACGAAGCACTGCTGAGTTTACCAACCAGCGAAGCTGCTGTTAGATATCAGGATATCGCCGAAGAAGTCCGCCAACAAGTTGATATCGCAGCAAAATATCAGGGTTATATCGATAGACAGCAAGATGAAATTGAACGTGCAGCGGGCAGTGAACACACGCAGCTGCCAGAAGATATGGACTATGCTGATGTACATGGCTTGTCGATTGAGGTTCAGCAAAAGCTCGCACAACACAAACCGCAAACGATTGGTCAGGCGAGTCGTGTATCAGGCGTGACCCCAGTGGCGGTCTCATTATTACTGGTTTATCTCAAAAGAAAAAATCGCGTAAAAAAATTACATGTAGATGGTGAAAAAGTCGCGTGAGTCAGCAGGCAATACTCGAAAAAGGCATTAAAGAGGCCAGATTAGATATTTCAGCGCAAACACAAGAAAAGCTGCTCGATTATTTAACGCTCATGCAAAAGTGGAATAAGGTGCACAACCTCACCGCAGTTCGGGAAGCCGATGAAATGGTTACCTTGCATCTTTTAGATAGCTTGGTCGTTTTGCCGTTTATTGATGCGGATAATTTGCTTGATGTAGGGAGTGGTGCTGGGCTGCCAGGCATTCCCTTGGCAATATGTTTGCCTGATTTAAAAGTCACAGTTATTGACTCCAATAATAAAAAAGTAAGTTTTATGCGCCAAGCCAAGGCCGAACTAGGAATAGAAAATTTAGAGGTGCTGGGCGGCAGAGTTGAAGATATTTCAGCCGCGAGGCGTTTTCAAATCATTATTTCTCGCGCTTTTTCGGACTTGAGTTTGTTTATTTCATTAACGCATCACCTATTAAACGAACAAGGTAAATGGCTTGCGATGAAAGGTGTATATCCTGAAGCGGAGCTCGCTGATCTTTCAGCAAAAACAGGCGTTACGGCCTCAAAAGTGGAAGTATTAAATGTGCCAGGACTTGATGCACAAAGACATTTAGCGTTTTTGCCATACCACTCTAATAGTAATCTTTTAAAGTAAAGTAGGTAGCATGATGAAGATATTAGCGATTACAAATCAAAAGGGTGGCGTTGGAAAAACCACAACTTGCGTCAACTTGGCAGCAAGTTTGGCGAGTCTTGGTAGCCGAGTACTGCTCGTTGATTTAGACCCGCAAGGGAACGCAACAACGGGAAGCGGTATTGATAAAGCGCAGGTAAAACACACCATCTATCACGTGCTGATCGGAGATAAAACGGTCGCTGAAGTAATACAGAAAACCGAAAAAGGCCTTTTTGATCTATTGCCTGCTAACAGAGATTTGGCGGGTGCAGAAGTTGAGCTTGTCAATGAAATTGGGCGTGAAACCAAGCTTAAGGTAGCGTTGGCGGCCATTAAGGATCATTACGATTATATTTTGTTGGACTGCCCTCCTGCGCTTAACCTCGTTACAGTCAATGCATTAACGGCAGCGCACTCGGTCATGATTCCGATGCAGTGTGAATATTATGCCTTAGAAGGACTTACCGATTTAGTAAACACCATCAAGAAAGTACGTACTCACCTTAATCCTATACTAGAGATCGAGGGCTTATTACGTACAATGTTTGATAATCGTAATATGTTGGCACAGCAGGTTTCAGCGCAATTGGTGAGCCATTTTGGCGATAAGGTTTACGACACACTCATTCCTAGAAATGTGCGTTTAGCTGAAGCTCCGAGCTATGGGATGCCTGCATTGATTTATGATAAATCATCTAAAGGCGCCCAAGCATATTTGCAACTTGCAGAAGAAATTCTTGCGAGAGCAAAAGCAAAAAAATAGTAAACATCCGGTATTGAAGAATGGACAAAAAATGGTGAAACTTAAGGGTTTGGGACGCGGCTTAGATGCGTTGTTGGCGAATGACATAGAGGCCAGTAGTCAGTCTGATAGCTTGGCAACTTTATCGGTAGATAAGCTTCAGCCAGGCAAGTATCAACCTAGAACACATATGGATCAGGCTTCCCTAGAGAGTCTTGCGGATTCTATTCGTACGCAGGGCATCATGCAGCCGATCGTTGTTCGCCTTGTGGGTGATGGCAAGTACGAGATCATTGCCGGCGAGAGAAGGTGGCGAGCATCCCAGATTGCTGGCTTGAAAGAGGTGCCGGTGATCATCAAAGAGATCGCCGATAACGTTGCGCTGGCGATGGCGTTGATTGAAAATATTCAGCGGGAAAATCTTAATCCGATTGAAGAAGCTAATGGGATTCAGCGTTTGATATATGAGTTTGATATGACGCACGAGTCAGCAGCGCATGCGGTTGGCCGATCACGTAGCGCGGTGACTAATTTGTTACGACTGCAAAATCTCCACGCGGTTGTTCAGGAAATGTTGGCGCAGTCAAAACTTGATATGGGTCACGCCCGGGCGCTTCTTACCTTGGAGGGCGCTAAACAAATTACTGCTGCCGAAGAGATTGTACAAAACCATTTATCTGTTCGTTCGGCGGAACAATTAGTCAAAAAATTATCAAGTATTGAGCGTTTACCTGTTAAGGCGACAACTAAGGATTGTGATGTGCTTCGTTTGCAAGAACAGTTGGCACAGAGCCTCGGGGCGGTAGTTACAATTGATAGCAGTAAAAACGGATCTGGGACCCTAAAGATTCGATATGCTAGCCTTGAACAGTTAGATGAAATTATTTTGAAATTTAATTAAAAGTCATCGGCCATGCTTGACTTGAAATGAATAAAACAAGACAATCCACGACTTCGAACTAAACGTTCATGAGCTGTTTTAATCATAAAAATAATAAATGGAAAATATTAAAACAGTGCAAGTGTACAAACAAATGTTGAAGTGGCAGCTTGTCGCGACAATTTTAGTAGCAATAGTCGTATCAATTGTGGCTCAAAGATTAGGTTTGTCACCTGAGCACGCGGGCATTAGTGCTTTAGCGGGTGGGATGTCAGCTGTTTTGGGCGGAATAGCCGGTGCATTGATTGCTAGAAGTGGTGATAAGAAAAATGACGCTGGTGCAATTCTCATTACGATGCTTAAAGCTGAAGCGGTGAAAATTTTTGTAATTGCATTAGTGCTTTTCTTGACTTTCAAGCTTTATAACGAACATTTGGTTCCAATCGCTTTAATTTTGGGCCTAGCGGCATCAGCCATCATGTCTGGTGCAGCTTTTATTGGTTTAGACAAAAAATAAAGATAGACACAAGTTTTTAAGGGTTTGATTTATGGCAACTGAACACGCACTAACACCATCAGGCTACATTGAGCATCATCTCTCATTTAACAGTCAATCAATAGGTAATGGCTCATTCTGGACATTACACGTTGACACGCTCGTGATGTCGGTGGCATTAGGTATTATAGCGATAGGGTTGATTTGGTTAGTGTCGCGTGGTGCAACGGCTGGCGTACCAACTAAGCGTCAAGCATTTATGGAGTTGATATTTGACTTCGTGGATGATCAAGTTAAAAACATCTACCATGGTAATCGTCATACGTTCATTGCCCCAGCAGCACTGACAGTGTTTGTTTGGGTGTTCATGATGAACGCGATGGATTTTTTGCCAATCGATATCGTTGCTAAATACATCGTTGAACCAATTGGCGGAGAACATACTTTTTGGCGCTCAGTTCCAACTTCGGATATCAACACAACTTTCGCGCTAGCGCTGACCGTTTGGTTTTTAATGATCTTCTTTGCAATTAAATCAAAGGGACTTGGTGGCTGGATTCATGAACTATTTTGTTCACCATTCGGTACGAACCCACTTATTTGGCCTGCAAATTTCTTATTCAACTTAATCGAGTATGTATCAAAACCACTCTCACATTCATTGCGACTATTCGGCAACATGTATGCGGGTGAGGTGATCTTCTTGTTGTTAGGTCTATGGGCTGCTACAGGTGTAACGGGCACAATCGCTGGCGCGATTTTGGGTGCCGGATGGTCAATTTTCCATATCTTGATCGTTGCGTTGCAGGCATTCATTTTCATGATGTTAACTGTGGTTTACTTGGCGATGGCGCAAGAGAGTCATTGATCTATATGTGATTTGTTTTTTTTAGTAGTTTAGTAATTTAGTTTGTAATAGTAGTAACTAGTAAAGTCCCTCAATTTGAAAGGAAAAGTAATGGAAGCTGTTCAATATTTAGCAACAATTCAAGCATACACTGGCATTGGCATTGGCCTAATTATCGGTTTAGGCGCTGCTGGCGCTTGTATCGGTATTGGTATCATGTGTGCTAGCTTCTTGGAAGGCGCAGCTCGCCAACCAGAAATGATCCCAGCATTGCAAGGTAAAGTATTCTTGCTATTGGGTCTTATCGATGCGTCATTTATTATTGGTGTTGGTCTTGCAATGATGTTCGCATTTGCTAACCCACTATTAAGCGTTGTTCCTCACTAAGCTAACAAATTAAATAAATTAGCTTAACTGGAGTCTGGGAGCAAAAATGGATATTAACTTTACACTGGTAGCACAAGCGATTGCATTCTTTGTGCTCATCGTGTTCACCATGAAATTTGTGTGGCCACCTTTGCTAAATGCAATCGAAACACGTCAAAAAGAAATTGCTGATGGTTTGGCTGCAGGTGAAAAAGGCCGTGCTGAATTAGAGCAGTCTTCTAAGCGTGCTTCTGAAGCACTTAACGAAGCTAAAGTAAAAGCATCAGAGATCTTAGCGCTTGCTGAAAAGCGTGCGACGCAGATCGTTGAAGATGCTAAAGGTACAGCTAAAGTTGAAGGCGATCGGATTATCACTGGTGCAAAAGCTGAAATCGAGCAAGAGATTAACCGCGCTAAAGAAGGCTTACGTCAGCAAGTATCGACGTTAGCCATCGCTGGTGCTGAAAAAATCTTGCGTAAAGAAATTGACGCTAAAGCGCACGCAGAGATTTTAACTGCAATCGCTAAAGAGCTTTAGGAGGCCTTGGTAAATCATGGCTGAAGCGATAACGATAGCAAGGCCTTATGCCACAGCGGTTTTCCGCTTGGCTAAGGAAAAAAAAGCATTAGCTAAATGGTCTGGAGAATTAGCGTTCATTGGTGCAGTTTCTGATAATGCACAAGTAAAAGCTTTAATCGATGACCCAAAATTACCTTCAAGTGAACTAGAGCGTGCGCTACTTGCTATCTTTGATGGCAAGCTAAGCGATACGGCAGTTAATTTGGTTAAATTACTAGTTGAGAACAATCGACTCGTCATTGTTGCGGACATTGTTGCTGCCTTTGAGGAATTAAAAGCACTCGATGAAGGTATGCTAGAGGCTGAGTTAACAGTGGCCTCAAAACCAACCGACGCACAAGTAAGTGCGATAGTGAAGCAATTGGAAGCGAAGTTTGGTAAAAAAATTGAAGCTCAAGTGAAATTGGATCCTGAATTAATTGGTGGGATCAAAATTGTTGTTGGCGATACAGTAATCGATGCATCAGTACGTGGCCAATTGCAGTCACTTGCATACACGCTTAAAGGTTAGACACTTAAAAGTTTAGACCATCATAGGTCAGGAGACATAAAAATGCAGTTATCAACATCAGAAATCAGTGAACTGATTAAAAGTCGTCTAGAGAACTTCTCTACGACTGCTGAAGCACGTACCCAAGGTACCGTTGTTTCAGTTACGGACGGTATTGTACGTGTTCACGGTCTATCAAATGTAATGGCCGGTGAAATGATCGAGTTCCCAGGCAACACATTCGGTTTAGCGTTAAACCTAGAGCGTGACTCAGTGGGTGCCGTTGTTCTTGGTGATTACGAACACATTACAGAAGGCGACATATGTAAATGTACAGGTCGTATTTTGGAAGTGCCAGTAGGTCCAGAACTTATCGGTCGTGTGGTTGATGCGCTAGGTCGTCCAATCGACGGCAAGGGTCCAATCAACGCAAAAATGACGGATAAAATTGAAAAAGTTGCGCCAGGCGTTATTGCACGTAAATCAGTTTCACAACCAGTTCAAACAGGTATTAAAGCAATTGACGCAATGGTGCCAGTTGGCCGCGGTCAACGTGAATTGATTATTGGTGACCGTCAAACTGGTAAAACAGCAGTTGCAATTGATGCAATCATCAATCAAAAAGGTCAAAACATGACCTGTATCTATGTAGCGGTTGGCCAAAAGGCTTCAACCATTGCTAACGTGGTACGTAAACTTGAACAATACGGTGCGATGGAGTACACGATTATTGTTGCGGCTTCAGCATCTGACTCTGCAGCGTTGCAATTTATTGCTCCTTACTCAGGTTGTACGATGGGTGAATACTTCCGTGACCGTGGTCAAGACGCATTGATCATCTACGATGATTTGACAAAACAAGCGATCGCTTACCGTCAAATCTCTCTATTACTACGCCGTCCACCAGGCCGTGAAGCTTACCCAGGTGACGTGTTCTATCTCCACTCACGTTTGTTAGAGCGTGCAGCGCGTGTAAACGAAGAGTACGTAGAAAAATTCACGAATGGTGAAGTCAAGGGTAAAACAGGTTCATTGACTGCATTGCCGATTATTGAAACACAAGCTGGGGACGTTTCTGCATTCGTTCCAACTAACGTGATTTCAATTACAGACGGTCAGATCTTCTTGGAAACAGACTTGTTCAACGCTGGTATCCGTCCTGCGATTAATGCTGGTATTTCAGTGTCTCGCGTTGGTGGTGCTGCGCAAACTAAAGTGGTTAAGAAGCTTGGCGGTGGTGTTCGTTTAGCACTTGCGCAATACCGTGAATTGGCGGCGTTTGCTCAGTTTGCTTCAGATTTGGACGAAGCAACACGTAAGCAACTTGAACGTGGTCGTTTGGTAACCGAGTTGATGAAGCAAGCGCAATACTTGCCACTTTCTGTTTCAGAAATGGCAATCAGCTTGCAAGCAGCGAACAAGGGTTACTTGGACGATGTACCAGTGACGAAAGTATTAGCTTTCGAATCTGCATTACATGCATTCATTAAAGCTAAATACAAGGGATTGGTAGAGCGTATTGAAGCAACTTTAGATCTATCAAAAGAGGATGACAAAGAATTGACATCAGCTATTGAAGATTTCAAAGCCAATAGCGCTTATTAATTCGTAGTCAAGCTGGAGCTAAATAATGGCTGGTAGTAAGGAAATTAGAACCAAGATCAAGAGTGTAGAAAATACACGAAAGATCACGAAAGCCATGGAAATGGTGGCGGCATCAAAAATGCGTAAAGCGCAGGAACGTATGCGTGCTGCCCGTCCATACGCAGAAAAGATTCGTAACGTTGCGGCTCACATGTCTCATGCTGAGCCTGAGTACAAGCACCCTTTCCTAGTTAAACGTGAAGGCGTTAAAAACGTCGGCGTGATCATTGTGACTTCGGATAAGGGTTTGTGCGGTGGTTTGAACACTAACGTGTTGCGCGTTGCAGTGAATCAAATGCAAGCTTGGGAAGCTGAAAATCTTTCTGTACAAGTGTGTGCAATCGGTAACAAGGGCTTAGGCTTAATGAACCGTATCAGTGCAAATGTGAAATCGCAGATGACTGGTTTAGGCGATGCACCGCAGATGGAAAAACTTATCGGCCCAATTAAAGTGATGTTAGATGCTTACGTTGCTGGCGAAATTGATCAGTTGTATGTTGTATACAACAAATTCATTAACGCGATGAAACAAGAAACGAAATTAGAGCTACTACTCCCACTTTCAGGTGAAAGCCTTGGTGCACCAAAAGGTCACTGGGATTACATCTACGAGCCTGATGCGCAAGTGGTGATTGATGATTTGATGGTGCGTTATGTTGAATCAGTCATTTATCAAGCAGTCGCTGAAAACATGGCATCTGAGCAAAGTGCTCGTATGGTAGCGATGAAAGCAGCGTCTGATAATGCGAAGACTGTGATTGGCGAATTGAAACTGGTTTACAACAAAGCGCGTCAAGCAGCGATTACGAAAGAAATTTCTGAAATCGTTGGTGGTGCGGCAGCGGTATCGGGTTAATTACGACATCAATATCGAATACAAATATCGAATTAAGCATAGACGGGGATCATTAAGATGAGTCAAGGTAAAGTTGTACAGTGTATCGGCGCTGTTGTTGACGTGGAATTTCCACGTGACCAAATGCCTAAGGTTTATGAAGCCTTGGTATTAGACGAAGCAGGTTCTACAGCAGAAGCTGGCCTGACATTCGAAGTTCAACAGCAATTAGGTGACGGCATTGTTCGTACCATTGCGATGGGTTCAAGTGACGGTTTACGTCGTGGTATGTCAGTGAAAGCTACTGGCGCTGGTATCTCTGTGCCAGTGGGTACAGCAACACTAGGTCGTGTGATGGATGTGCTAGGTCGTCCAATTGACGAAGCGGGTCCAATTGCAACAGACGAACGTCGCGAAATTCACCAACACGCACCTACTTTTGAAGAGTTATCGCCATCAGTAGACTTGCTAGAAACTGGCATCAAGGTAATTGACTTGGTATGTCCGTTTGCTAAAGGCGGTAAAGTTGGCTTGTTCGGCGGCGCTGGTGTGGGTAAAACAGTTAACATGCTTGAGCTTATTAACAACATCGCTAAAGAACACTCAGGTTTATCAGTGTTCGCAGGTGTGGGTGAGCGTACGCGTGAGGGTAACGACTTCTACCACGAGATGGCAGAAGCTGGCGTTATTAAACTAGACAACATGGCTGAGTCAAAAGTAGCGATGGTGTTCGGTCAAATGAACGAACCACCAGGCAACCGTTTACGCGTTGCGTTGTCAGGTTTGACAATGGCTGAAAAATTCCGTGACGAAGGCCGCGATATCCTGTTCTTCGTGGATAACATCTATCGTTATACATTGGCTGGTACTGAAGTATCAGCGTTGCTTGGTCGTATGCCATCAGCGGTGGGTTACCAACCGACATTGGCAGAAGAAATGGGTCGCTTACAAGAACGTATTACATCAACTAAAGTTGGTTCTATTACTTCTATTCAAGCGGTTTACGTTCCTGCGGATGACTTGACCGATCCATCACCAGCAACAACATTCCAACATTTGGACTCAACAGTTGTGTTGTCACGTGACATCGCATCATTGGGTATTTACCCAGCGGTTGACCCACTTGACTCAACATCACGTCAATTGGATCCACTCGTGGTTGGTGAAGAGCACTATGCAGTTGCACGTAGCGTTCAACAAACACTCCAACGTTACAAAGAATTACGCGACATTATTGCGATTCTTGGTATGGATGAATTGGCACCAGAAGATAAATTGGCTGTTGCCCGTGCACGTAAGATTCAACGCTTCTTGTCACAACCTTTCCACGTCGCCGAGGTATTTACTGGCGCGCCTGGTAAGTACGTACCATTGAAAGAAACAATTAAAGGTTTCAAAGGTATTGTGAACGGTGATTACGATCACTTGCCAGAACAAGCGTTCTACATGGTTGGTGCAATTGAAGAAGCTGTAGAAAAAGCTAAAACTCTGTAATTTGCTATAAAAACTAGCTAAACAGACAGAAAGCAAATAGGTAACTAATATGGCAACAACAATACAAATCGATGTAGTCAGTGCTGAAGAATCTATCTTTTCAGGTGAGGCAGAGTTCGTTGTCGCTCCTGCATTGATGGGTGAAGTTGGTATTTATCCACGTCACACGCCTATGCTTACAAGTATTAAGCCGGGTGCGTTGCGTATTAAATTAGCAGCAGGCGATGAACAATTAATCTTTGTTTCTGGCGGCATTCTAGAGGTTCAACCAGGCCTAGTGACCGTTCTTGCTGATACAGCGATTCGTGGTCATGACTTGGATGAGGCGAAAGCGTTAGAAGTCAAACGCCTTGCTGAAGAAACCTTGAAGAGCAACGCGAGCGAAGTTAATTATGCATTAGCCCAAAGCGAGTTGGTTGAGGCATTGGCTCAACTGCAAGCGATTGCTAAATTACGTAAAACAACTCACTAAGCAGCATTGTTTTAAAAGCAAAAAAGAAAGGCAGCTGAGGCTGCCTTTTTTGTTATGTAGGCCTGATTCCATTACAATGAAATACATAAGGCAAAACCATTAGTCATTATTAAATTATGAGTACAAAAAATCTAAACATTGTGATTCTTGCCGCGGGTAAGGGCACGCGTATGCAGTCGGCCATGCCAAAGGTATTACACCGTCTAGCCGGTAAGACATTGTTACAACATGTGATTGATCAAGCGAGCCAACTAAACCCTAATAAGGTAGTGGTGGTTTACGGTTATGGCGGTGATGCAGTTCCTAACGCGTTTGCGTGCGAAACAATCACATGGGTTGAGCAAAAAGAACAGTTAGGCACTGGACATGCGGTTTTACAGGCTGTTTCCCATTTACATGACGACGGCAAATCGCTTATTTTGTTGGGTGACGTACCCCTACTTGATCCAAAAAGCTGTTTAGCGTTGCTTGATAAAACTGAAGCCCTTGGCCTATTAACGGTAAGCAAGCTAAATCCGGCGGGCTATGGCCGCATTGTAAGAAACCCACAGCAACAGATCCTTGCGATCGTTGAGCATAAGGATGCTACGCAGGAGCAAAGAGATATTACAGAGGTGAACACAGGCATCATGGCTGTGAGTAATACGCAATTGAAGACTTGGTTATCAAAGCTCAGCAATAATAATGCCCAAGGCGAGTATTACCTCACTGACATCGTGGCGATGGCGGTCAATGATGGCTTAAATGTGGCGGCTGAAATTACCTATGATGAATCATCAGTCGAGGGTGTGAATTCGAAGGCTGACCTTGCGAACTTGGAGCGTCTTTACCAGACCCGCAATGCCGCTTTGCTCATGCAGGTCGGTGCAACGTTAGCCGACCCAAACAGGATCGATGTGCGTGGCAGCTTAACTGTTGGCAAAGAGGTTGAGATCGATGTTGGCTGCGTTTTCGAGGGAAACGTAATATTGGCGGACGGCGTGAAAGTTGGTCCTTACTGCGTCATCAAGGACAGCAGTATTGGTGCGGGTAGTGTGATCGCAGCCTTTACCCATATTGACCAAGCTCGCGTGGATGCTAACTGCAGGTTGGGTCCCTACGCACGACTTCGCCCTGGGGCAGAGATTGCTGATGCGGCCCACGTTGGTAACTTTGTTGAGATTAAAAAAAGTCAGGTCGGTGTTAACTCCAAGATCAACCATCTGAGCTATGTAGGCGATGCTACCATCGGTAAGAATGTGAACATTGGTGCTGGTACGATCACCTGTAACTACGACGGCGTAAATAAATATAAAACAGTCATTGAAGATGACGTGTTTATTGGGTCTGATACGCAGCTAGTCGCGCCTGTCGTCATTGGTGAGGGTGCTACAATTGCAGCGGGATCTACCATTACGAAGAATGCGCCGGCGGGTCAGCTCACCTTCTGTAGAGCGAAAGATCAGAAGAGCATCCCCGGCTGGAAGCGCCCAGTTAAAAAATAATTAAAGAATTATCAGAAAGAAAACTATGTGTGGCATCGTCGGCGCTATTGCTAAAAGAAACATCGTCTCAACCCTTATTGAGGGCCTCAGCCGTTTAGAGTATCGCGGTTATGACTCCGCTGGGATTGCCGTGCTCAAGGGACAGTCCATCGAGCGCGTGCGCGCGGTTGGACGAGTTGCGGCGATGACCGACAAGGCTAGCGAGGTTCAATTAAACGGCGAAATCGGTATCGGACACACCCGCTGGGCAACCCACGGCGGTGTGACGGAAAGTAATGCCCATCCCCACGTATCAAAGGGTGAAATCGCAGTTGTCCATAACGGTATCATTGAGAACCATGACGAGCAACGTGATCGCCTTGCTAAACTAGGCTATGTGTTCGAGTCACAGACCGATACGGAGGTAATTGCCCACCTCATCCACTACTACCACAACCAAGGTTTAGCGCTCCTCGCTGCGACACAAAAAGCGGTGACCGAGTTAACTGGTGCATTTGCTATTAGCGTGATTTCTGTGAAAGAGCCGAACGCGATGATTACTGCGCGCTTTGGATGTCCACTCCTAGTTGGCCTTGGTGAGGGTGAGAACTTTATCGCATCAGACGTCTCTGCAGTGCTCTCCGTTACTCGTAAGGTAATGTATTTAGAGGATGGTGACGTCGCAGAAATTCGTCGTGACGGCGTCACGGTCTTCGGTGCGGATGGTAAAATAGCGACGCGTCAAATTCACATGAGCGATGTATCATTGGCGTCAATGGAGCTCGGTCCTTATGCACACTTCATGCAGAAAGAAATCCACGAGCAACCACGCGCACTCACCGATACCATCGAGGCGCTGATCGATGATAACAAGTTCTCCCCCGCGCTTTTTGGCGACGGCGCAGAAGAAATTTTTAATCAAATCGATAGTATTCTCATCTTGGCAGCGGGCACCAGCTATTACGCAGCCTTAACGGCAAAGTATTGGATTGAGGATATCGCCAAGCTCCCAACCAGCGTAGAGATTGCCAGCGAGTATCGCTACCGGAAGTCCGTGCCAAATCCTAAGCAGTTAATTATCACCATCTCACAATCTGGTGAGACACTCGATACGATGGAGGCGCTCAAGCACGCGAAGTCATTAGGCCAGAACCTAACACTGTCAATTTGTAATGTGCAGGAAAGTGCAATTCCTCGCGCATCAGCGCTTGTCTTCTACACCCGTGCAGGCTCTGAGATTGGTGTCGCATCAACCAAGGCGTTTACGACACAGCTAGTGGCCTTGTTTACCTTGGCGGCAACGCTCGCGAAGCAGCGCGACTTGCTCAATAAGTCTCAAGAGCAAGAATATCTTAATGCGCTCCGTCAGCTGGCAGTGAGTATTCAGCATGCGCTGAACTTGGAGCCACAAATTCGTGAGTGGGCAAAGTCCTTTGCGAATAAACACCATGCGCTATTCTTGGGTCGCGGCATTCACTATCCAATCGCGTTGGAGGGTGCATTAAAGCTCAAGGAGATCTCATATATTCATGCCGAGGCCTACCCTGCTGGCGAGCTAAAGCATGGGCCACTGGCGCTTGTAGATAGTGATATGCCAATCGTCGCAATCGCACCAAATGACGCACTGCTGGAGAAGGTGAAATCAAACATGCAAGAGGTGGCAGCCCGGGGTGGTCAACTTTTTGTTTTTGCAGATGCTGACAGCCATTTCGCCGAGAGTGAAGGTGTTCACGTTATTCGTACCCCTCGTCATGTGGGTGTACTTTCTCCAATTTTGCATACGATCCCTGTTCAGCTTCTTGCCTATCATGCCGCCTTACTTAAGGGGACGGATGTTGATAAGCCACGCAATCTTGCGAAATCAGTCACCGTCGAATAAACATGAGTTTGATCAAAAAAATGTAACAGAATTAATTTTTGTGAGCGCTTCCTTGGCTAGGTAATTGCCACTTGAATTGAATTGCAAGCCATCTTAATAAAGTAGTAAAGCTGGCGGATAGCAATAAAGTTAACCATTGAGGCAAGTTCAACGCTGATAATCCGATGAGAACCCAGCTGCCTAAAAATGCTAATACCGCATAAGGCTGGTGATCATTAAAAGCTTTAGGAATCTCGTTACAGCAAATATCTCTGAGTACCCCACCAAATACCGCGGTCATCATACCCATGAGCGCCGCAACAATCGCTGGCATTCCCAGCTCCAAAGCGACCTGCGTCCCTAATGCAGTAAATAAGCCAAGTCCAAGCGCATCTGGAATTTGAATCGCTTTTTCGGTGAGGACGATATGACGCTCTCGCATAAAAAGCATTGCAAGAAGACAGACAGCAATCAAATACCATAGCCAAGTTGAATGACTGACCCAAAAGAAAGGCCGCCTATCTAATAAAATATCTCTGAGCGTACCGCCACCAAAGGCTGAAACGCCGCTTACGATGCATAAGCCAACAAGATCCATGCGTTTTTTAATGCCTGCGATGAGGCCAGAGAGCGCAAAAGCAAAAGTTGCAATGATCTCTATGCTGAACTGAATGGCGTGCAATGAGATATTAAACATTACAGCCAATCCCAATTCGCGTGTTCTTTTCGTGGTGCATTCTTCATCATGAAGTCCCAAAGCCAGGGCGGCAATAAGCGCATGACTCTTGCTAGCAAGCCCATCTGCCATGGGATGACGATAAATCGTTTTTTCTTAGCAATCGCTTGTGCAAATTTCTCGGCTGCAACATCTGGCGCCATTAAAAATGGCATGGGATATTCGTTAATATCCGTCATTGGGGTTTTGATATAGCCAGGCGCAATGGTGGTAACGTTAATACCATCGAGGCTGAGTTCAACCCGTAAGCTTTCTAGGTAGGCAATGACAGCTGCCTTGGATGCGCTGTAAGCACCAGCACCTGGTAGTCCTCTAATGCCAGCCACGCTGGCAATCCCGACCAAACTCCCTTTTCCAGCTTGCTTCATAGGCACAATGAATGGTTGAAAGGTGTGGACCATTCCAAGCAAGTTGATATCAATCACGCCTTTGAAGGTGTTGATATCCTCTTTGTTTTCAGTAAGTGTGCCAGCACTAACACCAGCATTTGCAATCACAATATCTGGGGGACCAAAGTGTGCAATAAAGTCTAAGGCGGCTTGTTCTAGCGCACCTAAATCTCGAACATCAAGGGCGTAAGTAACGGTCTTTGTTGGGAGTGCGTCTTGCAGGGAGATGAGGAGATCCTTGCGCCTTGCAACGAGGCCAACAATGGCGCCCTCTTTGGCATAATGCTCCGCAAGTGCTTGGCCTATGCCGCTTGAGGCGCCAGTGATAAATACTTTGAGTTGAGACACGGCGTTGTGTCTTTACTTATTTTTTAGTAGCTTTATCTTTACGGACATTTTCGATGATGTAGTTTGCAGTGTTTAATACCTCTTGATTACCACCTGCCATCGTGACAGAAGTAATGTATTTGCCGTCAATAATTAATGCAGGAACACCGGTTGCACCAGAGGCGCGGAAAATTTGTGCGGCTTGATTAATCTTTGTATTTAATGAAAAAGAGTTGAACTCCGTTTCAACTTTTTTACGATCCAGACCGCTTTCTTTAATGAGCCAATCAATCGTTGCTTTTTCATCATTTGGCAAAAAAGCTTTCTGTTTATGTAACGCTTCAAAAAGTTTGCTATGTAATTTTTCTGATAAGCCTAACGCTTCCATAACATAAAATGCTTTAGCCATTGGCGCCCAATCAGGACGCGGTAATCCAGGAACACGTTTAAAAGTAACGTCTTTAGGAAGCGATTTTACCCAAGCGCTAAGCTGAGGTTCCAGCACGTAGCAATGTGGACATCCGTACCAAAATAATTCAGTGACTTCAATTTTTGATGGGTTGTCTGTAGACATCACTTGCGCTGTTTGTGCAAATTCAGTTCCATTTTGTGGCGTACCTGCCATCACCGTTGTCGAAACCAGCAACATGAGTGCGGTCATTAGTTTTTTCATGTTTTTATCCTTAATTAATAATATTGAAAACTTAATCTTAGTGCTTTATTAACGCATTAAGTTTAAATCTGCTGACAAATGATGATAGATCGCCTTATTGCTGAGCACTTGTATTAACTCTAATTAGATCTGGTTTAAAGCCATTATCTAATAAATCGCTTCTGGTTTTAGTGAGTTGTGAGGGCTCTGAATATGGCCCAACGCGTACGCGGTGTAATACACCTTTATCTGCAGTGGTGGCCGTTTGAATAATTGCTTCTAAGCCAAGTAAAGCTAATTTTGCCTTAACATTATCAGCTTCCTGTTCAGTTTTAAATGCACCGACTTGAAGAAAGTAAGTTTCTTTAGCTTGTGCAATACCTTCCAACTGTTTAATTTCTTGCTCAGTCACTTTAGATTCGTTACCCGGCAGAATGTTGTAATACTCAAAACGATCTTTGGCTGGCACTTCATCCGCTTGATCATCTTTTTTAATTTCAATTGGATTACCTGATTCCACGATAACGGCAGATTCTGTTTTTGCACTAAAGGGGCTTTCACCGCCTTTGATGTAAACAGTAAATGCCAGTGCAATCCCAATCCCAACGAGTAAGCCTACAATTAACCCATTTAAGAATGGATTCGGTTTTCTCTCAGGTTTCGGGGCTGCTGGTTTGTAGTCTCTGCTCATGTTGATATCCAGTAAATGACGTGTTTGAATCAAAAATTCTTACATCTTATTCGGCGCGCTCACGCCTAACAATTGTAGGCCATTTTTTAATACTTGTTGCGTTGCGCTTATGAGCGCCAAGCGGGCTAATTTAGTTGTTTCATCATCAACCAAGATCTTATGCTCATTGTAGAAGCTGTGAAGGTCGCTCGCCAAGTCTTTTAGGTAGTTTGCAATCGTGTGCGGCGCTAAATCAGCAGCTGAATTCTCCACCACCTCAGGGAACTCCCCTAGGCGTTGCATCAGCGCGGCATCATGCGCACTATTGAGCGGGCTTAAATTAACCTTTGGTAAGTTCGAAGCATCGCCAGCCCATTGTGCCAATACACTGCAAATCCGGGCATGGGCATACTGAATGTAGTAAATAGGGTTATCATTGCTTTGCGCTCGCGCTAAATCGATATCAAAAATAAGTTGTGAGTCTGCACGGCGAGCGGCTAAGAAAAAACGCGTTGCATCGCAGCCAACCTCTTCAATCAAATCGCGAAGCGTGACATAGCTGCCCGCACGTTTTGATAATTTCACTTCTTCACCACCGCGCATGACTGTAACCATTTGGTGCAACACGTAATCAGGCCAGCCTTCTGGGATGCCAACGTTTAACGCTTGTAAGCCAGCGCGCACCCGGGTAATGGTGCTGTGGTGGTCTGCGCCCTGCTCGTTAATCACACGATCAAAACCCCGGTGCCACTTGTCTAGGTGGTAAGCCACGTCAGGTACAAAGTAAGTATAGCCGCCTTCTGTTTTACGCATCACACGGTCTTTGTCATCGCCAAAGTCTGTGGTTTTTAGCCAAAGTGCATCGTCTTGCTCGTAGGTGTGCTCGCTCGCAATTAAACTTTGCACAGTGCTTTCAACTTTACCGTCGGTATAAAGCGCAGATTCCAACGAGAACACATCAAATTTAATTTGAAACGCTTTGAGGTCAAGATCCTGCTCTCGGCGGAGGTAGGCGACAGAGAAAGCGCGAATGGATTCGGCATTCCCCACATCACCCGTGGCGGTCACCGACATATCATCAGCAATCACGGTTTCTTTATTAAGGTAGGCCTTTGCAACGTCAGTAATATAATCACCGCGGTAACCCGCTTCAGGCCAATCGCCGCTCTCTGGGCTCACGCCCTTGCAACGAAGCTGAACAGAAAGCGTGAGATTATCAATCTGCGCCCCCGCGTCGTTGTAGTAAAATTCACGTGTCACTGCCCAGCCATTCGCATTGAGCAAGCGAGCCAGGCAGTCACCAACTGCCGCGCCGCGGCCATGCCCCACATGAAGTGGGCCCGTTGGGTTTGCTGAAACAAATTCGACTTGAACTTTGCGGTTCTGGCCGATGGTGTTGTGACCAAATTTTTCGCCCTGCGCTGCAATTAAACCGATCACGGCTTGTTTAGCATTTGCACCTAGGTAGAAGTTGATAAAACCGGCGCCTGCGGTCTCAACTTTATCAACATAAGCAGAAGTTGGAAGGGTTTCGATTAAGCGCTCTGCAATCGCGCGTGGGTTTTGGCGAAGTGGTTTTGCCAGTAACATGGCCAAGTTCGTTGAGAAGTCGCCGTGGTCTTTATTTTTTGGGCGTTCAAGATGAATCGCTAAATTAGACGCGTCAAAATCAGCATTTTGCGTTAAGCTTTTTGCGGCTTCGGCTAGTAATTCGGTAAGATGTGCTTTCAAGGCAGAATATCTAAGAGGTATAAAAGGTGTATTTTAACTCATTGAGTGCTTGCGCTCATCTCCTATTCGATTTTATCTAGTGTTTACCTAGCGTTAATGCAAAAAAACATCCTTCAAATTGCACTAGACGTCCCATTAGACCGACTTTTCGATTATCTCGATGGAGGGTTTAACGTACAAGTGGGTCAGCGCGTCGTTGTGCCTTTCGGCGCACGTAAGATCGTTGGCGTTGTTGTAGGCATTTCGGATAAGAGTGAATTTGCTGTTGAGAAATTGAAATCAATCACCCAAGTTTTCGAGGGCGAACAACTTCTCGATGCGGATACCTTCGGGCTCCTGCGATTCTGCGCTGATTACTATCAGTACCCATTTGGTCAGGCGCTTTTAGCGAGCTTGCCAACTAGGCTCAGACAAATTGAACCTGCTGTTTCTAGGAAACAGTTTTCATACGCGCTCAGTCATGAAGGCAAAAAGGCGAACATCGATGAAATTCCGGCACGCCAGGCAATCCAGCGCAAGGTCTTTACAGCCCTCTTAGGTGGAGCGCTCACCGAGTCCGCCCTTAAAGAAATCTCAGCCGGATGGCGACCCGCCGTCGAGGCGTTCCGAGAAAAGGGTTGGATTACTGCTGAGCAGGTATTAGCAGGGTTTAAATCGAGCAATGAGCCCTTTCCTCCACCGCAACTTAATGAAGAGCAAACCTTCGCGGTGAGTCAGGTGATTGAAGCTACAAAGACCTTCAAGCCGTTTTTATTGCATGGCATTACGGGGAGTGGTAAGACCGAGGTTTATATGCAGATTCTGCAGCAAATCTTGACCGGTGAGCATAGCCAATCTTTGGTACTTGTCCCCGAAATTAATCTGACGCCGCAGCTGGAAGCGCGTTTCAGAAACAGGCTTCCACACTTTCCTTTGGTCACTCTGCACAGTAATCTAAGCGAGAGCGAGCGCTTACAAAATTGGCGATTAGCTCAATCAGGACAGGCCAAAATTATCATTGGTACACGCCTCGCCGTATTCACGCCCATCCCAAATTTAAAGGTCGTTCTGGTGGATGAAGAGCACGACGGCTCTTATAAGCAGCAGGATAGCATGCGCTACCATGCCCGTGACGTCGCCATGGTTCGAGCGCAGCGTCACAAAGTGCCCATCGTCATGGGGAGTGCAACCCCAGCACTTGAAACTTGGCAGAACGCTCAAACAAGTAAATATACCTTGCTGAGTCTAAATAGTCGTGCCGTTGCTAAGTCAGCTTTACCCAATATTCGATGTCTTGATACCACTAAACTTGAAGCCACGAATGGGCTTACTCCCGTGCTTGTTAATGCAATGCGCGAGCGTTTAGAACGCGGTGAGCAGAGCCTGTTATTTATTAATCGACGTGGCTACTCGCCGGTATTGCTCTGCAGTGCCTGTCATTGGATTGCGCCGTGCATGCGTTGCAGTAGTCGCTTGGTAGTGCATCTCAAGCAGGGCAGATTGCGCTGTCATCACTGTGGCCATGAACAAAAAATGGTGCGCCAGTGCCCAAGCTGTGGCAACCCGGATTTGCATCCAACCGGTCATGGCACGCAGCGTTTAGAGGAGACCTTAAAGCAGTTGTTTCCTCATGCTAGCATTCAGCGTGTAGACCGGGACAGCACAAGTCGTAAAGAAGCGCTTAACGATATTTTGACTGCCGTGCACGCGAATGAAATTGATATTCTCATTGGCACCCAGATGCTGGCGAAGGGACACGACTTTCCCAACCTCACCTTGGTTGGGGTAATTGATACAGATAGCGCATTATTTAGCCCCGATTTCAGAGCGGCTGAGCGTTTGTTTGCACAGCTTATGCAGGTTTCTGGTCGCGCAGGTCGTGCCGAAAAGCCGGGAGAGGTGCTCATCCAAACAGCCTTTCCAAGCCATCATCTATTTAACGCATTGCGTAGCCAAGACTATCCAGCGTATGCGCAATCCCTATTACAAGAACGTGAGATGGCCCAGTTCCCGCCCTTCTGTTACCTAGCTTTATTGCGCGCAGAGGCGAGCAACTACCGAGACGTAGAGATATTTCTAAATTTTGCATTTGAGCTTGCGCGTCGTTTGAGTCAGCAGGTCTTAACTTACGATCCAATGCGTGCGCAGATGGAAAAACTAAAGGGAATGGAGCGCGGACAGATCCTCATGCAAGCCAGCCAGCGTGGCGCCTTGCAGAAACTTCTTGCCGCACTAACGCCGCAACTACGTGCAAGTAAATTGGCAGCGAAGGTGCGCTGGAGTGTGGACGTAGATCCGATGGAGTTCTAGGAATTCATCCGACTTAATTAAGACTGGTGGTACTGCGGACTATGTTCGCGTACCGCTGATAAGAACGCGGCCGCGTTCTCTGGTGGCGTCCACTGCGTAATGCCATGACCTAGATTGAATATGTGACCATGACCCTTGCCGTAACTCGCTAAGATTGTCGCGACCTCTTTTTCAATGGCCTCTGGGGTCGAGAGCAGAATAGCAGGATCCATGTTGCCCTGAAGTGCGACCTTATTGCCAACACGTTGACGAGCTTCGCCGATGCTGACTGTCCAATCTAAACCTAAGGCATCTGCACCGATTGCCGCTTGGGCCTCAAGCCATAGTGCGCCACCCTTGGTAAATACAATGCATGGTACCTTCTTGCCCTCAGCCGTTTTGGTGAGACCGTTCACGATTTTTTGCATGTAGTCGAGTGAGAACGCTTGGTAGGCGCTGTGTGAAAGCGCGCCGCCCCATGAGTCGAAAATCATCACAGCCTGAGCACCCGCTGCGATCTGCGCATTGAGATATAAAATCACCGTTTGCGCGGTTGTTTCTAGGATGTGATGTAACAAATCCGGACGTGTGTAAGCCATCTTCTTGATGGTGAGGAAATCCGTACCGCCCTTACCCTCAACCATGTAGGTAGAAAGTGTCCAAGGACTTCCAGAGAAGCCGATCAGTGGCAGGCGACCGTCTAATGTTTTACGAATTTGGCTGACCGCGTCGAACACATATTGCAGCTTCGACATGTCTGGTACTTCAAGCTTTTTGATATCCGCTTCTTGTTGTAATGTGCGCTCAAATTTTGGGCCTTCGCCCTCCTCAAAATAAAGACCCAAGCCCATCGCATCTGGCACAGTTAAAATGTCAGAAAAAAATATCGATGCATCGAGTAATGGATAGCGATCTAGTGGCTGAATTGTGACCTCTGTGGCGAAATCAGGGTTTTTGCAAAGCTGTAAAAAGCTGCCCGCCGTTTTACGACTTTCACGATACTCAGGTAAATAGCGTCCAGCTTGGCGCATCATCCAAACAGGAGTGTACGCTGTTGGCTCACGCATCAAGGCTTTTAGAAAAGTATCGTTTTTTAATGTCGTCATTTTGCTATCTATATCTGAATACTTCAGTGATGAAAAAAGGGTGCCTAGCACCCTTTTCTTTTACGCTAAATTAGCGAGGTAGTGTTGAAGAGCCCATTAAGAATTCATCCACCGCTCGGGCACACTGACGACCCTCACGGATTGCCCAAACTACAAGCGATTGGCCGCGGCGCATATCACCAGCCGCAAATACTTTTGCTTTGGTGGTTGTGTAGCAACCCACGCCATCAGTCGTTGCTTTGGCATTACCGCGGGCATCTTTTTCAACGCCAAAAGCATCGAGTACCTTTTGCATAGGACTTACAAAGCCCATTGCCAGCAGTACTAAGTCCGCTTTAACCGTAAATTCAGAGCCTGGTACTTCTACCATTTTGCCGTTTTTCCACTCTACCTTAGCACCTTTGAGTGCAGTGACCTTGCCATTCTCACCAATGATTTCTTTAGTAGTAATCGACCAGTCACGGTCACAGCCTTCTTCGTGTGAGCTTGAGGTACGGAGTTTAAGCGGCCAGTTTGGCCAAACCATGTTCTTATTTTCTTTTTCTGGGGGTTGAGGCATTACTTCAAATTGCGTAATCGATATAGCGCCATGACGGTTAGACGTACCCACGCAGTCAGAGCCAGTATCGCCTCCGCCAATCACCACCACATGCTTATTCGTTGCCATGATTTGGTTAGGTACAGTATCGCCAGCCACCACTTTGTTTTGTGGACGAAGGAAATCCATCGCGAAATGCACACCATCAAGCTCGCGGCCTGTCACTGGCAAATCACGTGGGTTTTCAGCACCACCCGCTAAAACCACTGCATCGAAATCTTTGCTTAAATCTTCAGCACTAACGTTCTCACCAACAATATGATTTACGCGGAACTCAACGCCTTCCGCTTCCATTTGTTCAACACGGCGGTCGATATGACTCTTTTCAAACTTGAAGTCAGGGATGCCGTAACGTAGCAAACCACCCACGCGCGTTTCTTTCTCAAATACGACAACGTTGTGACCTGCACGCGCCAACTGCTGGGCTGCTGCCATGCCTGCAGGGCCTGAGCCAACAATGGCAACTTTCTTACCTGTTTTGTGCGCTGGTGGTTGTGGAACCACCCAGTTATTTTCCCAAGCTTTATCAATAATCGCGTGCTCAATAGACTTAATGCCTACCGCATCATCATTAATATTGAGCGTACATGCTGCCTCACAAG
Organism: Candidatus Methylopumilus sp.; assembly: GCA_040401435.1. Classification (GTDB taxonomy): domain Bacteria; phylum Pseudomonadota; class Gammaproteobacteria; order Burkholderiales; family Methylophilaceae; genus Methylopumilus_A. The sequence continues at coordinate 34,498 of JBBAON010000005.1, forward strand.
GCGCTGGGCAAATACGACCAGTAAACTCTGGGAAATTATTGGTTGAGTGCAGTACATCAATCGCAGCGCGCCAATCTTGTTGGTAAACCAAGTCATTCCAATCAGGAATGATATTATTGACTGGGCAACCTGAAACACAAAAAGGAATGCCGCAATCCATACATCGTGCACCTTGGACTTTAGCTTGGTCGTCGGTGAGATGAAGCACAAATTCTTTGTAATTTTTTACGCGATCAGTGACTGGTAGATTAGCCTCTGAAAGACGTTCAAATTCCATAAAGCCGGTAACTTTACCCATGATTATGCAGCCTCCTTCTCGGCAGCAGCGAGCTCTTTAAGCGCGCGTTTGTATTCATTTGGCATGACTTTCACAAATTTACTTCTCGCATTTTCCCAGTCAGCGCGAAGTGCTTGCGCACGTTCACTGCCAGTGTAAGCGATGTGTTTGTCGATTAATGCTAGGAGTATGCTTTCATCCGCTTGGTTCAAGTGGTTGATGCTGCCTGCAATAAATGTTGAAGCGGCTCCCACTTTTTCAAGTGAAACCATGGCCATATTGCAACGCTTGTTGAACATGCCATCCTCGTCAAAAACATAAGCAACGCCGCCCGACATACCCGCAGCAAAGTTAAGACCCGTTTGACCAAGGACGACCACCGTACCACCTGTCATGTATTCACAGCCGTGGTTACCAACGCCTTCAACTACTGCGCTTGCGCCAGAGTTACGAACGCAGAATCGTTCGCCAGCTACGCCGCGGAAATAGCTTTCGCCAGAGGTTGCACCAAACATCACAGTATTGCCCGCAATCACGTTTTCATGCGCTATGCCGCGGAATGCGACAGGTGGTTTGATCACGATGCGGCCGCCACATAAGCCCTTGCCCACGTAGTCATTACCCTCACCTGTTAATTCAATACTAATACCATGCGCTAAGAACGCCGCAAAACTTTGACCCGCGGTGCCTTTAAGCTTGATGTTGATGGTGTCATGAGGTAAGCCAGCATTGCCGTAAAGCGTTGCGACTTGGTTAGACAACATGGTGCCGAAAGTACGGTTTGTATTTGTTATTGGCAAATCAATCGTGACTTTTTCGCCTTTTTCTAAGGCAGGTTTTGCAAGTGCAATTAATTGATTATCAAATGCATTTTTCAAGCCATGGTCTTGCACATCATTGTTAAACAATGAAACAGACTGATCTACTTTGGGTTGATGGAATATTTTGCTGAAATCAAGACCAGCAAGCTTCCAATGATCAATACCTTTTTGCATATCGAGCAAATCAGCGCGGCCAATTAAATCGTTAAATTGACGGATACCCATGCCCGCCATCAATTCACGTACCTCTTCAGCGATGAAGAAGAAGTAATTCACAACGTGCTCAGGTTGACCTGTAAAGCGTTTACGTAGTTCAGGATCTTGCGTTGCAACGCCGACAGGGCAAGTGTTGAGATGGCATTTACGCATCATGATGCAGCCTTCAACTACAAGCGGTGCAGTGGCGAAACCGAACTCGTCAGCACCCAAGAGAGCGCCAATCAATACATCGCGGCCCGTCTTCATCTGACCGTCAACTTGTAATTTGATGCGCCCACGCAATTGATTAAGTACCAGCGTTTGCTGCGTTTCAGCAAGACCAAGCTCCCACGGTGTGCCCGCATGCTTGATTGATGAGATTGGCGATGCGCCAGTGCCGCCGTCATGACCAGCTACCACGATGTGGTCTGATTTTGCTTTTGCAACACCTGCTGCAACAGTACCAATACCGGTTTCAGAAACCAATTTCACAGAGATATCAGCTTTTGGATTTGCGTTCTTCAAATCGTGAATCAGCTGTGCCAAATCTTCAATAGAGTAAATATCGTGATGCGGTGGCGGTGAGATCAAGCCAACGCCAGACACTGAGAAACGTAGCTGTGCAATATAAGGACTTACCTTATGGCCAGGTAACTGACCACCTTCACCCGGTTTTGCACCTTGCGCCATTTTGATTTGAATTTGGTCAGCGTTCGCTAGGTATTCAGCAGTCACACCAAAACGGCCTGAAGCAACTTGCTTAATTTTTGAGCGCATTGAATCGCCAGCTTGAAGCGGAATGTCTCTTTCAATCAAGCTCGCACCGATGACTTCAGCCATTGAACTCGCTTTTGCCACAGAGATGAAGCGTTTAGGATCTTCGCCGCCCTCACCGGTATTTGATTTACCACCGATGCGGTTCATCGCAATTGCTAGCGTGGCATGTGCTTCCGTCGAAATAGAACCCAAAGACATCGCGCCAGTTGCAAAACGTTTAACGATTTCTTTCGCTGACTCAACTTCTTCTAATGGCACAGGTGCACCAGCAGATTTAATCTCGAACAAGCTGCGCAGCGTCATGTGACGACGGCTTTGGTCGTTGATCAGTTTTGCATATTCTTTGTATGTGCTGGCTTCACCAGTTCGCGTTGCAAGTTGTAATTTTGCAATCGAGTCCGGTGTCCACATATGCTCTTCACCGCGAATACGGAAGGCATATTCCCCACCTGCTTCTAACGTATTTGTTAGCACTGGGTCATTACCGAATGCAGCGGTATGGAGGTTGAAACTCTCTGTTGAAACCTCTTCTAAGCCAATGCCTTCGATGTGAGTTGCAGTACCAGTAAAGTACTTCTCTATAAACGGTGTATTCAAGCCGATCGCTTCAAAGATTTGCGCGCCGCAGTAAGATTGGTAAGTTGAAATGCCCATCTTAGACATGACCTTATGCAAACCTTTGCTGATGGCTTTAATAAAGTTTTTATTCGCTTCATAAGGATCGCTGCCCACCATGTCTGCAATCGTTTGGAATGCGAGCCAAGGACAGACCGCCTCAGCACCGTAACCACCAAGCAAAGCGAAGTGATGCACTTCACGAGCAGAACCTGTGTCGACCACTAAACCAGTGCTAGTTCTTAACCCTGCACGCACCAAAGATTGATGGGTGGCAGAGGTTGCTAACAAAGCTGGGATCGCTAAACGATCTTTACTGATTGCGCGGTCTGAGAGAATTAATAAGTTAATGCCATCATGTACCGATTTGCTTGCCGCAGCGCAGAGCGCCTCAACTGCTGAGGCCATGCCTGCTTTACCTTGCGCTACCGGATAGGTGATATCCAATGTCAAAGCGCGGAATTGGTTTTGCGTGAGCGTATCAATTGATTTGAGTTGTTCTAATTCAGCTAGCGTGAGCACAGGCTGGCTGGCTTCTAAGCGCATTGCTGGATTGGTTTCCTCGATGCCAAGTAGATTTGGTTTTGGACCAATGAACGTCACCAATGACATTACTAACTCTTCACGAATTGGGTCGATTGGTGGATTAGTCACCTGTGCAAACAACTGTTTGAAGTAGTTGTAAATAATTTTTGGTTTGTTCGATAGCACAGACAATGCGCTGTCGTTGCCCATAGAGCCTGAAGCCTCTTCGCCGTTCGCAATCATTGGCTGCATCACGAACTTGATATCTTCTTGTGTGTAGCCAAACGCTTGTTGTGTATCAAGCAAGCTTGCAGCCATCACTGGCTTTGCTTCGACTTTTGGTAGATCCGCTAATGAATAGCGTGATTTTTCAATCCAAGCTTTGTATGGTTTCGCGGCGGCAAGACTCTTCTTGATGTCTGCATCATCAATGATGCGGCCTTCTTCAAGATCAATCAGCAACATCTTGCCTGGTTGCAAGCGCCATTTTTTGATTATTTTTTCTTCTGGAAATGTCAACACGCCCATTTCGGAAGCCATCATTACATGATCGTCATCCGTTAATAGATAACGTGCTGGACGCAAGCCATTGCGGTCAAGGGTTGCGCCAATTGTGGTGCCGTCAGTAAATGCAACCGCTGCTGGACCATCCCAAGGCTCCATTAAAGCGGCGTGATATTCATAAAACGCGCGGCGGTCATCTTCCATGAGTTTATTTGCGCTCTCGTTAGACCATGCTTCTGGAATCAACATCATCATCGCGTGTGGCAATGAATATCCACCAGCCACTAGTAACTCAAGTGCATTATCAAACGCAGCTGAGTCAGATTGACCTTCTACAATGAGTGGCCATAGCTTTTCTAAATCTTCGCCCATCAACGCTGAACGCATTGATTCGTGACGCGCTGCCATCCAGTTAATATTGCCTTGTACGGTGTTAATTTCACCGTTATGCGCAATCATGCGGAACGGATGTGCTAAGTCCCATGCAGGGAAAGTATTGGTTGAGAAGCGTTGGTGCACTAAAGCAAGTGCAGACATCATCTCCGGGTCGTTTAAATCGGTATAGTAAACACCAACTTCATTGGCAAGAAGCATGCCTTTGTAGATGATCGTTTTTGATGACAAAGATGGAAAATAGAATTGCGCAGAATCATCCAACTTGAGCGCACGTACTTCATGCTCGATGCGCTTACGAATCACAAATAATTTGCGTTCAAAAGTATTTTGGTCAGCAACGTTTTCACCGCGACCAATAAATACTTGGCGCATCACTGGCTCAACATCTTTTGCTGCCTGCGCAATGTTACTGTTGTCGCGAGGAACATCTCGCCAACCCAATAATGTTTGTGCTTCTTCGTGAATGATGCGCGCCACAATAGACTCACACGCTTCACGGCCATTTTTAGTTTGAGGTAGGAATGCTGTACCGCAAGCATAGCTTCCAACTGCAGGGAGATTAATGCCAAGCTTGGTCGCTTCTTTGCGCATAAATGCGTCTGGCATTTGAATCAAAATCCCGGCGCCATCGCCCAATTTTGGGTCGTGACCAGTCGCACCACGGTGAGTTAAGTTTGCGAGAATTTGTAAACCTTGCTGCACGATTTGATGGCTCTTTTTGCCTTTAATGTGCGCAACAAAACCAAGACCGCAAGCATCGCGCTCGTTAGAAGGACTATATAAACCTTGCTGCTCTGGCATTCCGCTGCCCATTTCCTATCCCTCGTCAGTACTGATAAAAACGGACACCAAATCGAGGGTTTTGGTGTCCGCTAACCCCGTCAAGTCTGATTTTTTGTGAAAAAACAATATAAAAAATCAGCCCACGAGAAAATATAAATTAATCCGCATCGTTAACAGGTCATCCCATTTAAAAAAACGAAGCAACATGGGCGATATATTTCGCGGTGAAACCTTGTAATTCTATATACATTAACGCTCTGCTTCAACCTACATATGCATGTAAAGTTTGGCTTTTGCAGAAAATTAAGTAAGTTATTTTGCAGCTTTCATCGTCACAAATACTTTTTTAGCTGCTGCAATAGTTGCATCGATGTCTGCATCACTGTGTGCTGCAGAAATAAACCCAGCCTCAAAGGCTGACGGTGCTAGGTAAAATCCTGCATCTAACATGGCATGAAAGAACTGATTGAATGCTTCTTTATCAGACTGCATGACCTCGTCAAAGCTGTTCGGCACCTTCTCACTAAAGTAAAGACCAAACATCCCACCCACTGATTGCGCGCTAAAAGAAATCCCGATTTCTTTTGCGACGTTGCTGAGTCCATCGACCAAGCGTTTTGCACTCGCTGTAAGTTTTTCATGAAAGCCTGGCGCCTGAATCAACTCCAATGTTTTCATGCCAGCGGCAACAGCGACAGGGTTGCCTGACAAAGTGCCTGCTTGATAAACAGGGCCAACAGGTGCTAAGCATTGCATGATGTCTGCGCGACCACCAAAAGCGCCAACCGGTAAGCCACCACCAATTACTTTTCCAAGCGTCGTGAGATCTGGCTTAACGTTGTAGAGGGCTTGTGCGCCCCCAAGAGCCACGCGAAACCCTGTCATCACTTCATCAAATATCAATACAGCGCCATACTTGGTACATTGCTCACGCAGTGCCTCTAAAAAGCCTTTGCTAGGCGCAATCAAATTCATATTACCTGGAACTGGTTCGACAATCACACAGGCAATTTCGTTGCCAATTTCTTTGAATAATGCTTCCAAGCCAGGAACATCATTGTAATTGAGGGTCAGTGTATGGGCAGCCACTTCAGGTGGAACACCAGCAGAGTTTGGTGTGCCAAAAGTGAGCAGACCAGATCCAGCTTTTACCAATAATGCGTCGGCATGGCCGTGATAACAGCCTTCAAACTTCACAATTTTGCTACGACCAGTAAATCCTCGAGCTACACGAATCGCACTCATCGTGGCTTCTGTTCCTGAGCTGACAAGTCTAAGCTGTTCCATGCTGGGTACGAGTTTGCTGACCATCTCAGCCATTTCTAATTCACGTGCTGTAGGCGCACCAAATGAAAGACTATTGATTGCAACTTCTTGAACCGTTTTAATAACCTCTGGATGCGCATGCCCTAAAATCATCGGCCCCCAAGACCCAATATAGTCGATATATTCTTTATCATCTTCATCCCATAGCTTTGAGCCAAGGCCACGTTTAAAAAACACGGGCGTGCCGCCTACTGAGCGAAAAGCGCGCACTGGTGAATTCACACCGCCGGGAATGAGTTTTTGGGATTTTTCAAAAAGCTGTTGATTACGTGATGTCATGATGAATATGCCTAATGGCTTAAAAAAATGATGAAAATTGTTGTGCGCAAGGCCGGATTTCTTGTACATCCTTACTAAATAGTTCGCCAATCACTGCAACAGCAGAAGCGCCTGCAGTAACAACACTTCCAGCATTTTCTAGTGTAATACCCCCAATGGCAACAGAAGGAATATTTAACGTTTTGGCTAGTGCAAACAAATTAAGTTCTGCGCGAGGTGCATTTGGTTTGGTATTTGATGAAAAACATGCCCCAAAAGCAATGTAGTCGGCACCAAGTTTCACTGCTTTTTGGGCGCGAGCAAAGTCTCCGTAACAGGAAACCCCTAAAATCTTATCTGCCCCAATTTGGGCTCGAGCGGCTGCAATATCGCCATCATCACCCCCAATATGAACGCCCGCTGCATCTAGATCTAAACAAAGCGTAATGTGGTCATTGATGATCAAAGGAGTTTGGTAGTTTCTGCACAACGTCAATAAAGCCTGTGCTTGAGTAATGCGGTGTGCGTTTTTGGCCACTTTGTTACGATATTGAATCACACGGGCACCGCCAAGAATACTTTCTTCCACCATCTTGCAGAGTTGATCGGTGTCTTCTAAGTCCGGCGTAATGGCATACAGGCCATGAATCTTGGCGCTATTGAACATCGTGCTTCTAACTACTCTTCCTCGTCGTCGCGTGCCCAGAACATCCGGTCGGGGATATATTGGCCCATGCCAGGACGGAAGCCGGCTTTGAGGGTTTGCCAGGTGTATTCTTGGGCTTCCAGGATGGCTTCTTCCATGCTCAAACCATGAGCGATGCAAGCCGCAATAGCAGAGGTGAGTGTGCAACCAGAGCCATGATAGCTTCCTGGCAAGCGTTCCCAGTTATAGGCTTTAATCAGTCCTGTTTCACCATAAAGAGTGTTAACTACTTCGTGAGAGCGCTCATGCGTGCCGGTGATCAACACATATTCACAGCCAATATCTAATAATCGTTGTGCGCTTTCGTCCAGTGAGGCATTTTCTGCCTCATCAGAGTCATCGTTGTAAAAAGCTAAACGACGCGCCTCAATACTATTAGGGGTAATTAACGTTGCTTGTGGGAAAAGCAAATCAATCATTGCCGCTTGAACATTATCATTCGCAAGTTCATCTCCACGCCCTGAAGATAGCACTGGGTCTATCAGTAATGGAGTGTCTGGATAGTCCGCCATAATTTCGGCGATGACGGCTACATTTTCAACGCTACCCATCATGCCGATTTTAAAAGCCATGACCTGCATGTCTTCTAAAATGGTGCGTGCCTGTTCATCAATCCAGTCCGCATCAAAAATCATTACATTTTCAACGCCTACGGTATCTTGAACAGTGATGCCTGTCACCACAGAAAGTGGGTGGCAACCAATGCTAGCAAAAGTCAGAATGTCTGCCTGCAAGCCAGCTCCACTACTAGGGTCTGTGGCAGCAAAAGTCATTACTGATGGTGGCATGAGATTTTTCATGGTGTGTAAATTGGCGTGAAACGCACGTTAAAACTGAATACCGTATTCTAGCTTAAAACCGAGGGGCGAATTGAGAAACAAGGATTTTCGACTGGATGATATTTGGAGCGGGTGACGGGAATCGAACTCGCTTATCGTTCTTGGGAAGCTGGTGACCCACAATAATTTAAAACGAGTGTGGAAAAACTATAGGCGACGATAGCCGCCACGATAAAAACAATAAAAAATGAAAATATCACATCACTCAAAAAATGTGCGCCATTCATCATTCTAGTTAAGCCGACTAAACCACCTAAAATAAGCCCGCTGATCAACCAAGTTTTACGGCGACTCACAAAAAACCCAACACACAATGCGAAACCTGCCGCCGCATGCCCACTAGTAAAAGAACAATTATGCTTGCATTGATCCGAAATAATCCATGCTGGGGTGAATTGATGTTTACCATCAAACTCCTGTAAGGTCCGCGGACGGGCTCGCCCCCAATGTTCTTTAGCAACTCCATTCACAGCTATTAATGGACCAGCCAGTAAACTCAACATCACAATAGCGACATAAAAGGCCCTAGCATTCTTTTTAAGCATGAGTAACACGAAAGTGATAATACTGATAAATATTGCCATCCTTGAAATAACATCTACCGTTTTATATATAAACTCCAAAAATGCAGATTGCGCCAACCAAAAACCTGAATAATTTGTAGCGGGAATTCTTAATTTCTCATCATAAAACCAATGGCTTGCTATTAAATCAAGTTGTGAAAAATTTACAAAAAGAATACCCAAAAGTATGCAAATTGGCACACTTATTTTTAACGCTTGTAAGCTACGGGCCTTAGTAAATCTTGAAAAAGCAATAAGCTCTGCTGACATTAAGGATAACCTCTAAAATTTCGCACCTCGAAAGCATAGGCATTGCGACTTGTGCCACCAATATTAATGGCAGACAAGGCAGGGGCTTGAATTTGCAGTACATCCTCAAATGAGGCTTTTAACATTGCGATTTCTGATTTGGCTGGCTGGTTTGTCAATATAAGTAGCATCGTGCCGCTCGCCTTTTGATTTGCATTAGCTAAATCATAAAACCAATTATAGTGATTATCCTTATGCCTTGAAGGGTTCCAAGACAAAGGTGGATAAGCTTCAGGGTATGCGTAAGTTGATAACTCCGCAAGCAAGTATCTATCGTCCGTTATTACGCGCATCGGTTTAGTGTGAAGGTATGACTTTGTCCAAAGTGCAACTTCCTTCCAGCCTTCTAATTTTCGCAAAGGGTTTAATTTCGCAACCCTTAATTCCGCCGATGACGCTAGCCAATGTGGAACTGCAATCATAAAAATAGTACACAGCAATCCAAACACGATTGAGGCGAAAACCAATTTTTTCACGATTGCCTCACTCACATATTGCCTTATTCTCAACACCCAAAAACTAGCCACTAAAATGCTACCTGAAACATAAGCAACCACCGCCCAATTGCTAAACGCGCGACTCATAAAAGCTTGGAATAGGATTAAAAAAAGCATAGGCCAAGTAAAAATCCGCAAACATTGCATAGCTTGAATCTCTTTTTGTGGCAAATTGAACTTCGCCTTTTTTAGCAAACTAGCGAGAATTAAAGATAAAAACGTCAACGGGCCAAACACTATAAACTGTGCCAAAAAAAAGCTTAAAAACTCAACAACAGCCTTTTTGAATTCCCAAGCACCCGAGGTAGCCGAATTCAGATGAGAAATCTCGATATGGTGCTCTAGCGTTGGGAAGCCAGTACTGATATTCCATAAAATATTGGGCGAAAATACTAAAAGCGCAATCAATAACGAAAACAATGCCTTAGGATTTAATTTGCTATCTTTACTTCGCTCTAATTGATAGAGCGCTATGCCAGCACTAATAATAAACATCAGCATTGCATACTTAGTGAGGCTGCCTAAACCTACTGCGATACCGCAAACCCACCAAGGCCACCAAACATTTGGGGTTTTAATTGCAAAAACAAAGCTAAAAAATGCGATTGACCACCACATCAGCAACCAAGCGTCAGTCGTAGCAACCAAGCTATAAAAGCCGACGAATGGCAATGTAATAAAAATCAGGCCACTTAGCAGGGTAATTGCATATTCCTCAAACAACTGCCAAGCACTTGCCATGATAAAAAGACTGGCAATAAACAGTGCAGGAGCTTGCAACATGCGCGTGCAACCTTCTACTTGATGAATATTTAATGTCGAACAAACTGTTTGTCCAACTCCAAGTATCCATGCGATAAAGGGTGGCTTGGAATAATACCCAGCTGAAAAACTTCTCGCCCAGCCTGCATATTGCGCTTCGTCTACTTGTAGCGAGTAAGGAGACCAGAACACGGAAATCAAACGCAATATCGTCAAAATTGCCATCGCAATTAATAAAACGCGAAGTTGCTTTTGGCTTATCTTTTGTTCTATAAGGTGCAATTTACTCAACAAAATACTTCCTATAATCCTAAATTATGAAATAAACCGTGATTAGCGAGCACGCAGTGACACTGCTAAGTTCTGCAACAGCAAAAGTTCAAACGATTGGTGGTTTAATATTTATGTATCTCTTTCTTGGAGCGGGTGACGGGAATCGAACCCGCGTATCGAGCTTGGGAAGCTAGCGTTCTACCATTGAACTACACCCGCAATTGACAACGCAGTCTATTTTACCAATTTTGTGCCAAGAGCGCCGTATTTATTGGGTTTGCCAAAAGGTGTGCAAACTACGTAAAATAGACCAATAATTTTGAAAACACATGCCGCTTATTTCTGGGCAGTTTCTGACGAGTATCCAATTGATTCAAATTACGATTAACGGAAACCCTAAAACTTTTGATGCAAACATCAATACGCTGGCAGCGTTAGTTGAAAAGCTCGGTTTGGTTGGCAAGCGTCTCGCGATCGAGCGAAATGGTGAGATTGTTCCTAAGAGTACATTTGCTGAAGTGCCTTTGCAAACTGGGGATAAGTTAGAAATTGTAGGTGCAGTCGGTGGCGGTTAAAAGCCCAGCGGTTAAGGACGGTTAATAGAAATGAGCATGAACACATTAAATATTGCAGGCAAATCATATAGCTCACGCTTATTGGTGGGTACGGGTAAATATAAAGACTTTACTGAAACGCGTGCGGCAATTGATGCCAGCGGCGCTGAAATTGTGACGGTAGCGATTCGCCGTACTAATATTGGTCAAAATGCTGGTGAGCCTTCGTTACTTGATTACTTGCCACCGGAAGAGTTTACCTATTTGCCAAATACAGCTGGCTGTTACTCGGCTGATGATGCGGTGCGTACATTACGTTTAGCTCGTGAGTTATTAGATGGCCATAAACTAGTGAAGCTTGAAGTGCTTGGTGACCCTAATACACTCTACCCAAATGTAATAGAAACAATCAAAGCAGCCGAAGTGCTTGTTAAAGATGGCTTTGACGTAATGGTTTATACCTCGGATGATCCAATTATTTGTAAACAACTGGAAGAAATAGGTTGTTGTGCAGTGATGCCTTTAGCTTCATTAATTGGTTCAGGCATGGGAATTTTAAATCCTTGGAGTCTTCAAATTATCATTGAAAATGCAAAAGTGCCTGTACTAGTCGATGCTGGTGTGGGAACGGCCTCGGACGCTGCGATTGCGATGGAGCTTGGCTGTGCAGGTATTTTGATGAATACGGCGATTGCGGGCGCGAACAATCCAATCTTAATGGCTTCTGCTATGAAAAAAGCGGTTGAAGCAGGGCGTGAAGCTTTCCTTGCAGGCCGTATGGCAAAAAAACTTTATTCAGCGACGCCTAGCTCGCCGACTTCTGGATTAATTACTTAATGCTTTTTTTACTTAGGCCTCAATGACTACTGATAAACGATATGAATGTTCGGTCACGGTAAAAACAGAGTTTTTGCCTGACCAGTCTGATGTGAAATCGGGACGTTACGCTTTTTCTTATCACATTACGATTACCAATACTGGCACAGTTGCTGCACAATTAATTAGCCGTCACTGGATCATTACAGATGCTGATAAGAAAGTGCAAGAGGTTCGCGGACTAGGCGTAATTGGCGAACAGCCTTTGCTTCAGCCTTCAGCTTCTTTTGAGTACGTCAGCGGCACGGTATTTAACACGGCTGTAGGCACAATGCACGGGTCTTACCAATTTACGGCGGTGAATGGCACGCAGTTTGAAGTGCTTATCCCTTCTTTTACGTTGTCTATGCCTAGGGTTTTACATAAATGCGATATACCAAATATTTGCGTTTTTCCTGTTTATTGTTGAGTGTATTGGCACTCAGCGCCTGCGAAAAACTAAACGTGAAGCCAACGCTTTCAGAAGCCCCCGCATGTGTGTGCCCTGTGCCGCCAGTATTGCCTACTAAGCCTGCTGAGCTTAAGTCAGAGCCTATTAAGGTGTCTGATTTTAGTTTGCTCAAGCCAGCTGACTGGCAAGAGTTAGAAGGCCTGACCAAAGACGATGTCACCCAAGCATGGCCGGCTTGGAAGCTAGGCTGTGCTTTATTAAAAGCCAAGCCAGCTTGGCAATCAGTTTGTAATGAGGCGGAAAAATTAGAAAGCCCTTCCACAACAGCCATCGTTGATTATTTTAAAAATAATTTTTTAGTCTATCGCACTACCAATATAGATGGTTCTAGTACTGGCATGATTACTGGATATTATGCACCTGTGATTAAAGGAAACCGTTTCAAAACGGACAAATACCGCTTTCCTTTATATACGCGTCCAAATGACTTAATCACAGTAGAGTTATCTAGCCTTTTTCCTGAGCTTGCTAATAAAAGAGTGCGTGGACGGGTAGTGGGGACTAAATTAATTCCTTATTACAATCGAAGCGAGATTGAGGCAGAAAGTTCACCGTTGCAAGGACGTGAATTTGTTTGGGTGGATGACCAAATTGAGTTGTTCTTCTTACAGATTCAAGGCTCTGGGATGGTGCATTTTGATAATGGAGAAAAAATGCATGTGGGTTATGCAGATCAAAATGGACAGGCTTATCAATCAATTGGCCGCTTGCTGATTGAAAAAGGCGAGCTCACTGCGGATAAAGCTTCTATGCAAGGTATTAAAGATTGGGCGCGGAGTAATCCTAACAAGCTTCGCGACCTACTTAATGCTAACCCAAGCTATGTATTCTTCCGTGAATTGCCACCTGGATTGCCGGGCCCTATCGGTGCCCTTGGCGCGCCAATTTTAGCTGAGCGTGTAGTTGCGATTGATCCAAGATTTGTACCACTTGGCGCACCTATTTTCTTATCGACTAATTTACCTAATTCCAATAAGCCATTAAACAGATTGATGATGGCGCAGGATACTGGGGGTGCAATTAAAGGTGGGGTGCGTGCAGATTTCTTTTGGGGGGCGGGGGATGTCGCTGGCAAATCTGCGGGTTCGATGAAACAACAAGGTAAAATTTGGGTGTTACTACCTAAAGATTTTCCGTTGCCTAAATGATTAACACTTAGAAGTGACTGGCATAAAAAAAGGAGCGATTAAGCTCCTTTTTTTAAATCTTCGAAGATTACTTGTTCATTACGTACATAGTAACTTCAAAGCCAAAACGCATTTCTGTAGCAGCTGGTTTAGTCCACATAGTAATTCTCCTAATGTTGTTTTAATCGCTTCGTCATCAGTGTCTCAGCAAGTAAATTGATATTACACTCCTCCAAAAACTTAACACTATCCGTAGCCATTAAAGATGACTAATGATTTTCATGAGAGACGCCTCATTACTCTTCGATATTTAGCTCTTGAATCTTTCGGGTTAGCGTGTTGCGCCCCATTCCCAGCTGGGTAGCTGCTTCAATCCGGCGTCCCCCAGTATGTTGCAACGCTTTCGTAATGAGAATTTTTTCAAACAAATTTGCACGTGTTTCCAAAATGTTTTGTTCGCCGCGATTGAGCGCACTCATCACCTCGACCGCCAGTGCCTCTTGCCACGAGGAGGCTGTCATTGGCTTAGCAGAATCCTCTTTAAGCTCTGGCGGCAAATCAGCGACATCAATATTTTGACCAGGCGCCATCACTGTGAGCCAATGACAAACGTTTTCAAGTTGTCGAACGTTACCACTCCAGCTCATGCTGCTTAAGTATTTTAGCGCGGCAGGCGTTGGTTGTTTTGGATCAACGCCCAACTCATTTGCGCTGTGAAGTAAGAAATGTCTTACTAATAACGGCACATCTTCTGGACGTTCCCGTAAGGCAGGCAACCTAAGCCGAATCACATTTAGTCGGTGAAATAAATCTTCTCGGAATAAGCCTTGTTTAACCCGTTCCTCCAAGTCCTGATGTGTTGCCGCAATAATTCGAACATTAACTTTGACGGGCTGATGGCCACCTACGCGATAGAACTGGCCATCGCAAAGCACGCGTAGTAAACGAGTTTGCAGGTCAGAGGGCATGTCGCCAATCTCATCAAGAAATAAAGTGCCGCCATCGGCTTGTTCGAAGCGCCCGCGTCTTGCTGCTTGTGCCCCGGTAAAAGCACCGCGCTCGTGACCAAATAATTCTGACTCTAATAAGTCTTTTGGAATGGCAGCAGTATTAATCGCAATAAAAGTTTTATCGGCACGTGGGCTGTGGCGATGCAAAGCGCTTGCTACGAGCTCTTTACCCGTTCCAGATTCGCCGTTGATTAGCACTGTCGCATGAGAACGACTTAATCGACCAATTGCACGAAACACCTCTTGCATGGCTGGCGCCTGCCCAATGATTTCTGGCGTTTCTTCAGTAGAGTGAATTTCCGCTGATTGATGCTGACTTTCATCAATAGCTTGGCGGATAACTTCAATGGCTTGATCCACGTCAAATGGCTTGGCTAAGTATTCAAATGCGCCACCTTGAAATGCTGCAACTGCGCTTTCTAAATCAGAATAAGCTGTCATGATAATCACAGGCACGTCAGGTAGTCTTTGCTTAACGACTTGCAAAAAGTCCAAGCCTGAACCGTTTGGCATGCGTATGTCGCTGACAATGATTTGCGGGGTTTCATGATCCAGTGCATTTAACGCCTCAGGCGTTGATGCAAAAGTTTTGAATTCCATTTCACTGCGCGCCAAAGCTTTTTCAAATACCCAGCGAATTGATTTGTCGTCGTCGATAATCCAAATTGGTTTCATGTTTTACCTATTGATAATTTTAATGCTTATTGTTTGACCACATCACTATTGACCACAGAGCTTTCAATCGGAAGCAAAATCGTAAAGCAGGTTTGACCAGGAACGCTTTCGCATTCAATCATGCCGTGGTGTTGCGTAATAAAGGTTTGTGCAAGTGAAAGGCCTAAACCAGAACCACCTTCTCTTCCAGAAACCAATGGGAAAAAGATCCGCTCGCGAAGTCCATCAGGAATGCCTGGGCCGTTGTCGATGATTTGCAATTTAATCGCGACACGATAACGTTTTTTTGCCAAGGTGACTTGGCGTTCAGCGCGTGTGCGTAAAGTAATTTTTCCATCCTTTTGCCCATTGGCCTGCATAGCCTGTACTGCATTACGTGCAATGTTGAGCACAGCTTGAATAAGCTTTTCTCGGTCACCAATGATCTCAGGCAAGCTAGTGTCGTAATCTCGTTGTACTAAAATTTTGAAGGCATCTTTCGACGACTCTGCAAGCAATAAGCTACGGACGCGCTCTAGGACTTCATGGATGTTTGTTGGCTCATATTTCGGCACGCGATGCGGCACCAACAATCTATCCATTAATAATTGAAGTCGGTCTGCTTCTTTAATAATGACTTGCGTATATTCCCGCAAGCTGGCTTGTGGCAACTCATGTTCTAGCAATTGCGCTGCTCCGCGAAGGCCACCTAGTGGATTACGAATTTCGTGTGCTAAGTTACGAAGCAATTCTGCATTGGCTTGTTGTTGCACTAACATGCGTTCTTCTCGCGCCATGCGAAGTTGCTGATCCATTTGTTGGAACTCTAGGACTATGCAAACGTTCGGCTGCTCAACTGGAGTGACGGTGCAAGTGACCGATAAAGCGTGTTGTCGAAGTGTGGTAATGATAAACTCATGCTCGCGAAAGGGACTGTTCGTGCTCATCGCGTTTTCAACTGCAGCATGCAAAATTTCACAACCTGGGAATACCTGGGCAATAGGTAAGCCGCAAATTTGCTTCGCACTAAATGCAAAGAGCACTTCTGCGCCAGGATTAGCATAGACAACATGGCGAGCATCATTGAGTAAAATCACCGCTGTCGCGAGATGCTCAAGTCCAGTAAATGATGAGGGTATTTTTTGATCCATGGTATTGCTATAAGCAACCTATATGCCAACAAGATGAAAAGACTGACTATCCAGCTATTTCGCCAAGAGATCGTCGAATAAGTCAAAGCGCTATTCTAACCCGAATCACTTTAATGCACTATTTTAGTGCAGATCAACTCTCGCAAGGCTAACCTCTTAATGGAGAGGTAATTTGACTGATGTTGTGAGGAGTCTCAAACTAGGAACGAAAAAAGGCGGGTTACCCCGCCTTTTTCTTTTGCTAATGTAAAACTAATTAGCAGCTATAGTACAAACCAAACTCAGCTGGGTGTGGTGTCATACGTAATTTATTCACTTCTTCCATTTTCAATGCAATGTAAGCATCGATCCAGTCATCAGAGAATACACCGCCACGCGTTAAGAACTCGCGGTCTTTGTCCAAATTAGCCAACGCTTCTTCTAATGAAGCACAAACTGTTGGGATCAAAGCATCTTCTTCTGGTGGAAGATGGTACAAGTCTTTAGTTGCTGGCTCACCTGGGTGAATCTTGTTTTGAACGCCATCAAGACCAGCCATCATCAATGCGCTAAATGCTAAGTATGGGTTAGCAATTGGATCTGGGAAGCGAGCCTCAACACGGCGTGCTTTGTCAGAGTGAACGAATGGAATACGGATTGAAGCAGAACGGTTCTTAGCTGAGTAAGCTAATTTAACTGGTGCTTCAAAGTGTGGAACCAAACGTTTGTATGAGTTAGTACCTGGGTTAGTAATCGCGTTCAATGCTTTAGCGTGCTTGATAATGCCGCCGATGTAGTAAAGCGCGAAGTCGCTCAAACCAGCATAGCCGTTACCAGCGAACAAGTTTTTGCCATCTTTCCAGATTGATTGGTGAACGTGCATACCTGAACCGTTATCGCCAGCGAAAGGCTTAGGCATAAATGTTGCAGTTTTACCGTATGCGTGTGCAGTATTGAGCACAACGTATTTAGTAATTTGTGTCCAGTCAGCGCGTTCCGTCAATGTGCTAAATCTAGTACCGATTTCACATTGACCAGCAGTTGCCACTTCGTGGTGATGCACTTCAACAGGCACGCCCATTTCTTCAAGCGCAATGCACATTGCAGAACGTACGTCTTGTAATGAATCGACTGGAGGCACTGGGAAATAACCCCCTTTAACGCCTGGACGGTGACCCGTGTTACCGCCTTCGAATTTCTCGCCTGAAGCCCAAGCACCCTCTTCAGAGTTGATGCGCACTGAACTGCCGTTCATGCTCACGTCCCATTGGATTGAGTCAAAAATAAAGAATTCTGGCTCTGGACCAAAATAAGCGGTATCACCGATACCACTTGACTTTAAGTACGCTTCAGCACGTTTTGCCAAGCTACGTGGGCAACGGTCATAACCTTTGCCATCTGTAGGGTCAACTACGTCACAAGTTAAAATCAATGTTGGCTCGTCCATGAATGGATCGATGTTCGCTGTATCTGGATCAGGCATCAATTGCATATCAGATGCTTGAATACCTTTCCAACCAGAGATTGAAGAACCGTCAAACGCATGGCCTTCAGTGAATTTTTCTTCGTTAAATGCTGAAACAGGGACAGTAACGTGTTGTTCTTTACCACGAGTGTCGGTGAAGCGGAAATCAACAAACTTAATGTCGTTGTCCTTCACCATCTTCATTACGTCGGCGATAGCCATTTATTTCTCCTAAAATACACTTAATAAATAAACAAAAAATCAGACATATTTTACGAGCAATAAATATGCCAATATGAGATTCGTATATCTTATTATTTTCACACATATAGTTAGAAAAGAGAACCTAAAATGCTGCCCCAGTTTTGTGCGGTACATATGAAATTGCACCATAATAGTGCGATTGTGCGTGTAGGCTTAAATACAGCTATACTTTACGCAAATTAGACAGCAGCCATTACAGGGAACCAACATGGAAACACTTTCAGCGATTTTAGAAAAAGCAAAACAACGTGCAGGGGATTTAAATCTTCCTTACGCTGGTGCATTAACCCCAAAAGAAGCCTATCAAGTATTAGAGTTAACGAAAAATGCGAAGTTGGTTGATGTGCGAACTCGTGCGGAATTAGAATTGGTTGGCCGTGTAGCCCAAGCTGCGCATATTGAATGGGCGTTTTATCCTGGTATGGTGGCTAATCCTGATTTTGCTTCTCAAATCAGAACCCAGCTCGACCCAGAAGCGTTAACGATTTTCATGTGTCGCACCGGCGGTCGCTCGCACAATGCAGCAGTATTAGCTGCTCAGCTTGGATTTAGTGAAGCCTACAATATGCTAGAAGGTTTTGAAGGTGAGGCAACGCCAGATCACAAACAGCGTTGCAAATTGAATGGCTGGAAAGTGGCTGAACTGCCTTGGACTAACGCTTAAGTTAGAGTTGTTTATATGACCGATTTTTACGCCGTCATTGGCAACCCGATAGCGCATAGCAAATCCCCCTTGATTCACCATGCATTCGCGCAGTTGACCCATCAAGATATTCAGTATGAGCTTGTACTGGCGCCGATGGATGGTTTTGCTGAAACAGTACATGGCTTGATTTTACATGGTTTTAAAGGGGCCAATGTTACCGTGCCTTTTAAGCTCGAAGCTTTTGCGATGGCCAATCGTTTAACTGAGCGTGCCCAAGATGCGGGTGCGGTGAATACTTTAATATTTGATGCTGAAGGCATTGTCGGCGACAACACCGACGGGGTAGGTTTGGTAAGCGATATTACCCAAAACATCGGCGTGTCATTTGCTGGTAAACGCGTTTTGCTTATTGGCGCTGGCGGCGCATCCGAAGGTGTGTTGCATCCTATTTTGGCAGAGCAACCTGCGCTGCTTATTATCACTAATCGCACTTTGGATAAGGCGCTCAATATGGTGAAGCGCGTAGAAGCGCGTGACGAGATGTTGTTTGTTTCCATCAATGCTTATGCGTTTGACGATCTCCATGATCAACAATTTGATATTGTCATCAATGCAACTTCTGCGGGTTTAACAGACAGCCACTTACCCCTTCCCAGTGGTATTTTTGCACCTAATGCTTTAGCTTACGACATGATGTATGGACGCATTACGCCATTTATGGCATTTGCACTTGAGCATGGCGCAACTGTTTTTGGTGGACTCGGGATGCTAATTGAGCAAGCTGCTGAGGCTTTTTCTGTGTGGCGTGGTACTCGCCCGCCAACGGCGCCTGTGATTGAAATGTTTAAACAACAGTCAAAAGCTTAGCGCATGCGTTTGTCTTCGAATTTTTGGCGCTTGTTGAAATGGCTCGTCATCTTCATTGTGGTTTACCAGCTTTGGATCTTTCTGCATATTTGCTGGTGGGTGAATCACAACCCCTCGACGAGTGCTTTTATGGAAGATCGTTTGGAGGTCTTACAGGAAGATAACCCCAATGCGGTGCTTAAACATCGCTGGGTAGATTATAGAAAAATTTCCACCAACTTAAAGCGCGCCCTCATTGCGGCAGAAGATGCCAAATTTGTGGATCACGAAGGCTTCGACTGGGATGGTATTCAAAAAGCTTATGAAAAAAATCTTAAAAAAGGCAAGGTAGTCGCAGGCGGTTCAACGATTAGCCAGCAACTCGCTAAAAATTTGTTTCTATCAACTAAAAGAACGCCTTGGCGCAAAGCTGAGGAAGCGATGATTACAGTGATGCTTGAAGCGACCATGAGTAAGCGTCGGATTTTTGAAATTTATTTGAATGTGATTGAATGGGGGAACGGCATATTTGGTGCAGAAGCCGCCGCCAAATATTATTATCATACGAGCGCTAAAAATTTAAATACTGAGCAAGCTGCAAAGCTGGCTGCCATGGTGCCCAATCCACGTTATTACGATAAGCATCGTCAAGCTAAGGGTTTGATACGTAAAACAGGGATCATTGCGGCGCGTATGAATAGCGCAGAAATTCCTTAAATCTAGCTTTTACGCCTAGTCTTTACCTTCGCACTGAGCTTTTCGAAGGGTTAAACTTATATAAATGCACTTCGAAAAACTCAGTGCAAGCGGCGCTAAGTTACTTCAACATCGTTTTAAGATATTTCCCGGTGTAACTCTCAGTAAATTCGGCGACCTTTTCTGGCGGACCTTCAACTAAGATTGTACCGCCTCCATCGCCACCCTCTGGCCCCATATCAATGAGCCAATCGGCTGTTTTAATAACATCCAAGTTGTGCTCAATAATCACCATGGTGTTACCCGCATCACGTAAACAATGAATTACATCTAATAAGAGCTGAATATCAGCAAAATGTAATCCAGTTGTTGGTTCGTCAAGAATGTACAAAGTACGTCCTGTGTCACGCTTTGAAAGCTCAAGTGCGAGCTTAACGCGCTGTGCTTCACCGCCTGATAGTGTAGTTGCCGATTGACCGAGCGTTATATAGCCCAAACCAACATCAAGTAAGGTTTTGAGTTTGCGTTGCACTACAGGCACTACGCTGAAAAACTCATGGGCTTGTTCAACCGTCATCTCTAATACTTCACGGATATTTTTGCCCTTATAGTTAATTTCCAATGTTTCGCGGTTGTAGCGTTGTCCTTTGCAGACATCACATGGCACGTAAACATCTGGCAAGAAGTGCATCTCAACGCGTAAAACTCCATCGCCTTGGCAAGCTTCGCATCGGCCACCTTTCACGTTAAATGAATAGCGGCCTGGGCCATAACCCCGTGCACGACTTTCAGGCACACCCGCAAACAAATCACGAATCGGCGTAAACAAGCCAGTATAGGTCGCTGGGTTTGACCGTGGCGTTCGCCCGATTGGGCTTTGATCCACGTCCACAACTTTGTCAAAAAACTCTAAGCCTTCGACACCATCAAAAGGGGCTGGCTCAGTAGAACTGCCATATAGATGCTGAGCCACTACACGGTAAAGCGTGTCGTTAATGAGGGTCGATTTTCCTGAACCTGAAACTCCAGTTACACACGTGAGCAAGCCCACTGGCAACTTAAGTGACACGTCTTTTAAGTTATTACCTGTGGCGTGAGAAAGTGACAACCAACGTGTTGGATCAGGCTTATGGCGTTGATGGTTGTAGGTAATTTGTTTTTTCCCGCTAAGGTATTGGCCCGTAAGCGAATTCGCATTGGCTTGAATTTCAGCAGGGGTGCCTTCGGCTACAATTTGGCCACCATGTTCACCAGCGCCTGGACCGATGTCTACGACATAGTCAGCTGCCATAATCGCATCTTGGTCATGTTCAACGACAATCACGCTATTGCCGATATCACGCAAACGCATCAAGGTTTCAAGCAGGCGGTCATTGTCGCGTTGATGCAAACCAATGGAAGGCTCATCCAGCACATACATCACGCCAGTTAAGCCAGACCCAATTTGTGAGGCCAAACGAATACGCTGCGCTTCACCACCCGAGAGCGTTTCAGCTGAACGGGAAAGCGATAAGTATTCTAAACCAACATTGGTTAAGAACTTAAGACGGCTACTAATCTCTTTCACAATCTTATCCGCAATCGCAAGCTTTTGACCATGCAATTCAATAGTTTCAAAGAATGTTAGTGCTTGCTTCAATGGCACTTCGCATACTTCATGAATGTTCTTATTGCCCACTTTTACATGACGCGCTTCGGTGCGTAAACGGGTACCCGCACAGCTAGGGCAAGTTTGTGAATTAAGATATTTCGCTAACTCTTCGCGCACGGTGGTGGAATCAGTTTCGTGATAACGACGTTGTAGATTATTTAAAATTCCTTCGAAGCTATGACGTTTCTCAAAGAACGAACCGCGTTCATTGAGGTATTTGAAAGCAATTTCTTCTTTCCCGCTGCCATGCAGCAAAATATGCTGGGTTGCTTCAGGTAATTCTTCAAAAGCGGTTTCTAAGTCAAACTCATAATGCACAGCAAGACTGCTTAAAAGTTGGAAGTAAAATTGGTTACGTTTATCCCAGCCTTTGATCGCACCCGCAGCAAGTGATAAGTGTGGAAATGCAACGACACGTTTAGGATCAAAAAAGCTCATTTGACCCAAGCCATCACATTTTGGACATGCCCCCATCGGGTTGTTAAATGAAAATAAGCGCGGCTCTAATTCAGCTAATGAGTAATCGCATGATGGGCATGAAAATTTAGCCGAGAACAAATGCTCTTGGCCAGTATCCATTTCCATTGCAACAGCTTTGCCTTCAGCTAAACGCAGTGCAGTTTCGAATGATTCAGCAATTCGTTGTTTCATATCCGCGCGGACTTTTAATCGATCCACGACAACATCAATGGAATGCTTGGTGGTTTTAGTCAGTGATGGCGGTGCGTCAAGCTCATAAATTTCGCCATCTACTCGCACACGTACAAAACCTTGGGCTTTTAATCCTTCGAATAGATCGAGCTGTTCACCTTTGCGCTCGCGCACGACTGGCGCCAAAATCATCAGCTTGGTGTCTTCAGGTAAGCTTAAAACACTGTCGACCATTTGCGAGACGGTTTGCGCTTCTAATTTGATGTGGTGCTCAGGACATTCGGGGTCGCCAGCGCGCGCGTAAAGCAGACGCAAATAATCATGGATTTCAGTAACAGTCCCAACCGTTGAGCGTGGGTTATGCGATGTAGATTTCTGTTCAATAGAAATAGCTGGTGATAAGCCTTCGATTAAATCGACATCGGGTTTATCCATACGCGCTAAGAATTGGCGTGCATATGCAGAGAGTGACTCCACATAGCGGCGCTGACCTTCGGCATATAGCGTGTCAAAAGCGAGCGAAGATTTACCTGAGCCAGAAAGCCCAGTAATTACAATCATTTTATTGCGCGGTAAGTCTAGCGAGATGTTTTTAAGATTGTGTGTGCGAGCACCGCGAATACGTATGTAATCTATCATTCTATGTATAGCCTAAAATAATTCATTAAAACAGAAAGTTGCTTAGGACTGTTGCGAAGCGCGCGCGGCATCTCAAAACAAGTCTTTTTATGTGCCCCGTCAAATAAAGCGGGCAACCTGTTAATATACGCAAGTTAAAAGATAAAGTTAAATAATTTCATGTCATCCACATCATCCCTAGACAAAATGAATTCCATGGAGTTGCGCGCAAGTTCAAGTTTGGCATCCATTTATGGTTTACGTATGCTCGGCATGTTCCTTATTTTGCCAATTTTTGCGATTTACGCCGAAACACTTCCAAGTGGTCAAAGCCATTTGATGATTGGTCTCGCACTTGGTGCTTATGGCCTAACCCAAGCGATTTTTCAATTGCCATTTGGTATTGCATCAGACCGCTTTGGCCGCAAACGTGTCATTTATGTTGGCCTAGTTTTATTTGTTATTGGAAGCTTGGTGGCAGGTTTTGCGCACGACTTACCTATGATTATTTTAGGCCGTAGCATTCAAGGGGCGGGCGCAGTCTCTGCTGCAGTGACTGCCCTGGTAGCGGATTTAACGCGAGAAGAACATCGTACCAAAGCGATGGCGATGATAGGCGGCACCATCGGCATTACATTCGCCATGTCTTTAATTTTAGGCCCAGTACTCAATAACCTTATTGGCGTTTCGGGCATTTTTTTCATGACAGCTGTATTAGCTGCTGCTGCTATTTTGGTGGTGAAATTTGTCGTGCCAGATCCTGTGGTGAGCAGCTTCCATTCTGATGCGCAAGCCAAAACAGGCAAACTAAAAGAAGTGCTAAAAGACTACCAATTATTACGTCTAAATTATGGTATTTTTGCCCTTCACGCTGCGCAGATGGCGATGTTCGTGGTGGTTCCATTCGCTATTAAGCAAACTAGCGGCATGGGTGCTAATGACCACTGGCTGATTTACCTTCCTGTGCTGGTGATTTCTTTTTCTTTAATGATTCCTGCCATTATTTATGGCGAGAAAAAAGCCAAACTTAAACAAGTGTTTGTAGGCGCCATTGCCACTATGCTTGCCGCGCAATTGGCCTTTGCTTTTTCTATTGATTACTTCTGGGGAATTGTATTTTCGCTTGGTGCTTATTTTGTTGCGTTTAATGTACTTGAGGCATCTCTCCCTTCTATCATTACTAAAATCGCGCCTGCCGCTTCCAAGGGGACGGCGATTGGTGTTTATAACACTTCGCAATCATTAGGTGTGTTTGTAGGCGGTACCGTTGGTGGATACTTATCGCACTTTTATGGTTATGCATCTGTATTTGTTTTTTGTAGTGTTTTAATGGCATTATGGTTGATGTTTGGCTTGAGTATGAAAGCGCCGCCAGCAGTAAAAAGTAAGATGTACCATCTTAAAAAAACCAGTGCGGCTAAAGCCAAAACATTAGCAACCAAGCTAGCGGCTTTGCAAGGTGTTCGTGAGACAGTGGTATTAGCAGACGAAGGTATGGTGATACTGAAAGTGGATATGCAGCAGGGTTGGGATGAAGCTGCTGTAGTGCGATTAATAGGAGAGTAAAAACATGGCATCAGTCAATAAAGTAATCTTGGTGGGTAATTTGGGTCGCGACCCAGAAATGCGCTTCATGCCGAATGGCGAAGCCGTATGTAACTTCAGTATTGCGACAACGGATAGTTGGAAAGATAAAAGCGGTCAAAAACAAGAGCGCACTGAATGGCACAACATTGTCATTTATCGCAAGCTTGCTGAGATTGCTGGCGAATACCTCAAAAAAGGTCGTCCTGTTTATATTGAAGGTCGTTTGCAAACACGCAAATGGCAAACCAAAGAAGGTCAAGATCGCCTCACTACTGAAATTATTGCAGATCAAATGCAAATGCTCGGTGGTCGTGAAGGTGGCGGCGCAAGTAGTTCTTATGAGTCGATGGACGATGATCAAAGCATGCAATCACGCCCACAACAAACTTCACGCCCAGCACAAGCAGCGCCTGCGCAGCAACCTGCAAGTGGTGGAGATTTTGATGCGTTTGAGGATGACATTCCATTTTAATTTAGGAATCTCTTCAAGGAAAAGCCCGCTTGCGCGGGCTTTTTTATTGGACGGATTTAATGTAAATCGTAATCAATCGTCAGGGGTGCGTGGTCGCTAAAGCGCTCAGCTTTATAAATTTCACATGCACTCGCGGTGTTGCCAATGCCTTGGGTAGTGACTTGATAATCAATTCGCCATCCCACGTTTTTATCCCAAGCTGCGCCTCGATTGCTCCACCATGTATAACATTCGTCGGTGGTTGCTGGGTGTACTTTTCGATAAGCATCAATCCAACCGAGCTTGCTGAATATGTCGGTCATCCAAGCGCGTTCTTCGGGTAAAAAGCCTGAATTCTTTTTGTTGCCTTTCCAGTTTTTAAGGTCTGCCTCTTGGTGAGCAATATTCCAATCGCCACACACTACGACTTCACGTCCGCTTGCTTTGAGTGCTTCAAGGTGAGGATAGAAACGCTCCATGACGCTGAACTTCACTTGTTGTCTGTCTTCGCCGCTCGAGCCAGAGGGTAAGTATAGCGATACGACGCTCAATTTTTTACCGTTTAGATTATCAAACTGCAGTTCGATATATCGACCCTCTGCATCAATATCAGCATGCCCTAATCCAATAATTACGTTGTCCGGTTTGTGTTTGGTATAGATGCCGACACCGCTATAGCCCTTTTTCTCGGCATAATGAAAGTAGCCCTGATATCCGCTTGGGGCGTGCATTTCTGGTGTCATGTCAGCCTCTTGTGCTTTGAGTTCTTGCAAGCAAATAAAGTCGGCATTTTGTTTTTGCATCCAAGGCAAGAAACCTTTATTCACTGCGGAGCGGATACCGTTGAGATTTGCGGATATAATTCTAAGCAAGATAATTCCTTAAAGTTTTTAGAAGATCTAGATGACGACAACAACAGATTTTACCGTGCAGTTTATCGATTTCGCCATTAAAAAACAGGTGCTACGCTTCGGTGAGTTTAAAACAAAAGCCGGCCGCTTAAGTCCTTATTTTTTTAATGCAGGTTTATTTAATGATGGCGAAAGTCTCATGAAATTAGGTGAATTTTATGCTGCTGCGATTTTAAAATCCGGCGTGCAGTTTGATATGCTCTTTGGACCAGCCTACAAAGGCATTACTTTGGCGGCAAGCATTTCGATTGCCTTAGCGCGTCAAGGTAATAATTTTCCTTATGCTTACAACCGCAAAGAAGCGAAAGATCACGGCGAAGGTGGCACGATTGTGGGAGCCCCCTTACATGGCCGTGTCTTGATTGTGGATGACGTAATTTCTGCCGGCACATCTGTTCGTGAGTCTGTGGAAATCATTAAGTCAGCGGGTGCTATTCCAGCAGGTGTAGCGATTGCGATTGATCGTCAAGAGCGAGGACTGGGTGAACTATCCGCTGTTCAAGAAGTTGAAAAAAATAGCGCTATGCCTGTGATTAAAATTGCGACGCTTGCTGATTTGATTGCATTCTTAGATGGTGCTTCGGATTTGTCGGAGTTTAAGCCTGCGGTTCAGGCGTATCGGAATCAATATGGTGTTTAGTTTGATTTAGGAAATAAAAAAGAGCGATTAAAAAATCGCCCTTTTTGTTATTCACTGCTTTAATTAAGCGCCTAGTTTTTTCTTTAAAATATCGTTCACCTGTGCTGGGTTCGCTTTACCTTTTGACGCTTTCATTGCTTGGCCAACAAGTGCATTAAACGCTTTTTCTTTGCCGGCCTTGAATTCTTCAACCATGGCAGCGTTAGCAGCAAGAACTTCGTCCACAATCGCTTCAATTGCACCAGAATCAGAAACTTGTTTCAAGCCTTTGCTCTCAATGATGCTATCTGAATCGCCCTCGCCAGCCCACATTGCTTCGAATACTTGCTTCGCTGCATTGTTAGAAATCGTGCCATCTTGAATACGCTTGATGAGCATTGCTAAGGCGCTCGGAGAAATTGGGGACTCTGAAATCTCTTTATCTTCCGCATTAAGTTTTGCCGAAACACTACCCATGACCCAGTTAGCAGCCAGTTTTGCATCACTGCCAGCCTCAACAGTTGCAACGAAGTAATCTGCTGTAGCGCGTGAGCTAGTTAGGGCGTTTGCATCGTAATGCGCTAAGCCATATTGCGCTTCAAATCGTGCTTTCATCGCTTCAGGTAATTCAGGCATGTCAGCTTTGACTTTGCTGATATCGCTTTCTGAAATCGCGAGTGGTAACAGATCAGGGTCTGGGAAGTAGCGATAATCGTTTGCTTCTTCTTTGCTTCGCATCGCGCGCGTTTCGCCTGTATCAGGATTAAATAGCACAGTGGCCTGTTGAATGGTGCCGCCATCTTCTAGCGTTTCAATTTGCCAGCTTGTCTCATACTCAATGGCTTGTTGCATAAATTTGAATGAGTTTAAGTTTTTAATTTCGCGGCGTGTGCCAAGTTTTTCTGAGCCTTTTGGACGCACAGAAACGTTCACGTCACAGCGGAAACTTCCTTCTTGCATGTTGCCATCGCAAATGCCAATCCACTGGACTAAGTCATGTAGTTTCTTAGCGTAAGCGACGGCTTCTGCCGCTGAGCGCATATCGGGTTCAGTCACAATTTCAAGCAACGGTGTGCCAGCACGGTTCAGGTCGATGCCTGACATGCCTTCTTGTACACCGTGCACAGATTTACCGGCGTCCTCTTCTAAATGAGCACGGGTAATATTGATCACTTTTTCGTAAGCTTTGTTACCAGTACCCACTTGAATGGTCATGCTGCCTTTACCAACCACTGGTAACTCATATTGACTAATTTGATAGCCTTTAGGTAAGTCTGGATAGAAGTAATTTTTACGAGCGAAGACCGAGCGAGATGCAATTTCTGCATTCACTGCAAGACCAAATTTAATTGCACACTTCACGGCTTCTTGATTAAGCACTGGCAAAACACCAGGAAACGCCAAACTCACGACGCAGGCCTGGGTGTTTGGTTCTGAGCCAAACGCGGTCGAAGCGCCACTAAAAATTTTCGTTTTGGTTTGTAGCTGGGTGTGTGTTTCCAGCCCGATAACGACTTCCCATTCCATTATTCAATTCCCTCTGGCATTTGTATATGCCAATCCGTGGCTTGTTGATAAGCATGGCCTGCATTGAGCATGCGCGCTTCATCAAAGTAATTCCCAATAATTTGTAAGCCAACAGGCAAACGTTTGCCATCTTCGCTGAGCGCAAAACCTGCAGGAATGCTCATGCCAGGTAAGCCAGCCAAATTGACTGCAATAGTGTAAATATCTTGTAAGTACATCGAAACCGGATCGTCAGCTTTTTCTCCGGCTTTAAATGCTGTCGATGGCGCAGTTGGTCCCATTATGATGTCGCATTGTTTGAATGCATTTTCAAAGTCTTGCGCAATGAGACGACGAATTTGTTGTGCTTTTATATAGTAAGCATCGTAGTAACCAGCACTTAATACATACGCGCCAATCAAAATTCTGCGTTTAACTTCTGCACCAAAGCCTTCAGCACGGCTCTTGCAATACATATCCATTAAGTCGCCATACTCTTTAGCTCGGTGACCATAACGTACCCCGTCAAAACGTGACAAGTTGCTTGAGGCTTCAGCTGGGGCAAGTACGTAATAAACGGGAATAGAAAGTTTAGTGTTGGGTAAGCTGATATCTACGATTTGGGCGCCTAGTTTTTGGTATTCAGCAATCGCTTCATTCACCACTTTTGCAACATCAGCGCCTAAACCTTCAGCGAAATACTCTTTCGGCAAGCCGACTTTTAGACCAGCAAGCGGTTTGTTTAGGTCCCGCGTGTAATCTTCTTTTTCGCGATTTAAACTAGTCGAATCACGTTTATCGAATCCCGTGATGACGTTCATCATCAGTGCCATGTCTTCACATGATTTTGCCAGTGGACCTGATTGGTCTAGCGAAGAAGCAAAAGCAATCATCCCATAACGTGAAGCTAAGCCATAGGTTGGTTTTAAGCCTGAAAGTCCACAAAGTGAAGCGGGTTGACGAATAGAGCCACCAGTATCTGTGCCAGTGGCCGCTGCACATAATCGTGCCGCAACTGCTGCAGCGCTTCCGCCAGAGCTGCCGCCAGGAACGCGACTTCTATCCCAAGGGTTTTGCACTTTACCGAAATAACTGGTCTCGTTTGATGAGCCCATTGCAAATTCGTCCATATTGGTTTTACCCAAATTAATCGCGCCAGCTCCATCAAAGCGCTCAATGATGTCTGCATCATAAGGGCCAATAAATGTTTCGAGCATTTTTGAGCCGCAGGTGGTGCGCCAGCCTTTAGCCACAAAAATGTCCTTTTGGCCGATTGGTATACCCGTAAGGGCCGTACCTTTACCAGCAGTTAACAAGGTATCGGCATGCTTGGCTTGAGCCAGTGTTTTGTCTTTATCGAGCGTGATGAAGACATTGATCTCAGGATTGAGTCTGTCAATGCGATTTAAAAACTCTTGTGTCATTTCGACACTAGAAATTTCTTTAGCTTGGAGCATTTCTCCGAGCTGTTTTAGGCTTTTATTGATCATGTTTTTTTACTTCGTTTGCTTATCATTAAAACACTTTGGTTATTCAATTACTTTAGGAACGAGGTATAGACCACCTTCAACTGCTGGAGCGATTGATTGAAAAA
Organism: Candidatus Methylopumilus sp.; assembly: GCA_040401435.1. GTDB lineage: Bacteria > Pseudomonadota > Gammaproteobacteria > Burkholderiales > Methylophilaceae > Methylopumilus_A. The sequence goes on from JBBAON010000005.1 coordinate 64,234, forward strand.
GTTCGCGTTGATTCGTTTCGGTCACGATGTCCTCACGAAGGCGCTGCGTTACGTCTTGTGAATGTGACATTGGAACGATGCCTTTTGTATCGACCGCCTGCATTTGCTCAATTAAGCCAAGAATCCCTGTCAGCTTGGTTAAGGTAGCTTCAGCTTCTGCATCGCTTACCTCAATGCGCGCCAAGTGCGCAATCCTTTTAATATCTGCACTGTTAAGTGACATTTCTGTGTCCGAATCTTAAATTTTGATAAATATAATGTATTATAACTTGATTTTACGCACAACTTCAGCCGCGGCGTGTTTCGTTATAATACTGCTACTAAATTTTAGTGGCTTGCTAAGGATACAAAGATAATGTTTGGTTTTTTAACTAGTTATTTCTCAAATGACATTGCTATCGACTTGGGGACAGCCAACACACTGATTTATGTCCGCGGCAAAGGCGTGGTGCTTAATGAGCCTTCAGTGGTCGCGATTCGTCAAGAAGGCGGCCCAGCTGGCAAAAAGACATTGCTAGCGGTAGGTGCTGAAGCCAAGCGAATGCTAGGTCGTTCACCAGCAAACATTAGTGCAATTCGCCCCATGAAAGATGGCGTAATTGCTGACTTTACAATTACAGAGCAAATGCTTAAATACTTTATTCGTCGTATTCACGAATCACGTTTATTCTCTCCTAATCCGCGCATCATTATTTGCGTACCAGTGGGCTCGACCCAGGTTGAGCGACGTGCGATTCGCGAATCAGCGATTGGTGCAGGCGCTCGCCGCGTTTATTTGATTGAAGAGCCAATGGCTGCTGCAATTGGTGCCAACATGCCTGTGGCGGAAGCTACAGGTTCTATGGTGGTAGATATCGGTGGCGGGACTACAGAGGTTGGTGTGATCTCACTTGGTGGTATCGTTTACGCTAAATCAGAACGCGTGGGCGGCGACAAATTCGACCAAGCGATTATTGATTACATTCGTCGTAACTATGGAATGCAGATTTCAGAGCCAACAGCAGAGTTGATCAAGAAACAAATCGGCTCTGCTTTCCCAGGCAGTGAAGTGAAGGAAATGGAAGTGACTGGCCGCAACTTGGCTGAAGGCTTACCACGTAAATTCACTATTTCTAGTAATGAAATCTTAGAAGCATTGACTGAGCCGCTTAATGCGATTGTGGGTGCGGTTAAATCTGCGCTTGAACAAACACCGCCTGAGCTAGGTGCCGACATTGCCGAAAAAGGCATGGTGCTCACTGGTGGTGGTGCGTTGTTACTCAACTTGGACAGATTAATTATGGAAGAAACAGGCTTGCCTGTTGTCGTTGCGGAAGATCCATTAACTTGTGTTGCCCGCGGATGCGGTCGAGCATTGGAAGAAATTGATCGCTTAGGCGATATTTTTGCATACGAGTAATTGAGTGTGACATTTGAAGGCTGCGTTTGCAGCCTTCTTTGTTTTAGCTGGTGGTTTTTATTAGTAGTTTTATCTGCCCCTTTTAATTTTGGGTAATGTGCATAGTTTTTAATGGATCAACAACAAGCCCCTCGTTTTTTTATACATGGTCCCAGCCCATTTGTGCGGCTGATTGTATTTTCTACGCTATCACTTGCGTTAATGGCATCCGATTCAAAATTTAGTTACCTCACACCTGCCAGGGAGGCTTTAACGGTCGCCCTTCAGCCCTTGCAAGTGGTCGCGAATAGTCCTTTTATTTTATACAAGAATATCGGCAACTATTTCACTTCGCAGCAAGCCCTGCGTGATGAGTTGGCTGTATTAAAAAAACAAGCTATTTTTCAATCGATACAAGTTCAGGCAATTCAATCACTGAAAGGTGAAAATGATGAACTGCGCACATTGATGCAGGCATCAAAGGTCAGCAGTCAGCAGGCGCGCTTGGCTGAAATTATGCATGCGGGACGAGATCCATTTACGCATAAAGTGATCGTGAATATAGGCGCCGAGAATCATGTGTTGGCTGGGCAAGCAGTGGTTGATGGTGCTGGTGTCATTGGTCAAGTGACTAGAGTATTTCCTTATACTAGCGAAGTGACTTTGCTTACCGACAAAACCCTTTCTATTCCGATACAGGTTGAACGAAACGCTTTGCGCGCTATTTCATTTGGACACGGTCGTGACAATTTGGTGAATTTACCTTACTTGCCCGCGAATGTAGATATCCAAAAAGGCGATAAATTAGTGACTTCAGGGATAGACGGCATTTATCCAGCTGGACTTGCAGTGGCGATGGTTGATAGCGTGAAAACTAACGTGAGTTCTCCGTTTGCGCAAATTACAGCTAGACCACTTGCGGGAATTCAAAATTATCGACAAGTGCTTATCCTAACTAGCGATACTGAGGATTTGATCGCTAAAGAGATTCAGCAGGTTTTGAATGCGGATGCACAAAAGCAGTTGGATAAAAAAATACGTCGGTGAGGAAAAACGATGCCAAACCTTAACCGAAGACGTGTTTACTTTAGTTTAGTGGCTGCTCTCATACTTCAGCTTCTCGCTTTTTCAGGCACCTTGCTCCAAATTAAGCCGGATTTCTTATTGCTGGCGCTGTTGTTTTGGCTATTGCGTGCGCCAAGTATTTGCAACATTGGCATGGCATGGTCGGCAGGGATTTTGATGGATCTTGTGACTGGGGATTTGTTTGGTCAAAATGCATTAGCTTATGCCATTACCGCATTTTTAGCGGTGATGTATCAGCGCCGATTAATCTTATTTACGACCCTGCAGCAGTCTGTTTATGTGTTCTTGTTATTGTTTGTTAATCAAGTCATCTTGTTATTGCTGAAATCTTTTTCGGGCAGTGAGTATTTTGGATGGACATATTTTGTGCCATCTTTCACAGGCATTATGTTGTGGTATGCCGTGCTTCACTCTCGAATTTCATTACACATCATGGCACGTCAGCAATAATTTCTATGCGCTTGCGTTTCGAAGTAAAAAATCATTCTTTAGAACAACATCATTACACTTTGCGTTTGAGAGTGGCAGCCGGATTGGTGTTGGTTTGCTTCGCTATTTTGTTAACCCGCTTCGCTTATTTGCAAATTTTTAAATATGACTATTTCCATACGCTTGCAGAAAATAATCGTGTTTCTTTAGTCCCAATCGTCCCTAATCGTGGCTTGATCCTTGACAGAAATGGTGTGATTTTGGCGCAGAATTTCTTTGTTTATACCTTAGAAATTACGCCATCAAAAGTGAGCGATGTTGAAGCAACGATCAATGATATTAGCCAGTTTGTTGAAGTGAGTGCTGAAGACCGTAAGCGGTTTAAAAAACTCCGTCAAGAGAGTCACAGTTTCGAGAGCGTTCCTATTAGAACGCATCTAAACGAAATAGAGGCTGCTAAATTTGCTGCTAATCGCTATCAATTTCCTGGGGTGGAAATTCGCTCCCGCCTTTTTAGGCATTACCCTTTAGGCAGCCTTGGTGTCCATATGATTGGGTATATCGGGCGTATTAATGAAGCAGATGTTAAAACATTAGAAAAGTCTGAGGAACTCTCTAATTACAAAGGCTCTGATCATATTGGCAAAGGCGGCATTGAGCAATATTATGAGCATCAATTACATGGCACCACGGGTTTTCAACAAGTGGAAATTGATGCGGATGGTCATGCGATTCGCGTTTTATCAAGCACGCCACCAGTGCCTGGAGATAACTTAGTGTTGTCGATTGATTCTAAGATGCAAGATATTGCGGAAAAAGCATTTGAAAATCGCCGTGGTGCGATGGTGGCAATTAATCCGAAAAATGGTGAAATTTTGTCCTACGTAAGTATGCCAACCTTTGATCCAAATCTGTTTGTGGATGGCATTGATGCGGACACTTGGAAATCGCTTAATCAATCATTAGACCGCCCACTTATTAACCGTCCTATCCGTGGTATATACCCGCCTGGCTCAACATTTAAGCCTTTTGTTGCGATGGCTGGCTTACAAGAAGCGAAGCGTCAGCCGCCTTTCAGTACAGGAGATCCTGGCTTTTATACACTTGCAGGCAGTTCGCATCAGTACCGTGATTGGAAACCGGGCGGCCATGGTCAAGTCGATATGCAAAAGGCAATTACGGTTTCCTGCGATACATTTTTTTATGGCCTTGCATTGGAATTGGGGATTGAAAAACTCACTTCGTTTGTGAGTCACTTCGGCTTCGGAAAAAAAACAGGCGTGGACTTGGCGGGTGAGATTGGTGGTTTGTTGCCAACGCCAGAATGGAAGTGGCGTCGCTGGAAACAAAAATGGTATCCAGGTGAAACCGTGATTGTCGGGATTGGCCAAGGCTACACCTTGGTCACGCCAATGCAGCTTGTTCAGGCAACTGCGGTGTTAGCAAATAATGGCATTGCAATGAAGCCCCATTTGGTAAGCAGTATTCAAAAGCATAATGGGGCAGAACCGCATTTGATGCCGGTAACAAAGGTGGGCGCAATGTCTCTTGATAACATTAACATTGAAATTGTTAGAGCTGGTATGACTGCGGTCACTCAGCCCGGCGGAACCGCCGCGAGTGTCGGTGCGGGTAGTGGCTATAGTATTGCTGCAAAAACAGGCACTGCTCAAGTAGTGGGTATTAAGCAGGGCGCAAAATACAACGCTGGCAGTATTGATGAGCGTCATCGGGACCATGCTCTATTTATTGCTTACGCGCCTGCTGATGATCCTAAAATTGCCGTGGCCGTGATTGTTGAAAACGGTGGTCATGGCGGATCAGCAGCTGGACCTATTGCCCGTAAAGTAATGGATTATTATCTACTAGGAAAAACGCCGGTCGCAACTAGTCAGAAAGCAAGCAAACCCCCTGAAGCCGCTATCGTTGAGGATGCGCCACATGATTAATCGGATGATCGAGCGATTAAAAAAATATATTGATCCATTTTTAATGGGCTGTATTTTCTTTACCTGTATCGTCGGTTTATTTGTTTTATATAGTGCATCAGGTGGCAGCTTTGATCGTGTGATTTCTCAGTTGGTTAATATTCTTGCTGCGTTAACCATCATGTGGATTGCAGCTAATACATCGCCCCACTATTTAGAGCGTATTGCTCTACCACTTTTTATTCTTGGATTATTAATGCTGATCGGTGTCGCTTTGTTTGGTGAAATTAGTCACGGCGCGAGACGTTGGCTTCACATCGGTGTGGCTAGAATTCAGCCTTCAGAATTAATGAAGATAGCGGTACCAATGATGTTGGCTTGGTACTTTTCAAAACGTGAAGAAAGTTTACGCTGGTTAGACTATGCTGTGGCTGCATTACTCTTGGTTGTGCCTGTTGGCTTGATTATGAAACAACCAGATTTAGGCACGGCGTTGATTGTCACTGCGGCTGGTTTTTACGTTTTGTTCCTAGCAGGATTGAGTTGGAAAATCTTGGTGGGCAGTGCAGTTTCAGTGGCCGTGATGGCCCCTATTTTTTGGTCAATGCTTCATGACTATCAGCGCCGAAGAATTGAGATTTTGTTTGACCCTTATCAGGACCCATTAGGGGCAGGCTACCACACCATTCAAGCAAGTATTGCATTAGGCTCTGGTGGTGCTGTCGGTAAAGGCTGGATGGAAGGCACGCAATCACAACTAGATTTCTTACCGGAGCGAACGACAGACTTCATTTTTGCCGTCTTTGGTGAGGAGTTTGGTTTCTTGGGCAACGTACTATTGCTGATTTTATTCATACTATTGATCGGCCGAGGTTTAGTGATTGCATCGCAAGCACAAAATACATTTACGCGCTTATTAGCTGGAAGCATTACGCTAACGTTTTTCACTTACGTGTTTGTGAATATAGGGATGGTGAGTGGTATCTTGCCGGTGGTTGGTGTGCCCTTGCCTTTCATTAGCTATGGCGGCACATCTTTAGTCACGATATTATTAGGCTTTGGTATTTTAATGAGTATTCATACCCACAAAACTTTGATGTCGACATCATGAAATTTATTCATATTTATATTCCAACTTTACTTTGCCTTTTACTTGTTTCTTGTGGCGGAGCACCATCCGTCAAGGTAAGCGATGCAACCAAGCCGATTGAGGTGAGTAAAGCTAAAAAGTCAGGGGGCTATTATTTAGATGATGGCCCGGGGGATAGTCCGCCAGCTAATATAGAGGCGATTCCTGATGCTGTGCCACGTGTTGAGCCTTTGCTTTCAAGAGCAAATAAGCCTTATGTGGCACTTGGTAATAGCTATACGCCAATGACGACGTTTCAGCCCTATAAAAAAAGGGGCATCGCTTCTTGGTATGGCAAGCGCTATCACGGACAAAAAACGTCAGCAGGTGAAGTTTACGATATGTATGGCATGACAGGGGCGCATCCAGTGTTGCCGCTTCCTAGTTATGTACGCGTGACCAATCCTGATAATCAAAAAAAAGTCATCGTGCGTATTAACGACCGCGGGCCCTTCCACAGTGATCGATTAATTGATTTATCTTACGCTGCTTCTTATAAATTGGGGTTGGTTGGCAAAGGGAGTGGAATTGTTGATGTCGAGGCGATTGATGCTAGAAAATATGGGCAAAATCCTCCACTAGACTTAGTACAAAAAACAGTGACTCCGGCTGAGTCTTCAACAGTGATTGTTGAGCCATTAAAGACAGCGGAGACGCAAGCACCTTCAGAGATTAAAAACAGCCCTGCGCAATCAACAATGAAAGATAAATTAATTGTGCCAGAAGTGCCGGGCACCTTTGTCCAAGTCGGTGCATTTAAGTCGGCTGACAATGCTGAACTTTTGTCTAGAAATATTACGGGGCAAAATTTAGTTGAAAATACCCCTGTGAATAGCTGGTACAATCAAGGTATGTACCGCGTCCGTATTGGACCTTACGCTAATAGGGCAGAAGCAGAACTTGCTGCTGCTAAGGTCAAAAAAGCCTTAGGCTTGAATACTTATATTATTAATCAACCGTAAATCTAGCCAAGAAATCCTGATAAAAAATCATGAATTACCCCACACTTCTTTTTGCACTTATATTGAGTCTATTGCTCAGTTCTTTTACCGGCAATACGTACGCTGAAGTTGCAGTAGCCCCAGAACTGGCGGTTAAAGCTTATTTGCTAAAAGACTTTAATAGTAATCGTATGCTCGCTGAACAGCAGAGTCAAAACCGGGTTGAACCGGCCTCACTTACTAAACTGATGACGGGCTACCTTTCATTCAAAGCATTGAAAAATGGGCAGTTGCAATTAGGTCAAACGCTACCAATTTCTGAAAAAGCTTGGCGCATTGAGGGATCTAAAATGTTCGTCGATACCACCATGACTGTGACGGTAGATGAGCTTTTGCATGGCATGATTATTCAGTCAGGCAATGACGCGTCTATTGCATTGGCCGAAGGTATCGGTGGGACTGAAGAGGCTTTTGCAATAAAAATGAATAAGGAAGCCGCACGTCTCGGCATGAAAAATACTCATTTTATGAATGCGACTGGCTTACCAGATGCACAGCATTACACAACGGCATATGATCTTTCGTTGCTTGCAACGGCCCTCATCAATGATTTTCCGGAGCAATATAAACGGCTTTATTCAGTTAAAGAATATACCTACAATAAAATTACTCAGCCCAATCGTAACCGCCTTCTGTGGCTAGATCCCTATGTGGATGGCATGAAAACAGGTCATACTGAGTCAGCAGGTTTTTGTTTAATTTCATCCGCTAAGCGCGCAGATCATCGATTAATTTCTGTGGTGCTGGGCGCCACAAATGACAATGCCCGCGCCGCAGAAAGTCAAAAACTATTGAATTACGGTTATCAATTTTTTGATTCGCACTTAATCTATAAAGCAGGCGCAACGATTGCGACACAAAAAGTGTGGAAGGGAAGTGAAAGCAAGCTTGTCGCGACTACTTTTCAAGACCTTTATTTGACTTTACCAAAAGGCGACTACGCCAGAGCGAAAGCTAATGTGATTAGCAAGCAACCTTTGATTGCGCCGATCGCCAAAGGCCAAGAAATCGGTAGCATACAATTTGTAATCGATGGGAAAGTGGTTGATGAGCAACAGCTGCTTGCCGCAAAAGAAGTTAAAGTTGCTGGTATTTTTGGCCGCCTTTGGGATAGTTTTATGTTGTTGTTTGCTTAAAAGCGGATAAATACGATGACTGACCAAAAACCTGCATCAGGAACACCGGAGGAAACACTGATTGAGTTCCCTTGTGATTTTTTTATTAAAGTCATGGGGGAGACTAGTGAAGATTTTGCTAATCAAATGGTCCAGGTAATTCAAGCGCATGAGCCAAAGTTCGATGCTTCAAAAGTCGATATGCGGGCGAGTAGCGGTGGCCGATTTATCAGTCTGACTTGTAATGTGTATGTCACTTCCAAAATTCAATTGGACAGCATTTATCGTGCGCTTTCCGAACATCCACAAGTGAAATACGTGCTCTAATTTGAGCTATTGTTAAGTCAATATCATTGCGTGAAGCTCCTATCATTCGTCAGTTAGGTCGCACCGAGTTTGAAAACACTTGGCGTGCCATGCAAGACTTCACCACAAACCGAACTGCACAAACGTCAGATGAGATTTGGCTTACTGAACACCCCCCTGTTTATACCTTAGGTCTTAATCGTAAAGATGTGCGTATGCCATCGCGTGATGACATTCCTGTCATTAATACCGATCGGGGCGGCAAAATTACTTATCATGGCCCTGGCCAAAGCATTATTTATGTGCTGATTGATTTGAAACGCAAAGGCATGAACGTGCGCCAGTTAGTCAGCGCCTTGGAAAATTCTGTAATGACATTGCTTGCCGAATCCAATATTTATGCCCTTGCTAGAGCCGATGCACCGGGGGTGTATGTACAAGATAAAAAGATTGCATCCGTGGGTTTGCGCTTAAAAAAAGATTGTTGTTATCACGGTATTTCTCTTAATGTGGACATGGATTTATCTCCATTTAGTGCCATCGATCCTTGTGGGTATCGTGGTTTAGAAGTGACTCAATTACGCAACTTAGGCATAGATTTAAGCCAAGCAGAGGCGGCCGAAAAACTGCTAAAATACCTGACCAAAGAATTAGGCTATTCAGATTTAATATGAACGAACAAGCACATAAACCAGCTGAAGTTAAACGCCCTAGTAAAGTTGCGGGCGTTAAAGAAAGTAGCCAAGAAAAAACCGCGCGCATTGCGATTAAAATTGTGCCGCAAGCACCCATGCGTAAGCCTGAATGGATACGGATGAAAGTGCCCGATAGCGCACGATTTCAAGAAATTAAACAAGTCCTACGTGAAAACAAACTTCATACGGTGTGTGAGGAAGCCTCATGCCCAAACATTGGTGAATGTTTTAGTAGCGGCACAGCAACCTTTATGATTTTAGGCGACATCTGTACACGTCGCTGTCCATTTTGTGATGTGTCGCATGGTAAGCCACTCCCTCCGGATGTGAATGAGCCGAGCAATTTGGCGCGGACTATCGCTCAGATGCGATTGCGTTATGTGGTTATTACTAGCGTGGATAGAGATGACCTGATGGATGGTGGTGCTCAGCATTTTGTCGATTGCATTCAGGCCGTGCGCGATCAATCGCCAGCCATTAAAATAGAAGTGCTCGTTCCTGACTTTCGTGGCCGTTTAGATACAGCTGTCGAAATTCTAAAAATTGCGCCGCCTGATGTGATGAATCACAATTTGGAAACGGTGCCTCGTCTTTATAAGCAAGCGCGCCCTGGCGCTGATTATCATAACTCACTTAATTTACTTAAAGTATTCGGTGAGCTTCATTCACATGTGCCGACCAAATCGGGGTTAATGTTGGGTTTGGGCGAAACGGATGATGAGATTTTAGAAGTGATGCAAGATTTGCGTCAGCACGGCGTCACGATGCTCACACTAGGACAGTACTTACAGCCAAGCCAGCATCATTTGCCGGTGTTACGTTTTGTAACCCCTCAACGATTCGCTGAGTTTGAGCAACAAGCGCTTGCAATGGGCTTTACAAAAGCAGCCTGCGGCCCAATGGTTAGAAGTTCATACCATGCAGACACTCAAGCAGGCATTTAATAAAAGGATTTTTTGATGACCAAATTACGTTGGGGAATTTTAGGCGCAGCCCGGGTTAATGAGCGTTTACTCCCGGCAATTTTGCAAGCGAATAACGCTGAACTAGTTGCAATTGCAAGTCGCCGCGCAGGTGCGGCCGCTGAGACCTTGGCTAAATATGCGCCAAATGTTCAAGGCGTAACGACTTGTGATGCGCTTGAGGATTTGCTCGCAGATACCAATATTCAAGCGGTTTATATTCCGCTTGCTAACCATGAACATGCAGAGTGGGCGTTAAAAGCCATTGCGGCAGGTAAGCATGTGCTAATTGAAAAGCCAATGGCAATTAAAGTTTCAGATATTGAAGCAATAGAAGCAGCGGCGTTAAAGCACGACGTCAAAGTCATGGAAGGATTTATGTATCGCTTTCATCCTCAGCATCAACGCGTTAAAGAGATTGTTGGCTCAGGCCTCATTGGCGAAGTGATGTTTGCGAAAGCGAGTTATTCCTTCATGATGCGTGAGGCTCGTATGTATCGGTTAGCGAATGATACCAATAATGGCGGTGGTGCAATGTGGGACATCGGCCCATATGCGATTCATACCTTACGTCATTGTTTTGATACCGCGCCAATTAGTGTGATTGCGACGGCAAAGTACGCTAACACAGGCGCTGACATATCAACAAGTGGCGTTATAGACTTTGGGGATGGAAAGCGTGGCCATTTTGATACAAGTTTCGAATGTAGTCGTCAGTCTGAATATACGATTGTCGGCACAAAAGGCAGTATTAAGTGCCACACCGTTTGGCAGTTGCCAGGGACAAACGATTTACCTGTTGTCAGTTGGTGGACAGAAGATGGCCGCAAGGGTGAGGGTGTTTATTTAGCGAGTAATCATTTCAACCTCGAGATTGAGCACTTCAGTGATTGCGTCCTCAATGACAAACCAACGTTATTGAACTTTGATGATGCTAAGAATAACTGCGCAACGATCGTTGCGACGCTCGAGTCTGCATCAACTGGCAAAGCTGTGAAAATTTAATGACCATTGCATGTGCTTTTTGTAACGCAGTCGGCGGTGAGTTACTGTGGCAAAATAATTTGTGCCGTATTGTGCTAGTAGATGATCCAAATTACGTTGGTTTTTGCCGCGTGATTTTGAATAAGCACATTAAAGAAATGACGGATTTAAGCGAAGCAGACCGGCTCGGCATCATGCAAATTACATTCACCGTCGAGCAAGTGTTACGCGATGTTTTACAGCCGACAAAAATCAACCTGGCAAGTCTTGGTAATAAAACGCCGCACATTCATTGGCATGTTATTCCGAGATTTGAAAATGATGTTAATTTTCCTGAAGCCATTTGGAGTGCTGAAGTTCGCCAAAGCAAACAGCCAAAGATTGATGGCTTATTTGAGATTCTTCAAGCCAAGCTTGCAGAGGCTTTAGTCTAAACGACTTGTAAACGCGAGACTAATTTACCCGCTTGTAAATGTGAGGTGATAATTTCGTCGATGTCCTCTAAGTCGATGAATGTATACCAAACCGCTTCTGGATAAATTACCATTAAAGGGCCTTCCCCACAGCGATCTAAGCAGCCAGCACGGTTGACTCTAGTTTTGTTTTTACCGTTGAGATTTAATTTTTTGACTTGTGCTTTCATGTGGTCAAAGGCCGCCTCTGAACCATGGTCTGTGCAGCAGCTTGACCCATCTTCACGTTTGTTAAGACAAAAAAATACATGATGTTGATAATGTGTTTCCATAAAATTCCTAACGTCTTTATTTAAAGCTGCTATTCAGCAGCTTTTGTTGCCAAATTATCTTCTTTAGTGAAAATCCAAGTTCTGGTGATGTCTAGAATATCTACTTCTTTCCGCAAGTCTTCCGGAAAGGCAGCATAAGGCGAGCCCATTTCAACAATACGTTTTGCCGCATTATCTAACACCGGGTAACCTGAACTGCGTCTAATTTCTACCTTTTCCACATCACCGCTGGATTTGATATAAATCGTGAGCTGTAGCTGACCATAAATTTTTTGATCCTTTGCTGCTTCGGGATAATTTCCATTGCCAATACGCTCAACTTTTTGACGCCATGACTCCACGTAGGTTGCAAACCGATACTCCTGCGTGCGCGCACCGATAGATTTACGTTTGGGACGTTTTTGATAGTCGTCTTGTTGTTTGTTTATTTGCGCTTCTAGTCTCGCCATCTCCAAGCTAGTACTCATTAAGTCGCTGGCATTAACTTTTTGTGCTGCTGAATCTTGGACACTGGTTCCAGGGTTTATTGGCCGGACTTTTTGGGTGGGATTGGTTTCGATGGTATGCGTTGCATTAAGCTGGCTCATCAATGCTTTTGCTTCTTTATCAAGTGCCGCAAGGCGCTCGGCTTTTTGATTAGCCTCAGCTTCTGCCTGAGCTAAGTTTTTCTCCAAGACTTTTGAGCGATGCTCCATGTTAGCGTCAGTCGACTTGTTCTTTTGCCAGGGAAGTGCGGATTTAAGTTGGCGATTTTCTGAGGTATTTCCACCGCCATCAAGATTAGTTTGAGCAAGTGCCTCTGCTTTTTTAGGCTTATTACGATGTTTACTATTTACTAAGACAACGTCTAAAGCAGACATGTGGTCTTTAAAAAACTGAACAGCAGGTGGCTGAAATTTGACGAATAGAATAATAGTGAGATGAATAAAAGCGGAAGCAAGTAAAGTCAGGGTAAAAAAATCTAACCTTTTTAGTCTTTCGAACAGCATGGGCGGTCTGATAATTTAAGTAGCATTTATGATGGCAAGTTGCGATAGTAGTTTTTGGTGGATCCCGCCAAAACCGCCATTGCTCATGACCAAGATTTGATCGCCATCTTTAGCTTCGGTCACAATTGCCGCAATTAACTCATCCATGTTGTCAAAAACTTTGGCTTTGGTGCCCATCGGTTCAAGCGCCTCATTCGCATCCCATCCAAGGTTTGCACCATAGCAAAAAACTAAATCCGCATCGACCAAACTTGCAGGTAAAGCTTGTTTCATCACGCCTAATTTCATGGTGTTAGAACGCGGTTCTAAAACAGCCAAAATGCGCGACGTACCTACTTTTGCACGTAAGCCAGCAACCGTCGTTGTAATGGCAGTTGGGTGGTGTGCAAAGTCATCGTAAACACTTACGCCATGCTCGATACCACGAAGCTCCATGCGGCGTTTTACGTTTTGAAATAATCCTAAGGCTTCAATGCCAACCTCAACCGCAACACCTACATGTCTTGCAGCAGCAAGCGCAGCAAGCGCATTCATACGATTATGTTCACCGAGTAATGCCCATTCAACGCGCCCACTCACGCGGCCATTTAGAAGTACGTCAAAGCTGCCATCAGGGTCCGCTTCGCCACCTTGCCAACCATCGGCTGATCCAAAGTGCTCAACCGGTGTCCAGCAACCACGATCGATCACACGCTTTAAACTGTCTTCTTTGCCATTAGCAATGACTAAGCCTTTTTGCGGGACAGTCCTGACCAAATGGTGAAATTGGGTTTCAATGGCATGCAAATCCGCAAAGATGTCAGCATGATCAAATTCGAGATTATTTAAGATCGCCGTCCGTGGGCCGTAATGCACAAATTTGGAGCGTTTATCAAAGAATGCCGTATCGTATTCATCGGCTTCAATAACAAAGAATGGGGAAGTGCTTTTAGCGTCTTGTGTTGGTGTTTGAGGCAATCGTGCTGAGACTGAAAAGTTTTGTGGGACACCGCCAATCAAAAATCCAGGCGCCAAACCCGCATGCTCTAAAATCCAAGCCAGCATCGAAGATGTGGTGGTTTTACCGTGCGTCCCAGCCACAGCTAACACCCATTTGCTTGGCTCACCTAGTGGGTGCAGAATATTTTCAGCTAGCCATTGCGGGCCAGAAATGTAAGGGAGTCCTTTGTTTAGAATCTCTTCCATCAGTGGGTTACCACGCGAAACCACATTGCCAATCACATACACGTCAGAGTTTAAGTCTGTTTGGCTTGGGTCAAAGCCTTCAATCAGTTTGATGCCTTGAGCTTCTAGCTGTGTGCTCATTGGCGGATAAACATTCGCATCGCAACCTGTCACTGTATGTCCAGCATCTTTGGCTAACACTGCAATGCCGCCCATAAAAGTGCCGCAAATACCAAGAATGTGAATGTGCATTGTGCGTCTTCTTTATTAAGCTAAATTTGGCGCTAACCAGCGTGCCAATTCTTCTTTATTCATCCCACGTCTCTTAGCTAACTCTGTGAGCTGGTCTTCACCAATTTTATCGACACTAAAATACTTCGCCTCAGCGTGAGAAAAATAATAACCAGAAACTGCAGCAGCAGGGTTCATTGCGAAAGAGTCTGTCAGCGACATGCCAATTTCTGTTGCTTGCATCACTCTAAACATCTCCGCTTTTGCAGTGTGATCTGGGCAGGCAGGGTAGCCAGGTGCCGGACGAATCCCTTGGTACTCTTCTTTAATGAGCGCTTCGCTGTTAAGGTTCTCTTGTGCGGCATAGCCCCATAAATCAGCCCTAACGCGCTCATGTAGATATTCAGCAAAAGCCTCAGCTAAACGATCAGCGAGTGATTTGAGCATGATGCTATTAAAGTCATCATGCGCTTCTTCAAAGCGTTCAAGATGTTTTTCAATGCCAAGTCCAGCGGTCACAGCAAACATGCCGATATAATCTCGAATACCAGATTCTTTGGGTGCAATAAAGTCTGCTAAACATTGGTTGGGACGTGCAATGCCGTCAACCACTGGTTTTTCAGTTTGTTGGCGCATGCCGTAATAAGTGAAGGCAACTTCTTTGCGGCTTTCATCGGTATAAATTTCGATGTCATCTTCATTGACGCTATTTGCCGGCAATAGTGAAACTACGCCATTGGCCGTTAACCAGCGGCCTTCAATAATTTTCTTGAGTAAGGCTTGGCCATCAGCAAATAACTTTGTTGCGGTTTCACCCACCACAGGGTCTTTGAGAATCGCTGGGTAAGCCCCAGCCAAATCCCAAGTTTGGAAGAATGGACCCCAGTCGATATATTGGGCAATCGTTGCTAAATCAATATTTTCTAAAACGCGTCGGCCAATAAATTTCGGCTTCACAGGAGTATTTTTTTCGATGAATGTTAGTTTAGCTTTGTTCTTGCGTGCATCCGCCACACTCAACATCGGCACCCCTTTTTTGTTGGCATGTTGCTGGCGAGCACGTTCATAGTCTGCATTAAGCTCATTGATATAGGCATCGCGCTGCTCAGGAGATACAAGCGACTGCATCACGGCAACCGAACGTGATGCATCTGGCACATAAACCACTGGTCCATCATAATACGGCGCGATTTTTACCGCGGTATGTGCACGTGATGTTGTGGCGCCGCCAATTAAGAGGGGTGTTTTAAGTCCGCGGAAATAAGGGTCACGTTGCATTTCGCGAGCAACATGCGCCATTTCTTCTAGTGACGGGGTAATCAAACCAGATAAGCCTATGATGTCTGCATTTTCTGCTTTGGCTAACGCCAAAATTTCAGAGCATGGCACCATGACGCCCATATTGACTACTTCAAAGTTATTGCATTGCAACACAACAGAAACGATGTTTTTGCCGATGTCATGCACGTCACCTTTGACTGTAGCAATGACCATCTTGCCTTTTGGTTTTGCGGCAACGCCTGTACGCTTCTCTTCTAAGAGCTTTTCTTCTTCGATGTAAGGAATGAGATGCGCAACGGCTTGTTTCATGACGCGTGCAGATTTAACGACTTGCGGTAAGAACATTTTGCCTTGACCAAACAAATCGCCCACAATGTTCATGCCATCCATGAGCGGGCCTTCAATGACATGGATAGGTCTGCCGCTATTTTGAAGCGCTTCAACGCGGGCTTCTTCGGTATCTTCGTTGATGAATTCAGTAATGCCGTGGATGAGAGCGTGGGCAAGCCTTTTTTGCACACTAACTGGATTATCGGGAGTGCCCCGCCATTCCAATGTTGCTGCTTCTTTTTTGCCGCCAGCGGTAAGTGTGCCCGCCATTTCAATCATGCGCTCGGTTGCATCAGGGCGACGATTTAATACAACGTCCTCTACACATTCGCGTAATGTTTCTGATAGGTCATCATAGATGCCTATCATGCCCGCATTCACGATACCCACAGTCATGCCAGCTTTAATGGCATGATAGAGGAACACAGTATGGATCGCCTCACGTGCAGGCTCGTTACCACGGAAGCTAAAACTTACATTAGAAACCCCACCTGAGATTTTTGCATATGGAAGATTTTCTTTAATCCAGCGCGTTGCATTGATAAAGTCGACCGCATAGTTATTGTGTTCTTCAATACCGGTAGCAATTGCAAAGACATTCGGGTCAAAGATAATGTCTTCGGCTGGGAAGCCCACTTTATCCACAAGTAAATCATAGGCGCGTTTACAGATTTCGATTTTGCGCTCAAACATATCCGCTTGACCTTTTTCATCAAAGGCCATGACGATAACTGCAGCACCATAGCGCATGCATAGTTTGGCTTGGCGTAAGAACTCAGCTTCGCCTTCCTTCATGGAAATTGAGTTAACAATCGATTTGCCTTGTACACATTTAAGTCCTGCTTCAATCACCTCCCATTTTGAGGAGTCGATCATGATAGGCACGCGAGCAATATCTGGTTCAGAAGCAACTAAATTCAAAAAGTGCGACATGGCTTTGATGGCATCTAACATGCCTTCATCCATATTGATGTCGATCATTTGAGCGCCGTTTTCAACCTGCTGGCGTGCAACTTGCAATGCCTCTTCAAACTGTTCGTTCAAAATCAAGCGGGCAAAAGCTTTCGACCCTGTCACATTTGTACGTTCACCTATATTAATAAATAGTGAGTCGACATCAATCAAAAAAGGCTCAAGACCTGAAAGTTTTGTGGATTTTTGAACCACCGGCACTTGGCGTGGCGCAATTGTTTTGAGTGCATCAGCAATGGCTTTAATATGTGGTGGTGTTGTTCCGCAGCAACCACCGGCAATATTGATAAAGCCGCTTTCGGCAAACTCTTGTAATAGCGCTGAAGTATCTGCTGGCTTTTCGTCAAAGCCAGTATCAGACATTGGGTTTGGTAAGCCAGCATTTGGATAAATACATACAAAAGTGTCAGCAATTTTTGAAAGCTCTTGCGCGTATGGACGCATCAAAGCAGCGCCTAAAGCACAATTTAAACCAATCGTGAGTGGTTTCGCATGACGCACAGAATTCCAAAAAGCGGGGACGGTTTGACCAGATAAAATACGACCAGAGGCATCGGTAACAGTGCCGGATATCATGAGCGGCAGACGTTTGCCGCTCTCATCAAAGAAGGTTTCAATTGCAAATAGTGCGGCTTTGCAATTGAGCGTATCAAAAATGGTTTCAACCATCAAAATATCGACGCCACCTTCAACCAGCGCACGCGTTTGCTCAAGATAAGCGGCAACTAATTGATCAAAGGTTACATTGCGCGCTGCGGGATCATTCACATCTGGAGAAATGGAAGCTGTTTTTGGCGTTGGCCCCAAAGCGCCTGCGACGAATCTTGGCTTATCTGGCGTGCTATATTTGTCTCGTGCGGCTAGTGCTAGCTTGGCAGAAGCTATATTCATTTCGTAAGCCAAATGTGCCATGTGGTAATCGTCTTGTGCCACAGTAGTTGCACCAAAAGTGTTGGTTTCGACAATATCTGCACCAGCAGCAAAGTATTGTTCGTGTATTTCTTGAATGACCTGTGGCTGCGTTAGGCTTAATAGTTCGTTGTTGCCTTTTACAAATAGTTCACGTGTTATTTCTGTCGGTGCTGGATTGTGATTAGCCCCGCAACCGCAGCTCGTGCCTTTGTTGCAGAACACCCCATCAGTTGGACCTTTGAAGTCTTTAAAACGACCATTTTCACCACCTCGATAATCGGCCTCGGTGAGCTTATATTGCTGAATCATCGTACCCATCGCACCATCTAAAATGAGGATGCGTTGAGCAAGTAAATCGCGCAAAATTTGTTCTGTGGTAGAAAACTGTGTCATGTAAAAAGTCTCAAATGCTTGTTTTAGCTTGTCTTGAATCGTTCGCGTAATAGCCCGCTATTATAAAGCAGGCGGCGCGATTCACTAAGTATTACGCAAGACTATTTAAACGTTGTTTCAAGAATTATTTTTAGACTTGTCGCGGCGATATTGAACACGTTGGGCAATATATGCTGGCTAACGTTCTGCGGTATCTGATAAATCGGCAATTGTATTAGCGACTTTGTGGATTTGGTGACAAGTGCGTGCTGATCATTTGAACTTGTTGAAGGCCTGCTTAAATAAGGCTAAGCCTGCTTCTTCAGTTTGGCCAAACTCATCGGAATTAATTAATGATGATTTTGCTCTAGCGCACTTAAATGCTGTTCAAGTGCGTCAAGTTTTTCTCGCGTTTGTCTAAGCACTTCAGTTTGAACGTCAAACTCTTCTCTAGAAACAAGCGCCAATTTGGTGAATGCGCTCTGAAGTAGTGCATGAATATTCTTTTCTAAATCACCTGCTGGGGACTTGGAAAGTGTCTCGCGTAGTTTTGATGAGAGTTCTTCGATGAATTGCATTTTCATTTCTTTGCGCCTTTTTAATCAGAAATTAAATTCTATCATATTTTTATAAAAATAAACAAAATCATTAAGTTACCAATTAATTTTTTTGTGATTTTCTTCATACATCGTCTTAAGAATGATTTCGATAATGTTTACGCTACCCAGTCTATTTTCATTAGTTGGCATGGTGATTGCTTTATGTAATTCGTCATGCTTGTATTTTTTATTTGTACGTTTTTATTTAAAAGGAAAATTATGCGTAAATCTTTATTTTTATTAGTGACAATCGGAGCTATTGGATCACAAGCCGTTTATGCAGAAGCAGTAAAGTCTGCAGCAGCAGAGGCGCCTAGATACACAATTGCATATAACGTGGGTTTGTATAGTCAATATATTTTCCGCGGCTTAACACAAACAGCAAATCAGCCAGCAATTCAAGGTGGTGTTGATTTCACCCACTCAACAGGTTTTTATGCGGGCGCATGGGGTTCAAATATCAGCTGGTTGGAAGATGCCAAACAAGGTGGGGCAGGCTTTGGGTATGACAACTCGAGTTTAGAGTTAGATATCTATGGGGGCTATCGCGCTGCAATTAAAGATGTTTCTTATGACATTGGTCTATTGCAGTATGTTTATCCAGGCTCCCCAGCTGCTGGTGCGGCGCGGGCAGAAACAACTGAAGTTTATGGATCTTTGGCGTATAAGTGGGTTACTGCAAAATTATCAGTTGCTGTGTCTGACAAAGTATTTGCAAATAGAGATGCCGTAGGTACTTATTACGCAGACGTAACAGCTAATTATCCGGTGACCGACACCATAACTTTAACTGCACATGTTGGTCGTCAAGAGTACAGGGGCTCTCCAAGCGGAGTAAGTAATGATCTTTATTCATATACTGATTGGAAGCTTGGCGTGTCGAAGGCGTTTGATAACGGCTTAGTAGTGGGCGCTTATTATACTGACACCAATGGCAAGCTTGCAGGCTACGGCTCTGCTGCTTATGCAGGCGGCAATATTGCAGATGCTCAAGGCACAGTATTTGTACAAAAAACATTTTAATAGTTCTGCTTAAAAAAACTATAAAGAGGAGATTTAAATGAAATTTGTATCAGCGATTATCAAGCCATTTAAGCTTGATGAAGTGCGTGAAGCACTTTCTGCTATTGGCGTGCAAGGAATTACTGTGACTGAAGTTAAAGGTTTCGGACGTCAAAAAGGCCATACTGAACTCTATCGTGGTGCGGAGTATGTGGTGGACTTTTTGCCCAAGGTAAAGTTGGAAGTGGCAATTTCAGATGAAATGCTTGATCAAGTTATCGAAGTGATTGAGAAGTCTGCAACAACTGGCAAAATCGGTGATGGCAAGATTTTTGTCTTCAATCTTGAGCAGGTTTATCGCATCCGTACCAGTGCAACTGGTACGGATGCTTTATAAGGTGACAAAAAATGAAAAATTTATTATCAACACTCGCGCTAGTCACTGCTTTAGGTTTAGGTGTATTTGGCCTAACGATTGTGAGCTATGCGGATGATACAAAAGCAGTTGCAATGTCAGCTGAAGTAGGAACCGTTGCCGATGTGGCTGCCATAGTTCCTGCCACCCCAGCTACTCCTGATGCGGCGTTAACTGCACCAGTGCCAAATAAAGGCGATACCGCTTGGATGATTGTTGCTACTGTACTTGTGTTAATGATGTGTGTGCCAGGTTTAGGCTTGTTCTATGGCGGCATGGCGCGTCAAAAGAATATGCTTTCAGTCTTAATGCAAACATTTATGCTGACTTGCTTGTTGGGTGTTCTTTGGGCGATTTATGGTTATAGCATCGCGTTTACTGAGGGAACCACACCGTTCTTTGGTGGTTTTAGCCGCCTTTTCTTGAGTGGTATGACCCCTGACTCAACCGTCGCGACTTTCAGCAAGGGTGTGGTTATTCCTGAGTATATTTACATGTGTTTCCAACTAGCTTTCGCAGTCATTACGCCGGCATTAATCGTGGGTGCATTTGCTGAACGTATGAAATTTTCAGCAATCTTGTTTTTCATGGTGCTTTGGTTCACGTTCTCATACTTGCCAATCGCGCACATGGTGTGGTTTTGGTCTGGCCCTGATGCATTTACATCAGCTGAAGCTGGTGCAAAAGCCAATGAACTCGCAGGCTTTATTTTCGGCAAGGGCGCGTTAGACTTTGCAGGCGGTACAGTGGTGCATATCAACGCGGGTATTGCTGGATTGGTAGGTGCTTTAGTGTTAGGTAAACGCGTTGGTTTTGGTAAAGAAGCAATGCCTCCACATAGCGTTACGATGACCATGATTGGTGCTTCATTGCTTTGGGTGGGTTGGTTTGGTTTCAACGTTGGTTCAAACTTAGAGGCCAGTGGTTTCGCTACATTGGTATTTGCTAATACATTGCTTGCCACTTGTGCTGCGGCTGCTTCATGGATGTTTGTTGAGTGGTTCACAAAAGGCAAGCCATCTATGTTGGGCGCTGCATCTGGAGCAATCTCTGGCTTAGTAGCGATTACACCAGCATGTGGTTTTGCAGGCCCAATGGGTGCAATTGTTTTAGGCTTAATTGTTTCACCGCTATGTTTTATCTTTGTAACTAAAGTGAAGTCAGCACTTGGTTATGACGACTCATTAGACGTTTTTGGTGTGCATTGTGTTGGTGGTATTTTCGGTGCGCTTGCTACAGGTATCCTAGTGAATCCAGCTTTAGGGGGTACAGGCGTTTATGATTATGTAGCTAATGCGGTAGGCGCCTATGATATGGCTACTCAAATGACTAGCCAAGCATGGGGTGTAGGCGTAACTATATTATGGTCTGCTTCGGTTGCATTCATTGCTTACAAGCTCGTCGATAAAGTGATTGGTTTACGTGTAAGTGAAGAAGTCGAACGTGAGGGCTTAGATACTGCTGAACATGGTGAGCGCGCTTACCATATGTAACCTAGTAAAGTTTTAACTGACAATAAAAAGCGGGCATTTATGCCCGTTTTTTTATACACTATTAAAGTGATTAATACTCTTTTAAAGACTGATTGCTCACCCCATTTTTTACTCTTATATTGAATTCGTAGGTTCCCAATGAAGCCCGTATTAGTGATTAGACATGCAAAAACAGAAGATGCTGGATTTTTTGGTACCTTTTTAGATCAGCACAATATTCCTTGGCTGATGATTTGCATCGACAAGGGTAATGCTATACCCGAAGATATTTCAGTCTACAGCGGCCTAGTCATGATGGGCGGCCCCATGAGTGTGAATGATGACTTGCCATGGATTTCGGATGAGGTTGCGCTGATCAAACAAGCAATGGTTAATAATTTGCCTGTGCTAGGACATTGTTTGGGTGGACAATTAATTAGCAAAGCGTTAGGTGCAACGGTTAAAGCTAATCCCGTTAAAGAAATTGGTTGGGGCGATGTGGTTGTGAGAGATGAACAAGCGTTAAGCTTGTTTGGTGTTTCTGGTTTTGAGAGTTTTCATTGGCATGGTGAAACGTTTGATTTGCCTAAAGGTGCTAAGCACATCCTTGCGAGCCAATATTGCCAGAACCAAGCTTATGTAATTGGCAATGCGATTGCATTTCAATGCCATATTGAGATGACTGAAGAGATGGTAAAAACGTGGTGCGAGAATGGAAGAGAAGAGCTTAAATCATCTCGCTCAAGCTCTGCAGTTCAACAGGCGGAACTAATACAGCAAAATCTTGAGCAACGGGTTGCGAACTTGAATAGTGTTGCGAGAAATGTGTATACGTATTGGACTGGGTTGCTTCATTCCTCTTGATAAACGGTGAACTCTACTTAAACTGCGTTAAAATTAAAAACCTCAGTTATTTATTAAGAAGTTTTTATACATGATCCCGCATCTCACTACCGCGCTCAAAGGCCCTTTGCTTGCACTCGAGAAAAACATACTCGAAAATATGCCTAAGATTGAGCATTGGTTTCGTGTGCAGTGGTTAGAGCATGGTTCGCCGTTTTACGCATCTGTCGACTTGCGTAATGCAGGATTTAAGCTTGCGCCTGTGGATACCAATTTATTCCCTGGCGGGTTTAATAACTTGAACCCTGCCTTTTTATCCTTGTGCGTACAAGCAGCGACGGTGGCGGTAGAGAAGATTTGTCCTGAAGCACATCGTTTATTACTGATTCCAGAGAACCATACCCGCAACACTTTTTATTTACGTAATGTCGCTGCCCTTGCCCATATATTGCGTCAGGCTGGTTTGGATGTGCGTATTGGCAGTATTAACCCTGAAATCACTGAGCCAACTACAATTGAGATCGAGCCAGGTCAAACCATTTTGCTTGAGCCGGTAAAGCGCATTAAAAATCGCCTTACTTTGGATGGCTTTGATAGTTGTGCGGTGCTCCTCAATAATGATTTATCAGGCGGTGTACCAGATATTTTAAGGGGGATTGAACAAAACCTGATTCCGCCCTTACACGCTGGTTGGGCAACACGTCGCAAGTCTGAGCACTTTTCAGCGTATAACCAAGTCGCCAAGGAGTTTTCTGAATTTTTAGGGATTGATGAATGGCTGATTAATCCCTATTTTGACACCGCAAGTGGCGTGGATTTTCAGGCGCGTGTGGGTGAGGATGAAATGGCGGAAAAGGTGGAAACTTTGCTCGCTAAAATCAAACAAAAATACCAAGAGTATGGCGTAGAACAAGAGCCGTTCATAATTGTGAAAGCAGATTCAGGCACGTATGGCATGGGTATTATGACGGTAAAAAGTCCTGACGACGTGCGCGACCTTAACCGCAAACAGCGCAACAAAATGGCGGTGGTAAAAGAGGGCATGGAAGTGAACGAGGTCATCATTCAAGAGGGTGTTTATACCTTCGAGACTATTAATGATGCGGTGGCAGAACCTGTGGTTTATATGATGGACCACTTTGTGGTGGGTGGGTTTTACCGCGTTCATACTGGCCGAGCCGTCGATGAAAACCTTAACGCACCAGGCATGCAGTTTGTGCCACTTGCCTTTGACAATCCGTGCTCGACACCGGACTATGCTGATGCACCAGATGCAGCAAAAAATAGATTCTATGCATATAGCGTTGTGGCGCGATTAGCTTTGCTCGCCGCCTCGATTGAGCTAGAAGAAAGTGACCCAGAGCGGTAAATCTATGCGTATTGCACTTATTCTTGACTCTTTACATACCCTAAAGCCTCATAAAGACAGCAGTCTTGCCATGATGCGTGAGGCCGACGCTCGTGGCCATCAGTTATTTGTTTCGCTCCAAGATGATTTGTTTTTGCGACAAGATCAAGCACGTTTACGCACCCAAACTTTTGAGTTTGCAGATGGCGAAAATTGGTTTGTGGTGGGCGATTATCTTGAGCATGCCCCACAAGATTTTGATGTGGTGTTGATGCGCAAAGATCCACCATTTGATAATGAATTTTTATACACGACTTATCTGTTGGAGTTAGCTGTTAAGCAAGGTACTCGTGTGCTCAATAACCCAAGCGCCATTCGTGATTGGAATGAAAAACTTTCTGTCGCTAATTTTCCACAGTTTTCGCCGGAGTTTTTAGTTGCGCGCGACATTGGTTTAATTCGAGAGTTTTTACGGTCACATGGCGACATTGTGGTGAAGCCGCTTGATGGTATGGGGGGTAGTAGTATTTTTAGACTTACGCAGTCTGATCCTAATATTAGTGTGATTCTTGAAACGATCACGGATAACGGCAATCGTACCATCATGGCGCAACGTTACTTACCGCAAATTTTGCAAGGTGATAAACGCATTATTGTGATTCATGGTGAGCCACTTCCTTATTCGTTGGCGCGCATTCCAATGGCAGGGGAAACCCGCGGTAACTTAGCCGCGGGTGGAACGGGTGTGGCTCAGCCACTGACTGAACGAGACTTTGAAATTGCCAGCACTGTTGGCAAAGTATTAAAAGAAAAAGGCTTGTTCTTGGTGGGCCTAGATGTCATCGGCGACCACTTGACTGAAATCAACGTGACTAGCCCAACAGGAATGGTGGAAATCGCGGCACAAACTCCATGTAACCCTGCTTCTGTTTTCATGGATGCCCTAGAAGCTTTATAAATTAATGAGATTTTTGGTCTTACTTATTGCCTTAACGTTAAGCAGCTGCGGCAAAGAGCCTTTGGTGCAAACTAAATCTTATGTGTTCGGTACGCTAGTGGATATTAGTATTTACGGCGAGGCTGAAGATAAAGCAAATAAAGTCACTGGTCATATTCTGCAAGATTTTCAGCGATTACATCACCAATATCACGCTTGGGAGTCTGATAGCGAATTAACCAAACTTAATCAAACTTTTGCAGCAGGCAAAACGCCCTTAAGTGTTAGTCCTGAATTACTACAAATTTTGAAGCAAGCGCAAACGTTATCCGCCCAATCTCAAGGACTGTTTAATCCTGCTATTAGCGGTTTGATTGGTACTTGGGGATTTCAGCGTGATGAATTTACGCCAGTTGAAATTAACGATTTAGTTATTCAAAAGCTTGTCCAAGCGAATCCGCAAATGTCAGACATCGTCATTAAAAACAACACGGTTTATAGTAACAACGCGGCAGTAAAGCTTGATTTAGGAGGCTACGTTAAAGGCTACGCTTTAGATCTCGCTTTGGCAGAATTGCAAAAGCAAGGTGTCAAAAATGCGCTCATTAATATTGGCGGCAATATTATCGCGCTTGGTCAACATGGTGAAAAACCCTGGCGCGTCGGCATTCAGCATCCTCGTCAGCCCAGGCCGATGGCAACCGTAGACCTGCTAAGTGGCTGGGCGATTGGCACTTCAGGAGATTATCAGCGCTATTTTGAGCGAGATGGAAAGCGTTATTGTCATATTATTGACCCACGGAATGGCTACCCAGCGCAAGGTAAGCAAGCTGTTACTGTCCTTTTACCACCAAGCATTCACGCCGGTGTGCTTTCGGATGTGACATCTAAACCAATATTTTTGAGTACGCCAGACCAGCAATCTGATGTCGCAAGAGAGTTGGGCGTGGCTCAATTTTTGGTTGTCGATGCGGAAGGTAGTGTGACAATCAGTAAAGCCTTGAATGCCCAAATCCATTGGCTAGCTCAGCCAGCAAAGATTACGGTGCAGTAATGGCGAGTAGATCGAAATGGACGAAGCCTTTGATAGGGGATGTTTTAGTCATTTTGTTCAGCCTCATTTTTGTTGGGTATTTGTTCATCATCCTTTGGCAAAGCGAACAGGCAACTAAACTACAAATTCGGCTAGGGGATAAAATTTATGCAACTTATAGTTTGGCGCAAAATCGTAGTATTGATATTCAAGGGCCAATTGGCATTACGCGTATCGTCATTGCTAATGGAAAAACGCGCTTTGTACATTCGCCATGCCCAAATCAATATTGCGTCCATCAGGGTTGGCTAAGTCATCAAGGGCAAGCAGCGATTTGCATACCGAATCAAGTAAGCTTGGAATTGCTCGGCGGTGAAAAACCTTTTGATAGCTTGAATTATTAATGACACAGTCCTCCAAAAATAAACGTATTGAAATTCAGACGACGGCAGACGATCATCGGATCGCTAAGCTTGCTGCCTTTGCAATAGGTCTGCATTTGATTGAAGCAGTGTTGCCTTCGCCAATGCCTGGCGTAAAGCCTGGTATTGCGAACATCATTACCCTATTTGTGTTTTATCGCTTTGATTTCGCCACGGCTGTATGGGTGAGTTTGTTACGTGTATTCGCAAGTAGTTTGTTACTTGGCAATTTTTTATCACCAACATTTGCGCTCAGCCTATCGGGTGCATTATTAAGTTTAGCTGCACTATTTTTTGCACAATATCTGCCACGCCGTTATTTTAGTGCTGTGACCTTAAGTATATTGGCTGCCTTTGCGCACATGGTTGGACAGCTTTTAGTTGTTCGCTTTTGGCTTATTCCTCTTGGGGGCATCGCTTATTTAATCCCTATTTTTATGGCTGCGGCTTTGGTGTTTGGGGTGGTGAATGGTGTGCTGGCCAATTATTTATTGCGTATTAACCCAGTCAAGCTAGATGAAGACAAAGGCTAAATAAGCCTTTATGTTAAAATAATAGTAATATTTCTTGGCAGTGTATTTGAGTGACATAGGAGGCTGGAAGTGAGCAAATTTACACGTGTTTTGTTATCGAGTTTGATGCTCACTTTGAGTTTGTCTGCCTGTGGGATTAAAGGCCCTCTTTATATTCCTGAGAAAAAATATCCGCAAAATGTGAGCGTGCCACACAATACGACGTATGCTCAATTACACCAATTAACCGTTAATTCTTGAGTCTTTTCATGCAACCATTTCAAATGAAAAACGGCGAGCTTCACGTCGAAAATTTCCCTTTAAGTAAAATAGCCGCTGAGTTTGGTACCCCGACTTATGTTTATTCAAAAGAGGCGCTCACTTCGGCTTTTAGGCGCTTTGACGCTGGATTTGAAGGAACAGATCATTTGATATGTTTTGCCGTTAAATCTAATCCAAGTTTAGCAATTTTAAATTTATTCGCAAAACTCGGTGCCGGGTTTGATATCGTTTCCGGCGGTGAGTTGGAACGTGTTATTGCTGCCGGTGGCGATCCATCGAAAGTTGTCTTCTCAGGCGTAGGTAAAACCGAGCCAGAAATGCGTCGCGCGTTAGCGCTAGGTATTTTTTGCTTCAATGTAGAATCTTCAAGTGAATTAGAGCGGCTTAATCACGTAGCAGGCAGTATGGGTAAAATTGCCCCTATCTCACTGCGTGTGAATCCAAACGTAGATGCCAAAACGCATCCTTATATTTCTACTGGCCTAAAGAACAGTAAGTTTGGTGTGGCTTATGAAGAGGCTTTAAGCCTTTATCAGGCTGCGGCAAAAATGCCGAATATCGATATTCATGGTGTAGATTGCCATATTGGTTCTCAGCTCACTGAGCTTTCACCCTTCTTGGATGCTTTAGAACGAGTGTTAGCATTGGTCGATCAACTTGAGATGGCGGGCATTCCAATTCGTCATATTGATGCAGGTGGCGGCATTGGGATTTGCTATGTGGATGAAACGCCACCAGACTTTGCTGAGTATGCAACAGCCATGCGCCAAAGGATGGCGGGCCGAAAAGTGAAGCTGGTGTTTGAGCCTGGTCGTGCCTTGGTGGGAAATGCAGGGGCCTTGCTGACTAAAGTGGAATACCTCAAACATACAGAATCTAAAAACTTTGCCATTGTAGATGCAGCGATGAACGATTTAATGCGTCCTGCTTTGTATGATGCATATCACGATATCGTTTCGGTTAAACAAGCAAACTCAGAAGCGCAGGTGTATGAGATTGTTGGGCCAGTGTGTGAAAGTGGCGATTTCTTAGGCCATGACCGCAAGCTTGCTTTAGCGCAAGATGATTTGCTAGCTGTATTGTCTGCAGGCGCTTATGGCATGAGCATGAGCTCTAATTACAATACGCGTCCTCGTGCCACTGAAGTGATGGTGGATGGCGAAAAAGTATATGAAATTCGTAAACGTGAACAGATTGTGGATTTGTTTGCGATGGAACGAGTGCTAGATTAGAAACACGTCTCACTGGTTGAATAATTGCCTTTATTGGTTCTTCTTCAATCGTCTACTAAAGCTTGCGCTATCTTTCTACCTCCTAAGAAGTAAGCCTTAAAGGGAATTGTTCGTTAATAACATTGCGAGCATGATTCAACTGAGCATGATTGATAGTAACTTAACTTTGTTACTTTAAAACATACTCATCTCCTCACTGGTTCTTTAATCAGTATTTGAAGGTGGTTGGCTAAACAGCTTGAGTCATTGCGAATAGATGAAATCAGCCGCCTTCTCTTTTTTAGTGGGAGTTTTTTGATGGTTTGCCTACAACGTTAAACGAACAGATTAAGCACTTGCTATGAACTTACCCGTCGATTTTTCTTCACAGCACCTTGCTCCAAGCACAATGGAGGACGTTCAAAATTTACCCGATGTCCGTGCAATTGCGATTGATAGCGTTGGCATTAAAGGCATTCGCCATCCCATCAAAGTTCAAAATAAAGTGGGGGATATCCAGCATACTATAGCGAGCTTTAACATGCTTGTGGCCTTGCCGCATGAAGTTAAAGGCACGCATATGTCACGCTTTGTTGAGATTTTGAACGAAAATGAACACGCGTTTAGTCTAGCTTCTTTTTCTGAAATGCTAAGCCAAATGGCACAGAAGCTAGAAGCTAATGCCGGTCGTATTGAAATGCAGTTTCCATACTTTGTGAATAAAATAGCACCAGTGTCTGGTGTGAAAAGCTTGATGGATTATGAGGTAAGTTTGCTCGGTGAAATTAACGCTGACCATACGAAAAGTGTGACGCTTAAAGTTTTAGTGGAATGGCAATCTTCAAGTACCTAGCCACTGGCCTCAGCATGCGGTAATTAAATATCAAGACAGTCTCGTTGATGTAGCAAAAATAGATAATTTTGTACCTAAACTCTTTACCGACGAGCGTGCTAAAGAGCTGTTAATTAGCCCCTCGATGTTGCGTATTACCTATATGGCAAAGCAGGCCGAGCGCGGCGAGTATTTGATCATGCGTAACTCGGTATTTAGTGGCGAAGCAATAGCATTAGAAGTGGTAGAAAAAGTACTAAAACAGGCAATTGAAATCCGTCAATTATTAGAAAAGGACGCTGTATGAGCCAACAACCCAAATCACTTAAGCCACCAATGAACCCTTACGCAGTTCTTGCGATTGCGATTGCTCTTCCTGGTATGGGGCAAGTACTTAATAACGCGGTTAAACGGGGCTTGTTAATGGTGACGTTTATGGTCCTGTTAGGTTATTTTACCGCTCAGGTTGCTGATTCAAATGTATCTATCATCGGACGCTATGCAGGTGGTTTTTTTGTCTATGCAATTTCAGTAATGGATGCTTATTACTGGGCCAAATTCCGCTTAAATTTATTTAAGCAAGGTTGATAATCTAGAGCCTAGAGGATGGATTTTTATCATGAGATCTAAAAAGCCACTTAAAATCAAATTAAGCGGCTTTTTTTATTGCGAGGCGATTCATTAATCAAAAATCACGGTCTTATTCGCATAAGGCAAAATGCGATTTTCAATATGCCAGCGAACTGCTCGAGATAAAACGATACGTTCCAAATCACGGCCTTTTTGGATCAAATCTTCTACTTGGTCGCGGTGCGAAATGCGGTCAATATCTTGTTCGATAATTGGGCCTTCATCCAACACCTCTGTGACGTAATGGCTGGTTGCGCCAATCAGTTTTACGCCTCGTTCAAAAGCGCGGTGATATGGACGTGCGCCGATAAAGGCTGGCAAAAATGAATGGTGAATATTGATGATGCGTTGCGGGTAACGCCTCACAAAATCGGCGGAAAGAATTTGCATGTAACGAGCAAGTACAATCAAATTCACCTCTGCAGCATCGAATAAAGCGAACTGCTTCGCCTCGGCTTCGGCTTTGTTGTCCTTAGTTACTTCAATGTGGTGAAACGGAATGCCATAGAACTCTGCTAGGCGGGCGGTATCTAGATGATTACTAATAACCATCGCGATATCGCAAGCGAGCTCACCGCCTTGATGGCGATGTAATAAATCTGCTAAGCAATGGTCGTATTGAGACACCATAATCGCTAAACGTGGACGCTTTTGCGCAAGCTTGAGTTGCCATTCCATTTGGAATCGTGCAGCAATACTAGCAAAATGTTCTGCGAAGCTATCAGCGTTGATTTTAGATCCGTTTAAGTCCCACTCAACACGCATTAAGAATAGGTTATTTTCAGCATCTTGATGCTGATCTGCATGCAAAATGTTCGCATCATGTTGTAGTAAGAAGTCAGCAATCGCTGCAACGATTCCCTTTTGATCGGGGCAGGTTACAAGCAATGTGGCTGTATTTTTTAAACTGGTCATAAAAGGATGGCGCAAATTTGCGCGGCTTCATAAGTTAAGCCGCTATTATACCAAGATAAGTAGCGACTGAATAAGTGCATCGCTGGCGCTGTTGTGGTATCTTTTAAGTGGGCTGTTTTATAGCTCATTTCTATTAACATTAAGAATAATTAAGCACAGTGAAAAAACAATTACCTTACTTTGTTTTATTTTTTGTATTGCCAGTGATCGCTATGTTGACTTGGTGGGGTTTATTTTCAAGTGCGAGCTTGGAAATTGGACAATCGCCTACTTATGATTATGTATATTTAGATGCGGAAGGCCCATATTCAAAGCTTGCTAGCAAGCAAAAGGAAGTGTTGTTTTATTTGAAGAAACAGAATATTGCATATGGCGCGGAAATCTCGATCGTGTTGACCGATCCTCGTACGACCTCTTATAAAGAGCTGCTGGCAAGAACTGGTTATATTGTTGAGCCGGGCGCGAAAGTCAAAGAACCTCTTAAGGTGGGTCGTATTGAGACACAAAAAGTCGCCATTGCAAAAATTAAAGCGCATCCGCTCCTTGCTTATGGAAAAACCTACTCAGTGTTGCTGGATTACTGCAAATCGCATCATATTAAATTACCTTTACCAACGGTCGAGATATACGACCATAGTGTGTTGCGTGTTGAGATGCCATTAGAAAATACAGTTAAGGACAGCGATTGAAAGTTTTAGCGCTTATTTCGGCATTATTGCTTACCCATTATCGACCACTGATTGAGCAAAACTGGCTGCAAAGTATTTTTTCACCCTATGCAAGTTTTTTAGATAGAACATTGAATGGCGGAACTCATCAACATGGAATTATTGCTTGGTGTATGGGCGTTTTGTTGCCTGTTTTTCTTTTGGGTGTTTCCTATATATTGACACTATTATTTGTTGGATATTTTGCTGGATTTTTAATCAGCCTAGTCGTCCTTTATTTTGTCCTTCGCTTTAGTTACTTTGGGCAACATGCAGAAAAAATTGCTGCGAGTTTAAAAGAACAAAACATTCTGCCTGCCCGCCAATTATTAGCAGAGTGGGAAAACACAGTAACAGATCAATACAACGCTAATCAAATCGCATCTGTGTGTATTGAAACAACATTTAAGCGAGCCCATCAGGGAATGTTCGCACCAATTTTATGGTTTGCAATACTAGGTCCGGCGGGTGCTTTGTTATATCGTTTGGCACATCTTTTGAAAACTCAATGGTCATTATCCGGAAATCACAACGCGTTTTATGCTTTCTCGCAACGGGCTTTTTATTATTTAGATTGGTTGCCGGCAAGAGTCACGGCTGGATGTATTGCAGTGGTGGGTGATTTTGAGGATGCGGCATATTGCTGGCGTACACAGGCGAATAATTGGCCTGATCAATTACTTGGCATGGTCTTAGCTAGCGGAACGGGTGCAATGGGTGTCAAGTTAGCGGATGCACTTCCTTTAAATGGAGTGCTTCAGGCGCGCCCCGATATTGGCTTAGGTGATAATGCGGATGCGGATTACGTGCAAGCTGCAGTTGGGCTTGTTTGGCGTGTATTGTTGCTCATGGTCGGTTTATTATTTTTGCTTACCTTTGCGCATTGGATTGGCACTTAATCCTTTCAATTTAGGTTTTTACTTATGAATATCTTACTCGCTAATCCTCGTGGTTTTTGTGCTGGTGTCGATCGTGCCATTATCATTGTTGAACAAGCGCTTGAAAAGTTTGGGGCACCTATTTATGTGCGCCATGAGGTTGTCCACAACCAATTTGTCGTGGATGAGCTAAAGCGTAAGGGCGTAATTTTTATTGATGAGTTAAAAGATGTGCCATCGGGTAATACGGTCATTTTTAGTGCGCATGGCGTCTCGATAGATGTGCGCAATGAGGCTGAATCTATGGGTTTGCAAGTATTTGATGCTACCTGTCCACTCGTGACTAAAGTGCATATTGAGGTTGCAAGAATGCGGGCTGAGAATAGGGAGATTGTGATGATCGGCCATAAAGGCCATCCAGAAGTTGAAGGCACGATGGGGCAGTCTGAAACCGGAATGTATCTTGTGGAATCTCCTGACGATGTTGCAAAGCTTGAAGTGAATGATCCCTATCAATTAGCTTATGTTACACAAACGACACTTTCAATTGATGATGCTGCACAGATTGTGACAGCCTTAAAACAAAAATTTCCAGAAATTAGCGCGCCGAAAAGCGATTCGATTTGTTATGCCACGCAAAACCGCCAAGATGCAGTTAAAGTGCTAGCAAAAGATTGTGATCTGGTGATTGTTGTGGGCTCGCCAAATAGCTCCAATTCAAATCGCTTAAGAGAGGTTGCCCAGAACCAAGGGGTTGAGTCTTATATGGTTGATAACGCTAGCTACATTGATCCAACCTGGCTAATAGGTAAGAAAAACATTGGTATTTCAGCAGGCGCATCAGCCCCAGAGGTGTTAGTAAAAGAAGTGATTGCAACATTACTGACGCTGACAAAAGCTGAAGTGACCGAATTGCCAGGCGTGGTCGAAAACGTGGTATTTCAATTACCTAAGAACCTTAAATCTGCTTAAGTTGATTCAAATTGAAAAGGGGCGCTCTATAGTAAAGATATAGAGTGCCCCTTTTTTGACGCAGTAAATTTTTTTACTTTTTAAGATTGTCCAAACTTAATGATGTCACTGGATTTGCCGCTAGGGTGAGCAACCCCCCAATAATGGCTAGATATTGGAAAGGAGAAAGCCCAAGGGCAAAGGAGATAAACAAAGCATAAGTTGACATGACAATTGCTGCCATTTTTGTTTTGTAACCCAATAGCAAAGCAATGCCACCAACTAATTGCACCAAAATAATGAGCGGCGCAAACACACCTGGTAGCCCTTGATGCCCAAGCGCATTTTGATAGTCCAAATAACCAGTTGGGCTGTTAAAGAATCCCACGATCAAAGCGATGACTTGTAATAAGAAAATTTGCGCTAAAAGAATGCGGCCCAAAGTGCTCAAATATTTTTTCATAAAAATAGCTTTCCAAAAAATTTAGTGAACAAAGTATAACCCAGCGCTCTCGCGATGAGAATAACTGTTGGTCAATGTTGAGATCATTTGCTGATGTATCATAGCTTGGGTAAAATACATGACTAAGATTTTTTGATTCACGATTTGTTAACTATTAGGAATTGACTTATATGTCTAAAATTATTTTTAAAGCGGGTGAAGCGACTATTTTTACAGAAGGTAAAGATGTCACCGCTGCAATGCCAGAAATTTTAATTGGCGCGGTTGACGGCCCAGTGGGTGCAGCTTTTGCCAACATGATGGCACAAAGTAAAGGCCACACCGCAATGTTTGCAGTGCGCGATATAAACCAATTGGTTCGCCCAGCTACTATGATGGTGCCTAAAGTCACGTTGAAAGATAGCATTAATATTGAACTCTTTGGCGGCGTTGTTCAAGCGGCAACAGCTGATGCGATTTTGGATTGCGTGATTGAAGGCATCATTCCTAAAGACCAAGTGAACGATTTATGTATCGTGAGTTTAGTATGGGTTGATCCAGGCTGTGCTGCTTTGGCTAAAGAAGGTAAATTGGACAAAGCGGATATGTATAAAAATAATTACGAAGCAACTAAATTGGCAATTAAACGTGCATTAAACGACGAGCCAACGATTGATGAATTGATTAAAAACCGCCATACAATTAAACACTGTATGTGGGAAGAGAGCTGGGGCGAGATTTAATTCGCTGTAATGATTTATAAAAACAGCCTTCGGGCTGTTTTTTATTGCCTTAGTATTTGGATTTAAAATTCTCAACAGGTGGCAGCCGCATGATTTTATCAATCACTAATCTTGCCATCGCCCATGCCTTGTCTTCACGCATCAGCGCAAGCTCATGCTCATCGTAAGGCATATAGCGCCCACCATGCGTAAGCGAGTATCTCACCGAGTTTTCGACCTTGGTGTAAGCAAGCATCACATCTTGTATGCGTTCATCTTTAAAGCGGTACAGTGATGGCATGATTTATTCAGAAAAATAAAAATTAGTGTTCTAAGTTTAGCAAAATACTTCTAACTGGTGTTGGAAGAGCTGCACCAATTGCATCTTCAATGGTTAGCCAAATCATATTTGGCATATTCGCTTGTCGAGGTTGATTGATGACATGCAATGGCTGGGGCACTATCTCTAATTTAAAGTGCGTAAACACATGCTGAATGCTCTCTAGCGGTTCATCTGCTTCCACTTCCAAACCAAATCGCCGCAAAGCAACTTCGCTTGCGATATCTTGCATGCTGATTTCAGGCAAGCTCCACAAGCCTCCCCAAATGCCATTGGGGGGACGCTTTTCTAACATCACTTCATTGCCATTTAACAGTAATAGCATGGTGGTTTGTTTTTGTGGGATCGCTTTTTTAGGCTTGGGAGTGGGCAATGCTTTAGTTTTATTTTCAGCAAGTGCCAAACAGCTTGCTTTGAGCGGACATAGATCGCATTTTGGCTTGCTGCGCGTGCAAATGGTGGCACCTAAATCCATTAAGCCTTGCGTGTAAGCCACCATGTCTTGCTTTGGGACTAATGACTCGGCTAATGCCCACAATTGCTTCTCGATTTTAGGCGTGCTCGTCCAGCCTTCAACGAGAAAGTGTCTAGCTAAAACGCGTTTTACATTGCCATCCAAAATCGTTTGGTTTTGTTGAAATGCAAAGGATGCAATCGCCGCCGCGGTTGAACGACCAATGCCAGAAAGCATTTGAATGCGTTCAAAATCCTGCGGAAATTCACCATCATGTTCGTCCATGATTGTTTGCGCTGCATTGTGTAAATTTCGTGCTCGGGAGTAGTAGCCTAGACCGCTCCAATATTGCAACACTTCTTCTTGTGTTGCGTTTGCGAGGCGGGCAATATCAGGGAAGCGCGCCATAAATTTGGCATAGTAGCCAATGACAGCGGTCACTTGTGTTTGCTGCAACATAATTTCTGAAACCCAAATAGCATAAGGGTCTTGAGTATTTTGCCAAGGCAACTCATGGCGACCACAGATCTTTTGCCAAGCGATTAATCGCGATGAAAATTGATGGATCGCCATTGAGTTAAATGAGATTTTAATGAAAGTAGCTAATGACCAGTATGCCGAGCACAATACGATACCAAGCAAAAACTCTAAAATCATGCCCTGCAACATAGCGAATTAAAGTTTTAATTGCGACTAATGCAGATAAAAATGCAGCAATAAATCCGACCAAAAACAATCCAATATCATCAGCACTGAGCAGGTCGCGGCTTTTTATTAAGTCATATCCTGTTGCAGCAAACATCACTGGTATCGCCAAAAAGAAAGAAAATTCAGTAGCGACTTGACGGGACAACCCAAAAGACATGCCACCTAAAATCGTTGCACCAGATCTTGAAACGCCAGGGATTAAAGCCAATGCTTGCGCGCAGCCAATTTTAAAAGCATCTAGCACTGTCATTGATTCAATGTTTGAAATCTTGGCTTTAAGTGATAGTTTTTCAACAAATAGGATAACTAGTCCGCCAACAATCAATGCAATCGCAACAGGGATGGGCTTGAACAAGACTTCTTTTATTTGGTGATGAAATAGCAGGCCCAAAATAGCGAGCGGTAAAAAGCCAACAAACAACTGCAAAACAAAACGTTGAGCTTGCACATCACTTTTTAGAGTGCGGACAACTGTTAACAGTCTGGCGTGATAGAGCCAGCAAACAGATAAAATAGCGCCTAGCTGAATCACGATTTCAAAAACATCGCGTTTTTCTTTGTCTAAAAAATTAATCAGGTCACCAACGATAATCAGGTGGCCTGTGCTGCTAATAGGTAAAAACTCTGTTGCGCCTTCTACCAGGCCTAAAAGTAAGGCTTTAAATAATAGGATTAAATCCATTGTTGATCTCTTAAATTAGAATCGCTCTTCAGGTCTTAAATAACGCCATTCGCCCATAGGCAATTTTCCTAATATGACCCCGCCTATCCGAATGCGTTTTAGGCCAAGTACTGTTAAGCCAACCAATTCACACATGCGACGAATTTGACGTTTGCGGCCTTCGCGCAGCACAAAGCGAAGTTGGTCCTCGTTTTGCCAAGATACTTTTGCAGGTTTTAGCTTTACGCCATCTAAAGATAGGCCTTCATTAAGTAGGTCAAGATCGTTATAGGATAAGTCACCATCAACGCGTACTAGATATTCCTTCTCAACTGCTGAGTCTTCGCCGATTAAATGGCGTGCAACACGCCCATCCTGAGTAAGTACTAACAGGCCTGTTGAATCAATGTCTAAGCGCCCTGCTGGGGCAAGGCCTTGTAGAAAAGCCCGTTGAAATTCTCTTGGTTGTGCATGGTGTAAAAGCGGGTCGTCTTGCCATTGGTTGTCAGGATGAATCAGCACAATCGCAGGGTCATAGCCATCTTCTGCTTGGCCTGAAACATAGCCAATTGGCTTGTTAAGAATAATCGTCACGATTTCAGATTGATGTTTTTCAGCATCTTTACTGATTTCAATATTGGCGTTCATCTCCACACGACTACCTAGCTCATCCACAATTCTGCCATCTACTTTTACCCAGCGATTCGTAATCCACTCATCTGCTTCGCGGCGTGAACAAAAACCAAGTTCCGCCATGCGTTTTGAAAGGCGTGGGAAATCAGGATTGCTTGGCAAGGGCTTAGCAGCAAACATTGGGTTACTGGGGCGGTCATTATTAAAATTTCCCACCTCAAAACCGTCGCGTAGCTTGCCACCCCGGCGCGGTGTATCTCGGCCCGTATCATCCAAGGTTGGGCGTGCTTGCCGGGGGCGCGGCGCTTCATCACGCAAACTACCATCGTAACGGTGATTACGTTGTGAAGCTTTTAATTGGGTGCTTTCAGTTTGCTTTGGCGAATGTGTTTCGACGCGTTCAGCTTCAGGCTCAGCTTGCGGCCTAACCACAGGCTTAGGGGCAATAGTGCGGTCACGCTTGCTTGGGTCAGTGCGGCGAACGGGGGCTTTGCTTGCGCTTGGATTAGTGCTGTTTGTCGGTTTTTTTGTGATTTTAATGGTAGTCAAAATAGATTTCAAAAGTTTGATTTATATGATGTCGCATATTATACGCTCTAACAAAACTTGCTTGGCTAACCGATGCGTAAATTAGCCAATAAATGAAACCCCACAGCGATGAGCTGTGGGGTTTCATTTATTGCAACAATTGATTAAATCTTAAGATCAATCACGGCAAAAGTCTTTAGACTTTTTGATAGACTTCAGAACCCTTTTTCACAAATTCAATAGACTTCTCTTGCATCCCTTTTTGAAGTGCTTCTTGCGCATCCATGCCAAGCTTGTCTGCATAATCACGAACATCTTGTGTGATTTTCATTGAGCAGAAGTGTGGACCGCACATTGAGCAAAAGTGAGCTTGTTTTGCGCCTTCTTGTGGCAATGTTTCATCGTGGAATTCCTTTGCCTTTTCAGGATCAAGGCCAAGGTTGAATTGGTCATCCCAGCGGAACTCAAAACGTGCTTTTGATAGGGCGTTGTCACGAATTTGTGCACCTGGGTGGCCTTTTGCCAAGTCAGCTGCATGTGCCGCAATCTTGTAAGTAATGATGCCAACCCGAACGTCTTCTTTGTCTGGTAAGCCAAGATGCTCTTTTGGGGTGACGTAACAAAGCATTGCGCAGCCGTACCAGCCAATCATTGCGGCACCGATACCTGAAGTAATGTGGTCATAACCTGGAGCAATATCAGTAGTTAATGGCCCTAATGTGTAGAAAGGCGCTTCGCCGCAGTGCTCAAGTTGCAAGTCCATGTTCTCTTTAATAAGGTGCATAGGCACGTGGCCTGGGCCTTCGATCATGCACTGTACATCGTGCTTCCAAGCGATTTGTGTCAACTCGCCTAGTGTTTTGAGTTCAGCGAATTGTGCTTCATCATTTGCATCATAAATTGAACCAGGTCGTAAACCATCTCCAAGCGAAAAGCTCACGTCGTAGGCTTTCATGATTTCGCAGATGTCTTCAAAGTGCTCATAAAGGAATGATTCTTTATGATGCGCTAAACACCATTTCGCCATGATAGAACCGCCGCGAGACACAATGCCTGTCATGCGTTTTGCGGTCATTGGAATATAAGCTAAACGCACGCCAGCATGAATGGTGAAGTAATCTACGCCCTGCTCAGCTTGCTCAATTAATGTGTCGCGGAAAATTTCCCATGTGAGGTCTTCAGCTTTGCCATTCACTTTTTCAAGTGCTTGGTAGATAGGCACCGTACCGATAGGCACTGGGCTGTTACGGATAATCCACTCGCGCGTTTCGTGGATGTTTTTACCTGTTGATAAGTCCATCACGGTGTCGCCGCCCCAACGTGTCCCCCACACCATTTTTTCAACTTCTTCTGAAATTGAAGAGCCTAGCGCTGAGTTGCCAATGTTAGCATTAATCTTGACCAAGAAATTACGGCCAATAATCATTGGCTCAATTTCTGGGTGGTTAATGTTCAGAGGGATAATCGCACGACCGCGCGCTACTTCATCGCGCACAAATTCTGGGGTGATGACTTTGGGAATGCTTGCGCCAAAATCATGACCTTTATGTTGTGTTTGCAATAAATCGCTCATGTTTTCACGACGTTGATTTTCGCGAATGGCGACATATTCCATTTCTGGAGTGATGATGCCTTTGCGTGCATAGTGCATTTGGCTGACGTTCATGCCGGCTTTCGCGCAGCGGGGTTGACGTGATAAGTTAAAGCGCATTTCAGCAAGAGCTGGATCGTTTTGACGTTCCACACCAAATGCTGAGCTGGGACCATCTAATTGCTCAGTATCGTTTCGTTCTTCAATCCATTTAGCGCGCAAAGCGGGCAAGCCATTTCGAATGTCAATGTTAACATTTGGGTCTGTGTAGGGGCCAGATGTGTCATACACCATGACTGGTGGATTTTTCTCAGCGCCAAAAGTAGATGGCGTATCGCTTAGGCTAATTTCACGAAAAGGCACTTGAATGTCAGGGCGTGAGCCTTGCAGATAGACTTTAGAAGAATTAGTGAATGGTTTTTTGGTTGCTGGGTCAATCTCAGCATTTTCGCCTACAAAGTGAGCGAGGTTTTTATCGGTGGCGTTCAATGTCTACTCCAAAAAAATAATACAACGGAGTAGGGAAGCGGTGGACTAGCTTCCCTACGGCGGCATGACCCGCATCAGGTTCAAAGGGTGTATCTCACTCCAAAAGAGCATTTTGGAGACCCCTAGCAATTTTTTCGAAGTTACGCGAAAAACCGCTTTAAAGCAAGCGATAAAATCAATTAGCTTCGGTTATAATGAACATTAAAGATTGATTAAAAAAGGGTTGGCAATGAGTTTGAAACAAGAATCAGCGCAAGTGACACAGTCACGCTTTAATATGATCGAACAGCAAATTCGTCCTTGGGACGTTTTGGACGGCACAGTGCTTGATTTGCTAGCAAAGTTACCTCGAGAAGATTTTGTTCCCACACAACATGTGGGCTTAGCGTTTGCCGATTTGGAAATTCCGCTTGGGTTTGGCCAAGTCATGCTTTCTCCTAAAATGGAGGGACGTATTCTTCAGTCCCTAGCAATCAAAAAAACAGACAAAGTCCTAGAAATTGGTACTGGCAGTGGTTATTTAACGGCTTTACTAGCAATGCAGGCTAGGCATGTGGATAGTGTTGAGATCAATGCAAAAATTAGTAAACAAGCTGCTAAAAATATTGCTGCACAAGGTATACACAACGTAAGCTTAATTGTCGCTGATGGTGCTCAAGGCTTAACGGCTAATGCCCCTTATGACGTGATTGTTTACACGGGCTCCACTCCTTTATTAAACACACAAGTTGAACGTCAGCTTGCCGCTGACGGTAGAATGTTTGTTGTTGTTGGCGAAGCGCCAGCAATGGAAGCGACATTAGTCACCCGCATTTCAGCAGACAGTTTTAAAACAGATGTGTTGTTTGAAACTTGTTTACCAGCAATTGAAAATGCCCCGCAATCAGAAAAGTTTGAGTTTTAGTTTTTGCCGACTTACTTAAAAAGCGATATTAAAAATATGCGTCTTAAACATTTAATCTTGATGCTTGGTTTGTCTTTTGGCCATCATGCTCAAGCGGCAGATAGTCAAAATTTGATGCAGATTTATCAGCAGGCTTTGAGTCGCGACCCGGCTTGGGCCTCAGCACAAAGCAGTCACTTAGCGAGTCAAGAGAAATTGGCGCAAGGTAAATCATTGTATTTGCCCACGGTCACCTTAAACGCGGGTGTAAGTGCAACGCAATCAGATGCCAAGTTTTTTGGAAGCACCACATTTCCCTTGCGCGGTGGTCAAAATAATTTTGAAAGCTACAATTACGGCGTCAACGTGAGTCAGCCGATTTATCGTAAGCAAATCCGCGCGCAGTTTGAACAAGCAAAAAGTCAGGTCGCCCAAGCTGATAAACAATTAGTATTGGCGCAACAAAACTTAATTTTGCGTGCGTCTAAAACTTATTTTGATGTGCTTCTTGCACAAGACAAAATTGACTTAATTAACGCACAAAAAAAAGCCATTAATAAGCAACTAGATCAAGCGAAAGCAAACTTTGAAGTTGGCACTTCAACGATTACTGACTTCAATGAAGCGCAAGCGAGATTTGATTTGGTGGTAGCGCAAGAGATTGCGGCGATGAACGATTTGGAAGTTAAAAAGCGCGCTATTCAAGCAATTGTTGGTGCAATGCCTCAAGCGCTCATTGGCGTTCGAAGCGATTTGGTCGCGCAATCACCTGAGCCAGTGGAAATGGAAAAGTGGGTGCAGGTTGCTGAGCAAAATAGCCTAGTAATTGCACTTC
The DNA here is from genome assembly GCA_040401435.1 of Candidatus Methylopumilus sp. Classification (GTDB taxonomy): domain Bacteria; phylum Pseudomonadota; class Gammaproteobacteria; order Burkholderiales; family Methylophilaceae; genus Methylopumilus_A. The sequence goes on from JBBAON010000005.1 coordinate 105,518, forward strand.
AGCTACAAACTTTGGAAATCGCGACACAAGAGGTTGAGCGCCAAAATGCGGGTCACATGCCGACCTTAGATGCTGTGGCAGGCTATAACAACAATTATGCGAATGGCACAGCCACAGGCCTTGGCAATGGAAGCGATATTACGAACGCAACGATCGGTTTGCAACTTCAAATCCCAATTTACCAAGGTGGATTAGTTAGTTCAAAAGTGCGTGAGGCAGTAGCGAACAAACAAAAAGCGCAGGATGATTTAGAAGCCGCTAGGCGCCAGGCTGATTTAGATACACGTTCAGCTTATTTGAATTTATCCAGTAGCGTGGCTCAAATTAAGGCTTATGAACAGGCGCTTAATTCAAGTCAAAGTCAGTTGGATTCAACTAATTTGGGTTATGAAGTTGGCGTGCGAACCAGCGTAGATGTGCTGAACGCGCAACAACAATACTTCAGTGCAAAGCGTGATTTACTGCAGTCTCGCTATACTTATTTAGTGAATATTTTGGCGCTCAAGTCTGCTGTTGGCTTGCTCAGCGAAGTAGATTTAGAAGGTGTGAATCAACAGTTAGTCAGCCGTTAGTGGGCGCGGAGGCATGATGACGAAAGTGGCGTGTGTGGCAGATCGTAATCAAAGTCAGTTAGTGATTGTCGATATGCAAACCAAGCTCAGTAACGTGATGACCGACCGCATTGCTGACGTTCTTAAAAATTGCGCTATTCTATTGCAAAGCGCTGCTTTGCTAGAAATACCTATCATCTTCACCGAGCAATATCCCAAAGGCCTAGGGTCAACACTTCCTGAGCTATCTCAATATATGGGGGGTAAAAAAGCAGTTGAGAAAACGGCGTTTTCTTGTTGCGGAGAACCCGCTTTTAATCGTCAACTTTTGGGTGACCATCAACAAGTAATTTTAGCTGGCATGGAAGCGCATATTTGCGTGCTTCAAACCGCACTTGATTTGCTTGCCCAAGGTAAAACCGTGTTTGTGCTCGAGGATGCGGTGACTTCTCGCGACCCAGAAAATAAACGCAATTCACTTAATCGAATGCGCGAGGCTGGGGTGATTATCAGTAACACTGAGTCTTTGGTGTTTGAGTGGCTGGGTGTTGCAGAAGGCGATGCCTTCAAGAAAATTAGCCAGCTTGTTCGCTAGCTTTATTTTTTAGGGGGTAGATATTTCTCGATCAAATCCATTATTCTTTGCGTGGCGCCGCTCGCGCTTTTACTAAAAGCAAGTGCTGCATGGCTCATCGCTATTCTTGCCTTAGCATCATTCATCAACAGGTTTAATTTTTCTGCGAGCTCTTGCGGATCGTTCACACGATTTGCCGCGCCAATTTGCACAGCAAAATCTGTCGCATCGCTAAAGTTAAATGTATGAGGACCAATTAAAACTGGCTTACCCATTGCGCAGGCTTCAATAAGATTTTGCCCGCCAAGTGGTAACAAGCTGCCCCCAATAAATACCACGTCGCAGGCCGCATAATAATTAAACATCTCGCCCATGCTATCCCCAAGTATCACGCGACAGTTGGGAATGTCTCCGGCGACGGTGCCCATCGAGAATTCTGAACGGCGGCAAAATGGAATGTTGTATTTGCTCAATAGCGCTGCCACTTCATCAAAGCGTTGCGGATGTCTCGGCACAATAACTGTCAGTAAGTTGTTAATCGTGCATAAGGCAATCGCTTCTAAAATTAAGGCCTCTTCGCCATCTCGTGTACTTGCTGCTAAAAATACAGGACGATTTAAGCCAAGCAAGCTACGTAAGTATTGACCACGCTCTGCCTCATCTGCTGGTGGATTAACATCAAATTTAAGATTGCCCGTCACCACGATATTGGTCCCTTTGCCTAGAAAGGTTTTTAAGCGGGTTGCATCTTGTTCTGTTTGCGCGGCGATTGCGCTCAAACTATTTAAGCCTTGTGCTGTGAGCTTACCCACTTTGGCGTAGCCACGCGCGGAGCGTTCTGAAAGACGTGCGTTTACCAATAACAACGGAATGCTTTGCGCTTTGCATGCTGCAATCAAATTAAACCAAAGCTCTGTTTCCATCAGCAAGCCTAGCTCAGGATGGTAGTGCTTCAAAAATCGTTTTACTGCGTCTGGCGTGTCGTAAGGAAGATAGCAGCGAGAGATGCGTGGGTACTTGTCATTAGAAAAAAGTTGTTCGCCAGCTTCACGGCCCGTGGGCGTAGCGTGCGATAGTAAAACTTGGTGCGCCGGATACTTTTTTAGTAGAGCTTCAATCAAAGGCTTTGCCGCTCGTGTTTCGCCCACTGATACGCAGTGCAACCAAATAAGTGGTTGCGAGCTTGGTTGGCCATATAGAGCATAACGCTCAGACCAATGATTTAAGTAAGCCGGTTGGCGCACTGCCCGCCATAAAAGCTTAACGGCAGTGAAAGGTAATAAAATATATAAAAGGACTGAATAGTACAAACGTGACATGCGATGATTTTCTCACAGATTGATCTATATAATATATTTGGATTCACCTAGAAAACTATTTTTTATTTCAGTTGGTGAACGCTCACTAAATGCCAGACATTGCCTCCTCTATAGGCTGTCAAAAACGCACCAAAATGACGCAAATAAAATGTAAAAAAATGTTAAACAATCTTAAATATATTGCTTGACCAACACTACAAAATGGAATATTTTTGCAACTTAGCACAACATATTGTGGTCTGACTAAAATGCGCACAAACAAACACACGAGATAAAGTGTGAAAAAGCCAGGCTAATTAAGAGAATAAAATAGGAAGATTGCCAATGTTACAAGCCGTCAAAACGCCAGAAGAAGCTGCTATGCAAGAAAACAATCATAAAGAAGTGCCGATGCAATCTGTTTCATTGGACATCTGGGATAAAAAGTATCGTCTCAAAACTAAACATGGCGACCATGTTGATCAAAACATGGATGACAGCTATTCACGAGTAGCGCGTGCATTGGCGGATGTTGAAGAAGAAAATAAGCGTGCTGAGTGGCATGAAAAATTCTTGTGGGCTTTGCGTCGTGGTGCGATTCCTGCGGGCCGTATTACTTCAAACGCCGGTGCTTTAGAGCATAAGCCAGCAACCAGCACTATTAATTGCACGGTATCTGGCATCGTTGAAGACAGCATGGACGGCATCTTAAATAAGGTGCATGAAGCAGGCCTTACATTAAAAGCGGGTTGTGGTATTGGTTACGAATTCTCAACACTGCGTCCAAAAGGCGCATTCGTGGCGGGTGCTGGAGCATACACAAGTGGCCCACTTTCATTCATGGATATCTTCGATAAGATGTGCTTCACCGTGTCTTCAGCGGGTGGCCGTCGTGGCGCGCAAATGGCGACATTCGATATTTCACATCCTGATGTAACTGACTTCATTAAAGCGAAACGCGAAGCGGGTCGATTACGTCAATTTAACCTCTCATGCTTAATCACTAAAGATTTCATGGAAGCAGTAAAAGCTGACGCTGAATGGAAACTAGCATTCCCTGTGACTTCAAAAGAAGCAACGGTTGATGCCTTAGACACAAAAGATGAAACGCAAGTGGTATGGCGCGAATGGCCAATTAAAGACAAATATCTCACACGTGAATCAGATGGCAAAACAGCTTGCCGCGTTTATAAAATAATCAAAGCACGTAGATTATGGGATGTAATTATGTCCTCAACATATGACTTCGCCGAGCCAGGCTTTATCTTGGTTGACCGCGTGAACGAAATGAACAACAACTGGTTCTGCGAGAACATCCGCGCAACAAATCCATGCGGCGAGCAACCATTGCCACCTTATGGCGCTTGCTTGTTAGGGTCTGTGAATTTAACTAAGTTTGTACGCAATCCATTTACGGATCAAGCAACATTCGATTGGGATGAGTATCGTCAAGTGGTTGGGATCTTCACCCGTATGTTAGATAACGTCGTCGAAATTAATGGATTACCGCTAGAACAGCAACGTGCAGAAATCGTTCGTAAGCGTCGTCACGGTATGGGTTATTTGGGCTTGGGTTCAACACTCACCATGTTAAAAATGAAATATGGTGAAGATGCATCCGTTGCTTTCACAGAAGAAGTGACTAAAGTAATGGCTGAAACAGGCTGGGAAATTGGTATTGATTTAGCGAAAGAAAAAGGTGCAGCACCTATCATGGAAGAAGAGTTCGTGGTGACAGGTGACATGCTTTCAAAACGCCCAGAAATGGTGAAAGATGGCTTCAAGCTTGGTGATAAGGTAAAGGGCAAAGTGTTGATGGGCACATATAGTCGTTATATGCAGCAGTTCCCAGAAGCTTTGCGTAAACAAATCGCCAAAACAGGCGTGCGCTTCAGCCACCATAGCTCAATCGCTCCAACAGGCACGATTTCACTCTCATTAGCAAACAACGCAAGTAATGGTATTGAGCCTTCATTTGCTCACCATTACGCACGTAACGTGATTCGTGAAGGTAAAAAATCAAAAGAGAAAGTGGACGTATTCTCATACGAGCTATTGGCTTACCGCGAGTTAATTAACAGCAAAGCGATGCCATTTAGCGAAGCAGAGGATGAGAAGTTACCAGAATACTTCTTAGACTCATCTACCATTCAAGCAAAAGCCCACGTGGATATTCAAGCGGCTGCGCAAAAATGGATTGATAGCTCAATTTCTAAAACCATTAACGTACCAACAGACTATGATTTTGAAGATTTCAAAAACATCTATCTTTATGCCTACGATAAAGGTTTGAAAGGTTGTACCACTTTCCGCTTTAACCCAGAAGCCTTCCAAGGCGTATTGGTCACAGAAAAAGACTTAGAAAACACCACCTACAAATTTACGCTTGAAGATGGCGCAGTGGTTGAAGTAAAGGGTAACGAAGAGATTGAATACGACGGCGAAATGCACTCAGCCGCCAATCTATACGACGCCCTAAAAGAAGGTTACTACGGCAAGTTTTAATATAAAACCGTATAACTGAAAAAATTAAAGAGAGAACAACATGGCAATTAAAATTGAAAAGAAAATCACAGGCTTTGGCCTAGTGACAGAAGAAGACAAAGCAAAGGGGGCAGAAGCAGCTGCTGCGCCAGTCCAATCAGCAACTATCGTCCAAATGGGCGAGCCACTTAGTCGCCCAGATAAATTAGTAGGTAACACCTACAAAATTAAAACGCCAGTGACTGAGCATGCGCTTTATATCACCATTAACGATGTAGTGATGAACGAAGGCACACCACAAGAGCACCGCCGTCCATTTGAGATTTTTATTAACTCAAAAAATATGGATCACTTCCAATGGATCGTTGCCCTCACCCGCGTGATGTCAGCGGTATTCCGTAAAGGTGGTGATGTGACTTTCTTGGTAGAAGAGCTACATAGCGTATTTGATCCAAGCGGTGGCTACTTCAAAAAAGGCGGCAAATACATCCCTAGTCTAGTAGCTGAAATCGGTGAAGTGGTTGAACAACACTTACAAGAAATCGGTATGCTTAAAAAAGCTGGCCTTGATGAGCATCAACAAAAACTGGTGGCTGAAAAGAAAAAAGAGTTTTTAGAAAAGCATGCTAAATCTGGCGGCGCAGAGAATGCAGAGGGCTTTCCAGCAGGTGCACAGCTATGTGCCAAATGTAGCACTAAAGCCGCGATTATTATGGATGGCTGCCTCACTTGTCTCAATTGTGGTGAGAGTAAATGCGGCTAATCGAAGCGTATTGATGCAAAATAAAAACCCGCTTAGGCGGGTTTTTTGTTGATAAGCGATTAAAATAAAGACGTTAGTGCAGTGAATAAGGTAGTAAGTTTGGGCAACCAAATGGATGAGCCGTCATTGACTAAGTGTGACCCTGCCGATATAGATTAAGCGCACTAACACCCCAACAGTTTTATGCCAATCAATAAGGAGCTAAGAGGCTCCTTATTTAATTAAAAACTTAAAAAAATCACTAGCTGGGAAACCCCAACATCTAATTTATAGCCCGATTTTAAGTTTAATGCGGCGCAAAATCTGTGTAAGCGCGTTGCCATCTAGCTTGTAGTGCTTGTGTAGCGGTTTTTTCACTTCCCAGCTTGCTTTTAGACCGGCAGGAAATGTTACTAAATCACCTTTGCCAAACGTCACTGGATTTCCACCTTCTGGGGTAATCACACATTCGCCTTCTAAGATGTAGGCGATTTCTTGTTCTGGAAATACCCAAGGGAATACCGACACTTCTTTTTCCCAAGTAGGCCATTTTGTGACATTGAGGCTATCGAGTGTGCTTTGTACTGGTTTTTTCTCTACGACGATGTTTTGCATATATGCCTTTGTAAATGGGGTTGCAGTAATGACGAAAAGCGCTATTTTAACTGATAAGCCAAGTCACAAGTTTGTGGATATTTTTAATGTTGCCATTGGAGCAAAATTAGGTTTAAACTTAAACGATAGAAAAGTTTAATAAGACTTTTATTAGAGGTCAGGTATGGATAATAAATACGCACTTGGCAGTACAAAAGTTGCCGCAGAACATCATGAGACTGTGCATAAATCAGCTGTGGAATCCCGGATTTGTAAGTTTTGCAAAAGCACTCGCTTGGTGTTATGCCCAACGATGCATGATCATAAGTGTTCAGAGTGTGGCGAGTGGCAACAAAATGTAGAAAAGAGCTATGCCACGGGTAGAAGCAGCGAATATTAGACTGTGCTACTTTTCGTGACCATCTGCTTCTAAATGTTTTAGATTAAGTTTACGCAACTTAGGCGCAAGCGTGGCGGTAGTTGCCACCACACCTAGTGTCATCAAACCGCCAAATATCACCGATGGAATCAAACTCATTACCCTCGCCATGAAGCCAGACTCAAAAGCGCCTAATTCGTTTGAAGAGCCAATAAATAAGCCGTTGATAGAAGCTACTCTGCCACGCATGTGGTCTGGTGTAGCAAGTTGCATAATGGTGCTGCGTAGCACAACTGAAACACCATCAAACACACCTGATAGCATCAATAGCAAAGCCGCAAACCAGAAATATGGCGTGAGTGCAAAAGCAATGATGCAAACTCCAAATCCTGCGACCGAAAATAATAACCATTTACCAGCGTTTTCATAAATTGGATGCTTAGCTAAATAGGCACCAGTGATAATCGCACCGATAGCTGGCGAGGCGCGTAAAATCCCTAGGCCTTCTGGCCCGAAGTGATAAACATCGTGAATAAAAGCGGGCAACATTGCCACTGCCCCACCAAACAGTACGGCAAACATATCAAGTGCTTGAGCGCTCAAAATGACTTGGTGGTTATAGACAAAACGCACTCCTTCGGCGATACCAGAAAAAATCGCTTTTTCTGCCACTACTTTTGGTGTGCGAACTTTTAGTGTGAGCAGCGAAATTCCCGAAGCGCATGCCAAGCCAGCAGAGACTAAATAAGCCACTTGCAGGCTAGTCCAACCAACCAAAATTCCTCCTATCGCAGGGCCTGTGATTAAACCAAATTGAAATGCTGCACTACCGATACTGGCACCTTTTGCATATTCTTGACGTGGCATGATGGAGGCGAAAATCGCGCTGTATGTGGGTGCAATGAAAGCGCGTGCTAAACCAATCAGAGCGATTGCGCCGTAAATCCATAGCGTAGGATCGCCTGGTAATTTGCCATTTGTGATTGCATAAATTAGCAAAGCTGCAAACATTAGCGTGAATGAGGAACTTACCCCAAAATTACGCTTTGAGTAATGGTCTACCGCATAGCCTGCAAATAAAGCCGTGCAGAAGTAGGGGATGATTTCAGCAAGACCAATAAGGCCGAGCGACAGAGGGTCGTGTGTGATTTGGTATAAATGCCAGCCCACGACCACTGCCATAATTTGATAGGACAACACCATTAGTACGCGATAACAGAGTAGCTTAAAAAAACTCAAATTGCGTAGCGGATTAGCACTTTGATGTGCTGTTTGCCCGATGTCTTTAACCATCAATTTATTGCTGATTTTTTTTGAAAGTGATCACTAACACATCACGATAAGCATGCTGTGTTTGGTCTATTGGTACGATGGGTGTTACTCCATGCATGCAGCGATGGTCGTTTACAATTGCAACATCTAGTGGTTCAGTCAGCGTAAAGCTATCCAAATTTTTGTGTTCTAAATCGTGCATGGTGGTGGTGCCGCTCGAAATATTTTTGCGTTTCACCATCATCACTAACACAAAATCTACACCATCTCGATGCACACCCTCTGGCGTTGGTTTGCCTAAAGATTTGTCGTTTGCCTCAATGCGAAATTGGTGACATTCAATATGCCATGGCGTATTGGGCATTAGCTCACTAAATACTTTTTGGCAAAATTTTAGCACCGCTTGCATGCTGTGGCTTTGAATGGTGCTAGCTTCTATCGCCTCAAATTCGCGCGCAATGCCACCATTTAAGTTGTTGTAATTTAAACTTTGGTAATGTGGCTGATGTGGTTCTAAAGCGATATCGCTGGTGCCTGACTGCGCATTTAAAACCGCATAGCGGCGGCGGCGGTAGCGACCACCATCGGCCATGTGTTCGTCTAGCGGCATATCATTCCAGCTGTCGGCAAACTCATGCCAATCGCTTAATGCCTCGCTAGACTGCGCTAAAAGCCAAGCTTGCATTGCTGCGCTTGGACAAAAACTAAAGCCGGTTTTTGCAACTTTACTGAGTAGATCTTCACGCAGTTTAAGCAATGGTTGTGTAGATGCCAAATTGATATTTTTTCCGATAAAGCGATTGTGCTTAATAATTAAAGTGTAAAAATTAAATCCAATAATTAAAGCAAGTCCAACATGATAGCGAATAGACTGGGATATATAAAAATAATTTCAGCATTATTTTTGATTGATCAAAATATAATGTACTGATAACGCGAGGAGGCGAACCAATGAGCCAGCAATTTAAGTTGATGCGTGAAACGCGCTTTTTACCATTTTTTTGTACCCAATTCTTGGGCGCGCTTAATGACAATGTTTTTAAAACAGCACTGATTACCATGGTGGTATTCCATACGGCCGATTTAACCAAGCTCAATGGCGCGGTGCTTGCTACCTTGTTACCAGGCATTTTCATTCTGCCTTTCTTTTTGTTTTCTGCCACAGCTGGACAAATCGCCGATAAGTTTGAAAAGTCGCAACTGATGCGTTTTGTCAAAATCTTCGAAGTACTGTTGATGCTATTTGCAGCGCTTGGTTTTGTGCTACATGTGTTTTGGCTATTGGTGTTGGCGCTCTTTATGATGGGTATGCATTCCACTTTATTTGGGCCAGTGAAATACGCTTATCTGCCGCAACATCTGACCGAATCTGAGTTAGTTGGTGGTAACGGTATGATTGAAATGGGCACCTTTATCGCAATTTTGTTTGGACAAATGATCGGTGCGGCGCTGGGAATGTATCAAGGCAGTGAGCTGGTGACTGGCTCAATTATAGTTACCATTGCCCTGTTGGGCTATTTTGCCAGCAAGCAAATTCCAAACTCGCCAGCCTCTGAACCTAGCCTAAAAATCAACTGGAACTCAATCACTGAAACGGTTCGTAGTATGGCTTTTGTGTGGAAAAACCAGGCTATTTGGTTGGCGATTGTTGGCATCTCTTGGTTTTGGTTTTATGGTGCAACTTTGCTCGCGCAATTCCCTGTTTTTGCCAAAGCGTTTTTACATGGCGATGAAGGGGTTTTCATACGCTTGTTGGCGTTGTTTTCAGTTGGCGTAGGGGTAGGTTCACTGTTATGCGAAAAGCTATCCAAAGGCCTCGTAGAAATTGGCTTAGTGCCAATTGGTGCAATTGGCATGATGGTGTTTGGCGTGGATTTATATAATGCGAGCGCTGACGGTGTTGCCAGTTGGCGATTACTTGCGGATATTGCTTTGATAGGTTTATTTGGCGGGATTTATATCGTGCCGCTTTATGCGCTAATTCAGTCTCGCGCCCAAAAAACGCATCAATCACGCGTAATTGCCGCTAACAATATTTTGAACGCTTTGTTTATGGTGGTATCCGCAGTATTTGCGATGCTGATATTCAAGTTGGGCTTAAATATTCCGCAATTATTTTTGATCACTGCGTTAATGAATGTTCTAGTGATTATTTACCTATGCTTGCGACAGCCTGAATACTTTAGCCGTATGAAAGGATGGTTGGGCGAGCAAAAATGGAAACTTTAATTAGGTTTGTTTAGTTATCCTCAGCCAAGGTCGCCAACATATCAGCTTGATGTTCGGCCGCAAGCGCGCCAATCAATTCATCCATATCGCCTTCGGTAATCGCGTCAATCTTATAAAGTGTCAGGTTGATTCGGTGGTCGGTAATACGGCCTTGTGGGTAGTTGTAAGTGCGGATGCGCTCTGAACGGTCGCCAGAACCAATCAAGCTTTTACGTTCGCTAGCAATTTTTGATTGCTGAGCGCGGACTTCAGCGTCTTTAATTCGCGCGACCAATACACTCATCGCTTGCGCTTTGTTTTTATGTTGGCTACGGTCGTCTTGGCATTCCACTACAATACCTGTTGGCATGTGGGTGATACGAACAGCAGAGTCTGTCTTGTTAATGTGCTGACCGCCCGCGCCACTTGCACGATAGGTATCAATGCGAATTTCCGCAGGGTTGATCACCACATCGCTTACTTCATCTGCTTCTGGTAAAACCGCAACGGTACAGGCCGAAGTATGGATACGGCCCTGCGTTTCAGTATCCGGCACACGCTGAACACGGTGACCGCCCGATTCAAATTTGAGTTTTGAGTAAGCTCCGTGGCCTTCAATCTTGGCAATAATCTCTTTGTAGCCGCCGACTTCAGAATCACTTGCTGACACGATTTCCACTTTCCAACGTTGACGTTCTGCATAGCGTGAATACATGCGGAATAAGTCACCCGCAAATAACGCTGACTCATCTCCACCTGTACCTGCACGAATTTCTAAAAAGATATTGCGTTCATCGTTAGGGTCTTTTGGGAGTAAAAGTTTTTGTAGTTCGTTTTCAACGGCCTCTAAAATCCCTTTGCCATTTTCAATTTCCTCTTGTGCAAACTCTTTCATCTCAGGATCTGAAAGCATTTTGTGCGCCTCAGCAATATCTGCTTCACCTTGTTCGAAGGTTCGGAACTGCTCAACAATCGGCGTAATCTCGGCATGCTCTTGTGTAAGCTTGCGATAGTTGTCCATGTTGGATGTTGCGCCCTCGCTACTTAGTAGGCGGTTTAGCTCATCTAAACGCTCGCTCAAGGTGGCGAGTTTTTTTATCATGGATGGTTTCATTGCTGTTTCTTTGTCTAAATATTAGGTTTTAATTTGGTAAAGTTGACGCAAAAGCATTTCTAGCTGTTCATGCTCATAGCCTGAACTATGGTTAAGCGCATGACTTGGCGCATGTAAAAATTTTTTAGTAAGCGCATTGCTCAAAGCTTCAATCACCGCAGCCGGATCTTCCCCTTTTGCCAATAGTCTTTGTGCTTTTTCAAGCTCAGTTACTCTTAATTGTTCCGCTTGGTCTCGCAGTGCGCGAATGGTTGGCACGGCATCGCGTGTTTTAAGCCATTGCATAAAGTGCTCAACACGCTCTGTAATAATCACTTCAGCCTCTAAAGCAGCTTCTTGACGGTTTCCCAACCCCTCTTGCACCACTTGAGCTAAATCATCTACGGTGTATAAATAGACATCATCTAATTGAGCGACTTCAGGTTCAATGTCACGCGGCACTGCCAAATCGACCATGAACATTGGACGGCGTTTACGCGCTTTCACTGCCCGCTCCACCATGCCTAAACCAACGATAGGTAATTGGCTTGCAGTGCAGGTGATCACCATATCAAATTCATGTAATCGGTCTGGCAATTCGGATAATAAAATTGCTTGACCATTAAATAGCGCTGCAAGCTCCTCCCCACGTTCTAATGTTCGATTGGCAACGGTGATGCTGGCAGGTTTTTGTGCGTTCAGATGTTCTGCGCATAGCGTAATCATTTCACCCGCACCGATAAACAATACATGTTTGTCATAAATTTGATCAAATAAGCGTTGAGCTAAACGAACGGACGCGGCTGCCATTGAAAGCGAGCTTGCGCCGATGTCAGTGGTGGTTCGCACTTCTTTAGCCACTGCAAAAGTGCGCTGAAACAGCTTATGTAGCAAAGTGCCAATGGTTCCTGCAGTTTCGGCAATTCTGACCGCTTGTTTCATTTGACCCAAAATTTGTGGCTCACCGAGCACCATGGAGTCTAATCCAGAGGCTACACGGAAAGCATGTTTAACTGCTTCATCGCTGGGAAGGGTGTAAATATAGGGTTGAATATTGTCACGATCTAGCTTGTGATATTGCGCTAGCCAAGCAAGTGCCTGTTCTGGATGAGAGGTATTGCAGTAAAGCTCTGTGCGATTGCAGGTCGATAAAATCGCAGCCTCCCGCACGCCGTGCGAGGTCAAGTCGCGAAGTGCATGGGCGAGTGTTTCATTTTGAAACGCCACGTTTTCGCGAATAGAGATTGGAGCTGTGGTGTGGTTTACACCAACCGTGAATAATTGCATTTCGCAATTTTCCAGCATCCGGACTTCTTAAGCAAGAAACATAAGCAATAAAATAGCGGATTAGTCTGTTAATTCATGCCTAAATGCGGTTAAAATAATCGTTTTTACTGCATATAGATTCTTTAAAATATTATGGCTAAACAATTCAGAATTGCTCCGAGTATCCTTTCAGCAAACTTTGCGAAGCTGGGTCAAGAAATTACTGACGTGATTACATCCGGTACCGACCTTGTGCACTTTGATGTAATGGACAATCATTACGTACCAAACTTGACGATTGGCCCGTTGGTCTGTGAGTCTATTCGTGAGATTTCTAAAAATGCTGGCGCGCTAATTGACGTGCATTTGATGGTAAAGCCAGTGGATCGCATTATTCCTGACTTCGCTAAAGCGGGCGCGAACATTATTACCTTTCACCCTGAAGCTTCTGATCATATTGATCGTAGTTTAGCGTTGGTGCGGGACTTGGGCTGTAAATCAGGTTTGGTATTTAACCCTGCAACCCCGCTTCACTATTTAGATCATGTGATGGATAAAGTTGATATGATTTTATTGATGTCGGTCAATCCAGGTTTTGGTGGTCAAAAATTTATTCCTGAAACATTGAATAAATTAAGTTTAGTACGTGCAAAAATTGATGCTTATACAGCACAAACAGGTCGTGAGATTTGGTTGGAAGTAGATGGCGGCGTAAACGTGGCAAATATTGCAGAGATTGCACGTGCTGGCGCTGATACATTCGTCGCTGGTTCAGCGGTATTTGGTGCAGGTAAAGATACTGATCCTAACCGTTACAACACGATTGTTTCTGAATTGCGTACGCAGTTGGCAACTGTTTAATTTAGAAGCATTCTAATGAAAACGCCTCAAATTTCTACAAAGCAAACAAGTTGGCGATGGTGGGTTTAATCCTGTCATCGCATGCGACGATTGTCGCAATTAATTTCAATAATGTTGCTAGTTAGAAACAGTTTGTTAAAAATTTGAGGTCTTTATGCTAGAAACCATCAATCAATCAGAATTTAATGCCTTAGCTGCTCAAGGCTTTAATCGCATTCCATTAGTGATCGAGACGTTTGCAGATCTTGATACGCCGCTCTCGCTTTACCTCAAGCTAGCCAACCAACCGTTCTCATACTTGCTAGAATCAGTTCAAGGCGGTGAGCGTTTTGGGCGTTACTCCATTATAGGTTTGCCTGCTCGCACACGCATCGTGGCGAATCGCCGTGATGTGCAAGTCTTGCAAAACAACAAAGTGGTTGAAACTGCGACCGATATTAATCCACTAGACTTTGTCCAAAACTATCAGGCACGCTTTAAGGTGCCTCCTTATCAAGGCTTGCCACGTTTTACTGGCGGTTTGGCTGGTTATTTTGGTTACGATACTGTGCGTTATATTGAGCGTCGCTTAGCTGAACATGTCCAACCAGACGACGTGAACGTGCCAGATGTATTGCTCATGGTGTCTGAAGAGTTAGCTGTCGTGGATAATCTTTCCGGCAAACTTTATTTTATTGTTTATGCGGACCCATCTGGACAAGACGCTTATACAAGCGCAAAAAATCGTTTAGCTGAGCTCATTTTGCGTTTACGCAAATCAGTTTCTATTCCAGAAGCGCAAGCGTTGAAACAAGACCAAGCGCAGTCTGATTTTGGTGAAGCGAATTTCAAAGCCGCTGTCGAAAAAGCAAAGCGCTATATTTTTGATGGAGACATTATGCAAGTCGTGTTGTCTCAGCGTATGTCACAACCATTTAATGCGCCTCCACTTTCTTTATACCGCGCGCTTCGTAGCTTAAATCCATCGCCGTATATGTTTTATTACGACATGGGTGACCATCATGTGGTGGGCGCTTCACCAGAAATTTTAGTGCGTCTTGAAAATGGCACAGTGACTGCGCGGCCTATCGCTGGAACCCGCCCTCGTGGTAAAACGCGTGAACAAGATTTAGCCTTGGCAGATGAATTATTAGCTGACCCAAAAGAGCGCGCAGAACATGTGCAACTCATGGACTTAGGTCGCAATGATGTTGGCCGTGTTGCGCAAACAGGCACGGTTAAAGTCACCGATAATATGATGATTGAGCGTTACTCACACGTGATGCATATTGTGTCTAATGTTGAAGGCAAACTGAAGCCTGGTATGGATGCGATTGATGTTTTAAAAGCAACATTCCCCGCAGGGACGGTCAGCGGCGCCCCTAAAGTGCGTGCTATGGAAATCATTGATGAATTAGAGCCAATTAAGCGTGGCATTTATGCGGGTGCGGTCGGCTATTTGGGCTTTAATGGTGACATGGATGTGGCCATTGCCATTCGTACTGGCGTCATCAAAAACAACAAACTTTATGTGCAAGCAGGCGCGGGTATTGTGGCCGACTCTGTGCCTGAAAGTGAATGGATGGAAACGCAAAACAAAGCGCGCGCAGTTTTACGTGCCGCCGAGCTAGTTAATTTGGGGCTAGATACAGGCCTGGAAGGTAAGGAGTAAGCCATGCTATTAATGATCGATAATTACGACTCCTTTACCTATAACCTCGTGCAATATTTGGCTGAGCTTGGTCAAGATGTTCAGGTTTACCGTAACGATGAAATTGACTTGGCGACAGTGAAGTCGGTCAATCCCGATCATATTGTGATTTCTCCTGGCCCATGTACGCCAAATGAAGCGGGTATATCTGTGCCGCTGATTCATGAGTTTGCAGGCAAGATTCCTTTGCTAGGCGTCTGCTTGGGTCACCAAAGCATAGGCCAAGCATTCGGCGGCAAGATTGTGCATGCCAAACAACTCATGCATGGTAAAACATCACTGATTCATCATAAAAATATTGGGGTGTTCAAAGATCTACCTAATCCATATACCGCAACGCGTTACCACTCATTAGTGATTGAACGTGAAAGTATTCCTGATTGTTTAGAGATTACGGCATGGACGGATGACGGCGAGATTATGGGCGTGCGCCATAAGACATTAGCGGTTGAAGGCGTACAATTTCATCCGGAGTCTATTTTGACTGAGCATGGACACGCGCTACTCAACAACTTTTTGAAAGCTTACTAATGGCTTTTAAGTACGTTCTCAATCAATTGCTTGATCGTCAAGATCTGTCACAAAGCGAGATGATGGCGGTGATGCGCCAAGTCATGGGCGGCGAACTCTCACCCGCGCAAATCTCTGCATTCTTAATCACGCTTCGTATAAAAGGTGAAACGGTCGACGAAATCGCTGCCGCTGCCACGGTCATGCGTGAGCTTTCAACCAAGGTGGACATTCAAGAGACTAGTAATTTGGTTGACACTTGTGGCACTGGCGGGGATGGTATTCAAACCTTTAATGTTTCAACAGTATGTGCTTTTGTGGCTGCGGCGGCCGGTGCAAAAGTTGCCAAACATGGCGGCCGTTCTGTTTCGTCTACTTGTGGTAGTGCGGACGTATTAGAGGCTTTAGGTGTCAATGTGAACCAAACGCCAGTGCAAGTGGCTGAGTGCGTGAATGAAATCGGTATCGGTTTTATGTTTGCGCCTAACCATCATAGCGCCATGAAATATGCTGCGCCTGTGCGCCGTGAGCTTGGGGTCCGAACACTATTTAACTTGCTTGGCCCGATGACCAATCCGGCAACAGCGCGTCGCCAATTGATGGGCGTATTTGATCAACACCTCACGGTTAAGCTGGCTAGAGTCCTTCAGAAATTGGGCAGTGAGCATGTTTTAGTGGTGCATGGCGCTGATGGCATGGATGAAATCTCATTCACGGGCGATACCTTTGTGGCTGAGCTAAAAAACGGCCAAGTCACTGAGTATTTGCTTAACCCTAGCCAGTTGGGTTTGGGAGTGCACAGCTTAAAAGATATTCAAATCCAAAATGCAGCAGAATCAAAAGCCATGATTTTAGATGTGCTGAATGGCAAGTCTGGCAATGAAAAATCATCTGCTGCGCGAGATATTGTTCTCATGAATGCAGGGGCTGCGATTTATGTTGCGGGCATTTCATCTAGTCTTCAAGCAGGCATAGAGAAAGCAGCTGAAGTTATTGATAACGGCGCCGCGTTAGAAAAATTAAATCGGTTAATTGAGCGCTCTAACCAAGGCTCATCCTTGGACTAATTATAAAGGTTGTTATGTCAGATATTTTAAATAAAATTCTAGTCACTAAACGTGAAGAAGTCGCAGCAGCGAAAGCGATTAAGTCTTTAGATGACTTGCGTGTGGAGGCTTATAACGAAGCTGATCCAAGAGATTTTGTGGGTAATATTTTTAATAAAGTCGATGCAGGTTTGCCAGCAGTAATTGCTGAAATCAAAAAAGCGAGTCCTTCAAAAGGGGTGATTCGTGAGAATTTCAATCCTGCTGAAATCGCTAAGTCGTACGAAAAAGGTGGCGCGGCATGTTTGTCTGTGTTGACCGATAAACAATATTTTCAGGGCTCGCCTGAATATTTAAAACAAGTACGTGCGGCTTGTAAATTGCCTGTGCTTCGAAAAGATTTCATGATTGATCCGTACCAAGTGTATGAAGCCCGCGCGATGGGGGCGGATTGTATTTTACTCATTGTTGCGGCGCTTGAATTGTCTCAAATGCGTGAGTTAGAGGAGCTGTCTCATGATTTAGGCATGGCGGTTTTGGTGGAGGTGCATGATGGTGATGAGCTTGAATTGGCTTTGCAATTAGAAACGCCGCTAATTGGGATTAATAATCGTAATTTGCGTACGTTTGATGTGACCTTAGATACTACAATAGCATTATTAAAACAGTTACCGGATGACCGTTTTGTGGTCACGGAGTCTGGTATTTTCACGCCTGAAGATGTTGCTTTAATGCGTAGTCATCATGTGGGTGCATTCTTGGTGGGTGAAGCATTTATGCGTCAGCCAGATCCAGGCGCCGAGCTTGCACGTGTCTTCGCATCGCCAGTTTCAGGCTGCGAAGCTTAAATAAGGCTGTTAATTTACTTTGGCAAAAGGTTCAATCATGGCAAAAGATAATCAACAGTTCTTAGCGATTCGTCCACGCCGTATGCGTAAGGACGAATTTTCACGTCGATTGATGCGTGAAAATACGCTCACGACCAATGATCTTATTTATCCAGTCTTTGTCCTCGAAGGCGAGAATCGTTCTGAAGAAGTCGCTTCTATGCCAGGTGTCCAACGTCAAAGTATAGACGTACTTCTCAAAACTGCCGCCGAATGCGTTGCGCTTGGTATCCCAGCCATTGCCGTATTCCCCGTGGTCCCGCAAGAATTTAAAAGTTTAGATGCTAAAGAAGCGTTTAATCCAAATGGCTTGGTGCCTCGCACCGTTAAAGCATTAAAAGCGGCTTTCCCAGATTTGGGCGTAATTACTGATGTGGCGCTAGACCCTTACACCACACACGGCCAAGATGGATTGATTGATGACACTGGCTATGTACTTAATGATGAAACGGTTGAAGTGCTTGTTACGCAGGCGCTTTGCTACGCGAAGGCTGGCGCTGATGTAGTTGCCCCATCTGACATGATGGATGGCCGCATTGGTGCAATCCGCGATGCGCTAGAAGAGCATGGTTTTATCTATACGCGCATTTTGGCTTATTCAGCGAAATACGCCTCCGCATTTTACGGCCCATTCCGTGATGCGGTAGGCTCATCAGCCAATTTAGGTAAAGGCAACAAATATAATTATCAAATGGATCCGGCCAACTCAGACGAGGCTATTAAAGAGGTAGCTTTGGATATTGAAGAAGGTGCCGACATGGTAATGGTTAAACCCGGTATGCCTTATTTGGATATCGTTCGCCGTGTGAAAGATGAGTTTGGCGTGCCAACTTATGCTTATCATGTGAGTGGGGAATATGCGATGCTTAAAGCCGCTGCACAAAACGGTTGGTTGGATGAAAAGGCTTGTGTGCTAGAAGCGATGCTTGGTTTTAAGCGTGCCGGTGCTGATGGCATTTTGACTTACTATGCGATGGACATCGCTCGATGGATAAAAGCTTAAAGCTAAAGTTAATCTTAGAATAAACCCCGCGTCAAAATCCGGCATTCATTTCACTCCAGTTTAAAGATTAAATTAATTTTCGTTTAATAAAATCCGAAGTCCTTCAGCATCTAAGCGATCTGCATTTCCGCCAGAAACGACGCTTTTTGTTGAAAAGCGAATATCGTTAAATTCAAATACACTGAGCTTAATAAATCCATTCGGTCCCTCAAGCGTAAACATTGGAACTTTTAAGCGCTCACTATTTTTACCGCTGGCTTTCTTTTCACTAGATTTTCTATCTCTTACTCGGTAAGACTTGTCATTACTGTCGTAAGGAATTTGCTGATTGAGCAAGAAAATCTCAACATCTTTTGCGCTATCGGCATATAAATGAATCTGCGTTTCAGCATATTGGCCGGCGGTGCCATCAAGAACGCTGCCGGTTAAGTGAGGATTGAAACGCGCAAAGATTTGCATGGTCGCCAGTGCGTCTTGGCGGAGTATTCGTAAGGCTGCCGGCTGGTCTTCACTATTATAAATATCATGAAAAAGCCGAATTTCTTCTTCGATTTCCGCATTAGAGGGCAGGCAGTTGGCATCAACAACACCCAGTTGACGCCCAGCTTTTTTCTTAGCATAGCCGTAATCCGAAATGCCATCTTCTGCTATCATTCGTGCTGCATGCTGCGCCACTAATTGGCGCAGTTGTGATTGCCGTCCGCCGATATCTTTTGCCATGATCACTACTGACTAATAAAGCGTGTTTGCATCAGTTGCATCTGTTGCAATTGCGCTTGCACCAGTGCTACCTTTTTCTGGTGGTGGATATTCTTGATAGAAGTATTCATAAAATCCACTTTCATCTTCATGCGCAAGATTGCCAGTTTTTAAATTAATCCTCATCGATGAAACCCCATCAGGTGAGTTAAGGTAATTGTCTGCTACTCCACGTAATGCGGAGCTCATGTACTTAATCCAAACTGGGAGTGCGGCTGAGCCCCCAGTTTCAGAGCCCCCGAGTGATTGCGGCTTGTCAAAGCCCATCCATACCACCGCCACTTGTTTAGGATTGAACCCAGCAAACCATGTGTCAATATGGTTATTCGTTGTACCAGTTTTGCCGGCTAAATCGCTGCGGCCAAGTTGCCGAGCTTTTGCCGCCGTCCCAATTTGTGTCACGTCATGCATCATGGAGGTCATCAAGAAAGCATTTCGCTCGTCAATCACTCGTTCAGCACCATTTCCTGCTACTACGAATTTTGTTTCTTCGATGATTTTACCTTTACTATCTTCGATACGAGCAATCAGGTAAGGGTTGACGCGATAGCCACCATTGGCAAATACGGCATAAGCTTGCGCCATTTGCCATGGCGTGACCGAGCCAGCGCCTAGCGCCATGGTTAAATAAGCGGGGTGATCTTTTGCTGAAAATCCAAAACGCGTGATGTAGTCTTGTGCATATTCAACCCCAATGGCATTGAGCACCCGAATAGACACCATGTTTTTAGATTTGGTGAGCGCTGTTCTTAAACGCATTGGCCCCTCATATTTTCCATCGAAGTTGCGTGGTTCCCAGTTGTTGCCACTGCCGGTGAAGCTGGCGGGGAATGAAATTGGTGCATCATCGATTACGCTTGCAGGTGTAAAGCCTTTTTCGAGTGCCGCAGAATAAATGAATGGTTTAAAACTAGAACCCGGTTGGCGCCAAGCTTGCGTGACGTGATTGAATTTGTTTCGATTAAAATCAAAACCACCAACTAATGCGCGAACAGCACCTTTTTTAGGGTCAAGTGAAACGAACGCAGACTCGACTTGAGGAAGCTGTGTGATATTCCAAGTGTCAGCATTTTTTGATACACGCACAATTGAACCCACTTTGATTTTAATTTTTTCGCTGACTTTTGGGTCGTGCAAGGCCCGATCCACTAGTGATAAACCATTACCTTCAATTTGTATATCTTCACCGGCGCTTGTATGAATGCGCAGTGCTTTGTCAGTAATTTTTGTTACAACCGCGGGTGATAAGCCCCCAAAAGTTTCAAGAGAGTCGATGGCTCTTTCCATATTTTGATTGGCATTTTCACCTGACATTTCACTCGGCGCAACATAGCCTTCAGGACCACGATATCCATGGCGTAAGTCATATTCCATAATGCCTTGTGCAATGGCCGTATTCGCCGCCTCTTGGTCTGCTTTAATGATTGTTGTGTATACCTTGAGACCGCTACTATAAATTTGATCTTGATACCGCTGGTACATAGTCTGGCGCACAATTTCACCCACATAGTCAGCCGCTAAATCTCTTGATTGTTGAGAGGTTTTGAAGCGTAAGGGTTCTTTTAATGCTGCTTGATAGGTCGTTTCATCAATAAAGCCGCCGCGATACATATCACGTAGCACCTCATGCTGACGTTTAATCGCGCGTTTGGGATGGGTAAATGGGTTGTAGCTTGTCGGCGCTTTTGGAAGTCCTGCTAATAAAGCAGTTTCTGCCAAATTAAGTTTATCTAAAGGTTTGCCATAATAAACTTGGGATGCCGCCGCAAAACCATAAGCACGTTGACCCAAATAAATCTGGTTTATGTACAGCTCTAAAATCTTATCTTTTGGCAAGCTGTGTTCAATTTTAATCGCCAGCATGGCTTCATTTAATTTGCGCTTAAGACTTCGCTCGCTTGATAGAAAAAAGTTTCGCGCCACTTGCATGGTGATTGTACTGGCGCCCTCTTTTGAGCCGCCTGTGACGTTATTAAGTGCGGCGCGCAAAATGCCTTTGGTATCAATACCGCCATGTTGATAAAAACGCCTATCTTCAATTGCAATGACCGCTGACTTCATGTTCTGTGGCACATTGGTAATGTCAACAAATGCTCGCCGTTCTTCGCCATACTCAGCCAGTAAATAACCGTCTTCCGAATAAACGCGCAGTGGAAGTTTTGGTTGGTAATTAGTGAGCGCTTCTAAAGAAGGCAAGTCTGGATAAATAAGCGCGGCAGCAAGTCCAACCATTAAAGCGACTACGGTGAGAAGTGCCAAGAAAGACATCACCAAAAACAACCACCAGTTTTTTAGGAACATAGATAGAAGAGAATTTGAAGGATCAAAAAACTCATTATATGTGGCTTAAGTTACAAACAAAAAAATAATTTTAAGCCAGACCTGCGCATGTCAAAAATAAGCAATATCTGACAATCTATTAAGATTCCCTTAAAATGATTACTAAGTAAGTATTGGGTATTTATATTGCCTGAATGGATGCGAAAAATTGTCTAAAATATTTTTTGTTGGCTTGATGGGGGCAGGTAAAACTACCGTAGGGCGTTTTCTTGCTAAAAATCTTGAGCTAGATTTTTACGATACCGATCAAGAAATTGAAAAACGCACAGGCGTGCGTGTGCCTATCATTTTTGAGATGGAAGGTGAGGCTGGCTTTCGCAAACGTGAAGTTGGGATGATTGATGAGCTCACGCAGTTAGATAATGTTGTCCTAGCCACAGGCGGGGGCGCAGTGCTCGCTGCTGAAAATCGTGCACATTTGGTAAATCGTGGTACCGTGATTTATCTTCGCGCTAGTGTTCATGACTTATATTTGCGTACTCGTTTTGACCGCAATCGCCCACTTTTGCAAAACACTAACGCTCAAGTCAAACTTGAGCAATTGTTTAATGAACGCGACCCTTTTTATCGAGAAGTCGCGCATCATATTGTCGATACAGGCAATCAGCCGGTGATTAATATCGTGCAACAAATAGAAACGCTGTTAGGCTATACAACATCGGAACCTGAAATTTAATGACATCAATCATGCAAACGCTTCAAGTCTCTTTGGGTGACCGCAGTTACCCCATTTATATCGGCCAAAATTTATTGAGTCAGGCAGATTTAATCTTGCCGCATCTCAAACGCAAACAAGTCGCAATTGTCAGCAACACCACTGTTGCACCTTTATATATGGCGAAAGTAGCTGAGCCACTTCGTGCAGCTGGCGTTAAGGTGATTGAGATTATCTTGCCAGATGGCGAAGCTTATAAAAATACTGAAACACTAAACCTTATATATGACGCGCTTTTGCAAAGCCGCTGCGAACGCAGTACAACGTTGATTGCATTAGGTGGCGGTGTGATTGGTGATATGACTGGTTATGCGGCAGCAACTTATTTGCGCGGCGTGCCATTTATACAAATCCCGACTACGCTTTTATCTCAAGTCGACTCGTCTGTGGGCGGTAAAACAGGCATCAATCATCCCCTAGGTAAAAATATGATAGGTGCCTTCTATCAGCCACAATTAGTTTTGGCAGATACTGAAACGCTGAAAACACTTCCTTCAAGAGAGCTTTCAGCAGGCGTGGCAGAAGTTATTAAATATGGCCTCATACGCGATTTTAAGTTTTTTGATTGGCTAGAAGCCAATATGATTAAACTCATGGCGTTAGACACAGCCGTCATATCTGAGGCTATTTATCGCTCATGCCAAAATAAAGCGGATGTAGTTGCAGCAGACGAACACGAAACAGGCGAGCGTGCCACACTTAACCTGGGCCACACATTTGGTCATGCCGTTGAAAACGCTATGGGTTACGGTGTTTGGTTGCACGGGGAGGCTGTTGCTGCAGGTACGATGATGGCGGCAGACTTATCAAAAAGGCTTGCTTGGCTCACTGATAGCGAAGTGGCGCGGATTGCTAAAATTTTTAAGGCAGCAAATTTGCCCATTGAAGCGCCAAAGCTTGGCGTGGACAAATATATTGATTTAATGGGCTTGGATAAAAAAGTAGTGGATGGAAAAATTCGCCTCGTCTTACAACAAGGGATCGGCAAGTCTGTGGTGACAAGTGATTACCCAGCTGAAGCGCTTCGCCGAACATTGGCATTGGATTAAGTATGACAACACTCGCCCGCTACGCTGCCAACCCTGCCCAATCGCGTGGCAGAAAATTTAAAGAGTCCGACCCGCAAGGTCGCAACCAATTTCAGCGCGACCGTGACCGCATTATTCACTCTAGCGCATTTCGTCGCTTGGAATATAAAACCCAGGTCTTTGTAAATCATGAAGGTGATTTATTCCGCACGCGTTTAACCCACAGTCTTGAAGTCGCCCAAATCGGCAGAGCCATTGCCCGGAATTTGAACTTGCATGAAGACTTGGTTGAAGGCATTGCCCTCGCGCACGATTTAGGCCACACACCCTTTGGACATGCAGGCCAAGATGCGCTCAATGAATGTATGCGCGACTTTGGTGGCTTTGAGCACAATCTTCAATCACTGCGTGTGGTAGATTTGCTAGAGCAGCGCTTCGCCGAGTTTGATGGCTTAAATCTTACTTTTGAACTGCGTGAGGGCATCCTCAAGCATTGCGCACTCAATAATGCCAAGTTGCTTGGTGATGTCGGCGAGCGCTTTATCAATAAACAGCAGCCATCTTTAGAAGCACAGCTTACAAATTTGGCTGATGAGATCGCCTACAACAACCATGATGTAGATGACGGCCTGCGTTCAGGGCTCATTACCTTGGCGCAATTAGAGCAAGTCACCTTGTTTGCAGATAACCTTTATAAGGTACGTGCCCAATACCCAGAACTCACCGGCCGCAGACTCATCCATGAAACCGTGCGCCGCATGATTAATGCACTGGTAGTCGATTTATGTGAGCAAAGCAATAGTAATATTGCTAATTGCGCACCAAAGACCATAGATGATGTGCGTAACAACGCCATGCTCATTAGCTTTAGCCCTGCCATGCGCGAACAGCAAACAGAGCTCAAGCGCTTTTTGCGCACTAACCTTTATCAGCACTACCGTGTCAATCGTATGACCTCAAAAGCACAACGCATCGTGAGTGAGTTATTCCAAATCTTTATGCAAGATGTGAAGTTGATGCCTGATGAATTTCAGCAAAGAGCCAAGTTAGATAGCCCTTTAGATCAAGCTCGCGCCGTCGCCGACTATATTGCCGGCATGACAGACCGTTATGCAATAAGAGAGTATCAGCGATTATTTACCGTGTCTGACCGTGAGCTATAAGGTGAACTAAGTAGCTCTAAATCATGATTTGTAGGGATTTCTATCAATTTTGTTGTAAAAAAACAACAAAACTCTGTTTGTTACCAAAAAACAGACAACTTCACTTGCTAACAAGCCATTCGCTTTGGCATACTGATGACACCTTCATGAGGTAAATATGCCTTCATGGGGAAATAAAAACTTTAGGAGAAATATATGAATAAGAAATTAGGTTTAGCAGTTGCTGGTGCTTTAGTAGCATTCTCATCTGCAGCTAACGCTGGTATCACAATCCCAGCTGGTGATTGGACTGTAGACATCGGTGGTAACGTTAACGCTTACTACACA
>JBBAON010000006.1:0-127399 GCA_040401435.1 Candidatus Methylopumilus sp.
TGGTGCGCCCGGCGGGAGTCGAACCCACGACCTTTGGCTTCGGAAACCAACACTCTATCCAGCTGAGCTACGGGCGCATGTGTTTTGGAGCTTTTGATTATAGCAAATGGGCCTTGGATTGTCCGATTGCAAGACATTGCTCTTTTAACCTACTCGCCTTATCAGTATAATTAATTTATAAGTTTTTCCGTTGATCAATTTTTTTGGATTGGAATACAAAAGTCATGAGCGAACACGAGTTTCCCCCTACCTCAGTCAAGCAGATTGTTTTGGCAATTCTTGGCGGCATCATTGCCCCAGCCTTGGTCCTTTTTTTGATTGCTAAGTTAGTGCTTGGTGTTGATGCTACCCACACGCCGGAAGATGTTAAATTGGCAGCAGCACAAGCTGAAGAAAGAATTAAGCCGGTGGCGCAGTTGGCGGTGGCCGTTGTCGAAACAGGCCCGCATATAGATAAAGGTGGCGAGGAAGTGGCGAAGGGCATCTGTTTAGCTTGTCACGCCGTGGGTGCTTTGGGATCACCTAAGATTGGCGATAAAGCCGCTTGGGGGCCACGTATTGCTCAAGGCTATGAAACACTAGTTAAACATGCCATCGTAGGGATTCGTTCGATGCCTGCGCGTGGGGGAAATGCTGAATTAACAGATGGCGAAGTGGCGAATGCCGTTGCTTATATGGCGAATCAAGCTGGCGCCGGCTTTAAGGCTGGCAATTAAAGCGCCTATCAAATAATGGCGATTGTGACATACGCTCATAATCGCTATTTCACATAATATGGCTACTTACGCGATTGGTGATATTCAGGGCTGTTTTCACTCATTTCAGTCTCTTCTGAAAAAAATCCAATTCAATCCCAATTCAGATAAATTATGGTTAGTTGGTGATTTAATTAATCGCGGTTCAGGCTCATTAGAGGTGCTCCGCTGGATGTTTGATCACCAGTCTTCAATTGTGACCGTTCTTGGCAATCATGATTTACATTCTTTAGTGGTTGCTGAGGGCTATGTCAACGCGCACCGAAGCGATACGATTCAAATGTTACTAGATGCCCCAGATGCAGATACTTTGCTGAACTGGCTGCGTCATCAACCTTTGTTGCATTTTGAGTATGACCATTTAATGGTGCATGCAGGGCTTTTGCCAGGATGGACTGCGATCAAAGCACAAATACTAGCGCACGAAGTAGAGGATGCTTTACGCGCCGAGAATTATCGTGATTTTCTAAAGCATATGTACGGAAATCAGCCTTTGCATTGGGATGAGTCTCTAACAGGCTGGGATAGATTGCGTGTCATTACAAATGCAATGACGCGTTTGCGGATTTGCTCACAAGCTGGCGAGATGGAGTTCAAATTTAAGGGCGAGCTAGTCAATAGCCCTGATGGCTATTTTCCTTGGTTTAAGATTGCGGGTAGGGCTTCAGCCGATACCCCGATGATCTTCGGACATTGGTCTGCAATAGGTTTGCATATTGCAAATAATGTTTATGCTTTAGACACTGGATGCTTGTGGGGCGGCGCTTTAACTGCGCTGCGCGTGGATGATAAAGCGGTCTTCCAAGTGCAATGCCATGTGGATGATGCGCCTATCAGCATCCACTTTGCTGATTAATCTTCGTGATGTCCGAAGCCTAGTTGGTTAGCAATAGTATGGCGTACCGCGATTGTTAAACCTCTGCGTTCATGGCCATGTGGTGATATTTTAGGTAAAAAAGTCATCACAACTTTTGGATTGTTGAGTGAGACAATTTGCAAAATCGATTCGGCTAATGTTGTTTCTCCAGCAAATGCCATTTCGGTATTCGCACTTCCGTCGACATTTGGGTAATAAATGGCAAAAGGCCAAATACTTGCATCAGCATTAATAGGCGCTTGCATTAGGCTGCCTTTGAATGGCAATAGTACTGTGCCATCCGTCGTTGTCCCTTCTGGAAAATAACACAAGCAATCGCCACGCTTTAAGCTGGCAGTTGCTTCTTCAATCACACGAACAGCATCTTTCTTTTGCTCGCGTTCAATAAACAAGGTATTGCACTTCTTGGCGAGCCAGCCAAAGATAGGCCAGCTTTTAAGGTCAGACTTGGCAATAAAGCGCACTGCTCGGACACTATTGAGGGCGTGAATGTCAATCCATGAAATATGATTGCCAATGAACATGGTGTTGGTAACATCATGGTCAGGCAGATTGCCTTGCCTAGTCATTTCAATATTTAGGATGTTGAGTAGCGTTCTAGACCAGTGACTAACGATCCAATTACGTTGTCTAGCGGTGGCTGAAGGCATAATCACTATGCCTAAAAAGCCACCGTAAACAGTATGAATGATAATCCTAAGAACTCGGACTAGTCGAACGACAAGAGAAGAGTGATGGTGATTACTTAAAAAAATGGGCAGCATAACGCCTGTTTATACGTGAAAGAGGCAGCATGATAAGCATGTCTGCGCTATTGAAATCAGGATCCCAGGCAGGTTCACCGCAAATATATGCCCCTAGACGTAAGTAGCCTTTAATAAGCGCAGGGCAGTCTACAGCTAAGTCTTTTTGTAATGCTTCCATTGGTAAAGAACAATGAGGGAATGTGCGATACTCAGGTGGCGATAAATACTTTTCTTGAAGACTGTTATAAAGACTAGCGGCCATATGTCCACCGTCCGCCATGGGCACACTTGCACAACCAATCATGTACTCATAGTTGTTGGCCTGCATGTATTTGGCAAGACCAGCCCAAAGCATCGTAATTGTTCCGCCATTACGATAATCCCTGTGTACGCAAGCACGACCAACCTCAACCATGCGTGGAAATAAGTGTTGTAAGCGGCTGATGTCAAATTCGCCTGCCGAGTAATATCCACCAGCCTCGTTCGCCATGGTTGGATTAAGGATGCGGTAAGTACCAACCACCCGGTGATTAACATTCTCACGAATTAAAAGGTGGTCACAAAAGGCATCAAATCCATCTTGGTCTAGGCCTTCATCACTTTGAATATTTGCGCCCATTTCTTCCGCAAATACTTTGTAACGCAAGCGTTGTGCCTCAGCAATTTCGCTGGGGTTGCGAGCAAAGCTGATATATAAATCATGCGGCACAACTTGTTGTTGTTCGCTCGTACTTGGGTTTTGGGTGTCTTGAAGATCTGTTGAGCTTTGCTGTTTGAGCATCTCAAACTCCTGTTGGATGGATTTTAACAGTAACAACTTTACGAACTATTTATGACAAAACGGTGACTATAATTTGACAATTCGATGAAACTGTAATGAATGCAGCTTCATCGAAAATGAACAGATTAATGACTGACGCGGGTGATACCGCCATTTTCAATTAAACGAACGTTATCGCCAGGCGCGAATTTTTCAGTCGCTTCTTGCACAATCGCAACCAAACTACCATTTTCTAGTTTTACAGTTATCTCAAATGCATCTTTTCTCGTCAGGCCTTCCTCGGCGGCTGAGCCAAGTAAGCCGCCAGCAACGGCGCCAATGACAGCGGCGATTGCAGAGCCTTTGCCATCCCCAACAGTGCTGCCAACAACACCGCCAATGACAGCGCCGGTGGCAGTGCCAACAGGCGTTCTAGTTCCTTCTAGTTTGACAGTACGAACAGATTCAACCACGCCTTTACGTATGGTTTGAATTTTACGTGCCTCTTCACGACTGTAAACATCCCCAGAGTTAGAGCTTGCGCAAGCATTCAGTAAGCTGGCAATCATTAAGATAAAAGCGGTTTTAACTAAAGATTGATGTTTCATGATTAAGCCTCTTTTAAAGTTTAAGTGTTTTCATCTAGCTTTGTGTTATCCACCAAAGCTTGGGTATAAATGACTTCAATCTCTTCTTTGCTAGGTTTGTGGTTCTGACCACCACGGCTCCCGATTTTGATTGCACCCATCACCGAAGCCAGTCTGCCACAAGTTGGCCAATCCCAGCTTCGTGAAATACCATACAACAATCCAGCGCGATAAGCGTCACCGCAGCCTGTTGGGTCAACCACTTCATCAGCTTTAACGGACGGGATTTCAAAGCGTTGACCGTCAGCATAAATATGCGAACCATTTGCGCCGAGGGTCACAATTAGCGCTTTAACTTTTGAAGCCAGCGCTAAAAGGTTTAAGCCTGTTTTTTCTTGCAACATTTCTGCTTCGTAATCGTTCACAGCCAAATAGTCAGCCATTTCAATAAAACTCAATAACTCTTCACCATTAAACATTGGCAAGCCTTGGCCTGGATCAAATAAGAAAGGAATGCCTGCATCAAAACATTCTCTTGCATGCTTAAACATACCATCTCTGCCATCTGGTGCAATGATGGCAAGTGATACTTCCTTTACATCATTCACGCTATTTTGATAAGACTCGTTCATGGCGCCTGGGTGAAATGCTGTGATTTGGTTGTCATCGAGATCGGTCGTAATGAAAGCTTGCGCAGTAAAGCTATTGGGTATTTTTTTAATGTGTGCGCAACTGATTTTATTACTATCAAGCCAAGCGGTATACGCGCTAAAGTCGTCACCCACTGTAGCCATAATTATCGGGTTGTCTTCAAGCAATCTGAGGTTGTAAGCAATATTACCTGCTGTACCACCGAATTCCCTTCGCATTTCTGGCACTAAAAAAGCCACATTTAGCATGTGAATTTTTTCTGGCAGGATGTGATGCTTGAATTTATCAGGAAACACCATAATAGTGTCAAAAGCTAAGGAGCCGCAGATAAGAGTTTGCATGAGATAAAAGCTTTAATTAGATTAAAGCGCCATTATCCCGATAGCTCTTCATAAGGGCAAGGCGTGGATTTTTTGAGGCAGATCGAATACATTTTTTTGTGCAATATTGATGAAATGTAATATTAAATGATTGTTTTTTAGTTTAAGAAGCCGAAGAGTCTTGAATTGCCTATAGTTTTAATAAATCGATTACAAAAATAAAGCTGTTTTTTGAAAATGAAGTCAACTTAAAAAGGCTTAACCTCAACCAAAATAATGATGACAATTAGGGCTAACACCGGCGCCTCATTAAACCAGCGGTAATAAATATGACTGTGCTGATTTCTATCGTGTTTAAAATCTAGCAATAGTTTGCCACAATAAATATGATAGGCAACCAAGACTGCGACAATTGCCAGCTTGATGTGAAGCCATCCCCCTGAAATCCCATATCCAATCCAAAGCCATACGCCAAGCGCTATGGTTAGAATGGCCCCAGGTGTCATGATGCCGTAAAACAATTTACGCTCCATGACTTTGAAACGCTCATGACTAATTTTGTCATCGGACAACGCGTGGTAAACAAAAAGCCTTGGTAAATAGAACATGCCTGCGAACCAAGTCACCATGAAAATGATGTGCCAAGCTTTTATCCACAACATTATTTTAATTCCTTGTTTGATAGCGATTGGGCGAGCAATTTGTGCAGGCTCACAAAATCGAGCTTGCCTATAGTTTTACCAATCACATGACCTTGTTTGTCGATGATAAATGAAGTCGGGGTAAGGCTGACATTATCAAAAGCTTGGCTGATTTTTGCATTGCTATCGTGAACGACAGGAAACGGCAGGGCATTCTTTTGTGCAAAATTGAGTACTTGACTTAGCGGATCGTCCGCAATTGAAACTGCAATAATTTCTAGGCCTTTTCCGTGATATTCCTTATAAGCAGTCACTAAATCAGGCATTTCTTCAATACACCCTGGGCAGTAAGTTGCCCAAAAATTGACAACGACTATTTTTCCTTTTAATGAAGCCATATTCATGGCTTTGCCATCGATGGTTGTGAAAGTAAGATTAGGCACTTCTTTTTTGTCATTCAAATTTAAATATAAAAAAGTAAGCAAACCTACCACGATGAGCGGTATTAATATTTTTGTAGGTGAATTAAATAATGACTTCATGTAAAAAATCTTCATCCTGTTGAACGTTTTTGCAAGCTATATACTCTATGCATTGTGCGGTTTTTTTATGGGATTGTCATTAGTTTGAAGCCTACGTTAATTTTATAACCACAATCTTTCAACCGTTTAATGCCATGCACTCGCATGATATAATTGTTTCTTTAATTTGACGTGGACACCCATGGCCAGCCGCTTACGCGAAATTCCATATAATTACACCTCATTCTCTGACCGCGAAATCGTCATACGATTTTTGGGTGAAGATATCTGGAATGTTTTAAACGAGCTCCGCGGAGAGCGCAAAACGGGACGCTCAGCGCGTATGCTGTTTGAAGTCCTAGGTGATTTATGGGTGGTCACCCGTAATCCTTATTTGCAAGACGACTTACTTGCTAGTAAAAAGCGTAGAAATGAGCTCATTAGCGCATTGAATCACCGTATTCATTCCATTCATGAACGCTCTCAAGATAATCCTCTTGTTTTAAAACTCATTGTTGCTGCCCGTGAAGCGGTTGCCGCTTTCGAAGATGAATTCAAAAAAATTGAAGCCTTACGTAAAAAAGCCTTGACCAAGCTGGGTAAAATCACGCGCAAAGACAACATCCAGTTTGATGGTTTGTCACGTGTGTCCCATGTAACCGATGCTACTGATTGGCGCGTTGAGTACCCGTTTGTGGTGGTTAATCCAGATACTGAAATTGAAGTAGCTGCCATTGTGAAGGCTTGTATCGAGCTTGGTTTGACGATTATTCCACGTGGGGGTGGTACAGGCTACACGGGTGGCGCGATTCCGCTCACCAAGCTTTCTGCAGTGATTAATACTGAAAAATTAGACACGATTAGCCGTGTCGAAATGCGCACTTTGCCAGGCGTTAGCCGTCAAGTGCCAACACTTCATTGTGGCGCGGGTGTGGTGACACGTCGTGCTATGGAAGTCGCAAATGATGAGGGTCTTGAGTTTGCTTGCGACCCAACTTCTGCTGATGCTTGTTGTATCGGTGGTAACGTTGCGATGAACGCGGGCGGCAAAAAAGCGGTGCTATGGGGCACAGCGCTTGATATCCTTGCCTTTTGGCGTATGGTAACGCCAGATGCAAACTGGCTTGAGGTTGAACGTTTAGATCATAACCTTGGCAAAATTCATGATATTGACGTGGCGAAATTCCGTGTTAGCCGCTTCGACATTGACGGCAAAACTCTAATTGGTGAGCCTGAGATTTTAGAGATTCCTGGTCCTAGCTTCCGTAAGGTTGGCTTGGGTAAAGACGTCACGGATAAATTCTTATCTGGTTTGCCTGGTATCCAAAAAGAGGGCTGTGATGGCTTAATCACCTCAGCTACATTCATTCTTCATCGTATGCCTAAGCACGTGCGTACTGTTTGCTTGGAATTCTTCGGTCACGTGGCGCTCGCTGTGCCAGCGATCGTTGAAATTAAAGATCATTTAGATGCAACAGAATCAACCTTGCTCGCAGGTTTGGAGCATATGGATGAGCGCTATATCAAAGCGGTAGGTTACGCGACTAAAGCGAATCGGTCTGAGCGTCCAAAAATGGTGTTGATTGCAGATATTGCAAGTGATGATGAAGATGCAGTGGGTGAAGCAGCATCGCACATCGTTCGCCTAGCCAATGCGCGTGGTGGTGAAGGTTTCATTGCTGTTTCACCTGAAGCGCGTAAAAAATTCTGGTTAGATCGCGCACGTACGGCCGCAATTGCTAAGCATACTAATGCCTTCAAGATTAACGAGGACGTGGTGATTCCATTGCCTCGTTTGGGTGATTATTCAGACGGCATCGAACGCATCAACATTGAGCTTTCCATTGATAACAAATTGAAGTTGGTGGATGCGCTTGAGTTATTCTTACAAGGTGATTTGCCTTTGTATGAAGATGATGAAACCAAAGTTGATCAAGAGTTGTTGGTGGCGAAAAAAGCCCAATCTCTCAAGCTGATTCAAGACGTCAAAGCGCATTGGATAAAAGTGCTTAATAGCCTTGATTTGCCAACAAGTAGTTTAGGACAAGAGTTTGCAAACCTTGCAGTAGAAAACGTCTTCCGTGCTGTACAAGAGCATCAAGTGCGTATTTCTTGGAAACGTGAACTGAAAAAGCCGCTTGCGCTTATTTTCTCTGGTCGTGAGTACCAAAGTATCCTAGCGCGCTGCGATGAAATTCATCAGAAAGTACTCAAAGGCCGTGTGTTTATTGCTTTGCATATGCATGCGGGTGATGGCAATGTACATACCAACATACCTGTAAACTCTGACGACTATGAAATGATGCACGCCGCGCATACAGCGGTCGCTCGCATTATGAAATTAGCAGGTGATTTAGATGGCGTGATTTCTGGCGAGCATGGTATCGGCATTACCAAAATGGCCTTCTTGGATGAGAAAACCATTTCTACTTTTGCCGCTTACAAGCAAAAAGTTGACCCTGAAGGTCGCTTCAACAAAGGTAAGCTGCTGGCCGGGTCTGGTCTTGAGCGTGCATATACCCCAAGCTTTGGTTTGCTTGAACAAGAGTCCATCATTATGGAACAATCTGCAATTGGTGATATTGCGGATTCGATTAGCGATTGTTTGCGTTGCGGTAAATGTAAGCCGGTGTGTACTACCCACGTG
Source organism: Candidatus Methylopumilus sp. (assembly GCA_040401435.1). Taxonomy (GTDB): domain Bacteria; phylum Pseudomonadota; class Gammaproteobacteria; order Burkholderiales; family Methylophilaceae; genus Methylopumilus_A. The sequence continues at coordinate 8,506 of JBBAON010000006.1, forward strand.
CCACGCGCTAACTTACTCTATAGTCCACGTAACAAGATTCTTGGCACATCATTATTGATTGAAGCTTTTCTTTACGAAGAGCAAACACGTCGTGGTATTTCACTTAAACATTTTGATGAGTTTAATGATGTGGCTGACCATTGTACGGTTTGTCATAAGTGTTATAACCCTTGTCCTGTGGATATCGACTTTGGTGATGTTTCGATTGCGATGCGTAACTTCTTGCGCGAGCAAGGTAAAAAGCATTTTAATCCTGGCACTTCGCTCGCCATGACTTTCCTCAATATCAAAGACCCTGCAACAATTAAATTGATGCGTGGATTGATGATTGGTGTTGGTTATAAAGTCCAGCGTCTTGGCCATAAGGTACTAAACAAGCTTGGTCTATTAACAGGCTTTAAGAAACGTCCGCCATCCACCTTAGGCAAGCCTGAAATCAAAGCCCAAGTAGTGCACTTCTTAAATCGTCCTATGCCAAAAGCAATGCCAACAAAGACCTCGCGTGCCCTGCTTGGCATTGAAGATGACAAGATGGTGCCAGTGATTCGTGACCCTAAAAAAATGGGTGAAGAGGGCGATGCGGTCTTCTACTTCCCGGGTTGTGGTTCAGAGCGTTTGTTCTCAACGGTTGGCTTAGCAACTCAAGCGATGCTTTATGAAGTTGGCACAACGACTGTATTGCCACCAGGCTATTTATGCTGTGGCTATCCGCAAACGGCGAGTGGTAATCATGACAAGGGTCAGCAAATCACCGCTGAAAATCGTGTGCAATTCCACCGTATCGCTAACACCTTAAACTATCTTGATATTAAGACGGTGATCGTGTCTTGCGGTACTTGTATGGATCAATTACAAAAGTACGAGTTTGAGAAGATTTTTCCAGGATGCCGCTTGTTGGATATTCACGAATACCTCATGGAAAAAGGCATGAAACTTGAGGGCGTCACGGGTACACGTTATATGTACCACGATCCTTGTCATAGCCCAATGAAGACTTATGCGCCACTTAAAGTGACCAATGCGCTAATGGGCCAAGAAGTGGCATTGAATGATCGTTGTTGCGGTGAATCAGGTTCTTTTGCGGTAAGCCGTCCAGACATTGCAACGCAAGTAAAAATGCGTAAGCAAGAAGAACTGGAAAAAGGTATGGTTAAGCTTGGTTTAACACCAGGTGCGCCAGAGCAAGATGTGAAGATTTTGACCTCTTGCCCAAGCTGCTTGCAAGGCTTATCACGCTACGGTGAAGACACAGGCATTACGTCTGATTACATTGTGGTAGAAATGGCCAAGCACATACTTGGCGATAATTGGATGCAAGACTATGTAGAAAAAGCGAATAACGGCGGGATTGAAAAAGTCTTGTTGTAAGTTGTTTTAACATCAAATAAAAAAAGCGCGGACCTGTAAAGATTTCGCGCTTTTTTATTGCCTAGTAACTCACTTATTGAAGTAGTGCAGTTTGCTTATTCACGATTCTAGATTGAGGGAACACAGCTTTGAACGTGCTACCTTTACCAAATTCGCTGGTGATTTCTAAGCGGCCTTGATGACGGCTAAGGATATGTTTAACAATAGAAAGGCCCAAGCCCGTGCCTCCAGTTTCTCTGCTACGACTACGATCAACGCGGTAGAAGCGTTCGGTCAGTCTATCAATATGATGTTGTTCAATTCCTAGGCCAGTATCGGTGACACTAAACATTGCTTGTTGGTTACTTTTTCCCCAGTGCATGGTAATGCTTCCGCCGTCTGGTGTATATCGAATGGCATTGCTCACTAAGTTACCAAACGCGCTGTGTAGCTCTTGATTGGAGCCTGTTAATGCAAGGGTTTGATCCGCCTCTAACGTGATGGTATGACGATCATTACTCAGACTTCTAGACTCATTTAAGATGGTGTTAAGAAGTGCTGGCACATCAAGATCAGCTTCATCAGGTGCAGTAGCGCCACTTTCCAGTTGAGAAAGTGCGAGCAAGTCTTCAATCAGTAAACGCATACGACTGGTTTGTTCTTGCATCATGCCAAAGTAACTTTTAAGGTTGTCTGGCACAGCGCCCTCCATATCACTCAGTGTTTCTAAAAAACCACCTACAACAGTGAGTGGGGTTCGGAGCTCGTGCGAAACGTTAGCAATAAAGTCTCGGCGCATATGCTCCAGTTTTTCCACTTGGCTAATGTCTCTGCTCACGAGAAGCTTTTGATTACTTCCAAAGGCGACGAGTTGAATTTCTAAGGTAACGTCAGGTTTAATCCAAGACTTAAGCTTAATTGGATCAATATCAACATGATGTTTGAGATATTGGATGAAGTCTGTATTGCGAAGTAAATAGACAATTGGCTGATTGATATCTTGCTTGAGCGAAAGTCCCAATTGATGCTCAGCTGGCTTGTTGCACCACTCAATTTTGTTATCTTCATCTAACATCACAACGCCATCAGGCAGGGCGCTGGCAGCATGCCTAAAACGATCTAACGCTGAGCTTAGCTGAATCTTACTGCGATTATGGCGGCGTTGCTCATGATAAATGTTGGTAAAAACATCTTCCCAAGCGCCCCTGCCAAGAGGCATGGAGCTAAGGTCAGGTTTTTTATACCAGGCGAAAAGTTTGTCTAGCCAGAATAAATGATGGAAAAGATAAAGCACGATACCGAGGGAAAAAGTCATGAGTGCGAACTCAGCTTTGCTCACTCCCCATACAACCAGGCAGATGAAACTGAGGCTGAGAATCAGCCAAAATGCTCTCCAGCGGATATATTGCAAGGCTATTCAATCATAAAAAGAAGGCCCTTGTATTATGAGCTATTGCGCTGAAAAACGGTAGCCAACTCCACGTACTGTTTGAATTAAATCTTCATGGCCAGTTTGTTCAAGCGCAAGCCTTAAACGTCTGATATGCACATCCACGGTGCGGTCCTCGACAAATACGCGGTCACCCCAAACGCGGTCCAATACTTGGCTTCGAGAATGAACACGTTCAGGGTTCGACATTAAATAGTGCAATAGCTTGAATTCTGTTGGGCCTAGCTCAATTGTTTTTTTATTGCCAGTTACGCGGTGGGTAACTGGATCTAAACGCAAACCGTTAGACTCAATCGGGTCGTCAGTCATCTGAGGTGAACGACGACGAAGCACAGCTTTAATACGAGCGTTGAGTTCACGCGGGCTAAAAGGCTTGGTGACGTAGTCATCAGCACCAACTTCTAAGCCGCGGATTTTGTCGACTTCCTCACCGCGAGCGGTGAGCATAATGATAGGAATAGTTTTAGAGAGCTCGTCTGATTTCAGCTTGCGTACAAATTCAATGCCACTCATACCCGGTAGCATCCAATCCAAAATAATCAGATCTGGTAAGGCATCACGCATAAGTAGCTGAGCTTGCTCAACTGAAAGCGCCCGAATTGGGTTATGGCCTGCCTGCGTTAGGTTAAGCGCAAGCAGCTCTTGAATTGCGGGTTCATCTTCAACGATTAAAATATTCGCAGCCATAATCTGATCTCTCATTCATATGTTGTTTTATCACAACTAAAGACACTATATGAATTTATTGTGACAATTTAATGACAATTACCACGCTTATTTTACTTCGCCGAACTGACGCGTTTTTAGCGAGCGTGTTGCTTAGTGGTATCATGACGTATTATTAAAAGCATTATCATTAAAGGAGTGGTTCTTGATTAACATTGCAAAAAATTTAGATGGCACAGGCCTTAAAGTCGGCATTGTACTTTCTCGTTTCAATCGCGAAGTTGGCGAAGGTTTGTTAAAGGCCTGCGAAGCCAAATTGTTGGATTTAGGGGTTGCTGCTGATGATATCACCCTAGCAACTGTGTCCGGGGCGCTTGAAACACCAGTAGTGTTGCAAGAAATGGCCAATAGCGAGAAGTTTGATGCTTTAATTGCTTTGGGTGCGATTATTCGAGGTGAGACTTACCATTTTGAAGTGGTGTCTAATGAATCAGCACGAGGCGTTTCAGAAGTGCAATTGCAATATGGTGTACCAGTAGCCAATGCGATTTTAACCACAGAAAATGACGAACAAGCACTTGCTCGCATTGATGTTAAGGGTGCTGAAGCTGCAGAAGTTGCCATTGAAATGGTTAATTTACTAAGAGCAATATAATTAGGGCAATATGAGCGACAACCCAAAACAAACTGCTGTTAAATCATCTAAGCCAACTGGTAACCGCCGCAAATCTCGTGAGCTTGTTTTAAAGGGCTTATATCAGTTGTTGTTGAGCCCTAAAGAACTTCGTCTCATTGTCCGCGAGATGGCAGATGAAGCTGATTTTGCCCGTGCCGATGAGACATACTTTAGAAGCCTTCTTGAAGGCGTTTTCGACCAAGTCTCGGAACTTGATCGTCGTATCGCGCAGTTTCTTGACAGACCCATTGGTGAACTCAGTCCAATAGAGCATGCAATTTTATTGATCTCAGCCTACGAGTTAATTTTTGATGTCAGCATTCCATATCGCGTGGCAATTAACGAAGGAGTGGAGCTTGCTAAGATATATGGTGGAACAGATGGCCATAAATATGTGAATGGCGTATTAGATAAGTTGGCGGCAGAAGCTAGACCTTCTGAAGTTAGTCGGTAAGTTCTGAGTCATAAAAATATAAAAGCCAAGCAATGCTTGGCTTTTTAGTCATAATTTTTATTCGTGCGCCTTGAGCATGACGAAGGGAATGTGCTGTTAGATTAACCATCAACATGTGCCCAAATAGCAGCGAGGATATCTAAGCGATTCCTTTGATTATTTTTGCACTTCTTGGCTATAAAAGCCGCTTTCATCTAAACGTAAACAAGAGCCTTGCTCATACCAATCGCCAAGCACGATGCGTTTACACTGATGACCATCAATTTCAATATTGTGAGTATTCGGTCTGTGGGTATGGCCATGGATGAAAAGTTCTGGATATTGATGTTGGCGTAATAAGTCTCTCACCGCCTTGTTATTCACATCCATAATGTCTTGCGTTTTATGAGATTTCTCTTGTTCGCTTTGTAAACGTAATATTTCAATTTGTGCTTTTCTAACGATAAGTGGCTGCGATAAAAATGCGTCCTGCCAGGCTGTTGAACGGACTTGAGTTCTAAATGCTTGGTAATCGGTATCATCTGTGCAGAGATCATCACCATGGCTAATTAATATACGATTGCCGTAGAGATTAATTTCACTTGGGTCTGGTAGTAGTTTGATATTGGCCGCTGTTGAGAACTGCTTACCAATTAAGAAGTCCCTATTCCCGTGCATCAAAAATACCTGGGTGCCAGCTTTGGCAAGGTTTTTTATAGTTTGGATAATTTCCGCATGGTCTGCATGGTTTAAGTCATCGTCACCTGCCCAATACTCAAACAAGTCACCTAGGATGAACAGCTGCTTTGCTTTATTTGCCTCTGTTTGAATGAAACGAATAAATGCTTTTGTAATGGCTGGTCGTGATGCACACAAATGCAAATCGGAAATGAATAAGCTATAGCTTAGTACATTTCCGATGATAGTCATATTGATATGCTCAGAAAAAAGTGGAGGTTGATTAACAAACTTCAGCACGTTCGATAATTACACTTTCAGCGGGCACATCTTGATGGCCGCTTTTGCTACCCGTTTTAACTTTTGCTATTTTATCAATTACTTCAGTGCCCGCAATGACTTTTCCAAATACACAATAGCCCCAGCCTTGAGATGTTGGTGAAGTAAAGTTTAAGAAATCATTATCTGTAATATTGATAAAGAATTGGCTACTTGCTGAATCTGGGGCAGGTGTTCTTGCCATGGCAATTGTATATATTTTGTTTTTCAAACCATTATCTGCTTCATTTTTAATAGTTGGATTGGTATTTTTTTGTGACATGTCAGGGTTGAAGCCGCCGCCTTGAATCATAAAGTTATCAATCACACGATGAAAAATTGTGCCGTTGTAGAACTCGCTTTCTACGTAAGCCAAAAAATTAGCGACCGTAATCGGCGCTTTTTCTGCATCTAGCTCAATCGTCATTTCGCCGAAGTTTGTGTGTAATTTAACCATGATATTTTCCTTTTAAAAGTACGTGAATTTTGTAAAAAAAGAGCACTTATGCTGCGCCCTCATAAATAATTTTCCATTGTTGATTATCTTGAATCCAATACTGCCGTTTTCGCATTTTGCTATCAAGCAAATTACTGCGAAAAGTTTGATCGAATGTCACAATAGCCATCGACATCTCGCTATTTGGGTAACGTAGTAAGCTTAAATTTGATATTTTAATATCAACATTTGGTTTGTTTGCTTGAATGCGACGTTTTTCCTCGGACCAGCGACTCAGATCAAGACTCCCGTTAGAAAATTCACTGGCATAGTGACTCAAGTAATTTTCAGTTTCTTGTGACTCCCAATCTTTACGCCAACTTTCAATGCTATCTAAAAGAGCTTGCTTGTCTTTTGGTGCATGATTTGGTTTGACCCATGCTAGCCCTTTGCTCACAATCACCGGAACATTGCCTTGCAGTAGGATTGGCGTAAGTGTAATCAAGTCTTGATTAGAGAGCACCACGCAACCATCGCTTGATAGAGGAGGTCGACTATAAGTGTCATGGGGTGTGCCATGAAGCCATATGCCACTCCCAGTTTTTCCTTCTCTCCTGTCCATTTCATTGGGGTAACTTAATGGGTAGGCAGCATCACCATAAGTGTCTGCCAGTTTTTGAGTAAGTTTAGGGGATGTAAAATAGATGCCTAAGGGCGTTCTTTTATCGCCTGCATATTTTTTTTCGCTACCGTTTTTGCCTATCGTCACGTAGAAGTCAGCATTGTATTGCGGCACACCATTTTCATTGCGATAAACAAATAAGCGAGACTTGTCTGCATCGACCACAAATATATAAGGTTGTGAGCGGTCAAGCTGCCAAATAGATTCTGGAATCAGTCTATCGGAATCTTTATCTAAGTAGCGCTCAATTCTTTTGCGTGCTTCATCGCGATAGCCGGAAACATCGTCTGAACTTGGATTGGGGCTTCCGAATGCTTCAAACTGTTGTGCGCGTGCCATTAACAAGTCACCTTTAACTAAGTGCGCTAGTTTGAAATTTGGGGTTGCTGCAATGACTTGATCTAATGTTTTTAAAGCTGATTCGGTGTCGCCAGATGAGATTTCCATCAGACTTTTAACAATCAAATCTTCCGTCTTGATTGACGCAGTCATGCTGTCTTTGGTTAGTAAGCTCACTTCAGGACGATTGAGTGCGGTCGCACTCCAAGGGCAAATCGCAACCATGACTAAAATGATGGCGCTATAGACCTTAAATTTTAATTTAGGGGAGATGCTAAACAGGTTCATGTTGTCATAAGCCTAGTAAAAATGATTGGCTTTTTCTTGCTCGATTAGCCATTTGCCATTTGTAAGCACCAACATGAGTACTTTAGATGTCTTTTGTGAAAGGCTGCCAGAGTGATAGCTTTGTTTGAAACTTGCTTTGGCATGCGTACTATCGTCTAAATGAACGCTAACAGTAGAAACGGTGACTTCAATTTTGCCTGGCTTATTGATCCGCTCACGACGCATAGATTCCCAAGTCTTGCGACTCTGGCCATCTGGTGTTTTAAATGAATCTGAATAAGCATCTAAGTAAGCTTCGATATTTTTGTTTGACCAAGCATTTGCCCATTTATTGACAGCAGTTACAACACCCTGTGTACCAGCATTTGCTAACTCATTACTAGTCTCCGATTTTGTATTTGTTTTGACTGAATCAGTGCCTTTAATAGAGTCAGCCACTTTGTTGGCATAGGCTGAGTCTGGGGTGGATGGAAGTGTCATTGTGTTGATGTGCGCAGGCTTTGCACTAATTGCTGAAGCTGTTTTGCCGCTTGCGCTTAGTAAATCTTTAATCAACAGTAATTTGTTTTGAGCACGCGCGTTGGCATTGTCAAGCTGGAGTGCTTTTCCATAAGATTCAGAAGCCATTTTTGAATAAATATCCCCAAGGTTTTCATGGGCCGTTGCATAACTAGGATGCGTTTTTATTGCACTTTCTAGTGCTTGTTTTGCTTTATCAAACTGTCCTTGATCCGCATAAAGTACAGCTAAATTATTGTATGGCTCAGGTAAAGCTGGGAATCGTTGAGTAATTTCACTAAACGCATTAATTGCCTCATCTTTTTTACCCTGCTCTGCCAGCATCACCCCACGCATGAAAAGTGCTTGAACATCATTTGGATTGGCATTGATATGGTTGTTGACACGGTCCATTGCCGCGGACTGTTGGCCTTGGCTTGCTTGTTGTGCAATATCTTTTAAATCATCAGCTTTGGCTAAGTTTGAGATGCTGAGCATAAAAGAAATCAGTAAAAAAACAGATAAAGTGCGCGACATAACCATTGTGATATACTCTTGGCAGTTTGATGAGGTGTTGATTCTATCAAAAACCCCGTCATCGCTCCACTAACGCATCACAATAAACCATATTTATTTAGTCATTTAATTGATTACGTCACAATGTAATTTATTCAGGTCTCAAAAAAGTATTCAGTTTTAGTCAAAATCACATGCTCAAAATCTACAATACGCTTGCACGCGAAAAACAAACTTTTGTCCCAATAGAAGCAGGGAAAGCAAATATGTACGTTTGCGGGATGACCGTTTACGACTATTGTCATCTTGGGCATGCTCGTGTGATGGTAGTGTTTGATATGGTAAGTAGATGGTTAAGAGCCTCAGGCCTGAATGTGACTTATGTCCGCAATATTACCGATATTGACGATAAAATTATCAGGCGCGCTAATGAAAACGGCGAAGATATAAATGTACTTACACAGCGTTTTATTGATGCGATGGACGAAGACTCTGCCTCGCTAGGCGTGTTGCGTCCTGATATTGAACCAAGAGCCACCGCCCATGTTGCTGGCATGATCGCAATGATTTCTGCTTTAATTGCTAAAGGTCACGCTTATCATGCGGATAATGGCGATGTGTTTTATTCAATCAATAGTTTTGCTGCTTATGGCAAGTTATCAGGTAAGTCTGTTGAAGATTTGCGCGCAGGCGAGCGTGTTGAAGTAGATACATTTAAACGTGATCCCATGGATTTTGTGCTTTGGAAGTCTGCTAAACCAAGCGAACCAAGATGGGACTCCCCTTGGGGAAAGGGCCGTCCAGGCTGGCACATTGAGTGTTCAGTAATGGGCGCTTGCTATTTAGGTAAACATTTTGACATACACGGCGGCGGACAAGACTTGCAATTTCCGCATCATGAAAATGAAATCGCACAATCCGAAGGCGCGAATGATTGCACCTTTGTCAATTACTGGATGCATAACGGGTTTGTGCGTGTAGATGATGAAAAAATGTCAAAATCTTTGGGCAATTTTTTCACCATTCGTGATGTGCTTAAGAAATACGATGCTGAAGTAGTGCGATTCTTTATTTTACGTGCACATTACCGTAGTCCACTCAATTATTCAGATAAACATTTAGATGATGCAAAACAAGCTTTGACAAGACTTTATACCGCATTACGTGGTGTTGATGTGCTGGCTAAAGTGGACGAAAGTATGGCCTCTTATCATGCTTTTAAATTAGCAATGGATGACGATTTCAATACCCCAGAAGCCGTTGCCGTGCTTTTTGATTTAGTGAATGCTTTTAATAAGTCAGCTGACCTTGCTGTTGGTGCTCAGCTCAAAGGTTTGGCAAATATTCTTGGTTTGCTTGCGCGAAGTCCCGAAGACTTTATGCAAGGCGGCTTAGAAGAGGGCTTTGATGCATCAGCGATTGAAGCGCAAATTACAGCGCGTACTGAAGCAAAAAAAGCCAAAAACTTTGCTGAGGCAGACCGTATTCGTCAAGAACTATTGGCGGCAGGCATTGTATTGGAAGATATTACGCATGGCACCATTTGGCGCAACAGTTAATATTTGCCCCTAAATTTAAGCAATTGATTACAATAGAACCATGACACTTAAGCATTTCACTACGCTCATTATCGGATTATTTTTTTGCTTCTGTTTGCTCGGCAAACATGTGAATCAATTTTCGGCTGAATTTATTGAGGGATCTTCTATTCAAGAAGTCGTGCCTGAGTCCTTTAGCCATGACAATACTTTAGATACCCATGATGATGTTATTTTGACATTGCTTGTTCCGCTTTTTTCTTTAGTTCTGGCTTTATTGCTAATTACTATTGTTCGACTCTATTCTCAGCCCTTACTCTTTGCGCCTAAGCGGCCTCCCCGTTCTCATTGATCTAGTGCACAAGCGCTGCGCACTCCTATACATTTAAGCAATTAAATACGTTTGAGGATGCACAGGACATGCTGGTGCGCTTTTATATATTTGCCAATGCAGAGTGATTGGCAAAATCTCTAAGCATGTTTTTTGTTTACGGAATTAAAAAATCAAATGAATGTAGAAAAAAGTATTAATCCATTAAATTTTACGCAGTGGGCAATCTTTCTTTGCTTTTCAGCACTACTATCGCAGCCCCTACTAGTCTCTGCTGATCCATCATACTCACTTCAGAAAGTCATCGACATTGCTTTGGTTGAAAACCCAAGCGTTCGAGTTGTAAAAGCGCAACAAGATGCCGCAGTAGCCACTGTCACAACTGCAAAGTCCTTCGCAAATCCTGAAGTTGAAATGACAACAGGCCCTAGCAGATATAGAACGGGACCTGGTGACACAAAAAGCAATTGGATTGTTGGCTTGTCTCAGCCTCTAGAGTTCTCTGATGTTAGAACAGCAAGAAGAGAAATTGCTGAGTCGAATGTGGCATTTTACGGCGTTAGCGTTGAAATCAATCAGATTGAATTGCGTGCCCGTGTCAAAAAAGCCTTTTATGATGTTTTGCAAAGGCAGGCCGCATTGCGTTTAGTTGAAGATGATCGTAATTTATTGCAACAAATACGTGAGCGTGTGAAGTTAAGGGTAGATGTTGGAGAATCGCCACGCTATGAATTAATTAAGGCGGATACCGAAGCGCTAGCTGCAGAGCGAGATTTTCAAGCGGCTATTGTACGTATTGTAGAATCAAAAGCCTTTTTGCAGGGCTTGGTAGGGCCTTCTATGCCAGTCAACTATGAGGTCACAGGAGAGCTGCCGATGCGCCAATCTTTGCCCGGCATTAGTGCTTTAAAGGATCAGATTTCACAAAGCCCACAACTCAAGCAGGTGCGAGCGGCTTCTCAGACGGCTGATGCTAAGTTAAGGCTAGAGCAAAATTTACGCAACCCAGGGCTAATGCTTAAGGCCGGTATTGAGCAAGACCCAGATCTAACAAGTTATCGTTTGGGCTTGGCACTTCCGTTGCCACTGTGGAATCAGCGTCAAGGTCAGATCGCTGAGGCCGCTGCTAATGTGAATCAAGTCCAAGCTGTCCTCAGTGACCGCGAGCTTGCATTAACGCGTGATTTGGATTCATCTTATCAGCGCTACATTATTGCACAAAACCAAGTCACGTCTTTTGAAAGTGGCTTACTAGCCCAGTCAGAGTCTGTACTTAAGGTGGCAGAGGCAGCTTATCGTTATGGTGAACGCGGAATTCTGGAGTACTTAGATGCTCAGCGAGTCTATCGCATCGTGAAGAAGGATTATTTGGCAGCAAAGTTTGACTACGTTAGCGCAATGCTAGAGATCGAGCGCTTGTTGGGCTTTGAATTACTTCAAACAAATTAACAAATAAAAATTAGGAATATTCGAGATGACAACAATTTTTAAAGGCAACAAAACACGTACGTCAAGAATGAGAGATTTGTGTGTGTTGAGCTTGATGCTTGCATTGGCTGCTTGTAAAGGAGGTGATGATTCACAACCAGTCAAAAAACCAGAGGTTGATCCATATTTGGTTGAATTAAGTGCTGACTTGCATAATAAAGTAACTTTAATGAAGGTGGGTCAGGCAGAAATCCGCGAAGTATTGCAAATTCCTGGCAGTATTCAAGTGGATGAGCAACGCATGGCTAAAATAGGGGCTCCAGTCACTGGTCGTATCACCGATATTGATGCAGTGCTTGGACAATATGTCAAACAAGGACAAGCTTTAGCGACGCTTAATAGTACTGAGTTAGCTCAAAACCAATTAGTTTATATTAAGGCGTTGCAACAAATTGATCTGCAAAGTAAAGCAGTAGAGCGTGCAAGAGTTTTACTTGAAGCGGATGTGATTAGCAAAGCTGAAGTGCAACGCCGAGAGTCAGAATTGAGTGCGGCAAAGGCTGATTTAAATGCTGCTGGTGACCAGTTACAAGTACTAGGAATGACAACCCAAGGGGTTGCTAAACTATCAAAAACCTCACAAATGCATTCCTTTAGTACAGTCACTGCGAGAATCTCAGGTACTGTGATCTCTAGAAAGATCAACTTGGGCCAAGTTGTTCAGCCTGCAGACGAACTATTTATAGTCGCCGACTTATCAAAAGTATATGCCGTGGCTGAAGTGCCAGAGCGTCAGATTGACTTGATTGAAAAAGGCCAAGAGGTTGATATTTTAATTCCTTCGATCAACGAAAAACCGATCAAAGGTAAATTGGTTTATGTTTCGGATATCGTAAATCCAGAGACTCGAACGGTCATGGTCCGGAGTGAATTAAGCAATTTAAATCTTGAGATCAAACCTGATATGTTGGTGTCTATGTTGGTGCAATCAAAGCCAATTGCTAAACTTTCAGTCCCTATTAAGTCCATTGTTCGTCAGAACGATAAAAACTATGTTTTCGTTCAAATCTCAGCGAATAAATATCGTTTGAGAGAGGTTTATGTTGGGGATGACTTTAATGGCATGCTGGAGATTATCAGTGGTGTTGAAGAGGGTGAAACTATCGTCACTGAAGGCGCTTTCCATTTAAATAACGAACGTAAACGTAAAGAATTGGAGTAAGCCATGATTGAATCCATCATTCAAGGCGCTCTTAAGCAGCGTCTAGTTGTTGTCGTACTGGCTTTGGCATTGATGGTGGCGGGTGGTTTTGCCGTCAAAAAACTATCTGTCGATGCTTTCCCTGATGTCACCAATATACAAGTATTAATTGCCACACAAGCGATGGGTAAGTCGCCTGAAGAAGTAGAGCGATTTATCACTGTCCCTCTAGAAATTTCGATGACCGGTTTGCCTGGTCTTGTCGAAATGCGATCGCTCAATAAAAATGGCTTATCACTAATTACCTTAGTCTTTACTGAGCGCACAGACGTTTACTTTGCCCGCCAATTGGTGATGGAAAGACTCATGGAAGCGAGTCAGAAAATGCCGGAGGGAGTTATCCCAATTTTAGGCCCTGTTTCTACGGGCTTGGGAGAGGTCTATCAATATACGCTAGACAAAAAAACTGATGGTCACAAAAACTTAACCAAAGACGACTTGACCGAGCGACGCGCGATTCAAGATTGGGTGGTTCGCCCGTTGTTAAGAAGTATCCCAGGTGTTGCAGAAATTAACTCAATGGGCGGTTATGTTAAGCAGTATCAAGCCCTAGTAAATCCAGATCGGATGAATTATTACGGCTTAAAGCTTAATGACATCTATACGGCACTTGCAAGAAACAATGCAAATAGTGGTGGGGGGATTTTGCCTCATTATTCTGAGCAATATTTGATTCGTGGTGTTGGCCTTATTCAAAACCTGAATGATATTGGCAATATTGTATTAAAAGAACAGGGTGGCGTCCCGGTATACATGCGTGACGTTGCCGAGGTCAAACTTGGCAACGAAGTGCGCGTTGGTGCCTTACTCAAAAATGGTGAAACCGAATCTGTAGGTGGCATCGTGATGATGATTAAAGGGGGTAACGCTAAAGAGGTTGTTGGTCGTATTAAAACCAAAGTGAAAGAAGTGAATGAAAAAGGGATTCTGCCTGGTAGTTTACAAATCACGCCTTTTTATGACAGAAGCGAGCTTGTGGATGCTGCCTTGAGCACCGTTGTAAAGGTGTTGATTGAGGGCGTAATCTTGGTTGTCATTATTCTATTTCTCTTTTTAGGCGATGTCCGTTCTAGCTTGATTGTGGTTGCAACCTTAATTCTAACGCCATTGATGACGTTTATGGCCATGAACTATTTGGGCATTTCAGCCAATCTCATGTCGCTAGGAGGATTGGCCATTGCCATTGGCTTAATGGTGGACGGCTCGGTGGTTGTCGTTGAAAATGCATTTCATCAATTAGGACATCGTGAGGGTGAAAGCAAAATTCGTGTCGTGTTAGAGGCGGCAACCGAAGTGGGAACCCCAGTTCTATTTGGGGTGGGTATTATTATTTTGGTATTCCTACCATTAATGACTTTGGAGGGAATGGAGGGCAAAATGTTCGGCCCATTAGCCATGACCATTGCAATTGCTTTGTTTGTGTCATTGGTACTTTCTCTTACGCTTTCGCCTGTTATGTGCTCTTACATTTTAAAAGGTGGCAGCGGCGAAGATACACGCTTTATTCAAGCCATCAAAAGGCCCTACCTTCGATTGCTTAATTTGGCCATTTCTAATGAGAAGAAAACAATTGGTGTTGCCGTCGCATCATTTATTGTTGCGCTGCTTATTATTCCTTTATTAGGTACTTCATTCATTCCTGAAATGCGCGAGGGATCGATTGTGCCTAACATTATTCGTGCGCCTAATATTTCACTTGATGAATCTATTTTGATGGATAAAGAAGCTTTACAGGTTATCGCTAAGCTTCCTGGCGTGAAGTCGGTGGTTTCAGGTGTGGGGCGTGGAGAAAGTCCCGCAGATCCACAAAGTCAGAATGAATCTCAACCTATCGTGAGTTTATTGCCAAGAGATCAGTGGCCTGATGGTTGGTCACAAGATGACATTGCTGCTTCTATTCAAAAAAGTCTCAAAATCTTGCCTGGTGTTCAGGTGGTAATGGCTCAGCCGATTGCGGCTCGGGTAGCTGAGCTGCTAAGTGGTGTTCGTTCAGATGTGGCGGTAAAATTGTTCGGTGACGATATGTTGGTGTTGAAAGCCAAAGCTGACGAGATCGCAAAAATTGCGGGGGGCGTTCCTGGTGCTGTTGATATGCGCGTGGAAAAAGTCTCTGGTCAGCAATATTTGAACATCACCATTGATCGTCATGAAATTTCAAGACACGGCATTAATGCAGCGGATGTGCATGACGTGATTGAAACTGCCATCGGCGGAAAAGTGGCGACGGAAGTGTTTGAAGGGCAGCGCCGTTTTAGCGCGGCAGTTCGTTACCCTGAAAACTTCAGAAGCAGTGCCGAGCAGATTGGTGATATTTTGCTGACCTCTCCAAATGGTAGCCGAGTTAAATTACGCGACCTGGCTAGAATTGAAGTGAAAGACGGACCAGTACAAATTAGTCGTGAGTTAGCGAAACGAAGGATCGTTGTGGGTGTCAATGTAAAGGTTAGAGATTTGGGTGGCTTTGTTGCTGAGCTTCAAAAGAATTTGGACAAAGAGTTAAAACTGCCAGATGGGTATTATTTAGAGTTTGGTGGTCAGTTCCAGAATATGCAGCGTGCCCTGAGTCATTTGGCTTTAATTGTACCGGTAACGATTGGCGCAATTTTCTTCCTACTATTTTTACTATTTAACTCTGTGCGATATGCAGCATTAATTATCTTGGTGCTTCCATTCGCCTCGATCGGCGGTATTGTTGCGTTGTTTGTAACGGGAGAGTATCTGTCGGTACCGGCATCGGTTGGATTTATTGCCTTGTGGGGGATTGCGGTGCTCAATGGTGTTGTGTTGGTTTCTTACATACGACACTTACGTTATGAAGGTAAGAGCCAGTTTGAGGCGATTACTCAGGGTTGTCAGCAACGTTTTAGGCCTGTGATGATGACGGCGACAGTGGCGATGTTAGGCTTAGTGCCTTTCTTGTTTGCGACCGGGCCAGGTTCAGAAATTCAGCGGCCATTAGCAATTGTAGTGATTGGCGGGTTAATCACCTCTACCTTACTCACTCTTGTTGTATTGCCGGCGCTCTATAGAACGTTTGAAGAGAAAAGAATTGAATCATAAGGAATCGTAACTATTCCTATTTGTAGAGGGAGTTAGAATGAAAAAAGAAATTAAGGCGATTATCCCGCCACAAAGATTAGCCAAAATCCGATCGGCGCTTCGAAATATTAAAGAGTTTCCGGGAATGACAATCACTAAAGTTGAGGGTTGTGGGCACTACTTAGCCAAGCCAGGTAAGGGTCTTAAAGATGATCTAAATGAATATACGCCTAAGGTAAGAATCGATATTGTGGCCCCCGATGACATAGTGGAGGAGATCTTGCAAATATTGGTGGAGGTTGGTCAAATGGGTCGGGTGGGTGATGGTATCGTTTGGGTCACCCCTGTTGAGCGTATGATTAGGCTTTCTGATCAGATTGTGGTGTTTGATTGCTAGCGACTTATTTTTTAGAGTTTTAGAAAACAACGGCTTTTCGAGTAAAATAAACGTATGAATTTATACGCACTCGCAAAGCCGTTTTTATTTCAGCTTGATGCTGAAAGTGTCCATGACCTCACCCTCAAAAGCATCAAGTTTGCCGAAAAGTCTGGCTTGCTAACTTTGCTGTCCAAGCCTGCACAATGCCAAACTAAAAAGGTGATGGGGCTAAACTTTCCCAATCCTGTTGGTCTCGCTGCTGGTCTAGATAAAAACGGTGCAGTAATTGATGGCATGTCAGCGTTGGGTTTTGGCTTTCTTGAGGTTGGCACCACTACCCCGCGTGCGCAGCCCGGCAATTCTAAACCAAGGTTGTTTAGAGTGAATGAAGCGGAAGGCATTATTAACCGCTTTGGCTTTAATAACTTAGGGGTCGACAATTTAATTCAAAACGTTCAAGCCTCTAAATATAGCGGTATTTTGGGCATCAATATCGGAAAAAACTTTGATACGCCTAACGAGCGTGCCGTAGATGATTACCTCATTTGTATGCGCAAAGTTTATGCGCATGCCAGCTACATTGCCGTGAATATTTCATCACCGAACACTAAAAATTTACGCCAATTACAAGAAAAAGACGCTTTGGATGCCTTGCTTGCAACTTTAAAGGCGGAGCAAAAGTTGTTGACTGATAAGCATGGAAAATACGTGCCTATTGCTTTAAAAATTGCGCCCGATTTAGATGAACCCCAAATCATAGAAATTGCGAATTTACTTAAAGCGCATCAGTTTGATGGGGTGATTGCGACTAACACTACTTTGGCGAGAGATGCCGTTGAAGGTTTGCCTAATGCAACTGAGGCGGGTGGATTATCTGGTGCACCAGTAAGAGAAAAGTCGACAATCGTGATTGCACAACTTTCAAAAAAACTCGCTGGTGAATTACCAGTTATTGGGGTTGGTGGTATTTTGAGTGGCGCTGACGCGGCTGAGAAAATCTCTGCTGGTGCAAGCTTGGTTCAAGTTTATAGCGGCTTAATTTATCGTGGACCAAGTTTGGTGCGCGATATTTGTAATACCTTAGCTTAGATATTTAAGCTTAATCGCTTAACAAAATTTTATCGCAAGACGCTCCAGCTCATCGGATCAAATGGTTTGCTTCGACTGCGTAGTTCATAGTAAAGGCCGGCTGTATCATTTCCCCCACTATTCCCAACGCTAGCAATGGTATCTCCACCTTTTAACGTATCCCCCATTTTACGAAGCAATGCTTGATTGTTGCCATACAGGCTCATGTATCCGCCGCCATGGTCAACGATAATTAGATTGCCGAACCCACGCATCCAATCTGCAAATACCACACGTCCACTTGCAACCGATTTCACTTCGTTGCCTTCATTAGATTTAATAAATAAACCTTTCCAAGTCAGCCCTGTATCTTGTCGGCTGTTACCAAATTTATTGGTCACTTCACCTTTAACAGGAAGGTTTAGTTTTCCTCTTAGTGATTCGAAGTTGCTGCCATCAAAAGCGTTGCTAGGGAGTGATTCGTTGGTTGCTAATGGGCGTTTTGGAGCCGATTCGGTTTCGACCTCATTGCCTGGTTCTCTAGATACGGACTGGTTGGGTGATGAAGGCTTTTTTGGCTTAGGCTGTGGAGATCTTGCTAGACGCTCTACCAATTGAGACAAGCTTTTTTCATCACGTTTGAGCTTTTCAATCTCATGACGTTGCACGCTAATTTGCGACGAAAGTTTTTCTACTACTTTGCTATGTGCTTGCTTCTGTGATTCAAGGTTTTTCCGTTCTGAATCTTGTTTGGTTTTTAGGGTTACCACTTCTTTAAGTGAATTAGCAGTTTCTTCGTTAAGCTTTGTGACGCGACCCAAATTAGACTGCATATCGCTAATGAGGAACTGACGAGCTCGTGAAATATACGAAAAATATTGAAGTTGACGTGAAATCGTACTCGGGTCTTGCTGTTGCAAAAGCACTTGTAAATAGTTTTGTTGGCCATCTAAATATTGCTGATAAATTTGTTTGCTTAGCTGATTTTTTTGACCTTCTATCGTGTTTTCAATACCGGATTTTTGAGACTGTAATTCTTGCAAGGATTCACTATGTTTTTTTTCTGCTTGCTTCAGCTCAAATAACTTTCGATTGGTTTCACTGATAGCTTTTTCGCTATCTTTTAGGGCGTCAGCAGCATCAGCATGAGCCTCTTTAGTTTTGCCTAACTCTTTAGTCAAAGACTCAATACGCTCGTGAATGTTGTTGAGCTTTTCTTTCGGCTTTTCACTTTTATTGGCGGCTAAAGTAATGGGCGAACTCAGTATAAGGCCAATCAAAAAAACAGTAAGTGTTCGACGGCCAGCAAGCTTTAACATGTTTATTTTATGCTCACTAATGAATGACCAGTCATCTCAGCAGGTTGTGGCAAGCCCATTATTTGTAGCAAGCTAGGAGCAATGTCTGAAAGCGCGCCAGTTTTAGCCATTTCAGCATCACGGCCAATATAGAGTAATGGCACAAGATTGGTCGTGTGCTGCGTGTGTGGCTGATTGTTATGGATGTCTTGCATCATTTCCACGTTGCCATGATCTGCTGTTATGATAATTTCTGCACCTACACGTTGTGCGGCAGTGACTAAGCGGCCAATGCATGCATCTAATGTTTCAACGGCTTTTATCGCAGCTGACAGAATGCCTGTATGACCAACCATATCGCAGTTTGCATAGTTGCAAACAATGGCTGCGTATTCTTGACTTAAAATCGCGGCTTCTAATTTATCTGTGAGTTCAAACGCGCTCATTTCAGGCTGTAAATCATAAGTGGCAACTTTAGGCGAAGGAACAAGAATGCGACTTTCACCTGCGAAAACTTTTTCTTCACCACCGTTAAAGAAGAATGTGACATGTGGATATTTCTCAGTTTCCGCGATGCGCAGTTGTTTGAGGCCTTGGTTAGCGACATATTCGCCAAAGGTATTGTGAATCTCTTTAGGCGGAAATACTGCCTTTGCATTCACTTCATTTTTATCATACATCGTCAGCGTGTAATACCCGCCTAGTTTTGGCAATCTGTTGCGTTTAAAGCCTTCAAAGCTTTTGTCCAAGAAGCATGTCGTCATTTGCCGTGCACGATCTGAACGGAAATTCATAAACAAAATTACATCGCCGTCATCAACCAATACAGGGGGTTCACCTTCGCTGATGATAGAAGTTGCTTTTACAAACTCATCATTTTCGCCCCGAGTATAGGCAGCTTCTAAGCCTTCTAGTGCGGAGCTTGCTGTGAACTCACCTTTGCCTTCGGTGAGCAAGGTGTAAGCTTGTTCTACTCTCTCCCAGCGTTTGTCTCTATCCATCGCGTAATAGCGGCCGCAAATAGAGGCAATTTTGCCTACACCTATTTTTTGGATTTGATCTTCTAATGCTTGCAGGTAAGGCCTAGCGCTGACTGGAGGGGTATCGCGGCCATCTAAAAACGCATGAACGTAGATTTTGCTCAAACCTTGTTTTGCAGCCATCTTAATCATGGCGTAAATATGGTCTTGGTGGCTGTGCACGCCGCCGTCAGAAATTAAGCCAAAAATATGAAGCGCTTTATCGGCATTTTTAGCCTTATTGACAGCCTCTAATAACACTGAATTTTGATTGAACTCGCCAGTTTTGATTGCATTATTAATACGTTCGAACTCTTGAAAAACAATACGACCAGCACCGATATTTAAATGACCAACTTCTGAGTTGCCCATTTGTCCGAAAGGCAAGCCGACAAAGTTTTCTGATGCATTAATCAGTGTGTGCGGATATTGTTGCCATAGTTTGTCCCAGTTGGGTTTATGTGCTTGGGCAATGGCATTATCTGTAATGTCTTCGCGATATCCAAAGCCATCTAAAATCAATAATACGACGGGCGTAATTTTCATGCGGGGTGATTTCTCAACGAATGTTCATGTAATGACGCTATTTTAGTGATTTTTGCTTAATAAATCTGCATTATTTGCCGAAATTCTCTAGGTGTATTTCTTTTTCTTGACCGTCTTTATGTACAATTCAAACTATTAGTAAATTATCGCGCATAGCGCTTAATCCTTTAAAAGGCATTTCATGGCTAAAGTTTTGATGTACACCGGTGCGTATTGTCCTTATTGCACAAACGCAGAGCGCCTACTTCATAGTAAAGGCGTGACAGATATTGAAAAAGTCCAAATTGATACCGCACCTGAGCTGAAAACCGCCATGATGGAAAAAACGGGGCGCCGCACGGTGCCTCAAATCTATATCGGTGAGCATCATATTGGCGGCTTTGATGACCTGCGCGCGCTCGATTTGGCTGGCGGGTTAGATCCATTATTGGCAGAGTGAGAAATCAACCAACACGAGCAATTAGTATCCGCATCGGTTAAAATACTGCCTTTGTTAGTTATCGTTAAGCAATCACTCACGTAATCTTTTGATAATATTTAGGGAATATCATGGCAACTAAAGACACAGCTGCAAAGCAAACAACAGAAAACCAAGTGCAAGAACAAAATCAAGCACCAGGCTTTGGTATTGAAAAATTGTACGTAAAAGATTTGTCATTAGAATTACCTAATGCACCTCAAATTTTTACAGAACGTGATGCGCCTCAAATCGGTATCGAAATTAGTAACACCGCAAGCATGCTTGAGGATGGCATTTATGAAGTGGTATTAACCATTACTGTGACCTCAAAAATCGGTGATAAAACCGCATTCTTAATTGAAGTTTCTCAGGCGGGTATTTTCCAAGTGCGGAATGTGCCGGAAGAAAATCTAGAGATTATTTTCAGCATCACGTGCCCAAATATCTTGTTCCCGTATGCGCGTGAAGTGGTTTCTGACGCTTCTGTTCGTGCTGGCTTCCCACCGGTTGTGCTTAGCCCGATTAATTTTGAAGCTTTATATGCGCAGCAAAAGCAACAGCAAGCTCAAGATGAAGCAGCTAAAACCACTCACTAGGCTTTTGACAGCGTTTCTTTTATTCATGCTGTTGCCAAGTTTGGCAGCAGCTGAGTTTCGTTCTGTGAGTGTTCCCAAGGCGGTCGTTTACGACACGCCTTCAGCGCAGGGTAAAAAAGTCTATCTTCTCAGTCAGGGTTATCCAGTTGAAATCATTGTGAATCTCGCTGAATGGGTTAAGGTGCGAGATCAGCAGGGTGCTCTTAATTGGATTGATGCAAAACAACTCAGTTCGAAGCGCACTTTATTGATGTTGATATCAGCTGATATTAAGCAAGCGCCCGAAGCTGGCAGCACATTGGTTTTGCGCGTAGAAAAAGATGTTGTAATGGATTTTCTTGAGCCATCCAAAAATGGATGGGTTAAAGTGAAACATCGTGATGGATTTGTAGGTTTTGTCCAAAGCTCAGCAGTCTGGGGTTTGTAAGGGTATGAAATGAAAATAGCCGTTTTAGGAGCAGGTGCTTGGGGAACTGCGTTGGCGATGCACATTAGTCAGCAACACCAAGTTTGCTTGTGGGCGCGCAAAGCAGCGCACGTCGATGGCATGCGTAAAGTTCGCGCCAATCCTATGTATCTTGGCGATTTCAAATTTAACGATAACCTCATTGTAGAGTCCGACTTAGGCTTGGCATTAAATAGTGTCGATTTCATCGTTTCTGTCGTCCCTACTTGTGGTTTCCGCGACACGCTGAAATCGATCAAAGCGCTTGGCGTTAAGGTACCAGTCATATGGGCGAACAAAGGTTTGGAGCCAGTTACTGCAAAATTACCTCATGAAGTTGCGCTTGAGGAGCTTGGTCCACATCAAGCTTGGGGAGCATTGTCTGGCCCAAGCTTCGCGGCTGAGTTAGTTCGCGGTTTGCCAACGGCTGTTTCTTTAGCCGTTAATGATCCAGACTTTGCAAAACAAGCAGGTGCAACTCTTCATGGGGGTTCGTTACGTGTTTATACCAGCACGGATGTTGTTGGTGTTGCTGTTGGCGGCGCACTTAAAAACGTGATGGCCATTGCTGCTGGTATTTCTGATGGCATGCAGTTTGGTAATAATGCCCGCGCTGCGATGATTACGCGTGGTTTGGCTGAAATGACGCGTTTTGGTATGGCGATGGGTGCCCAAAAAGATACTTTTATGGGCTTGGCTGGAGCGGGGGATTTGATTTTGACTTGTACTGGTCAATACTCACGTAACCGAGAGGTGGGCTTGCAATTAGCAAGCGGCAAGCCTTTGGCTGAAATTTTAGCAACTTTAGGTCATGTGGCTGAGGGTGTTTATACCGCGCGAGAAGTAGTCAAGCGTGCGCAAGAATTAGGTGTGGATATGCCGATAACCTGTGAGGTAGACCAAGTGCTTTCTCACGGAAAATCACCGCGTGATGCAGTGATGGATTTGCTTGGACGTGAACAAAAAGAAGAGAAGTTCAGTTAGCTTCCATTTCTAAACGCCGCCCTCAAAGCCTATCTGCCTCCAGGCCTCGTAAAGCAGTACTGCTGCTGAATTCGATAAATTTAAACTCCGACTTTGTGGCAGCATCGGTAATCTAACGCGATGTTCTTCACTAAATTCATTGCGTATTTCTTCTGGTAGGCCACGTGTTTCTGGGCCAAATACAAACACATCATCTTTATGAAATTTGATATTGCCATGTGTGATGCTGCCTTTAGTGGTGATGGCAAATATGCGCTTACCAGCTAACGATATTTTGCAGGCATCCCAACTCTCATGAATTTGTAAATTAGCATACTCGTGATAATCCAAGCCAGCACGCTTTAGTTGCTTATCTTCCAGTGAAAATCCAAGCGGCTTAACCAGGTGTAATTGTGCGCCAGTATTTGCACATAGGCGGATAATGTTGCCAGTATTGGGCGGAATTTCTGGTTCAAATAAGACAATATTAAACATTAATTTTGCGAGCGTGCATGCGATAAGCCATCATTCTACATGAGCAGCAGCTTTTGCCTTCACTGCTTTTGCAAGTGATTTGAGGCCGGCGCCGTGGTCATTAGGTCATCAGTAAGTGCAATACGTAAACTGCTCTAATCCTTATCGCAGGTAAAAGCGCCTTTGCTATTTTGAACGCGCGCTTTAATCTTCAGCAAAGCTCGTTTTCACAATCCAATAGTTCGGATTGCGGACAAGATGAAGTTTGATGCAGACAATCATCGAGACAGTCTTTATAAATACCAAAGCTGTATATGTTAATGGCTTAGCAGCGCAAATATGTTCGCGGAAATACCCTTTTTTAACAGCTATATGAATTTTATACAAATGTTATTCAATTGATGGCTTTATGCTTAACAATGTATAATATGGGTTAATCTAAGAAGGTAAGGACGCACCATGATGGGATTTGAATCGAATACACATCATATTATTACCGCACGACAACAAATGCGATCTGCACAAGGATTTACCTTTTTTTCTTGTTTGGCTGTATTGCTTCTTCCTTTAGTGATCCCTTTGTTTATTTGGGTGGCTGCCTCTATATTTATGTATGCGGCAGCTGCCAATCATCCTAATCACAAGATCTGTGTATATATTACAAAATCAGCGTATCGATTTTATTCCACTTTTGCTTTACTAGTGGTCATGGCATTCTTTGGTTTTATGTTAGGTGAAAAAATCGGCGTATTAAACGTCTTGTTTTTGGTGTGGGGCATCAGTATTTTATTGGTGGTGCCTTTGGGTGTTCGCGATATGTTGCGCGCTTCAAAAGAAGATTGGCAAGACATGAAGATGGAGATTGAAGCATGAGTGAGTTAAATATGTATTTGAATGTAAGCATAGTAGATGCAGCTTCTATCAAGCGGAATGTGGCGCTTGTTGAAACAGAAAAGCGCTGGAGCGTAGCGCAAATTGTCGAGTTATTTGAAATGCCATTTAGCGACTTAGTCCATCACGCGCAAATTGTTCACCGTGAAAACTTTGATCCTAATGCTGTGCAAGTAAGCACTTTACTTTCAATTAAAACAGGCGGCTGTTCAGAGGATTGCGGTTATTGCCCGCAAGCCGCGCGCTATCACACTGATGTTGAAAATGAGCCGCTCATGCCGATCGATGAAGTGTTAGCGGCAGCGCGCGCAGCCAAAGAAAGTGGCGCTAGCCGTTTCTGTATGGGGGCCGCATGGCGCAGCCCTAAGCAAAAAGACTTAGAGCCTGTGCTTAAAATGATTTCAGAAGTGAAAGCGATGGGCTTACAAACCTGTGCCACTTTGGGCATGTTAAAAGAAGGACAAGCTGAGCAACTTAAAGATGCTGGCCTTGACTACTACAACCACAACTTAGATACTGCGCCAGAATTCTACGGTGACGTAATTACAACGCGTACTTATCAAGACCGTTTAGATACCCTCGATAGGGTGCGTGAAGCAGATATTAACGTATGTTGTGGAGGCATTATTGGCATGGGTGAGAGCCGCAATCAGCGTGCAGGCTTGATCGCTCAGCTTGCTAATATGGAACGGCCCCCAGAGAGCGTGCCGATTAACTTGCTCACGCAAGTAGAGGGTACCCCGTTACATGGCATTGAGGACTTAGATCAATTTGAATTTATCCGTACCATTGCTGCGGCGCGTATCACCATGCCTAAGAGCTTCGTTCGACTATCGGCAGGCCGTCAAAGCATGCACGAAGGTATTCAAGCGTTGTGTTTTATTGCTGGCGCTAATTCAATTTTTTACGGTGAAAAATTGCTCACCACTGGAAACCCTGAAGCGGAAACAGATAAAAAACTGTTTGCCAAATTGGGTCTGCATCCAATTTAATCATTCGGCCTGGCGTTTAAGTGCCATGGGACTTTAAAGAATGATAGAACAACTCAAAGTAGAACTCGCGGAGCGTGCGCAAGCAGGTTTAAAGCGTAAGCGCCGCTTGTTGCAAAGTCCTCAGTCGGCCTATTTGGTGGCAGATGGTCAGCGCCTACTCTCATTCGCAAGTAATGATTATCTTGGCTTGGCGAATCACCCTGAGTTAATTTCAGCCCTACAGATTGCCGCTAAAGAGGCTGGCGTTGGAGGGGGTGCTTCGCACCTTATTACAGGGCATCACCAATTTCATCATGATGCAGAACAAGCATTGGCAAGCTTTGTCGGATTGCCAGCAGGATTGCTTTTTAGCACAGGCTATATGGCTAATATGGGGGTGGTCGCCGCTTTGCTTGGTCGCAATGATGCAATTTTTGCAGATAAGCTTAATCATGCTTCTTTGAATGATGCGGCTGTTTTGGCGCGTACAGAGTTAAATCGCTATGCACATCAAGATTTAGCGCAATTAGAAAAAATGTTAGCAGCCAGTAAAGCACATAGAAAGCTGATAATAGTCGATGCGGTATTTAGTATGGATGGCGATGTTGCCCCAGTGCCTGAACTGCTTGCGCTTTGCGAAAAATACGATGCCTATTTGTTACTAGATGATGCACATGGTTTTGGTGTGTTGGGTGACCAAGGTCGCGGCATATTGAGCCATTTTAATGTAGCTTCACCACGTATTATCTACATGGCAACCTTGGGTAAAGCCGCAGGCGTCGCTGGTGCTTTTGTGGCTGGTGATGCAACGATGATTGAGTATTTAATTCAGTCAGCGAAAACGTATATTTACACGACGGCTAGTCCTCCTGCATTGGCAGCGGCTTTGGTTGCGGCAGTTAATGTGATGCAAAAAGATGAGGCGCGTCATCGGCATTTACGAGATTTAATTGCTTTTTTTAAAGAAAATTTAAGTTTAAAAAAATGGCATTTAATGCCATCAGATACTGCTATACAACCTATCGTGGTAGGCAGTAATGAAGCGGCGCTCGGACTAAGTGATTTCCTTTTAGCGCGAGGTATATTGGTGCCAGCTATTCGTCCGCCAACTGTACCAAAAAATACTGCACGTCTGCGTATTTCACTATCTACTGCACACAGCTTGGATGATGTAAAGGTGATAATTCAGCATTTGCATGAAGCAGAACAGGCCTTACTCGAATGAGTTTGCATATTGAAAAGCTAGGGCAGGGCGAACCATTAGTTATGATACATGGCTGGGGCATGCACAGCGGGATGTGGATGCAAGCCCGTGATTTACTTAGCCAGTATTTTGAATTACACATGGTTGATTTACCAGGCATGGGTCACAGTGAGAATTTGGATGTTTATAATTTAGATACCGTTTCGGAAAAAATCGCTCAGGAGATGCCAAGCAATGCCTGTGTTTTAGGCTGGTCTTTAGGTGGCTTAATTGCGACTAAAATCGCTTTAATGACCCCCATTAAAAAGCTTGTTTTGGTAGGAAGTACGCCATGTTTTGTAGCACGCAATGATTGGCAACAAGGCATGGCCTCTGAGGTGTTTGAAAGTTTTTTCGCGGGTGCGATGCAAGATTATCAAGGCACGATGAATAAGCTATTAGCGTTAATTGCTATGGGAAGCGGCGACGCCCGCGCGACATCCAAAATATTGCGTGAGGCAATTAGCCTTAGGCCTGCCCCTAATCGGTATGGCTTGCTTGGTGCCTTAGATATTTTGCGCAGAGGTGATTTGCGTGCTGACTTGCCTAATTTGAAAACATCCACTTTGTTGATTCACGGCACACACGACAAATTGGCCTCATTAAGTGCAGCCGAGTGGACCGTAAATGCGCTACCGAATGCAGAATTAATCACGCTAGCAAATGCGGCGCATGAGCCATTTATTTCACACCCTAAATTTTTCACTCAAAAAGTGACTGAGTTTTTACAAGCATGAGCCAACCCTTTTCTGAACACGATATTTACCACTTAGATAAAGCACGCGTTCGTGCGTCTTTTGACCGTGCCGCCAATACTTATGATGCTGCAGCTGTGATGCAAAAGTTGGTGCGTGAAGAAATGCTTAGTCGTTTAGAGTTAGTGAGCATGCAGCCAGCACGTGTATTAGACGCGGGTTGCGGTACAGGCTACGCCAGCCAAGCTTTGATGCAAAAGTATCCAAAAGCACAGATTTTTTCGCTAGATTTTGCGATGGGTATGTTGCATAAAACGCAGGCCATGGACACTTCTGTCATACATCGCTTCAAGCAAGCTTTAGGTTTTAATAAGCGGCATTTGCTGTGTGCGGATATCGAACAGCTACCGTTGGCAGATGCAAGCTTAGATATGGTGTGGTCAAATCTTGCGATTCAATGGTGCAACGATTTAGATGCTGC
Organism: Candidatus Methylopumilus sp.; assembly: GCA_040401435.1. Classification (GTDB taxonomy): domain Bacteria; phylum Pseudomonadota; class Gammaproteobacteria; order Burkholderiales; family Methylophilaceae; genus Methylopumilus_A. Next base: position 35,959 of record JBBAON010000006.1, read on the forward strand.
TTTTACCGACATGCATCGCGTGCTTCGTAATGATGGTCTGCTGACGTTTAGTACGCTTGGCCCCGACACGCTTAAAGAGTTGCGTGCGGCTTCCAGTGTGGATGGCGAGCATGTACACGTCAGTCGTTTTATTGATATGCACGATATTGGTGATGCTTTGGTGCGAGCAGGCTTTGCAGCGCCAGTTTTAGATGTGGAACGTATTACGCTTAACTACGATGATGTAATAGCAGTCATGCGTGATTTGAAGTCTATCGGCGCTCATAATGCAGCTGATGGCCGTAATCGTAGTTTGCAAGGCAGGGGCTTTTTGAAGCAAATTACTGAACACTACGAGTGCTTTAGAAAAGATGGAAAATTGCCTGCCACCTTTGAAGTGGTTTACGGCCATGCATGGAAACCAGCGGCTAGACCTAAAACCAAAATCGACTTAGAGGCTGGCTTTGCACCTTTGACTTTTCATGCAAAAAAATAAGATCGCATATTTTATTACGGCCACAGACACTGATGTGGGTAAAACCTATATTGCTAGCGCATTGATTAAACATTTCAGGGAGCAGGGTTTGCTAACGGTTGGCATGAAGCCAGTTGCCGCTGGTGCTGAGATGGTAAATGGTCGGTTGCTCAATGGTGACGTAGCTGAACTCATTAAAGCGGGTAACATGGACGCAGATATCGAGCTGATTAATCCTTATGTTTTTGTCTCTGCAATTGCGCCGCATATTGCCGCTGAGCAGGCTGGCGTTAAGGTTTCATTGGATAAGCTTCAGCAAGCTTTTGATGCTCTGCAATCGCAAGCCGAAGTAATCGTGGTAGAGGGTGCTGGAGGTTTTTGTGTTCCGGTTAATCGGCAAGAATCCATGGCGGATTTAGCGGTAAAACTTAACCTTCCCGTAATTATGGTAGTGGGAGTTAGATTAGGCTGTATCAATCATGCACTAATGACGGCTGATGCTATTAGCGCGACAGGGCTTACTTTGGCTGGCTGGGTGGCAAATCGCATCGAACCTGACATGCCAGTCATTGAAGAAAATATCTTGACACTAAAAGCAATGCTTAAAGCGCCTTGCATTGCAGATGTGGCTTGGGGTGAAGCGGCCCAATTTAAGGACTTTTAACTTTATGTTTTTGCCTAAATCGATACGTCAGCAAAATGATCAAACCGGCTACATTGGGGTACCAAATATACCAATGCGACCAAGGAATGCCATCAATACTAAAGTCTGATAGCGGCCAAAGTAGCGGCGTCGCAAAGTAAGATTTAGCATGAAACGGAAAATCTAGCAGAATGTGAAACGGCCAAGCCAGCATGGCGAAGGCAATGTCTTTGCGCCACAAACATACCAGTCCAATCACATAAAAACAAATGATGACGCTATGCCCAAAAGCGTAGTTAGTAAACAGCCAGGGTGGCAAGGTTTCTAGCGGAGGTTTGCCGAAATGCCAAGTGCCACCCAACATGTTAAACACCATAAATGCGCCGAAAGAGATTAAATCAGGCGCAGCACCAAAAAATATCGCTATCCAAGCATGACGCTTGTAGCCAAATAATCCATATCCCCAAAGTGCGTGGCTAAAGGTGTCCATTATTTATTGGTAGAGCTGATGCTGTTGAATGTAATTGATGACATTGCACGGCATTAAATGGCTCGCATCATCTATTGATGAGATACGCTGACGAATTTGTGTAGATGAAACATCCAAAGCCTCAATCTCTTGAATCAGTACTTTTCCGCTGGCTGAGTTTTTAAGAGTATTTGTATCATTGGTTTGATTGATTTCAACCAGCGACTTAACTTCAGCATTCCAATTGATTTCTTCAGTATGTGGCCGCTTGACGACCACAAAATGGCAGTGATCTAGGAGCTCACTCCAGCGATGCCATGTGTTCAGTTTGGCAAAAGCATCCGAACCTATCAGCCAGCAAATGCTCACCTTGTTGCCAAGTTCTTTACGTAATGAAATAAGACTATCGATGGTGTAAGAAGGACCTTCACGTTCAAGTTCGCGGGTATCAATTTGAAATGTTGGGTAATCAGCAATCGCGAGCCTAACCATGCCAGCACGTTTCTCTGCGCTGACATTGGGGGTGTCTTTTAATGCAGGAATTGCGGCAGGAATGAAACGTATTGTGTTAAAGCCTAAGGTTTGTTGTAAGCGCTCAGCAAGGTGCAAGTGGCCGTTATGGATGGGGTTAAACGTGCCGCCTAAAATACCTATCATGGAAGATATTTAGGTGCGAACGTGACCATCACCCAATACAATGTACTTGAGTGAAGTTAAGCCATCAAGGCCAACAGGACCGCGGGCGTGGAGTTTGTCGGTTGAGATACCAATCTCTGCACCCAAGCCATATTCAAAGCCATCGGCGAAGCGTGTTGATGCGTTTACCATCACGCTGCTTGAGTCCACCTCACGCAAGAAACGGCGTGCTTTGGTGTAGTTTTCGGTTACTATTGCTTCGGTATGTTGTGATGAATACTGATTGATATGTGCAATCGCTGCATCTAAATCAGCCACTACTTTGCAAGAAATAATCGCGTCCAAATACTCCGTATAGTGGTCCTCTTCAGTCGCTTTCTTAGCCGCTGGAACGAGTGCGCAAGTTTCTGTACAACCGCGAATTTCAATGCCTTTGCTGATCAACATCTCAGCAATTTTTGGTAGCATGGTTTTGGCTACACTACGTGCAATCAAAAAAGATTCTGCGGTGTTGCAAGTTCCGAGGCGCTGTGTTTTTGAATTTTCAATAATGCGAATGGCTTTATCAAACTCTGCTTCATCGTCCACATAAACGTGGCAATTGCCATCTAAATGCTTAATCACAGGAATGCGTGCATCATTAGAAATGCGTTCAATCAAACCCTTGCCACCGCGTGGCACAATTACATCTACAAACTCTTTCATGGTGATGAGTTCGCCAACCGCAGCGCGGTCTGTGGTTTCGATCACCTGTACAGCTGCTTTTGGTAAGCCTGCAGCTACTAAGCCTTCATGTACTAATTTTGCCAATGCTTGGTTGCAATGAATGGCCTCTGAGCCACCACGCAAAATCGTGGCATTGCCGGATTTAATGCATAAGCCAGCCGCATCAACAGTCACGTTTGGACGCGCTTCGTAAATAATGCCAATCACCCCAAGCGGTACGCGCATTTTGCCGATCTGGATGCCAGAAGGGCGATATTTCATATCACTTATTTCGCCAACTGGATCAGCGAGGTTGGTAATTTGTTGCAAGCCCTCAGCCATCGTGGCGATTGATTTTTCAGTGATTGTGAGGCGGTCTAACATTGCGGCTTCCATGCCCGCAGATTTTGCTGCTGCAAGGTCTTGTTGGTTGGCGGCAAGTAGTACATCTTTTTCACGCAAAATCGCTTGAGCGATGGTGGTGAGCGCTAAGTTTTTAGTATTGGTTTCAGCTTTTGCCATGGCGCGTGAAGCGTTGCGAGCTTCAGCCCCAACATTGTGCATATAAGATTTAATGTCCATCAGTGTTCCTAATCTTCCTTTAGCGGCTTCTGGCTCTTGTGCCAATGCTAGCCAAACCAAAACATAATCTTGAAATCTCTAGCCAAGCATCGCCTTGCATCATGCCTTTTGCTGTTTTATCAATATCAGCAAGCTTTAGCAATGCAGCTTGTAATTGTTTTAAGCTTAATCGCCCGACCGCTTGCTTGGCAAGCGCTTGTTTTGGTCCAAACACTTTGGCTTGAACCATGGCGCTATTTAAGTTTTCGCCACGTGCTTCGGCCTGTTTAATTTTTACTAATGGCGTAATTGCCCAAATGAGTGGATTCATGACGGCGACAGGCTGTGCGCCTTCATCTTTAAGGCCTTCTAAAATACGCACGGTGCGATCAACATCCCCAGACAACACAGCCTCGCCAAGTTGCACTGCGTCAAAGCGCGAAACATTAAGAACTGCTGCGCGGACATCATCTCCTACAATTTCCCCAGCTGGATAAAGCAAGCCTAGCTTCTGAATTTCTTGATGCGCGGCAAGTAAATTGCCTTCCACTTGGTTCGCCATAAAAGTTAAAGTTTCTGCATCGGTACTTTGCTTTTGTAATGCTAAACGCATGGCAATCCACTGTGGCAATTGTGCAGGCCCAACTTCACGCAGTTCAATAAATACGCTATTTTGTTGCAGTGCTGAGTACCAAGCACTTTTTGCGTCTCGCCAATCAATGGCTGGCAAAATAACGACGGTGACCGTATCAGGCAAAGATTCTGCCGCTAAAGCTTGAAGCGCTTTGCTGCCTTCCAATCCAGGTTTGCCTGTGGGGATGTTTATTTCAAGCAAGCGTTGGCTGGCGAACAATGACATGGCCTGGCCGAATTCAGCAATTTGCGCCCAATTAAAGTAACGGTCAGAGATTAAACTAGTTCGTTCATCAAAGCCTAATTCACGGGCTTTGGCACGAATAGCATCTAAACATTCACGTTGAGATAAAGGCTCATCTCCCGTAAGTACATAGAGCTGTTTAAGACCGCTGCTTAAGTGTTGAGAAAGTTGTTGAGGCGCCAAATTCATATTTGAACGATTAAGGGTTTAGCCTATTTCGCTGCCTTGGCTTTAGGTTTTTGTGCAACCAAGCGACGCATCAGTTCTCGTGAAGCATCGCGGCGCATATCTTCATAAAGCATGACTTCTTCATATGATTTTGCCAGCAATTCGGTATCTAAATATGAAAAATCTCGACGACTTTCAATCATCTGTTCTGCGCCCCAAAGCTCCTCTGACGCATCACGTACACGAAATTTAATGCGGTAAAACAATTCAAACTCGCGCACAGAACCCGTGCCACCCAATGAAAGAATGCGTTTTTCGACACCGTCGCTCATTAATTCCAACATAATCTCAGCTTCTTCAGGCTCTTTAACGATAGTGACGCCGTTGGTTTTAAGTGCGCTGATTAAGTCTTTAGAAATACTTGAGGAGCCTTTCATGTAAAGTTTAGTGAACGCTAAATCAGCCGTGCCGCGTAAATGAAACCCACACGCTGCCACTACAAAAGCGAGCATTAGGATGGTCAAACGGCGAGCAATATAGCTATTCATACTTACCCCACAACAATATTAACGAGTTTATTCGGTACTAGGATAATTTTACGCACAGTTGAACCATCTTCTAAAAACTTTTGCACGAAAGGCTGAGCGACTGCATGCTTTTCAATTTCTTCTTTTACCATGGCTTTAGCGACGGTAATGCTACCGCGCAATTTGCCGTTCACTTGAACCACCAACTCTACTTCATCTTGCACCATTGCAGACTGATCTGCGTTTGGCCATGAAGCATCCTCAATCACCCCATCTTTACGCAACTCAGCCCACAAGGTTTGACAGATATGGGGCACGATAGGAGAGAGGAGTAAAGTGACATTCTCGAGCACTTCCTGGCGCACGCTGCGAGTAACTAAATCATCTCCATCTATTTTGCCGTAAGCATTCATCAGTTCCATCACAGCCGCAATTGCAGTGTTGAAGGTCTGGCGACGGCCGTAATCGTCAGTAATCTTCTCAATGGTTTGATGCAATTGGAGACGCAAGGTTTTGAGTTCTGCGCTCAACTCCCCAGCTTTATAAGTTTCAACAGCACCAGCTTCTAAATGCGTTGCTACAAAGGTCCATAAACGTCGCAAGAAACGATGCGCGCCTTCCACGCCACTATCTGCCCACTCTAAGCTTTGTTCTGGAGGCGCAGCAAACATCATAAACAATCGTGCAGTGTCTGCGCCATAAGTATCGATAAGCGCTTGAGGGTCAACGGTGTTACCCTTAGATTTACTCATCTTGGTGCCTTCTTTAAGGACCATGCCTTGCGTAAGCAAATTTGTGAATGGCTCATCATTTTTGAGTAAGCCAACATCACGCATTAATTTATTAAAGAAGCGCGCATAAAGTAAATGCAAAATCGCGTGTTCAATACCGCCAATGTATTGGTCAACAGGTAACCAATAATTTGCGCGCGCATCCACCATGCTGGTGTGGCAGTCAAAACTTGCGTAACGCGCGAAATACCATGATGACTCAAAGAAAGTGTCCATTGTGTCAGTTTCTCGCGTGGCTTTGCCGCCGCAAGTTGGGCAAGATGTTTCGTAAAAGCTGGGGTCTTTTTTAATCGGAGAGCCAACGCCGTCCATCACAACGTCTTCTGGAAGCCGCACAGGTAATTGGTTTGCAGGCACAGGTACTTCGCCACAGCTAGCACAATGCACGATAGGGATAGGACAGCCCCAATATCGTTGGCGTGAAACGCCCCAGTCGCGTAAACGATATTGCGTGCGGCGTTTGCCTAAGTCCATTAGGCTAAGTGCTTCAGCGATTTTGCTGGACGCCGCGTCGAAATCTAAGCCATCAAACGCGCCTGAATTAAATAACATGCCATGTTCTGTGTAAGCTGCAGTCAACGGCAAATCAAGTCCCGAATTTTGTGGCTTGATGACTGCCTTAATTGGCAAATTATATTTTTTTGCAAACTCAAAATCGCGCTCATCATGAGCTGGCACAGCCATTACAGCCCCTTCGCCGTAGCTAATCAATACATAATTTGCAATCCAAACAGGTAATTGCTCACCTGTGAGTGGATGTTGAACAAGCAAGCCAGTCGCCATGCCTCTTTTCTCGGCAGTCGCCATGTCGGCTTCAGCAACACTCCCCATTTTGCACTCTTGAATGAAGGCTTGTAACACATGATTTTTTTCTGCCGCTTGCGTTGCAAGTGCATGTTCTGCGGCAACCGCCACATAAGTCGCGCCCATCAATGTATCTGGACGAGTTGTGTATACCTTAAGATTGCCAGTGCCGCCAACGATAGGAAACTCGACCTCGCAGCCGTAGCTTTTGTCTATCCAGTTACGTTGCATGGTTTTTACTTGCTCAGGCCAGCCCTTAAGCTTATCGAGATCAGCTAAAAGCTCATCGGCATACGCCGTGATTTTCATGAAGTATTGCGAGATGTCACGCTTTTCGACTACTGCCCCAGAGCGCCAGCCTTTGCCGTCAATCACTTGCTCATTCGCAAGAACGGTTTGGTCAACTGGGTCCCAATTCACTGTGGCCGTTTTTTTATAAATCAACCCTTTTTTGAACAGCTCAGTAAATAGCCATTGTTCCCAGCGGTAATACTCAGGCGTGCAAGTTGCAATTTCTCTATCCCATGAAATACCTAAGCCCAAAGACTTGAGTTGCTCTTTCATGTGCTCGATATTGCTATATGTCCAGCCAGCAGGCGCTACATTATTTTTAATTGCCGCATTTTCAGCAGGTAAGCCAAACGCATCCCAACCCATCGGTTGCATTACATTAAAGCCACGCATACGGTGGAAACGGCTTAGCACATCGCCAATTGTGTAATTGCGCACGTGACCCATGTGCAAACGACCACTTGGATAAGGGAACATTGATAAGCAGTAATACTTGGGCTTGTCGCTTTTTTCAGTCGCCTTAAAAGTTTGCTTGGTTTCCCAATATTGCTGAGCGCGTTCTTCAATTTCTTTAAATGGATACTGCTGTTGCATGGCAAAATTTTTGTATAAATAATTAAGCTTGAATTATACCTTGAAGCCAAAGGGATGTGCGGAAGCATCATTGAATTGCTGTGGTCTTCCTGGCAATAAAAAAGCCATCACGAGGATGGCTTTTTTGCAGAATTGATTCTCTTAAACATTAAACCTGAAGTGCATCACATCACCATCTTGCACGATGTAATCTTTGCCCTCTAAGCGCATTTTGCCGGCTTCTTTGGCACCTTGTTCGCCTTTGTTGGAAACAAATTCGTTAAAGGCAATGACTTCGGCTCGGATGAAGCCTCGTTCAAAGTCAGTGTGAATCACGCCTGCGGCTTGAGGCGCGGTTGAGCCTTTGAGGACAGTCCAAGCGCGTACTTCTTTGACGCCTGCGGTGAAGTAGGTTTCTAATCCAAGTAGCGCGTAGGCCGCACGGACTACGCGGTCTAAGCCTGGCTCGGTTAATCCTAGCTCTTCTAAAAATAAAACTTTATCTTCATCTTCTAGGTCTGAAATTTCTGCTTCAATTTTCGCGCAGATACTCACCACCGGTGAACCTTCTTTTTGGCCTAACTCAACGATTGAATCTAAGAGAGGATTGTTGCTAAAACCTTTTTCATCCACGTTGGCGATGTACATCACTGGCTTAACGGTAATGAGGTAAAGCGGCTTAAGTAAGTGCAGCTCATCAGCATCTAAGCCTAATGTGCGGACTGCTTTTCCTTCGTCCAAACCTTTTTGTACTTTGACTAATACTGCACAAAGGGCTATCGCTTCTTTGTCGCCTGATTTAGCTTTTTTGCTTTCGCGTTGAACCGTTTTATCGACAGTTTCCATGTCAGCCAGGGCCAGTTCAGTGTTGATGGTTTCAACATCTGAAAGTGGGTCAACTTTATTGGAAACGTGCACGACGTTAGCATCATTAAAGCATCGTACAACGTGGGCAATCGCATCAGTTTCGCGGATATTAGCTAAGAACTTGTTGCCGAGACCTTCACCTTTGGAAGCCCCAGCCACCAACCCTGCAATGTCCACAAACTCAACAATTGCTGGTTGTACCTTTTGCGGATTAACGATGTCAATGAGCGGTTGGAGCCGCGGATCAGGCACTTCAACAATACCAACGTTAGGCTCGATCGTGCAGAAAGGGTAGTTTTCTGCCGCGATGCCTGCTTTGGTGATGGCATTGAAGAGCGTGGATTTACCTACGTTTGGTAGGCCGACAATTCCGCATTTCATAATTTTTCCTGTTCAGTAAATTCGTCACTAATTTTTAGTATGCAATTTTAACATTGCCGCTTCAAACTCGCCTTTTAATAACAAAGGAAGCATTGTTGCGCTTTGATCTATATTTTCTTCTATTGCGCGCATTTCATCGCGGCTAGGGTCGTGCAATACAAAATTTGCAACAGCATTTTTATCGCCCGGGTGACCAATGCCTAAACGCAAGCGCCAAAAATCCGGGGTGCCCAGCTGTGCGGCAATATCTTTCAGGCCGTTATGACCACCATGCCCACCACCTTTTTTGAGCTTCACTGTGCCTGGAGGCAGATCTAACTCATCATGAACCACCAAAACAGACTCGGGTGCAATTTTGTAAAACTTAGCCAGCGCAGAGACAGCACGTCCACTTGCATTCATAAAGGTGGTTGGCTTGAGAAGCCAAACTTCATCATTATCAGATTTTAAGCGGCCAGCATGACCAAAAAACTTGGCCTCTAAGTTGAGTTTGCTTCCCGTTTCTGCGCAGATTTGATCAATCCACCAAAATCCTGCATTGTGCCTAGTGGATTCATATTGCGGCCCCGGATTGCCTAATCCAACGATTAGTTTGATTTGAGTCATAACCTATTGTCGCTCATTCAGCCTAAAATAATTTCAAAGCCTGAAAATAATAACGCGCGTTCCGGTAAAAACCGAAACGCGCGCTTTAGAGGGCTTTAACAGGGAGAGATGAAGCACACATCAGCAATTAAGCTGCTGGCGTGGCTTCCTCAGTTACGGCAGCTGAACTACCACGAGTTTTCGCGATACTTGCAACAGCAACGTCTGCGCCATGCGCTAATTGAACGAACTCAACGCCCTTAGGCAATTTAATTTCTGACAAATGTACTGAGTGACCCATTTGTAGTGAAGCTAAATCAACTTCAATAAACTCAGGCAAGTCTTTTGCCAAGCAGCTTACATCAGCTTCAGTTGCAATGTGAGCAACGATGCCGCCGCCAACTTTTACGCCTGGAGCAATATCTGCGTTAATGAAGTGCAATGGCACTTTAACGTGAATTTTTTCTGTTGCGCTAACACGTTGAAAGTCGACGTGCTGAATAGTGTTGCGTACTGGATGCATTTGGTAGTCACGTAACAATACAGACTCTTTTTTGCCATTAAGGTTAAGCGTTAAGATAGAAGCGTGGAATGCTTCATGGCGGAATTCCATGAACAACGCTTTCGTATCAAATTCAACGCTTACCGCTTCTTTGCCAGCACCATAAACTACACCTGGTACTTTTGCTGAACGGCGAAGACGGCGGCTCGCACCCGTACCTTTCGCTTCACGTGTTACTGCTGAGATTTCAATCGTCATTTTTACTACTCCTAAATTTAACCAAAATAATCTTTTGGTTTTTTAAAAACTGTTATCCGCGACCAGATAACAGGGGGTGAAACGTTTGTTGCCAAACGCATCGAAACTTTAATTAATCTTCAAATAATGAGCTGACAGAGTCTTCATTACTAATGCGGCGGATAGTTTCAGCCATCAATTCCGCTACACTTAATTGGCGTATTTTCTTGCATGATGATGCATCTTCGCGAAGAGGAATCGTATCAGTAACAATTAGTTCATCCAGTTCTGAGGCATTAATGCGCTCAATTGCCGTGCCTGAAAGAACGGGATGTGTACAGTAAGCGAGAACTTTGGTAGCGCCTTTTTTCTTGAGTGCTGATGCGGCTTCACAAAGGGTATTGGCTGTGTCTACCATGTCATCCATGATTACGCATGTTCGGCCTGCAACATCACCAATAATGTTCATTACTTTAGCCACGTTAGCTTTAGGGCGACGTTTATCGATAATCGCTAAATCAGAACCCATTTGCTTAGCGAGTGCACGTGCACGAACTACCCCACCAACATCAGGTGATACCACCACTAAATTTGTATGGTGTTGCTTAGTAAGATCGTCTAGCAATACCGGGGATGCATAGATGTTATCAACCGGGATCTCAAAAAAGCCTTGGATTTGATCTGAGTGCAAATCCATAGTCAATAAACGGTTAACGCCAACGCTTGTTAGCATATTGGCCACCACTTTTGCAGTAATTGCAACCCGGGCAGAGCGCGGACGGCGATCTTGGCGTGAATAGCCGAAATAAGGAATAGCGGCAGTGATGCGACCAGCAGATGCACGGCGAAGTGCGTCTACCATGACCATTACTTCCATTAGGGTGTCATTGGCAGGGGCGCAAGTTGATTGCAATACGAACACGTCTTTGCCGCGCACATTATCTTGCAATTCAACCATGACTTCGCCATCACTGAAACGGTCAACGGTTGCACGACCTAATTCCATGCCCAAGTGTTTTGCCACTTTTTTGGCAAGTTTAGGGTTGGCTGTACCTGTAAACACCATCATGTCGCCTCTGGCCACAGTGGATTCCTTTTAAGCTATTAAAACAAAAAAAGCGTGTAATGCTACACGCTCCATATTGCAATACTGGCTGGGGAAGAAGGATTCGAACCTTCGCATGCCGGAATCAAAATCCGGTGCCTTAACCAGCTTGGCGACTCCCCATTTGATCTTTACCTACTACTTTCACCTAAAGAGCAGGAATCAAATTATACAGCGGATGCTGTGATAATCCGAGTGCTGCCACACAAAATATTTCAATATTTTTGATCTCTTTTGGCAGGGCTTTGATCATGTTATTTGCTTCAGCTAAATCGTCAACTGACACAAAAACTGACGCGCCAGAACCACTCATTCTTGCTTGTGAAAATTGGTTTAACCAACTGAGACAAACCTTTACGGCTGGATATTTCTGACAAACTAACGCTTCGAGATCGTTGTGAAAATTTTGGTTTCCACGTTTAAATACTAGGCTTTGTTTCTCTTTACCAATATGCTTAGAATTCAGCATCTCGGAAAAGGCCATAATTGTGGTGGGAAACGTGTTCCTTGTCAATTCCTTAGTGCTAAAAATTTCAGCCGTCGAAACGTGCACTTTGGGTGTAACAATCAGATAAGTGGCGGCTGGCAGCTGAATTGCCTGCATTCTTTCACCGATACCTTCTACCCAAGCGTTTTGTCCGAAAATAAAGAAAGGTACATCGGCGCCAATTTCTAGTCCTAACTTCATCAAGGTCTCTTTGTTTAAACCTAAGCCCCAAATCTGATTGAGTGCGATTAAAACGGTTGCAGCATCTGAACTTCCGCCACCTAGGCCACCACCCATTGGAATATTTTTAACCAGACCGATATCAACACCTAAGCTACATTGACTATGCTTCTTTAAGAGCTTAGCTGCTCTTACGCATAAGTCTTGATCAGCAGGAACAGTCTCATGTTCAGTGACGCGAACTATGTTGCCATCTGCGCGTACTTTTAGAAAAACAGTGTCATATAAATCGATCAGTTGAAATACGCTTTGAAGCAAGTGATATCCATCATCACGGCGGCCAGTAATGTGCAAAAATAAATTAATTTTTGCTGGCGCCAAAAATGCTTGATAGCCACGTTCCAGCAATTGTTTGCTTAAGTTTGCCATGATTAAACTAGTGTGTTTATCTACTTTGGTTATCTTGATTTGACAGCGTTTGTGAGGACGTATCCCAATTTTCAATAATAATACGCACATTCATTTTTGGATGACGAAGATTAATTTTACTCGGCAAGGCTGGCTGACTTTCGCTTTGATATTGCATGTAACTAATTTCCCAGCCATCCTGATTTAATCTGCTTGTTTGACCTTTGTTATCCCAAGTAACCGCTGAAACGACACCTTGAGAAGGGCGACCAACAATCCAGTCCGAAAGCTTGGTAAAAGGTAGGTGCCATCCTAATGTAAGTTCAGTTAAGGTTTCTGCGTCCTTAGCTTTAATCGTTTTACCATCTTGTGATATCAAGCTTGCGCCATCTGCATTTTTGACAATGGCTGCCATTTTATTTCCAAGTGGTGAATATAAGTCGATCACATCATTTTCTTTTGTGTGTGACCAATGAATATTGCCAGAAACTCCGTAACCTTGAGTTTGAACACCCATTCTTCCATTAATTTTGAAGTCAACAATAGGGACCAAGTTCGCTTGGTGGCGTTCCGCTTCTGCAGGAACGATGGGTGTTTCTGAGACTGTTGAACGCCCGGGTTGGTTGTCAGTAATGGATGGTGCTGAGGGTATCGTTGTGCATCCAGACATTAATGCGCCAGAAATTAACAAAAAAAGACTGGCGCATGAAAGCTTATGAAGATGCATTGATTAAAATGCTAAGGTTTAAATTTCTTAATCGTTGTGAGAATTGTTTCATTCTGTGGGCTAGCTTTTAAAGCTTGATCCCAAATCTTATTCGCTTCATCTGGTTTGCCTTGTTTCCAAAGCACTTCCCCTAAATGCGCTGCAATTTCGCTGTCACTCTGTAAGAGATAGGCTTTATTTAAGAACTCATAGGCTTTATCTAGATTGCCCAATCGGTATTGTACCCAGCCCATACTGTCCAAAATATAATGATCGCTTGGACTAAGTTCTAAGGCTTTAGCAATCAGTCTGTTTGCTTCTTCAAGTTTGACGTTACGGTCTGCAAACGAGTAGCCTAGCGCATTGTAGGCTTGTGCGAAGGTTGGTTTAATTTTAATAAGTAAACGCAATTGCGTTTCTAGAACCGTGTATTGTTGAACGCGCTCTGCTGCCATTGCATATTCATAAATTAATTCATTTGAGTTGGGTATGTTAGCAACCGCTTTACCAAGTAATTCATAAGACTCTTGGTAGCGTTTTGATTGTGTCAATATATTAGATTGTGCAGTAATGACTTGTGCCAGTTGATTGTCGCTCAAATTCTCGAGGTTATCGAGCATCTTAATGGCTACATCAGCTCCTTGGTTCCTAGAAATAACGTTCGCCGCGCTCAACTTAGCATCCAAATAATGATCATTCTGCTGAACTCTTTTGTTTGAAGCTGGCTGTTGAACCCTGTTATACCAACTAATCGCTTCAGCATCGTTTTTGTTTTTTTCAGCAATTTGGCCTAAATAAAGATAAATAGGATCTTTGTTTTTGATTTCGCTATCAAGCGCTTGAAGAAAGTACCTTTCAGCATCGTTGAATTGGTTGCTTTGAACAAAAAAAAGGCCAACGACAACCAAAATCTCAGGATTATTGTTAGCGAGTTTAGTTAATGCAACTAATTCAGGCTTTGACTCATTAAAGCGAGATTGCTTAATTAACATGCGTGCCAAATTTAGGCGTGCATCGCTTGCCTCAGGATTGCCCTTAAGAAAAGTGCGATAAAAATTAATTGCTTGTTCCGGAGAGGTTGCGTAAAGAATATCTGCCTGTTGAATCGCAGCAATTTCCCAATGAGGTTTTAATTGATTTGCTCGAGCAGATTCAGTGAGCGCCAATGAAAAATTATCGGCTTGAAATGCAGCCTGTGCCAAAGTGAAATGCGCTTCTGCTAACTGTGGATAAGGCGAGGCTAGTTCCTGAACTAGTTGTAAAACAGCGTTTCTGTTTTTTTGGTGAGAAAACAGCGTGTTGAGATATAAAAATCCGTTAGTCTGAGTTTCTGTGCTCTCAAGTAATTTTTGTAAAAGTGGCTTGGCTGCAGTTAAGTCTCCATTAATGACATAAACCTGAACCGCTGTTTGCTGAGCCTCTATGGAGCTTGCATCCAGCTCAACCCAAAGTTTAGCTGTTTCAAAAGTCGCTTGAGCGTTTTTGCTGTACATGGCCACTTTTGCTGCCCGCTCGGCCAAGCGGGGATCTCGACTTGATTTCGCAATATCAAAGAAAAGCTGCGTAGAAATTCCTAACTCACCTTTTTGTCCTGCAACCTCTGCTGCCAGGTATTTAAATACAAACTCAGCATTTGCTTCGGTTTGTAATGGCTTTGGTGCAACTTCTGCTGAGAGCGCAGAGGGTGTTGACGTGATCGAATAAAGTCCAATAGAAACCGCTGCAATCAGTGATTTTGTTTTGAAACTAAGCAATAAATTTGATTTTTTTGACATGATGTTAGAGTTTGCTTCTTCGCTGATAGTAGATGAACTTCTTAATCCTTAGTCCGTGACACCTTATGCAAGTTCATCCATAATAAGGTCTGACTATAGCTTTTTAATTGAAACTTTCCAATAGGAGTTGTTTCAAAGAGGAATATTGATAATAAAAGTAGCTTGTAAATTGCCCGGCGCTTGACAATTGTTAGGCGTTTTTTTAATTGATCAATCCACCTACGTTGTGGCATTGTAATATGATTTGGTCTTGCCAAATAATGTGGAGTCTTTAATTTATATGACTACTTTAACTGTTGAAGCGAATAACCTAACTCGGATTTACGGCGGCCGTGAGGCGGTCAGTGATGTGAGTTTTACTTTAAGCAGAGGAGAGGTGTTAGGTTTTCTTGGGCCAAACGGTGCCGGCAAATCCACGACCATGAAAATGCTGACAGGCAATTTAGCGCCAAGTAACGGCAGCGTTAAAATTTGCGGCGTTGATATGATTGAGAATCCGAAAGAAGCAAAAGCTTTAATTGGATATTTGCCAGAAACCCCACCTTTATACCGCGAATTCACTGTCGATGAATTTTTGGCGATCGCGGCGCGCTTGCATGGTGTAAGCGCTAAGCATATTAAAATAGCAGTACAGCGCGCTAAAGAACGATGTGGCTTAACCGAAATGAGCAAGCGTTTAATCGAGAACTTGTCCAAAGGTTACCAGCAACGTGTAGGGATTGCACAAGCAATCATTCACAATCCAATGGTGGTTATTCTCGATGAACCCACTGTTGGACTAGATCCCATTCAAATTCGTGATATCCGCGCGCTCATTAAAGAGCTTGGCGGCGAACATAGCGTCATTCTTTCTACCCATATTCTTCCTGAAGTAGAGATGGTCTGTGATCATGTGCAAATTATCGATAAAGGTAAACTAGTCTTTAATGGTTCGATTGATATTCTCAAGCAACAACGTCATGGCAATAAGTTGCTCATTGGTTTAACTAATCCACCAGCGAACGATGAATTGCTCAAAGTAGCTGGGGTTGAGGCCGTTGAGACGCTACCAAATGGCCTATTGCGCGTTCGATATTTAGCAGGTCAAGCGCCTGCTGAAGCCTTGGTTCAAGCAGCCGTTTCAAAAGGATGGGGTTTGCATCAAATCAATCCAGATCAAACTAGCCTTGAAGATGTATTCGTACAATTGACTTATCAAGACGCTGCAGCTTAATCGTCTTCAGTAAAATTTAGAAAGCAAAACTCATGATTTTAAAAGTCGCAAGAAAAGAGCTTAAGAGCGTATTCGCCTCGCCGATGGGCTGGGTAATTTTAGCCTTGTTGCAGTTTGGATTTGGTACTTATTTCTTAAACGGTGTTAATGAGTATTTTGAGGTCATGTCTGGTTCAATTCGTCCTGCAGAGCGCACTGGCGTCACTATGTTTATCGGACAAAGCGTTTTCGGCTTAGCTTCTTTTGTGATGCTTTTCTCAGTGCCATTGCTTTCCATGCGTTTAATTAGTGAAGAGCGCCGCAGCAATACTTTAACCTTTTTGTTTAGTGCGCCATTATCTTTAACCGAAATCGTGCTGGGTAAATTTATTGGCCTTGTTTCGTTCTTAAGTATTTTAGTGTTGATGATTGCTGTGATGCTTTGCACGCTTAACGCTTGGGCAGATGTGGACTTCGGTTACTTACTTTCGAATTTACTTGGGCTTTGGTTGCTAGTGGCTAGCTTTTCTGCAATGGGCCTTTACTTTTCTAGCCTAACTGCTCAACCAGTGGTGGCAGCCATCATCACATTTATCGCGCTTTTTGGCCTCTTGATCGTTGACCGCTTTCTAACGGGAGATGAAACAAGCGTGGTGAATTACTTATCATTGATGCATCACTTTCAGCCTTTTGCGCGTGGCTTGATTGATACGGCTGATATTACCTATTTTTTATTGTTCATCATTACATTTTTAACACTTACGGTGCGTCGCCTTGATGCTGACCGTCTTCGTGGCTAATCGGGTATTACATTATGAAAATTAATCACAAGCTTCGTTTGCAACTCATGATGCAAAACAGTTTTTTTGTTATTTTGTTTTTGGTCTTGGTGTCTTTGGTTGGCTATTTAAGCCGTGAGTATCATGTGGCAAGAGACATCACGCAGAGCAATCGCAATATATTGACGCAAGGCAGTATCAATGTGCTCAAGCAAATGAAAGGTGATATTAGCGTCACCGTATTTGCATCCGAAGATAACACTGCACATGGTGAAAATTATCGCAAAGGGGTGCGAGACTTTATTTCACGATTTCAACGCACTAAACCAAATATTAAGGTCACATTTGTAAGCCCTGCTGAAAAGCCAAAGCTGGCCCAAGAAGCTGGCATTAAAGCTGAAGGTGAATTGGTCGTTGAATATCAAAAGCGAAGTGAGCATTTGTTGCCGCCATATGCTGAGCAGGAAATGACGAATTTGCTGGTGCGTCTATCTCGCAGCCATGAAAAACCTGTCATGTATTTGGATGGACACAGCGAACGTAATTTAATTGGTGTAAAAAACAATGACCTTGGCGGATTCGGTGAACAGTTACAGAAGAAAGGATTTAAGCTTTTTAATCCTGATTTAACCATCGCGCAAGATGTTCCAATGAACGGCTCTATGCTGGTGATTGCAAGTCCGCAGGTGAATGTGGGTGCAGTTGAGGTTCAAAAAATTAAAAGATATTTGGACAATGGCGGCAATTTGCTATGGTTGTTAGATGATAACAATTTACATGGCTTAAACGAAATTGCAGAATACATAGGGTTGGATGTCTCAAAAGGCATGGTGATTGACGGTTCTGCTACGCAATATGGTGTTGATTCTAAATTCGCATTTGCCAGTCAGTACGGGGATCATCCGATTACCAAAAACTTTATGCTTCGCACGATGTTCCCAGAAGCTAGAAAAATTAGTGCGCAAGGAACGCGTGATAACGGGTGGAAAGTCACTAATATTATCGATGTTGCACCTAATGGTTGGTTGGAAAACAACCCCAAAGAGATAGACGCAAAAGCGGCTAATGTCGTCTTTGATGAAAAAGAAGACATTAAAGGACCGATCAACATTGCTGTAGCATTGGAGCGTATTTATGGCAAAAGAGGTCAGCGCGTAATCGTTGTAGGGAATGCTAATTTTCTCTCCAACACGCACATCACCAGTGAGTCGAATCTTGACTTGGGCCTAAATATGGTGAACTGGTTGGCGGGTGATGATAGTTTGATTACGATTCAACCTAAACCACTTAAAGACATGAATGTGACTATTCCTCAATCAGGCTGGGGCCACTTCTGGGCGCTGATTGTTTTTATGCCGATTTTCGGCGTTTCATTTGGATTATTCCAAGTCATTATTCCGTTGGCGCTTCTAGTCACTGGCGTATTATTGTGGTGGAAACGTCGCAAAGCTTAATAGGCAGAGCACTAGATTAAAGGGTCAATGAATGAAGTCACGTTGGTTAGTTAATATTTTACTTTTATTGACAGTTCTTGGCGTAGGGGCATTCATCAAATTTCGTCCGCAACAAGAAACGGTCAGTGCAACGAGTTATGAAGTGTCGTCGTTAAGGCTGAATGCTTTTGAGCGTATCACGATTGAATTTCCTGCTAAAGCACCTGTATCTTTTGAAAAGATTGACGGCTATTGGTATATCGCTAAGCCATATAAAGCGCGTGCTGATCAGAAATTAGTGATGCGAATTTTGTCATTGGTGGCAGCAAAAAGCGCACAAAAGTTTCCTGCCACTGATTTAGCTCAATTTGGCCTGGATCAGCCCAAATTGAAACTTAAGTTTGATGATGCTGAGTTTGTTTTTGGGACATTCAATCCAGTAACTTCTGAACAGTATGTAGCCTTTAACAATGAAGTTTATTTGTTACCTATCAGTTACGCTGAGAGTTCACAGTCGCCATTAGAAGAGTATTTAGACAAGTCCCCATTTAAGCCAAATGAACAGAAAAAGATTGTGGGCTTTGACTTCTCTCATCTAGAGCAGTGGGAAGATGCGCGTTTACATGTTGATCTCAATGATGGCAAATGGACCGCCTCTCCTACCAAAGCGAAACCTAAACAAAATGACATGAATGAATGGTTTGACTCTTTTTGGCGTAATATCAGTGTTCAGCGGGTTGAAGCCTACACGCCAGACCGCAAAATGACTTACCCATCGTTTGAAGTGAAATTAAGTGATGGCCATAAAGTCCATTTTGATAAAATACAAGAGTCTCCAGAACTGCTATTAGGGCGTCCCGATGAGGGGATGATTTATCATGTGCCACCTGATATTGGTTTCACCTTGTTAAACCCACCCATCAATCTCGGTAATTAATTTTTGCCAGAGTTGCCAGAAGTAGAAACAACCATGCGGGGCATTGCCTCGCTCATTGGTCAAGCTGTGAGCCATGTCATCATACGTCATCCAACTTTGCGATGGCCTATTCCTAGTCAACTTGTTAAAACCCTTCCACACGCCACATTAAGTCAATTAACGCGACGCGCTAAATATATTTTGGCTGAGTTTAATAATGCTGACGGCGTGCATATCGGTACCTTGATTTTGCATCTGGGCATGTCAGGACGTATTTGTTTATTGGCAAATGATGAAGCTGCCGCAAAGCATGATCATTTCGACATTCATTTTACGGATGGCCAAGTACTCCGCTTGCGTGACCCGCGTAGATTTGGTGCAGTATTATGGGCTGAAGCGCATGAAGGTGTATCTAGACATGCCTTGATTAAAAATCTAGGCCCTGAGCCTCTTGAAAACAGCTTTACGGGTGAGTATTTGTATCGTCAACTAAGGAATAAAACCGCGGCAATTAAAATTGCAATCATGGACAGTCATCTAGTCGTAGGCGTTGGCAATATCTATGCTAGCGAATCTTTGTTTCGCGCTAGAATAAACCCGAAAACGTTATCCAATAAAGTCAGTAAAGCCAAATGTGAACGTTTAGTCATGGAGATTAAGGCAACACTTGCTGCGGCGATTGAGGCAGGAGGTAGTAGCTTACGCGATTTCTTCGGTGCAGATGGTAACCCTGGCTATTTTCAGCAGACTTACTTTGTTTATGGACGAACCGACCAGCCTTGTCGAGAGTGCGGTGCGCCAATTAACCAGATCAAACAAGGTCAACGATCAACTTTTTATTGTGCTGAGTGCCAGCATTAGTCGATCAGTACTTAATGCTGATGTAATTGTGCGGCATGTTCATGCAAGAAGCCGTGCGGATGTTCCGGAGGGGGATCTTGAATATATTTTGGAAGCAATGATCCAATAAGCATCCCTAACCCACTCGCAATGACGCCAGCGAGTTGTGCTGGAATAAATGGATCATCGGGGCCAAAAGTTAACAGTGATAGCCAGGTAATGAGACCAGAAAAGATAGAAAGTAAAGCGCCTTGATTGTTAGCGCGTTTCCAGTAAACGCCGCAAGCTAAAGGGATAAATGCCATGACCAAGGTAACTTGGTAGGCTTTTTCTACCATGCTAAAAATACTTGCTTCTGAGTTTACTGCGTAAAGCGTTACAAGCACTGTAAAGATTAATGTCACACTCCGCATCGCATTCAATACCACATGGTCTGAGAGCCGTTCTCCATTAAGACGTTTAATTAAAAGGGGCTTGATAATGTTTTCGGTGAACGTTACTGAAGGCGCTAACAGCGTTGCAGATGCGCAGCTTTTAATGGCAGACAGAAGGGCGCCAAAGAACAGGACTTGGGCAACGAATGGTGCATGTTGCAATACCATTGTGGGTAATATCATCTGCGGATCTTCATCGATAAGTCCACTCACCATGTTTGGGTCTATGAGTGTCGCTGAGTATGCTAAAAACATTGGTATAAAAGCGAAGATGAAATAAAGTGCGCCACCAATTAACGAACCCCAGACTGCAATTTTGACAGTTTTGGAGGATTGAACACGCTGAAATACGTCTTGCTGAGGCATAGAGCCAAGCATCATCGTTATCCATGCTGCGAAAAAACCGATCATTTCTTTTGCATCCAAGCTGGGCCAGAACTCAAATTTTCCTGCTTGTCGAGCATGTTCAACAACCACCCCAACGCCACCTAATTGACTGCTAACCTCATGACCAATAAATAACATCCCGATAATAATCACAATCATTTGAATGAAGTCAGTAATGGCAACGGCCCACATTCCTCCGAACAGGGTGTAAATAAGAATAGTGCCAGATCCAATCCACATGCCAGCGAGCTTGCTAATCTCTCCAGCAGAAACGACGTTAAAGACAAGACCTAGTGCTGTAATTTGTGCGCCTACCCATCCTAGATAGGAAATCACAATCGCAATAGAAGTGAGTGTTTCTGCAGTACTTCCATATCTTTTACGGTAAAAATCACCAATGGTAATAAGATTCATGCGGTAAAGTGGCGCTGCAAATAGAAGGCCTACAAAAATTAAACAAAGTGATGATCCAAAGGGGTCAGCTACGACCCCATGTAATCCATCTTTTAAGAATACAGCCGGGATACCTAAAACAGTTTCAGCCCCAAACCACGTTGCAAATACGGTCGCGATAACAATGGGCATGGGGAGGTGGCGACCTGCAATGGCAAAGTCTTTGGATGTGTGTACTTTAGTGCCAGCATAAAGACCAATGCCGACCGATATTATCCAGTAAATAATGACAAACCAAAGTAGCAAGCAGGAACACCTAACGTTGAGATATGTTAAAAAATTAAAATGTAGTTATCGCTTATTCATAACTTGATGTAGATTTTAGCAAAAACTAGGGAGCTGGAATAGCAATGAAGATTGTTTGCGATGTTTTTAGAAGAGCATTTCAGAATTCAAGGGTAAAATACATGTATGGAATCTTTACCAATTTTTATAAGAATTAAAGGTGCTCGCTGCGTAGTCATTGGTGGGGGAGATGTTGCCACGCGCAAAGTAAGCATGTTGCTTAAGGCTGAAGCCGCTGTAGAGGTAATTTCGCCAGACCTTTGTGATGCCCTGAGAGAACTAGTGGCCTCCAATAAAATCCATTATGAGCAAGCCTCATTTGAAGACAGCCAACTGTCAGGGGCGATGTTGGTCATTGCAGCGACAGATGATGAGGATGTGAACACAGCTGTTTCAAATGCTGCGAAAGCCCAAAATATTCCGGTGAATGTCGTCGATTCGCCAGCACTTTGCACATTCACGATGCCATCAATTGTTGATCGCTCCCCAGTGGTCATTGCGATTTCTAGTAACGGTGCTGCCCCGGTATTGGCAAGGCTAATTCGCGGAAAACTCGAGACAATGATTCCAGCTTCTTATGGGCGTCTTGCCTGTTTGGCAAGAGACTTCCGTGATGCTGTGAAAGCGAAGTTTGCGGACACGCAATCTCGTCGAATTTTTTGGGAAAAAATCTTTCAAGGTCCTATTGCTGAATTGATGTTTTCTGGTCAAGAACGCGCAGCTAAGATCGCCTTAGCCGATGCAATTAAAGCAGAAGATACGAGCGCTCAGCACGGTGAAGTTTATTTGGTTGGCGGTGGTCCAGGCGATCCTGATTTGCTGACTTTTCGCGCGCTAAGATTGATGCAGCAATGTGATGTTTGTGTTTACGACAAGCTGGTAAGTAAAGAAGTAATGGAGCTGGTTAGACGTGATGCTGAGCTCATCAATGTTGGCAAAGCCCGCGATCAACATACGCTTCCGCAAGAGGAAATTAATTTGCTTTTAGTGACGTTGGCGAAAGAAGGGAAGCGAGTGCTGCGTCTTAAAGGTGGGGATCCTTTTATTTTTGGAAGAGGTGGGGAAGAGATTGAAACGTTGATGGAAAACGGAGTGCCTTTCCAAGTGGTGCCAGGGATTACTGCTGCGAATGGTGTTTCTAGCTATGCCGGAATTCCACTCACGCACCGAGATTATGCGCAGTCATGTGTTTTTACTACTGGGCATCTTAAAGCGAAAGAAGGTCAGCAGCATACCGTTGAATTGGACTGGCCTGCGCTGGCAAGGCCTAATCAGACGATCGTCATTTATATGGGATTGATTGGGTTAGAACAAATATGCATACAGCTCATCAAGCATGGACTTGATGCAACAATGCCAGCCGCGGTTGTTCAGCAAGGTACAACACCTAAACAAAAAGTGGTCGTTGGGGACTTAAGTGATTTAGCCAAAAAGGTGGCTGCAGCAGAGTTAAAACCACCATGTTTGATCATCGTGGGGAATGTAGTTAAGCTGCGTGAGAAACTTGCTTGGTTTGAGCCTAACTCAGTATAGCGGCAATGTCAGCCTTACCTCTAAACCGCCTTGTGGACGGTTGATTAAATCTAGCTTGCCACGATGTAATCTGGTGATTCTGTCACAAATTGCTAAGCCTAAACCGCTTCCTTTGGAATTTCCACGAGCGGCATCAAGTCGCTCAAATGGACGCAGTAGCCTTGTTTTTTGTGATTCTGGAATGCCTGGGCCATTATCCAAAACACTGACTAAAATGTTTTCGGCTTCAATTTTAGTACTAATAATGACCTCGCCTTGACCATAATTAAAAGCATTATCAATTAAATTACCCAAAAGTCTTTGCATAGCCAAGGGTCTAAGCGCAATCAGATGGGTCGGTGCAAGATGAAGGCTAAGTTTTCGACCTGAGCGAACATGCCTGTCATAAAGCGATGTAAGTAATGCATTTAAATCCAGCATTTGTGTAGGTTCGCCTTCTACACCCCTCACAAAATCAAGAAATTGATTGATGATGCCATCCATGTCATTAATGTCTTGAATCATCCCTTCTTTGTATTCCAATCCTTGCGTATCTGGCAACATTTCAATCGCAAGACGCAAGCGCGCCAATGGCGTGCGTAAGTCGTGTGAAACGCCAGCCAACAAAAGTGTTCTTTCTGAATCAAGTAAAGCAAGTGACTCAGTCATTTGGTTAAAGGTGTGACTGACCGCTTTCAACTCATCAACACCTTCTTCAGGCAATAAGATTGGTGTTTGGCCGTTTCGAATACGATCAGCTGCGTTGACCAGTAGTTTTAAAGGCTTATTAATTCTAATCGCTGTCATGTAAGCACCGATAAGTGAAAGGAAAATCACCAATGCTCCCCAATTAAGCCATTGCCATGGAAAGTTTCGCTCAGCCTGCAGGCGAGGAATCACCACCCAATAGTCATCCTGATCGATATTAAAACTAATCCACAACCCTGGAATACCAAAGTGATTGATGGCAACAAGGGTGTCGCTGCCTAAAGTATTACGAATTTTTTTGGCGAGGATTTGAATGAATGGATCTTCAGGTAAAGGCTCAATTTCTTCCAAAATATCTGCTGCATAGATACGCACACCCTCGCGACCTGAAAGTTCAGATAACAATGTAATTCTGCGGTTTTCATGCGCGGCCAATAGTGATGCTTTGGTGTAGTTGACGATCGTAATGGCTTGCAATGCCGCTGCATTCGCCCGAGGCTCACGTTCAAAATAATCAAATAGTTGAAGTGCAGAAAATTGCCCAATCGTCAGCAAAATGGCGATTAGCAACATTAGTCGTGCAAGAAGGGTCCGAGGTAGAAATTTCAACATTTGAATCGATTGATAATGTTTAAAGATTAATTTTTGCCAGCTTCACCGTCTGGAACAAATACATATCCAAAGCCCCACATGGTTTGGAGGTAGCGAGGATGAGCTGGATCAGGCTCTATCAGCTTTCTTAAACGCGACACTTGTACGTCAATACTACGATCAAAGACATCAAGCTCACGGCCACGAGCAAGCTGCATCAGCCTATCTCGCGAGAGTGGCTGCCTTGGATGCTCAATAAACACTTTTAATAATGCATATTCTCCGCTGGTAATGGTGACATTTTCACCGTTGAGCGTTAGGCTCCGGGTTGAGGGGTCAAATAAGAACTCACCAAACGCGAGACTGCCTGGTAAAAGCCCAGGGGCGCTTGGCTCTGTGCGCACTTGGCGGCGCATAATGGCATTGATGCGAGCAAGTAACTCCCGCGGGTTAAAAGGCTTGGGTAAATAGTCATCAGCGCCCATTTCTAGGCCGATAATGCGATCTACTTCATCCCCTCTAGCTGTCAACATAATAATAGGTATTGCAATACCGGAGGCGCGGAGACGTCTACAAATAGCTAATCCATCCTCGCCAGGCAACATTAGGTCAAGCACGATAAGATCAATATGCTCCTCAGCGATAACTGCATCCATCTCTGAAGAGTCTGCGACGGTTTTGATGTTAAAGCCTTGCTCTGATAAATAAAGTTGCAATAACTCACGCATGCGAACATCATCATCAACCATTAATATTTTTTTTACATTAGGTGTTTGTGATGGGTTGCTCATCTCAAGGTTGCTCCATTAGCTTTCAGGTTTTTCAGTAATCATTATACGAGTTGCTGAGTACTATAGATTAATTTAATTCGTTACATTTTTTTACAAACACGTTTTGATATGAAACATTAGATTTTCATTCCTACTCCATCATAATCAACATGGTAAAAATGTTGAAGTAGGTGTAATCTTGTATTACATAAAAAGCCATGGAATCACATTCTTTTATTCAGTCTTGCCAGTAGCTCTTATTGTTAAAACGGTTGGGAATGCATGATCAATAATCAAAATTTTAATGCTTACGGCAAGTTATCTTGCCCAAATGCGATAAATAATTTG
Organism: Candidatus Methylopumilus sp.; assembly: GCA_040401435.1. GTDB lineage: Bacteria > Pseudomonadota > Gammaproteobacteria > Burkholderiales > Methylophilaceae > Methylopumilus_A. The sequence goes on from JBBAON010000006.1 coordinate 61,339, forward strand.
GCGCGTTTTTCCAAATTCTGTTTTATTAAAATTAGCCGTGTATGCATGGCTTGTCGTATTACATTAGGTCTTTTCCTGCTAGTTTCAAGTACTGAATCAATGATGGCGGCCCCACGTGACAGTCAAAACAATGACGATTCAAATAAGCCTCAGCAAGTCGACAGCACAATCTCAAAGCCTTCAAGCGATCCTGCCGGCGTAAATATGGATGACAACATCCGTTTGCGCCGTACTTTGGATGAATACTCTCGTACGGTTGATCCTGCTCATGTACAAATTGAAGAGCGTCGTAGGGTCATGCATAAACGCTTGCAAGAACGTTTTACACAAACTGATAAAGACAATGATGGAACTATTTCTTTGGAAGAGGCCTACGACTTAATGCCTCAGTTGGCGCGTCATTTTGATGCAGTTGATTTAAATCGTGATCGCTTGATTACTTTAGACGAACTTGAGGCTTTGCAGGTAAGAATTATTGAGCGTCAGCGAGTTGTTTCAGTAAAGCCTGATTCAGTTGAGGCCGAGAACTCCAAAAAAAAGGGTAAGCAAAGCGTACTGAATAACCGTAAAAAAGCTCTCAAATCCTAATCGCTTCGAAACAGTACTTTTATTTAAATTTAAGTTTTTCATTTAGTCATTAGTTTTCATCCAAAAGAGCCGGCCGTTCGGGGTGGCATAAATCTAAACTTGCATATATAGTCTTACTCAAGAAGCGAAAAAGCTTCAGCTCAATTTGATTGATGGTCGTTGGGTAAAAACTAATAACAAGGGGGTTTCACATGGCAGGTTTTTTTTCAAAAGAGCGCATCATTGCGCCTTCTTCCTATAATCGTTGGTTGATTCCGCCCGCAGCATTAGCTGTGCATCTATGTATTGGTATGGCTTATGGTTTTTCAGTGTTTTGGAAGCCTTTGGGCAATGCTTTAATTGGCACGGATGGTAAGCCCCTCGCTGCTTGTGCAGCTGGAGCAACGACTTTTGCGGAAAAATTAAGTGGTACGGGTCGTGCATTATTCGCTACTGACTGTAACTGGACCCAATTCGATTTAGGCTGGATGTATACACTGTTTTTTGTATTGCTTGGTTGTTCAGCAGCACTTTGGGGTGGTTGGCTTGAACGTTCGGGTCCGCGCAAAGCCGGCTCTGTTGCAACTTTATGTTGGGCGGGCGGCTTACTCATTTCGGCCTTCGGCGTTTACACGCATCAACTTTGGATGATGTGGTTGGGATCGGGTGTGATTGGCGGTGTTGGTCTTGGTCTGGGTTACATTTCGCCCGTTTCAACCTTGATTAAATGGTTTCCTGATCGTCGCGGAATGGCGACAGGACTTGCAATTATGGGTTTCGGTGGTGGGGCCTTAGTTGGCTCGCCGCTTGCAACTAAATTAATGACTTACTTTGCAACCCCAACTGAGGTGGGCGTTTGGCAAACATTCGTCGTATTGGCTTTGGTTTATGCCATATTTATGCTTTGCGGCTCATTGGGTTACCGGGTACCGCCAACAGGTTGGCAGCCAGCAGGCTGGACGCCGCCAGCAGCAAAAGCCAACAATGGCATGATTGCTACACGACATGTGCATCTTAGAAATGCGCACAAAACTCCGCAGTTCTGGTTGTTATGGCTAGTGCTTTGTATGAATGTGTCAGCTAGTATTGGTATTATTGGCGCAGCTGCGCCAATGTTGCAGGAAACTTTTGGTGGTATTTTAATTCATCAACCGGATATTGGTTTTGCAGATATCAAAGCGGATGATGCATTAACCGCAGCCGCCGCTGCAATTGCAGCTGGCTTTGTTGGTTTAATTTCACTGTTCAATATTTTTGGCCGTATCGCTTGGGCATCATCTTCAGACAAATTGGGCCGCAAACAAACCTACTTCATCTTCTTTGTATTAGGAGCTTTGCTCTACATGATCGCAAGTTATGGTGCAGATGTGAAGTCACTGGCAATCTTTGGCGTCGCTTTATGTGTCATTGTCTCAATGTATGGCGGCGGTTTTGCAACGATTCCAGCTTACCTTGCAGATATGTTTGGTACGCAGTTTGTGGGCGCAATTCATGGACGATTACTCACTGCATGGTCAACCGCAGGCATTTTAGGCCCTGTGATTGTCAACTATATGCATGATATACGCGTGGAAGCGAAAGTGCCGTTTGACCAGATTTATGCGCCTATTTTCTACGTGTTAGCCGGTATGTTGGCGATTGGTTTTGTGGCGAACTTATTAGTGCGCCCAGTTGCGGACAAGTACTTTATGACAGATACTGAATTAGCTGCGGAAAAGAAATTAGCGCATGAGCAAGCTGCGCCAGCTAGCAAAGCAGGTAGCGCCAAAGCAAGTGGAAGCTCAGCCATTGCAGTAATTGCTTGGATTGCTGTGTTAATTCCAATCACCTACGGGGTTTGGAGTACATTACAAAAGGCTTGGGCATTATTTAGTTAATGCTGTTTTGATGATGAAAAGGGGCGATTTTTCGCCCCTTTTCATTTGCGCAAACGAAATGCTTGACGCATGTACGTCCGTACAGTATTCTAACGTCTATGGCAAATGACATCGACTACTTAGGTAAGCTCCAAGACTATTATGCAGATCAAAAGATCTTGCCGTCTTACGCTGCAATCGCCCAACTATTAGGATTCAAGTCTAAAAATGCGGTGACTGCTTTGGTGGCCAGACTTAAGCTACTAAATTTTATTGAATCGGCAACGGATGGCAGACTTAAGCCTGGTCGTCGTTTCTTTGAGCGTGTGCTTGCTGAAAGCACTGTGCAGGCTGGCTTTGCAACCGCGGCATTGAGCGACAGAAGCGATAGTTTAAGTATTGATGATTATTTGATTGAGCGGCCATCCGATACCGTGCTAATCACTGTTAAAGGCGACTCAATGATAGACGCAGGCATCTTTCAGGATGACGTAGTGATTGTTGAAAAAAAGCAAGCGGCGAACATCGGCGATATTGTGGTGGCGATTGTCGATAACGAATTCACTCTTAAAACTTTAGGGCGCGAAGCTAAAGCGTTCGTGCTTTACCCTGCCAACAAAGCCTATCCTACTATTCGACCTCAAGGCCAATTAGAAATTTTTGGCGTAGTGGTCGGACAGTTTAGAAAATACTAACTCTGTCCTACTTGATACATCAGTTCTTTTGATGTGTCTTTGTATCCTGCTTGCACCAGTAAAGCTGCTTCAATATATCTACTAACCTTGCTTCTCAGCTTGGGCAGTTCATCGAGTTCAAAAAAATGATTTGGAAACTTATGCGCCAGCCAAGCGTATAAGCTGATATCTTTGCTCAAATCTTCAGCTTCTTCTAAGTGTTTGGGGCTCGTCGAATTTAGCCAAGCCATCGCTGTTGGTAGTGCTTTTGTTTGGTCGTTGGCTACACAATCTAAACAACTTAAAAAATAATCTCGCTCACGTGGTCTATCCCAGCCAATCGGCGCACAGGTAAAGATAAACTTGTCTTTTAAGTTGAGCTTAGGCGCATACTCATCGATTAAAAAAGCCAGCTGGGTTTGGGTTTGCAAGGGCGCAATTTCAAACAAGTCGCTATTCATGCTTAAGCGTTCAGCAAAGTAAGACAGCGCCTCGCTGATTTTATGAGTATGAAGTGTGTCTGCTATTTCAGATAAATGGGAAAAGCTTGGTGAAATTGGTAACTTTTCCAAGTCAGCCACATCATTGGTAGTCAGCATATGCTCGAGATGGATTAGCTCATCATTCTCAAACGCATTCACATAGCCTGTTTCATAAATACCAAAGCGGCCAGCTCGGCCAGCAATTTGGCGAACTTCCGTGGCATTAATCGGCCTGCTAGCCACCCCATCAAATTTTGCTATGCTAGAAAAAATTACACGTCGAATCGGTAAGTTAAGCCCCATCCCGATGGCATCTGTTGCGACTAAAATATCTGCATCCCCGTCACAAAAGCGTTTGGATTCCGTGTGCCTTACTTCAGGGGATAACGCGCCATAAATGGAGGCCACGCCGTGACCCCATTGCCGAAATCTTGCGCTTAAAGTCAGCACATCTTTGCGCGTAAAGGCTATCACTGCATCGCCTTTTTGTAGCTTGCCTTTGAGGTTAGCACGATTATATTTTTTGCCGCTGAGGCCTTCATGCTCAAGTATTAAAGGTGTTTTTCGTTCCAAATATGTGATGTCGTATTGTTCGTCTAGTGCTTCAATGGCTCTGATACATGGAGCAGTGACGCTATTTGCGCCACATACAAAAACCTCTTTCGCTGGGGCGCCTATTAATGCGGCTGTCCAAGCATAGCCTCGTGCTTCATCTTGTAGCATTTGAATTTCATCAATAATTGCGACATCGACTGCCTGATTAGCATTCATCATTTCGACCGTGCAAGCGGTATGTTTCGCCCCAGGAATCAGTTGGCGCTCCTCCCCCGTAATCAAGTTGCAAGGTACACCAGCATCCATCAATCGGTCACGAATTTCCATTGCGAGCAAGCGAAGCGGTGCTAGGTAAACACCTGATTCAGCGGCTTGCAATTTTAGGAGAGCTTGGTAAGTTTTACCGGAGTTGGTTGGGCCTAAGTGAAAATGGATTCGACGGTTTAAATTACGTGCCACTTCGAAGCTATTGGGGAATTCATGCAGGGCTAATGCGCTGGTGAGTGTTTTATGCATTTTCTAGCCAAGCGAGCTCTTGTTCAGTAAAGCCAGCTGCTAGCCTTGCTTGATGATTGAAAGGCTTGCGCGGGGTAGGTGCTTCATATTGTTTTGCCAATGAGGCATAAGCGCCAATCGGCTCTAGGCCGCGTGTTTCACACAGCCAATTAAACCAAAGGTTGCCAATGGCAACATGGCCGATTTCATCGCGCAGGATAATATCTAAAATTGCCGCGGCTTCCATATCGCCTACTTGTGCCAGTTTTGCACGTAAAGCGGGTGAGGCATCTAGGCCACGCGCTTCCATGGTTCGGGGCACTAAAGCAATACGCGCTAAGATGTTATCTGTGGTTCTAGTCGCCATTTCCCAAAGACTATTGTGCGCAGGAAAGTCGCCATAAACAAAGCCAAGCTTCACGAGGTGATTGTTTAACAAGGTAAAGTGATAAGCCTCTTCAGCAGCGACTTTGAGCCAATCACTATAGTATTGCTCGGGCATGTCTGCAAAACGCCAAATGGCATCCAAAGCTAAATTAATGGCATTAAATTCTATATGGGCAAGCGCATGTATCATCACAGCGCGACCCTCTGTGGTGCGCATATTTCTGCGAGCAACATCTTTGGGTGACACTAACTCTGGTTTGTTTGGTAAGCCTGGGATGTTATCGGGCACATTGAAAACAATATTTGTGTTCAATAAATATCGTCTTGATGACCAAGCGTCAGCTAAGTCAGCTACTTTTTGGGTTTTTTTTAAAAAATCTGTCTCAATAAGACAATCAAGTGCATGTGCACGTATTTCCATCTTGTCAGATACCTAAATCAGCTTTGCGAGTGACAATTCAGATTTGATATACGCATAAAGGATTGGGGCGATTAACACACCTGTAATCCCAAATAATGTTTCCATCACCAGCAGCGCTAGAAGTAACTCCCAAGCTGCAGCATTTATCTTACCCCCGATAATTTTAGCGTTGATGAAATATTCAAGTTTGTGAATGCCTATTAAAAAGACCAAAGCTGCAATGGCGACTTTGAATGAAACGCCGATGCTGATAACAGTAATGACGGTATTGGAAATAAGGTTGCCTATGACTGGCAGAAGACCGGCGACAAAAGTGACGATGACTAAGGTTTTGTTATAGGGTAAATTGACCCCAAAAAGAGGCAATACAATGAGTAGGAAAATTCCTGTTAGCAGCGTGTTAATTGCAGAAATTTTAATTTGGGCAAATACAATATTTTCAAAGGCTTTGCCAAATAGTTCGATGCGGTCGCGCAGCGCTTTTGCCAAGGGATGAGATTTAGTAAGCTCGGGAAATGAGTGAATAGAGAGCATTAATGCAATTACAAGCGCGATTAAAATATGTGCAAAAGTATGTAAGCTCTCTTTGCCAGCAACGCCCAGCTCACGTGTATGTTCCTTTATGATATCGCTGACGGAACTGTTTAATGACTGCATGCTTTCTGGCAGATAACTTAATAGGGTTGGTGGTAAGTCGTCTTTAATATCATTAACACTTTCACCAAGCTTAGCCGCAAGTCCTGCTAAATTCTGTTCGTTTCCCAACGTATTTGACAAAAACATCACAGCGCTTACAAAAGCACTAATAAGAATCGTCGTAATAAGCGCGGCAGCCAAGACGCGCGCTTGTTTGTCAGGCATTTTGAGCGCCAACTTATCGCCTAGCATTTTGGTGAGTAAATAAATCAGCATGCCAATGAGTAAGGTTGGTGCCATATGGAAAATTAATACCAAGCTGATGAGTGCAAAAATGGAGATAAAACTACTAATTTTGATATTGTTCATAGCGACGTCATAGCAAATGGAAATTCATTATACTGAAATTAGCTCCGATGAATTGTGAAGCATGCCGAAAAAATGCCATCCCAATTTGATCTCTACTTTTTGCTTTGTCCAAATCTCAAATACAGCATAGGTAATAAAATCAAAGTGAGCATTGTTGCGCTCAATAAACCGCCAATGACTACAATCGCCAAGGGCCGTTGAATTTCAGCACCAGGGCCGGTTGAAAACAGCAAAGGAACAAGCCCAAAAGCTGCAATACTTGCTGTCATCAGTACGGGTCTCAATCTTCGTTTCGCTCCTTCAACAACGACTTGCCCTATTGACATGCCTTCATTGGTAAGTTGATTGAAATAGCTCACCATTACCACGCCATTGAGCACAGCGATTCCTAGAAGCGCTATGAAGCCAACCGAAGCTGGAACAGACAAATACTCACCAGAAATCCAAAGGGCAAAAACGCCGCCTATCATTGCAAATGGAATGTTTGAGAGAATCAGCACTGCTTGGCGTATTGAATTAAACGTTGTATAGAGCAAAAGGAAAATCAACCCTAAGGCAATTGGCACCACAACTGCCAGACGTTTTGCTGCGCGTTGTTGGTTTTCAAATTGACCACCCCATAAAAGATGGTATCCCTCGCTTAATTTTACTTCTGCCCCCACCCTTTTTTTAGCCTCTTCTACAAAACCAACCAAGTCACGACCACGCACGTTTACTGTCACCACCACCATGCGGGCAGCGCGTTCGCGATCAACTTTGACTGGGCCATCGGTTCGAACTAGTTTAGCTATGGATTTGAGTGGAACGCTTACACCTGAGGGTAGAGTGAGACGAATATTGGAAAACTGATCAGGTGAAAACCTCAATGACTCCTCGCCTCTTAAAAGGAGCGGCGTTCTGCGTTGGCCCTCTTGCACAATGCCTAATACTTTCCCCTCAACATGCGCACGCAATATATCCTCGATTTGAGTGATATCAAAGCCTAGCCTTCCAGCTGCCAGCCGATCTATCTCGACGCGCAAGTATTGCACGCCGCTATTTTGAGGTGTGTATGCATCTTGGCTGCCTTTGATGGTTTCAAGAATGCTCTTGATTTGTTGTGCATGCTGATTGAGTAGTCCTAAATCACTCCCGAATATTTTAATCGCCAAGTCACCGCGTACTCCTAAAATCATTTCATTGACCCGCATATCAATGGGCTGAGTAAAGCTATAAGCGACACCAGGTATGTCCTCCATCACCACACGAAGCTGATCAATCAGGTCGTTTTTATCAGGCGATCGCCAAGTATCACGTGGATGAAGAATCAGAAAATGATCGGTTTGATTTAGCCCCATTGGGTCTAGGCCAAGCTCATCTGAACCAACTCTGGAAACAATTTCTTTCACCTCGGGGACGCGACTCAAGATTGCTTGCTGAATTTTTCCATCCATTAATAAACTTTGATTAAGATTAATGGAGGGTAGTTTTTCGGTGCCAATAATGATGTCACCCTCATCCATGGTGGGCATAAATATTTTTCCGATTTGGGTATAAATAATGCCAGTAGCTACTAAGCCTAAGAGGGCGCCAATAAATACTTTACGAGTATTTTGAAGCGACCACACCAAGGCAGGTTCATAAATTTTTAAGGCTTTTTTTACAAGCCAAGGTTCTTCGTGTTCGACTTTTCCTAGTAATAAAGAAGCGAGTACTGGAATGGCCGTTAGTGATAAAAAGAGCGAGCCAGCAAGCGCGAAAACAATGGTCAGTGCAACTGGACTAAACAATTTTCCCTCTAAGCCCTGTAAGGTTAATAATGGAAGGAATACCGTGATGATAATTAATATACCAGCGGTCACCGGAACAGCGACTTCTTTGACAGCGTTTGTGATGATTTCTAGACGAGATTTTGGCTGCCGAGAAATACTTTCTTGATTTGAATTGCCAATCAAATGATCAGGCTGATGTTCATATTTGGCGAGGTGCGCTGCAATATTCTCGACAACTACCACTGCGGCGTCCACCAGCATGCCGATGGCAATTGAGAGGCCGCCCAAACTCATTAAATTGGCAGATAATTCAAAATGACGCATGAGAATAAAGGTGACTAATGCTGCGAGTGGAAGTGCTAATGCTACCGTGAGTGCGGCGCGTAAGTTACCTAAGAATAAAATAAGTAGAATCATAACAAGCACAATCGCTTCAAGTAGTGCTTTAGAAACACCACTAATTGCCCGATCTACCAAACTTCCACGATTATAAAAAACTTTTGTGGTGACGCCTTTAGGGAGGGTGAGTTGAATTTCCGCTAGGCGATCACGAACATTCTCAACTACCTGTCTTGCATTCGCTCCGCGCAAACCGAGCACTAATCCTTCAACGGTTTCTCCATTACCGTTTTGGCTGACGGCACCATATCGGGTCAGTGCACCGATCTGGACGCTAGCGACATCGCTTATCCGAATAGGATTGCCAGCATACGTTTGAATAACGGTATTTCTTACATCCTCTAAACTGATAAATCGACCTTCAGCACGGACAATTAATGACTCTTCACCCTCATTTAGTCGGCCAGCTCCATCATTACGATTATTACGCTCGAGTGCTTGTTGTAAATCATCGTATGTGACACCCCGGGCTGAAAGCCGGGCTAGGTCTGGCGTAATTTCAAAGCTGCGTACTAATCCACCAAGGGAATTCACATCAGCCACGCCTGGTACGCTTCGTAACTGTGGGCGAATGACCCAGTCTAACAGGCTTCGACGTTCATTCAGTGATAAGTGATCACCTTCGATGGTGAACATAAACATTTCACCTAGCGGAGTGGTCATGGGTGCAATGCCGCCAGTAATGTCAGTTGGCAAGTTGCCCCAAACATTATTGAGACGCTCCGACACCTGCTGCCGTGCCCAATAAATATCAGTCCCATCCGCAAAGTCGATAGTGATATCGGTCAGTCCAAATTTAGCAATTGATCGCAGCATTGTTTGTTTGGGCAACCCCAGCATTTCTACCTCTACTGGGGCTGTAATGCGTGCTTCCATTTCCTCTGGGGTGAGTCCTGGTGATTTGATAATGATTTCAACTTGAGTGTTTGACACGTCAGGAAACGCATCGATTGGCAAGTTTTGAACTGAATAAAGGCCACCACCGATTAGACCGGCAATGAAAAGCATCACAACGAGTCGACCTTTCATTGAGGCTTGAATAATGGCATTCAACATTATTCGTCCCCGCCTAAGCCTTGCATTTTCGCCTTAAGCGCTGCAGTGCCTGAGATAACTAAATGCTCATTGCCTGCAAAGTCGCCGGTAATAAATGCTTGGTTGCCGTTGTTATTAAGCACTTTAATTGCTCGGGCTTCAAAGCCATTTTTTGTTTGAATAAAAACGAGCTTTTGATCTGTGTGTTTTAGATCATTTATTTGCACAATTGCACTTTTAGATATACTGAAGCTTCCAGATTTTTGAGTGATTGGTTGAGAAATCTCTGCTTCTACTAACTGTCCGGGCGCTAAAGCGGAGGTGCCATTAGTCATTAATACTCTCACTAAAGCGGTTTGATCTAATTTATTGATGTTTGGCACAATTGCGATCACTTTTCCGCTAGCTTCAGTGCCAGTAGTCTTTACGGTCATCCCAAGTTTTATACTGCTCAGTAGCTGAGAGGGAACGCGCATTTCTAGCCATAGCGGGGAGAGTTTTGCAATCCGATAAATAGGCATTGCGCTATCCACGCGCTGACCTGCTGTAACATGCTGTTCCAATACCATGCCATCAATTGGTGCTGTGAGTGAAATGCCATTGGCATAACTTCCGCTTGTCTCTAAACTTTTAATCGCTTGTGGACTCATGCCTGAAAGCTTGAGTGCCTGACGACGCTCAGCGAGTAATGCGTTGACTTCATTATGGCTGCTCTGAGTGCTTAGGTAGCGACGCTCAGCGATAATGCCATCTTTATAAAGTTCAGCATCTCTGTTAAGAGAGTTCTGCGAGAGGCGCTGTTGCGATAGAGCTTGTAAATGCTCACGCTGTAAAGCCACTAAATCTGGACTGCTTAAATGCGCAAGTACTTGGCCTTGTTTAACGCGTTGACCTGTTGCCACTAACATTTGGTCAATCAAGCCTGATTGCGGGGCGCTGATAATACGTGCCTGGTCAACAGGCACAACGATCTCACCTGGTAAATGTTGACTCATGGCCTTTGCGTTGGGCTGAATAGACTCAGTCACTATCGCCAAAGCTTTAATTTGGGCTGGAGTAATTCGAATAAGCTCAGCTGCATGAGCGAAGTTAATACTTGCATACACAAGGCTCATTAAAAGTACTAAATATTTTGATGGCATTAGCATATTAATTCCTGAATGTTGAGAATGGCTCATGGCATTTCTCCTGCGGCTTGGTTGTAATGCGCGGTATCCCATTGCACTTGAATTTGACGTTGTGTCATTGCACGTTCTGCCTCGTAAGCAGTGGCTTGTGCACGTAAAAGGCTAACTAAGTCTGTCTCGCCTAGCGCAAAGGCTTTTCTAGCAAGGCGCAGACTTTCTTGCGCATTCGCATGCTGCTTAGTTGTGATAGCTAGCTCTGCTTTGGTCACTTCTAAATTGTGCTCAGCTTCATGAAAAGCTGCTTCTAAGGCATAACGTAAATGCTGAGCATCTGCTTGATTTTTTGCATAATTTACTTCAGCAATCGCCATTAATGGCGCACTTTGCGCTTCTGTTTCAAAGGGAATTTTTAGTTTTAAACCGATGGTTTCGTTAATTTGATTATCTAAAGCACCGCGTTGTGTTCTTGCGCTGAGGGATACCGTTGGATTTGAGCGACGCTCAACTTTAATTAAATTGCGCTCATCGTCAGCCACTAAAATTTTCTTTAACGCATCTCTTAAGGCGGGATGGTTATCATCAAACGTTGTTTTCGACTGCTGTTCAGAAAAAAACTCAGGTAGTGTGTTAAGTCCTGTCAGTATTTTGTATCGATATTGCGCATGTTTAACTTCTGTTAAAGCGCGCAGTAGAAAAGTTTCCGCTTGATAAGCTTCATTTTGTGCCAGCATGCGATCTGTTTTTGGCAAGTCGCCAGCTTTCACGCGTTTCTCTATGTCTGTCAGAAGGGCAAGTGAAGTCAAATGACGACTTTTTGCAAGCATTGCTTGATGTGTCACCATTGCTAGTTCCCAAAGCGCATTTCGCACCATGCCAGCGACTTTAAGATTAAGTGTCGCTCTTGTATCCACAAATCCTAATGCGGCGTTCCGTGCAAGAGCCTCACGTGCAGCCCTTTGTCCTGGTAGCCATATTGGTAATTCAAGCTCACTTTCCCATTCACGCTCACCTCGATTCGAGGTTACAGCGTCGTTACGGTTAAGGAGTCCAATCGACGGCGTGGCAGGAAGCAGTCCGTTAGCTCTTTTATATTTCGCCTCGATTTCAATTTTTTTAGCCACTAATAAAGTGCTATCGGGGTAACGCATAATGGTTTTTTCGACTAAATCACGCAAGCTAAGTTGAGCGCTTACTTGCAAATCATGGTCGTGTTCGTCCGATTCAGCGAAGGCTAGCGGATTGAACAACAAGCAATATAAAACCCACAGTAAAAACCATGGATGCATCAATTTAAACTTCGGAAACATAAAATCACTCCAATTAATACGAACACTAAGCATCTTGATGCTTAGCTAAAACGGCAGCGCCGCCTAGGGATTAATATCGTGATGGTGGTGCGCGAGGCGGGGAGGTGCGTTTGAAATGTGGCTTAACGATTGGGGCTGAAGATGGTGCGTAGAAGCGCCTAACGTAAACCAAGTAAAGACTAAGTGCGCTTAATACAAATAAAAATGGGATGAAGGATTCGAATTCAAACCTTTCATTTAACCCTGTCAATACTCCAACGCTTTGCTCGGAAAGCACTTCGTTGTAGATGGTGGCTATTTGAAAATCTTGCTTCGCCGCAGATTCGATTTCATCTAAATGAATATGGATGCCAGGAGTTTTGTCGACAGCGTCGATCCCAAAGGCATGGGCGTGCAAAAATGGCGAGATAAGCTGTAAAGCGACTAGCCAAAATATGAAAAACTGAATGTGTCGTTTTTTATTCAAATTGCCCGCTAATCAAATAGATGATTCAAAAACTACAAATCATTATAAGGTGATTTGGCAAGTAAAAGAAATAGATTGCTAAGTCACTTTTGTCGATTATTTTTATGAAGTACTTTAGCTGTGATTGATTAAGATAATAATTTTGTCGTAGTTTTTCTTTGTTTAATGCGCTTTCCAAGCAAATCCGATTTATAATTCCGCACTGTTGATTTGGACAAGCCAAGTCACATCCATTAAACAACTCCAAAAGAGAAGAAAATGACCACCAAAAATGCTGATATTGGCCTAGTTGGCCTTGCTGTGATGGGGCAAAATCTTGCCCTCAATATTGCCGATCATGGCTACACCATTGCGGTTTACAACCGTGATCCTAAAAAAATGGTGAATTTTATTGAAGAGTGTAAGAAAAATGAGCCTTCACACGAGAATGTGGTGGGTCATGCAGATTTAGCTTCTTTCGTGTTGAGCATTAAGCGTCCACGTAAGATTGTATTGTTAGTAAAAGCAGGTAGCGCTACTGATGTGACTATCAATGCATTGCTTCCATTCCTGGAGCAAGGCGATATTATTATTGATGGCGGTAACGCTTTATGGACAGACACAATTCGTCGCGAAAAAGAATTAGCTGCTAAGGGTATCGAATTTATCGGTTCCGGCGTTTCTGGTGGCGAAACTGGTGCACGTTTCGGCCCTAGCTTGATGCCTTCTGGCACACGCAAAGCATGGGCGAGCTTAGAGCCAATTTGGCGTGATATCGCCGCTAAAGTTGACCCAAAAACGGGGGTGCCTTTGAAGGGTGGTCAACCAGGTAAGCCAGTTGAAGGCGGGTTCTCTTGTGCTGAATACATCGGCCCAGATGGTGCGGGTCATTATGTGAAGATGGTGCATAATGGTATTGAGTATATCGACATGCAATTGATTTGCGAAGCTTACTGGCTGATGAAGAATTTGCTTGGCATGACAGCAGGCGAAATTGGTAAGATTTTTGAAGATTGGAACAAGGGCGAATTATCTAGCTTCTTGATTGAAATTACTGGCGATATTCTTCAACAAAAAGACCCAATGGGTAAGGGATTCTTGGTTGATATGGTAATGGACGCTGCTGGTCAAAAAGGCACAGGCCAATGGACAGCGGCAAATGCGCTTGAGTTAGGTGCGCCTGCTAATGCTATTGCTGCAGCTGTTTACGCACGTGCGCTTTCAAGCTTAAAAGAAGAACGTGTTGAAGCCAGCAAGATTCTCAAAGGCCCAGTGATTAAAACTGAAACGGACAAGAAAGAAATCATTGAAGCAATTAAGAATGCACTTTATTGCTCAAAAATCTGTGCTTACGCGCAAGGCTTCCAATTGATTGATAAAGCGCAAGTTGCATACAACTGGAAATTGAACTTCGGCGAAATCGCACAAATCTGGCGTGGTGGTTGTATCATCCGCGCACGTTTCTTGCAAAAAATCACTGACGCTTATGCACTTGATTCACGTCTCAAAAACTTGATGTTAGATCCATACTTCACGCAAGCAATGAACGATGGTCAGGCTGGCTGGCGTAAAGTGATTGCTCTAGCAGTGACGAACGGTATTCCCGCTCAAGGTTTCTGTGCAGCGCTTTCATACTATGACGGCTACCGCAGTGCAGTGCTTCCAGCAAACTTGTTACAAGCGCAACGTGATTATTTCGGTGCGCATACTTATGAGCGTGTTGATCAACCGCGTGGTCAGTTCTACCATTTGGATTGGCCAGAAGCAGGGCGTCCACAGTACGAAATTTAAGCTGACTGCTTAAAAATGAAAAAGGCACAGAATTCTGTGCCTTTTTTTATGCCTAATTAATTTAAATCGTTTCGCTTTTAATTCAATTTTAAGGGCTTACAAAAGCATCCAATCCAATTCCTCGAATTTTGGTAGCAACGCCCTCTAGCCACTCTGGCAAAAGACGATTCAGCCGTGGGGCTTCAGCTTGCATAGATGGTCTTGCTAGGCCATACAAATGAACTCCCTGAATGTCTTCTTTAACTTCAGAAAGCAACGCGATGTAAGCATCAACCTCTGGGTCTGTTGGGGGCATTCCATCAATTGCGACCATGCAAGTTTGCACAAAGGTCGGACAAGCTTCAGCACAAGCTTTGATACGCTTAATCACGCCAGGAATATTGATATTCACATCATTGATCTTTGCGACACCTTCAGAGGTCCCAGCATCGGCTTTAAACCATACTTCACCGTTGATTTTAGCGAGATGCTGCATACTTTCGAGCACATGCGGTTTATCCATCAAGCTACCGTTAGTGATTAAACGTACTTTAATCGGATGCACCAATTTAGGATTTAATAAATCAAATTCCTTCAACAGCTTCTCAACAATTTTGAGCACTGTCGGAAATTCTTTTGCACTGGTGGGTTCACCGTTACCAGCGAATGCTATGTCTTGAATCTTTCGATCACCTTCTGCAACATAGCGCAGCATAAAATCGCCATGTACGATGTACTGTAAAAAGTTGCGAAGTTCTTTTTCAAGTAATTCAAGATTAATGGGTGGTGGTGTACCGCGCGAGAGATTGGGCACTTGGCAATAAACACATCGCCAATTGCATGCATTATTGATATTGAGATTAATGCCAATTGATACACCGCCTGCGCGACGTGAGACCACGGGGTAAATATAGGTTAAGCCGGTAACATCACGGTTATGATCTTCGACGGTAAGGTATTGGTCATCAGACATTTTTAAATACCATTTCGGAAAAACTCTGTGTTGGGAAGGATTTCCAACAAACCTGATCTGGCACGAAACTAAGTGGTGGTGATGGGGGGACTCGAACCCTCGACCTATGGATTATGAATCCATCGCTCTAACCAGCTGAGCTACATCACCATCCTATTACCTTGCACTTAAGCAAGCTCGCCATTTTATGGGTTTGGCCGGCCCTTGTCAAAAACTACTCTATTTATTTACAAGAAAATAACTCATTACTTCTGCTATTGCTTATTTGAGTGCAGCAAAAATTTGATCACGGATAGCATTCATCTCACCAAGCCCTGGTACAAAAACATGCTTTGGTGCTCCAGTTCCACCGCTTTTAGCCCAACTCACATAGTAATCGACCAATGGCTTAGTTTGACTATGATAAACCTCTAGACGTTTTAATACGGTGGCTTCGTGATCATCTTCGCGTTGTACCAAGTCTTCACCAGTTACATCGTCTTTACCAGCTACTTTTGGTGGGTTAAATTTGATGTGATAAGTGCGTCCACTTTCTTGATGTGAACGGCGACCGCTCATTCGTTCTACGATTGCTTCATCTGGAACATCGATTTCCACCACGTAATCAATATCGACACCGGCAGCTTTCATTGCTTCTGCTTGGGGAATAGTGCGTGGGAATCCATCAAATAAAAAGCCATTAGCACAATCTGCTTCTTTAATACGCTCAGAGACCAATCCAATAATCACTGCATCAGGCACTAGGCCGCCACTATCCATATAGCTTTTAGCTTCTAAACCTAATTGCGTGCCGGCTTTTACTGCTGCACGCAACATATCGCCAGTGGAGATTTGAGGGATATTGAATTTTTCTTTAATGAATGTGGCTTGAGTACCTTTGCCTGCGCCAGGTGCGCCTAGCAGAATTACACGCATGTTAATCTCCTGAGTGGGTATGTTTTTTGCATTTAGGGATAAAATTATATCAGGCTAAAAAGTTTGCAATCGACACAAATTGCTCGACGGATAAATTTTCAGCCCTTAGTCCTGAGTCAATGCCAACAGATTTAAAGCCGGTGTCGTCCAAATACTCTTTTAAAGTGTTGCGTAAAGTTTTGCGACGTTGACCAAAAGCTGCCGTCACAACTTTGCCAAACAATATTTCATTTTTAGCTGGGTGGGGTAGTGTTTTATGCGGCATACATCTGACAAAAGCGGATTCTACTTTAGGTGCTGGATCAAAAGCCTCTGGCGGCACCGTGATTAAATAATCCATCTTGAGTCGATATTGCAGCATTACGGAAAGTCTTCCGTATTCTGATGTTGAAGGTAGAGCTACCATGCGTTCAACCACTTCCTTTTGAAGCATAAAGTGCATATCGATAATGCACTCAACGTTATCTAGCAAGTGAAACAAAATCGGCGTAGAGATGTTGTAAGGCAGGTTACCCGTGACGCGAATTTTGTGATCAGTACTCAGTTTTGCAAGTTCAGCGAAGTTAAATTTTAGAGCGTCAGAGCTATGGATGGTCAGTTTGTCTTTTGGGTAGAAGCTTTCCATCCAAGTAATAATGTCACGGTCAATTTCGACCACGTGCAAATGATGAAGCTTTTTAAGAAGTGGCTGTGTGAGGGCGCCAAGTCCTGGACCAATCTCGACTAATAAGTCGTCTGGTTTTGGCGAGATGGCCTCTACCAAACTATAGATTACGCCTTGGTCAGTTAAGAAGTTTTGACCGAAGCGTTTTTTTGCAATATGTTTCATGTAGCTTTATTATTTTTTGTATGTGCTAATTCAATCGCAAGATTGATAGCGGCCAGCAAGCTACCAATTTCAATATTACCTTTGCCCGCCAAGTCTAAAGCTGTACCGTGATCAACTGATGTGCGAATAATCGGCAAGCCCAGCGTTATATTGACCCCCTCACCAAAGCTTGCATGTTTAAGTACAGCCAAGCCTTGGTCGTGATACATCGCTAAAAAAGCATCTGTTTGAGTGATATTTTTTTGTGAAAACATAGTGTCAGCAGGTAGCGGGCCTATTAAATCCATCCCTTCGGCGCGTAATCTTTCTAAAACGGGGGTAATGACTTTAATCTCTTCATCGCCTAAATAACCACTTTCACCGGCGTGAGGATTAAGTCCAGCGACCATGATGCGTGGATGAGCAAAACCAAATTTTTGCTTGAGATCTGCATACAAAATGCGGATGATTTTTGTGAGGCTCTCTATTGTGATTGCTGTGCTTATTTTTGTAAGTGGCAAGTGCGTTGTTGCAAGTGCAACGCGCATTCCGCCACCAACTAACATCATCACTACTTGTTCTGAATGGGTTTTTTCTGCTAAAAATTCGGTATGACCACTAAAGCTGATGCCCGCTTCATTAATAATGCCTTTATGCACAGGAGCAGTGACCATCGCGTCAAACATGTTCTCTTGGCAGCCTTTAAGCGCAATAGATAGTAGTGATAACACATAAGCGCTGTTAGCTTTGTCTAACCTGCCTGCAACAACTGGCTGCGCAGTTATTTGATGCAAAACATTAATTTCACCGTTGCCAGCATGGAAAGAGGCGGCTTGGTCCGGCTGATAGCTTTGAATGTCTAATTGAATATTAAGTGCTTTTGCGCGAGCTAGTAAAGCCTCTTGGTCGGCAATTACTATAATATTGGCTGCAATTGCGTGATGAGCCAGCATTACACATAAGTCTAAGCCAATGCCCGCTGGTTCCCCAGCTGTGATAGCAATACGAGGTATGGTAGTTGTCACGTTAAAGTTTAAGTTTAGAACTTATCTTCGAGTCTTAGCTCAACAAAAGCACGGTCGCGAAGTTCGCGTACCCAATCTTGGAAGGCCTCATCCGATTTTTTAGCGCGAATTTCTTGTCTTGCCTTAATACGTGCAGCTTCTTTTGACATGTCTTGATTACGTCGCTCAATAACTTGTAAAACGTGTAAACCAAATTGGGTTTTGATAATGTTACTGATTTCACCAAGCGCAAGAACATTCATCGTTTTTTCGAATTCTGGCACTGTATCACCAGGGTTGACCCAAGATAAATCACCACCACTTTTTGCTGAGCCATCGTCAGAGTATTGACGTGCTAAGTCTTCAAACTTACCACCATTCTCAAGGCGCTCCTTGATGTCTAACATTCTCGTCATTGCATCTTTCTCTGAAACCAGCTCACTGAATTTAATCAAAATATGGCGAACATGTGTTTGTCCAACCACCAAAGGTGATGAGCCTCCACGACGACTAGTGACTTTTAAAATATGAAAGCCATTTGGACTGCGCAGAATTTGACTAATCTCACCAGCTTTTAGCGGCTTGAGTGCTTCAAGAAATAACGCTGGAATTTGCGCGCCATTTTTCCAGCCAAGGCTGCCACCTTCAAGGGCGTTTGGTGCATCTGAAAAGCTTGCTGAGATTTTGGCAAAGTCTTTACCTGATTGAAGTTGTGTAAGCGCATCTTCTGCTTTTACCCGCAGTTTTTTCAAATCCTCTGGTGCTGTGTCTTCTGCAGCACGAATTAAAATATGAGAAATTTCAAACTCATCAGAGCTATTTGAGGCCGACTGCATAACAATAAAGCTATCAATTTCAGACTCCGTAATGTTAATGCGGTTATCGACTTCACGTTCACGTAAGCGTGCTAGGGTAATTTCACTTCTGATGTCTTCACGAAACTTTCGGTATTGAATACCATCATCGAGTAAAGCTTTCTTAAATGCTGGAATATCCATTTTGTTTTGTCCAGCAATCCTTTCGATGGTTTTATCTAGTTGATTGTCATCAATGCGCAAGCCTGTTTGGCTAGCAAATTGCAATTGCAGTCGATCCGTGATCATGCGCTCAAGAATCTGCTTTTCAAGAATGGCTGGAGGCGGAAGTTCTGTGCCTTGCTTTTCTAATTGAGCACTCACACTTTTAATGCGGTCAGCGAGCTCTTTTTCAGTAATCACCACTTGGTCAACGATGGCAACGATACGATCTATTTTAACGATTTCAGATTTATTGTTCGAATCAGCAAGAACGGCTGATGTAAAAACAAAGAGCCCGATCAAAAGTGCAAGTGAATGGTTTAATTTAGCGATTTTTTGCATATTACTCATTGTATAGTTGTCGATAATTATCAGGGAGAAGGCCACTGCTCTTGTAGCCAGGAATGTTACGATTAATCAATTTTAGCGGATTTGAACCAATTGATGCTAGTCCACCCAGCTCTAATTGAAAAAACATCGCAAAATTAGCATCAGCTGTTGCTGTTTGAACGCGTTGCACAACGAAGCGAGATTGCCAGCAGCCAGCATCATATTCAATCCCAGCTAGTCCCTCAATCAATGAGCCTTCGCGAATGGAGTAATTTGCTCGTGCTAGACCATAATAGCCTCGGCCAAGTGGCCATTGTGTTGAGGCGTTGAATTGTTCTAAATTATTTTGTGTGAAACGGTAACTTAAATTCAGGACTTTACCAGGTTCTGGGTTGTATCGAGTACCAATATTACCTTTCACTGTTTCACCAGTGTCGTTGTTATATTGCCAGGCAGCGTCAATATTCCATTTGTTAACAAGTCTTGCAGTGGCAGCAGCTACAGTGTCAGAACTGGCTCCAACGCGTAACTTTTCGTTGGGTAAACCAACTTTTTGATCCTCAAAATAAAAGCGTTGTCCGATGGATGTCGCAAATCGTTGCTCGCCGGTGGAGGCATCAATAAGTCTTGAGCTTAAGGACATACTTACTTGGTTGGCATTGTTAATACGATCGCCACCAGTGTATTGGTTTTCAATAAACATGGTACCCATGTTTAAGTCTGCGATACCTGTGTCGAAAACGGGAAGCCGTGATTGGTCTTGATATGGAATATAAACGTAGAAAAGCCTCGGTTCTAACGTTTGGCTATAATTTCTGCTCACGATTCGAGTGTCTCGTTCAAAGAATAATCCACTGTCTAAGCTGATAATAGGTAAAGTACGATCAGCGGTTTTGTCATAGGCTGATGAAGATAAAGGGTCGATAGTATCTAGGCTGTAGCTTGTGTAATTTATCCCAATTTTAGGCGTTATGTAACCATACGGTCTAATCATAGGGATGCTAATACTAGGATAAGTGCTAAAACGAGTTCCTGCCTTAACCGTGCGGCTTGAGTTTGGGTCTGACTCAAAGCGTGTTAGCTGGTTTTGTATGCGACTTGTACCCCAATCCCAATCTTTAGTGCCATTTAGTGTCATCTGAGGCATTCGTTGGTAAGGGTAAGAAACCTTATCTAGGGTTTGGTACTTTTGTGCCAAAGCACCAAATTGCCATACATCGCCCGAATAGTTAATGTTGGCTTGTTGGAGTAAGTTGACCTTACTGGTGGTAATAATGTGAGTTGATAAATCGGAGAAGTATTGGTCGTCAGAAACTTTTTGCGCATCTATGCCGCCTGACCAGCCGTCACCGAAATTGTGCTGATGTTTGATTTTTGCAAAGTAACGGCTTTTGTTCGTAATGTCGTCTGTTGGCAAGTATTCTGCCGCCACAATACCAGCATAGTTTTCCTCTAAGTAACGCAAATCAGCTTGCCCCTGCAAGCCGCGCTTGCTCAAATAGCGACTGGCAATGGTGGCATCCATGTTGGGAGAGATGTTCCAATAAAAAGGAGTGAGCACCTCAAAACCGCTCTTGGTTGTGGTGCCCCATAGCGGCGATAACAATCCTGATTTACGTTGATTAGCATATGGAAAATTAATCCAAGGAGTGTACAAAATAGGCACACCTTTAAATTCAACGGTCGCATTGGTGGCAACTGCTGTTTTAGTTTCGTCATTGATCTTCAGTTGATCGGATTTAATATACCAATCATCTGAGCCTACTTCGCAGGTGGTGTAACGAGATTTAAGCAACCTTTTTTTGGAATCGCCCTCAAAAAATAACATCTCAGCCTCACCACGCGAGCTTGCTTTTTTGGATTCCGTATTTTCTGAGTTTTCTAAACCTAGCAAGGGTTTTGTGTCGCCATTGACAGGAATCATGTTGCGATCAATCACCCCGGATAAAAGATCATTATTTAATCCAGGATTTTGCCCGTAAAGTTTGTCACCCAATGCACCTAACGGAGAAATCCTGATGAGTGGTTTGAACATAAAAAAGGAAGCGTTGGGCATTTCGCCCGTGCTGTCATCCAAATTGAGATGCAAGGAAGGGCCCTTAACGAGGCTGTCTTCACTTTTAATTGACGATTGACCGGAGGCGTGTATTGAGCGATTTTGAGAGCCAAATTCAATCCTGTCCCCAAGAATAACGTTACCACCTGCTTTGAGGGATGCGCTGCCTAAAGACGTCATCGTTCTGTCTAGCTGAACCTCTAGTCGATCGCCTTCAATAATTACTGCCCCATTTGCAATCATTGCATTTTCGGCATCTGACTCTTTTTTTAAAACAAGCGGATCGATTGCTGTTGTTTCAATTGGAGCGTTGAGTGCGTCAAAGTTGGTGATGCTTTTGCTCATGCGAAGCTTTATCCGCATGCTACTTTTAGGGATTTCCGATCGGTTGTTCGCAAGATTTTTTTCGGCAACACCTTTGTTTTGCAAAAGTTCGTGGTCAAGCATTAGGCCAACTTGGCTGTTGCTTTCAATAGTGTTTTTAGGCGAGACAGCATCTTCCGCCCAAACAGATTGGGTTGCTAAAACAACAAGCAGTGCACTAAAAATAAATGAGGTAAATTTCAATATTAGTATTCGCGAATATTAATTAAGCGCGGGTTTCTTTTTGGATGATAAAATCAACCTGTAAATAGAGTTTTAAGTACGTTTATTAACATCCACGTATGATAGCTTAAAGATGTGTTTTTTTAGTTTTTTTGAACAATAAAAATGCCTGTTTAAGCGTTTTAAGCCCTAATTAATTTTGTTGATGGATATCTAAATTGGAACGATGGCAGGAATTAAACGCGTGGTTAGTTGTGGTATTGAAAAATACCCCTTATCAGATTGAACCTGCCTCGGCAGATGCTAGTTTTAGGCGTTATTTTAGGGTAACGATCAATGATGTCACTTACATCGCCATGGATGCACCTCCACCCCAAGAGGATTGCACGCCGTTTGTGCAAGTGGCAAAGGTCTTTGCGGATGCGGGTTTAAAAGTACCAAAAGTCATTGCACAAGATATTCCTAATGGATTTTTATTGCTTTCTGATTTGGGTAATATAACTTTATTAAGTGCGCTACAAGCGCCAAATGGCTTAAAGATAGCAGCAGATTTGTATCGTGACGCAAGCAATGCGTTGGTGACGATGCAGCTCGCAAGCAAGCCTAACGTCTTCCCGGAATATGATGAAGCTTTGCTGACCCGTGAAATGTGGCTCTTCCCCGATTGGTATGTGACTAAACATTTGAACGTTACATTGACCGATGTTCAACAACAAACCATGAAGAAAACCTTTGATTTGCTCAATAATAATATCTTAGCGCAGTCAAAGGTTTATGTGCATCGAGATTTCCATTCCCGTAATTTGATGGTGCAAAGCGGTTCGCTTGATTTGGGTGTTTTGGATTTTCAAGACGCGGTCTATGGTCCAATTACCTACGATTTGGTTTCTTTACTGAAAGATGCCTACATTAGCTGGGAAGAAGACCAGATTTTAGACTGGGCAGTTCGTTACTGGCAGTCTGCAAGAAAGGCTGGCTTGCCAGTACCAGAAGATGTTGCAGATTTTTACCGAGACTTTGAATGGATGGGTGCGCAGCGCCACATCAAAGTGCTGGGCATTTTTGCAAGGCTATACCATCGTGATGGCAAGGACGGATATTTGAAAGATATGCCTTTGGTGATGGATTATCTTCGTCGTGTATGCGATCGCTATATTGAATTAAAACCGATGCTACGTTTGTTAGATTGTTTGGCTGGGGTTGAGCTTAAAGCGGGCTATACGTTCTAATGAGAGTAATGATTCTAGCGGCAGGCCGGGGAGAGCGCATGCGTTCTCTCACTGACTATAGTCCTAAACCACTATTGCCTGTGGGTGGCAAGTCGCTCATCGTTTGGCATTTGGAACGTTTGGCCAAGGCTGGGTTCAAACAGGTAGTAATAAATCATGCTTATTTGGGTGAGCAAATTGAACAAGCTCTAGGAAATGGTAGTGCCTGGGGATTAAGTATTGAATACAGTCCAGAAATTTCAGCTTTAGAAACTGCTGGCGGCATTGCTAACGCTTTGCCTTTGTTAGGCGACACACCGTTTTTAGTGGTCAATGGCGATGTGTTTACCGAGATTAATTTTGGTGCTGTGCAATTAGATTCGCCGAACCTGGCGCATTTGGTGATGGTGGATAATCCGTCCCAACATCCCGATGGTGACTTCTCTCTGGAAGCAGGAAAAGTAAGTGATCAAGGTAGTTGTAAATTGACATTTTCTGGTGTTGGGGTGTACCGCCCAGAATTATTTGTTGATATTGAGCGAGGTCAAGCAGAAAAATTAGCGCCGTTATTAAGATTGGCGATGATTAAAGGCTTGGTGACAGGTGAGCATTATCACGGCGTATGGCATGATATTGGCACACCGGAACGTTTGACGTTTTTGGATAAACAACTAAGTCATTTATAAGAAAATTTTTATGGTAACCAATCTAGATGAGTTAAGTTTAAGACGGCGTCGTTTGATGAGCTCGATGGGGGAGGGTGTGGCAATAATCCCAACATCCCCTGAGCTTGTTCGTAATCGTGATAGTCATTATCCATTTCGTTTCGATAGCTATTTTTATTACCTCACAGCATTCAAAGAGCCCGAGTCTGTTTTATTGATCATCGCCGGCGCCGACCCAAAAACAGTATTGTTCTGCCGTGATAAAGACATGGAACGCGAGATTTGGGATGGCTTTCGCTATGGGCCTGCTGCTGCGGTGGCTGAGTTTGGCATTGATGAAGCTTATTCCTTCAATCAACTTGATGAGATTGCTCCTAAATTAATTGCGAATCAAGCTAAGTTGTTTTATAGCCTAGGTGCAGACTCCTCTTGGGATAACAAAGTCACTGGCTGGTTGAATCAGTTACGTTCACAAGCGAGGACGGGCATGCGTGCCCCAGATAAGATTGTAGATGTTCGCAAGTATTTAGATGAAATGCGTTTGTACAAGTCTGCCTTCGAAATTCAAACCATGCGTCAATCAGCTAATATTGCGGCTGTTGCCCATCAGCGTGCCATGCAATTTACCAAGCCGGACATTATGGAATATGAGGTTGAAGCTGAATTTTTGCATGAATTTTACCGTCGCGGCGCTCAAGCGCCAGCGTATACCAGCATTGTTGCAGGTGGCGCCAATGCTTGCACCCTGCATTACAACGCAAATAACACCAAGCTGCGCGATGGGGATTTGCTCCTGATTGATGCTGGTTGCGAACTTGATGGTTATGCATCTGACATTACTCGTACTTTTCCAATCAATGGCAAATTCAGCGCAGCGCAAAAAGATTTGTATGAGTTAGTGTTGGCCTCGCAAGCGGCTGCAATCGCTAAAGTCTTGCCAGGCAATCACTGGAATTCGCCACATGAAGCAGCTTTGGACGTGCTTATTCGCGGATTTATTGATTTCGGTTTGTGCAAAGGCAGCGTTGAGGAAGTGCTTGAAACAGGCAGTTACCGCCAGTTTTATATGCATCGAACAGGGCATTGGCTTGGCTTGGATGTGCATGATGCAGGCGAATATAAAGACAAGCAGGGGGGCTGGAAGATTTTAGCGCCAGGAATGGCCTTAACGGTTGAGCCAGGCTGTTACGTTCGGCCAGCAGAAAATGTTCCAGAGCATTTTTGGAATATCGGCATCCGCATTGAAGATGATGTTGTCGTGACTGATCATGGTTGTGAAGTGATTACGCATGCTGCCCCTAAAACAGTGGATGAGATCGAGGCGTTGATGCGTAATGACTGATCCAGTTATCATCGTCGGTGGAGGACCGGTAGGTGTAACACTAGCATTGACTTTGCAGCACAAAGGTATCGCTGTGACGATGCTTGAAGCCCGTGCCGAAGGTGCTGCTTACCAAGACCAACGTGCGTTGGCACTTTCTTATGGCAGTCGTGCCATTTTAGAAAAGTTAGGCGTTTGGGAAAAATTAGAGTGCCAAGCAACAGCGATCAATACTATTCATATTTCTCAGCGCAGTAGTTTTGGGCGAAGCGTACTCAAAGCGCAGGATCATGATTTATCTTCGTTGGGATATGTGCTTTCTTACGGGGTTCTTGCGCAAGCCTTGGATGAAGTCTTGGCTGACTTTAAGGGCGTTAATATCATTTATGAATCTGAAGCAACCCATATTGAACCTACAGCGATATCAGCGACAGTGACATTTAATCATGACTCTCAATCAAAGCAAATAAGCAGTTCACTTCTTGTACTAGCTGATGGTGGACGAAGTTTGGGTGATATTCCTGGCATAAACCGCGTAACTAAAATGTATGGCCATGATGCTTTGGTGACTAAAGTGCAATGTGAATTGCCGCATGACAATATTGCCTATGAACGCTTTACGCCGATGGGACCATTGGCCCTGCTTCCCAATGGCGAAGATTTTTCATTGGTGTGGACTGGCAAGCAAGCAGAAGTAGCAGAAGTGATGGCATTAGATGATGCTGAGTTTTTAAGTCAATTGCATCAACATTTTGGCGACCGTGTAGGGCGATTTTTAAGTGTCGAAAAGCGCCTCACTTTCCCGCTCAAACTTTCACAACTAAATCCGGTCACAGCATCGCATTTAGTAGTAATTGGCAATGCCGCACAAACTATGCATCCTGTGGCTGGACAGGGATTTAATGTTGGCTTGCGAGATGCTTATGAGTTGGCACAACAAATTGCTGCGACCAAACCAGAGGCATGGGGCCAAGACGCTATGATGCATGCTTACCAACAAGACCGTAAAACCGACACCAAGCGTGGTTTGTTGTTTACCGACTTTTTAGTCAATTTATTTTCTAACGATATTGTCGGCGTTTCATGTTTGCGCGGTATAGGATTGGGCATGCTCGATTTAGTTAAGCCTATTAAATCTCGTTTAGTCAGAAAAATGAGTTTTGGGAGCCGTGGTTAAGTGAGCACAACGACAAAACATTATGACATTGTGATTGTAGGTGCGTCTTTAATTGGCGCTTCTGCGGCGGTGGCTTTGGCTAAGCAGGGCTTTAAAATAGTATTGGTAGATAGAAAATCGCCTTTAGTTGAATTGGCGAATGCAGACTGGGATAGCCGTATTTATGCAATTAGCCCAGGGAATGCAGATTGGTTAAAAAATTTAGGCGTTTGGCAACGCCTGAATGCCGAAAGAGTTTCTCCGATTGCGGAAATGCAAATTTGGGGGGATGCAAATGCTGAAGCCTTAAAGTTTAATGCGGAAGATGCTTTTGCAAATAACCTCGGATACATCTTGGAAAACAGCGCTTTGCAACAAGCGCTTTGGGATGAACTGCAAACTCTAGATGTCGATATGATGATTGGTGCTGAAGGGGATTCAGTTCAATTGAATGAGCAAGAGGCCACTTTACAGTTAGCAGATGGCAACCAGTTAAAAGCAAGACTGATAATTGCAGCAGATGGCGGGAATTCTTGGGTGAGAATGCAAGCCTGCTTGAGCCAACAAAAAACTATCTATGAGCATGTGGGCGTTGTTGCCAATTTTGAAGTGGAATTGCCACATCAAAATATCGCAAGACAATGGTTTTTGGATGAGGGTATATTGGCTTGGTTACCTTTGGCAGGGAACAGAATTTCGATGGTGTTTTCTACTAAGTACTCCCAAAATTTAATGGCATTAAGTCCTGCCGAATTAGCTAAGTATGTTGCGCAATCTGGTGGCAATGCTTTGGGGGAAATGCAATGCATTACGTCAGCCATTGATTTTCCGCTGGTGAAGCAAAATGCGAGTGCACTGATTGCCAATAGGCTGGTCCTGGTGGGTGACGCTGCGCATCAAGTCCACCCAATGGCAGGACAGGGCGTGAATCTTGGTTTTCGTGATGTGGTAGAGTTGGTTAAAGTGCTTGCTGCTCGAAATGCATTAGCCGATATTAGCGATCGTTTTGTACTTCGTCGCTATGAACGCGCAAGAAAAGCGGATGTGTTGGCGATGCAAGTTTTAACGCATGGGTTATACGGTGCTTTCGATAGTAAGCAGGCCTTGATTAGAGCGGCGCGCAGCTGGGGCTTAAGCTTGCCAAATAAGCACCCCATCCTAAAGCGTGCTTTGATGAAGCAAGCGCTCATTTAAATAAGTGATAAGAAAAGATAAGAGAAGTGAATAGGAAAAACATGTTTAAAAAAATACTCATTGCAGCAATTCTCTCCATTTACGCTGTATGTGTTTGCGCGGATGAGGCCTCACTTAAAAAAGCAGTTGAAGCCGCTTATCCGAAGATGTCAGTAGAAAGTGTTGTAAAGACACCTTACGCTGGGATTTATGAAGTTTATATGAATGGCCAAATTGTTTACACCGATGAAAAGTATAGCTTTTTTATCGCCGAAGGTCGTTTAGTAGATTCAAAAACTAAAAAAGAAGTGACGAGCGATCGTTTAGCCGATTTGTCGAAGATTGATTTTTCAGC
The DNA here is from genome assembly GCA_040401435.1 of Candidatus Methylopumilus sp. Lineage (GTDB taxonomy): Bacteria > Pseudomonadota > Gammaproteobacteria > Burkholderiales > Methylophilaceae > Methylopumilus_A. The sequence goes on from JBBAON010000006.1 coordinate 89,141, forward strand.
TTTGCCTTTTGACCAAGCCATTAAAGTGGTCAAAGGGAATGGCAGTCGCAAAATGGCCGTATTTTCCGACCCTGATTGTCCATTTTGTAAGCGTTTAGAACAAAACGAATTGAGCAATATTACGGATGTGACGATTTACACATACTTGATGCCTTTGGAACAGTTGCATCCTGATGCGGCCAACAAATCCAAAGCGATTTGGTGTGCGCTTGACAGAAGTAAAGCTTGGCAAGATTGGGCGCTAAATAATCAGTTGCCTAAGAAGACATCTAGTTGTGATGCGCCAATCGATAAAGTTGCAACTTTAGCCCGAAAATTGGGAGTGACCAGTACCCCAACCATTTTCTTTGCGGATGGCAAACGTATGTTAGGTGCTTATCCTGCGGCTGAGATTGAGAAGGGTTTAGTTGCCTCGCCCAAGAAGTAGAGAGGTCATAAATTTGGGTATAAAAAATACGAGCGAATAGAGTGTAAGATTGATAAAAGGCTTGAAGTGATTAGCTTCAAGCCTTTTTATTTCGCAGAAACTAACACCAAATATTACATTTGGTTGATCACTTCCTCGCCAAATTGTGCGCTACCCACTTCCGTTGCGCCCTCCATTTGAGAGGAGAAGTCATGCGTGACACGTTTAGCACTAATCGCTTTGCCCACCCCTTTTAACACTAAATCAGCCGCTTCTACCCAGCCTAAATGACGAAGCATCATTTCAGCTGAAAGAATAATGGAACTTGGATTGGCAATATCTTTGCCAGCAATCTTAGGCGCTGTGCCGTGCGTGGCTTCAAACATCGCAACGGTGTCAGAGAGATTCGCGCCCGGGGCAATACCAATGCCACCCACCTGTGCTGCCAGGGCATCAGACATGTAGTCGCCATTTAGGTTGAGCGCAGCAACCACATCGTAATCACTTGGGTGCAACAAGATTTCTTGCAAGAATGCATCTGCGATGCAGTCTTTGATGATGGTGCCATCAGGCAGTTTGCACCATGGGCCGCCATCAATTTCTACTGCACCAAACTCTTGTTTGGCTAATTCATAGCCCCAGTCTCTAAAGCCACCTTCGGTGAACTTCATGATATTGCCTTTGTGGGTAATAGTCACAGATTTACGTTTGTTATCAATCGCGTATTGAATTGCTTTGCGGATTAAGCGCTTGCTACCATCAATCGAAACAGGCTTGATGCCAATGGCTGAAGACTCAGGGAAGCGAATTTTTTTACGCATGCCCATGTCGCTTAAAAATGTAATTACTTTCTCAGCTTCTGGTGAACCAGCAGCCCATTCAATTCCTGCATAAATATCTTCTGTGTTTTCACGGAAAATGATCATATTGGTTTTTTCTGGGTGTTTAACAGGGCTAGGAACACCTGTGAAATATTGAATTGGGCGTAAGCAAACGTATAAATCAAGCTCTTGGCGCAAAGTCACGTTAAGTGAGCGTATGCCGCCACCCACTGGCGTTGTGAGTGGGCCTTTGATTGAGATGACGTATTCGCGCACAGTCTTCATAGTCTCTTCTGGCAGCCATGTATCTTTGTCGTAAACTTTAGTTGCTTTTTCGCCAGCAAAAACTTCCATCCAAGCGATTTTCTTTTTGCCGCCATAAGCTTTCTCAACAGCTGCATTCACGACCTTTTGCATTGGTGGCGTAATATCAACACCAATCCCATCACCCTCAATAAATGGGATAATGGGCTGATTTGGCACATTCAGAGAGTTATCTGGGTTAACGGTGATTTTTTCACCAAAGTTTGGAACCACGATTTTGGATGACATGCTTGATAAACCCTATTTGTTAAAACTTGAAAAAATAAAAAACGAATACTTATGTTAATTCTGTTCAATAAGCCCTATGGGGTAGTGTGCCAGTTCAGCGCACACGAAAATCACGAAACATTAGCTGATTATATTGCTATCCCAAATGTTTATGCCGCCGGCAGACTTGACACGGATAGTGAGGGGTTGCTTATTTTAACTGATGACGGCGCACTTCAACACCGTGTTTCGCACCCAAAGTACAAAGAAATTAAAACTTATTGGGCGCAAGTCGAGGGTGCTCCTTCACAAGAGGGTTTAACACCACTTTTAAAAGGGGTAGATTTGGGTGATTTCGTGACCGCGCCAGCGCAGGTCCACATCATTTCTGAGCCTGCTAACTTATGGCCTCGCAATCCCCCAATTAGAGAGCGTAAAGCCATTCCAACCACATGGCTAGAGATTAAAATTTCAGAAGGTAAAAATCGGCAAGTCCGCCGCATGACAGCCAAAATAGGTTATCCAACATTACGCTTGATTCGTTATGCCATTGGCAATCACTCGCTTGATGGTTTGCCGTTAGGCACACTGCAGCAGATTTAAAACAGTGCGATTCTGATGTCCTTACACTATTTGTGCGCGGCAACGCGCATGTGGCTTATGGTAAACTTATAGTTATTAATTGCGCTAATTAAAGAGAAATCTCATGTCTGGTAATACCATTGGTACTTTATTCACGCTTACTTCATTTGGTGAGTCGCACGGCCCTGCTATTGGCGGTGTAGTAGATGGCTGTCCGCCAGGTTTGGAGTTGTCGGCTGAGGATTTGCAGGTTGATTTGGATAGACGTAAACCAGGCACTTCTCGGCATGTCACGCAACGTAGCGAAGCAGATAGCGTTGAGATTCTGTCCGGAGTGTTTGAAGGTAAAACGACAGGTGCACCAATAGGACTATTGATTCGAAACACCGACCAACGTAGTCAAGATTACAGCAAAATCATAGACACTTTCCGTCCAGGTCACGCGGATTACACTTATGCACAAAAATATGGAATCAGGGATTATCGTGGCGGTGGTCGTTCAAGTGCGCGTGAAACTGCTGTGCGTGTTGCCGCTGGTGCAATCGCTAAAAAATGGCTGAAGCAATGTTACGGGGTGACCATTCGTGCTTACTTGAGCCAGCTTGGCGGACTCAATATTCCTTTTGCAAGCTGGGATGATTTAAAACATCCTGACAATAAAATCTTTTCGCCCAATATGGTGATGATGCCGGAAATTGAGGCTTATTTAGATAATGTTAGATCTGAGCGTGATTCAGTTGGCGCAAAAATTACTGTGATTGCTGAGGGCATGCCAGTAGGCTGGGGTGAGCCTATTTTTGATCGCTTAGATGCTGAAATTGCTTATGCCATGATGGGCATTAACGCAGTGAAGGGTGTTGAAGTTGGTGCGGGGTTTGAATCGATTGCACAGCGCGGTAGTATGCATAGCGATGAACTCACGCCGAATGGGTTTGCAACGAATCATGCAGGCGGTATTTTGGGTGGCATATCTAGCGGTCAAAATATCAGTGTCAATGTCGCGTTCAAACCTACTTCAAGTATTCCGCAAGAGCGAAATTCAATTGATAAAAATGGTGAGCCAGTCATGATGCAAACCACAGGTCGTCATGATCCATGTGTAGGCATCCGCGCGACGCCAATTGTTGAAGCCATGTTGGCTCTGGTATTAATTGACCATGCGCTTCGCAATCGCGCTCAAAATGCTGATGTAAACTCAGACCTAAAAACGATCTAATTTATTTTTATAGGCCTGATATGCAACTCCCTTATTGGCGCCTTTCAGCTTTTTATTTCGCTTACTTTGCATTTGTAGGCTCCTTCTCGCCTTATTGGAGCCTATATCTAAAATCACTCGCTTTTGCGCCATTCCAAATTGCAGTATTGATGTCGCTATTTCAAGTAGCGCGTATTTTTGCGCCGAGCTTGTGGGGGTGGCTGGCAGACCATCTTGGGAAACGCGTTGCGATTATTCAATGGCTATCATTGCTGAGTTTAATTTCTTACGTAGGTGTATTTATGAGCACCAGCTATGCAGGGTTATTTGCCGTCATGCTATTGCTTAGCTTCTTTTGGAGCGCCTCTTTACCTTTAATCGAAACAGTTACCCTTGGCCATCTTGGTGACAGATTCGATCAGTACGGTCATATTAGAATGTGGGGTTCGATTGGCTTTATTGTTGCGGTGATTGGTCTTGGTTACTTGCTCGATATGTATAATATCCGCCTATTACTATGGGCGGTGCTGGGTATGATGATCGCAGTTTTGGTATTTTCTCGTAATATTCCCGAACCTAAGGTTGAGCCGCATCACACTGACGACGGATCTATATGGGCAATTATGCGTCAGCGCGAAGTGTTAGCGTTGTTGGCGGCTTGTTTCATGATGGCTGCCGCGCATGGCGTGTATTACACCTTTTACTCTATTTATTTGGTGGACCATGGTTACAGTAAAGCTAATGTCGGCTTGTTGTGGGCGTTGGGCGTCATCGCTGAAATTCTGATTTTCTTAATGATGCCTAAACTTACTAAACGCTTTGGTCTGAAGAATATTTTAATTGTCAGCTTGTTGATTGCTTTCGTGCGCTTCAATTTAATCGGTTGGGCTGTGGATTGGTGGTGGCTAGTATTGATCGCACAAGTCTTGCATGCTGCTACTTTTGGCTCTTATCACGCTGCTGCGGTGGCCATGACGCATCAGCATTTCAAAGGCCGTCATCAGTCAAAAGGGCAGGGGCTTTACACTAGTGTTTCTTATGGTATGGGTGGAACATTTGGCGGGCTGGTGAGTGGTTTTGCTTGGGAGGCATTAGGATCTAGTTGGACTTTTACTATTTCAGGCTTATTTGGCTTTTTGGGCTGTTTATTCTTTATTTGGGTAATGCCAAAAAAGGCGAAACTTTAATCTGACTTTCTCAATAAAAAAGCCAGTCCAAATTTGAACTGGCTTTTTTAATACTCAAACCTACTTAAATACGTTTGTCTTTTTCAATTAAAGCATAAGCAGAGTGATTGTGGATAGACTCAAAATTCTCTGACTCAACCACGAATTTATCAATACGCTTTTCATTATTTAACGCCGCGGCAACATCACGCACCATGTCTTCTACAAACTTCGGGTTGTCGTAAGCGCGTTCAGTCACAAACTTCTCATCAGGGCGTTTGAGTAAGCCGTAAAGCTCGCAAGAGGCTTGCTCTTCGACCATACGAATCATGTCTTCAACCCAAATGAAATCGTTAATCAATGCAGTAACGGTAACGTGTGAGCGTTGGTTGTGCGCGCCGTAGTCTGAAATCTTTTTAGAGCATGGGCAGAGGCTAGTGACAGGCACTAATACTTTAACGGTAATATCAAACTTACCTTGTTTAATTTCGCCAATGAATGTGACTTCGTAATCGAGGAGACTTTGGACACCAGATACAGGCGCAGCTTTATTCACGAAGTAAGGAAAAGTCATCTGCACATAGCCGGATTCAGCTTCTAAACGTTTCACCATTTCTTGCAAGATCGATTCAAATGATTCAACTGAAATTTCACGTTCGTTCATGTTGAGAATCTCAACAAAGCGAGACATGTGTGTGCCTTTGAAGTTGTGCGGCAAATGTACATACATGTCGAACATGGCAACGGTGTGTTGAACACCGCCGGTTTTATCTTTGACCTTCACAGGATGGCGAATAGACTTAATGCCTACCTTATCAATCGCCAAGTGACGAACGTCTGGCGTATTTTGTACATCTTCGATGGGTAAGTTGTTAGCTTGGCTCATGGGTTTCCTGAATTTATTGATTTCTAATACTAATACTTGAGTATATCACTCGGTTAATTTTTTCTCAATTGCAGTCACGATACCATCACTATCAAGACCGCAGTCTGAGAGCATAGATTCATGCACGCCATGCTCAATGAAGGTGTCTGGTAAGCCTAGACATAGCGTTGGCATCGCAATGTTTAATGCCTGCATCGTCTCCATGACCGCAGCACCTGCGCCGCCCATAATAGCGTTCTCTTCTATGGTCACAATCAGATCATGATTGGTGGCTAATAGTTGCACGAGTTCAGCATCTAATGGCTTCACAAAGCGCATATTAGCAACCGTTGCGTTGAGTTTATCGGCAGCCACAAGCGCTGGTGTAAGCATGCTACCAAATGCCAAGATCGCAATCTTTTTGCCCTGACGACACACTTCACCTTTTCCAATTGGAATTGTGTTGAGTTCGTTTTGAATCGTCACATCAGGGCCACCACCACGAGGATAGCGTACCGCGCTTGGACCATCTAAATGGAATGCGGTTGTGAGCATTTGCCGACACTCATTTTCGTTAGATGGCACCATGACGACCATATTAGGAATGCAACGCAAAAAGCTTAAATCGAAGCTGCCGGCGTGAGTCGGACCATCAGCACCAACCAAGCCAGCGCGGTCAATTGCGAATACAACAGGCAGATTTTGTAGGGCAATATCGTGTATAAGTTGATCATAAGCACGTTGTAAAAATGTCGAGTAAATGGCGACAACGGGTTTTAAACCATCACAAGCCATACCAGCTGCAAATGTAAGGGCATGTTGTTCGGCAATACCTACATCATAAAAGCGCTTAGGGTAGGCTGCCGCAAAATCATTCATGCCTGAGCCATCGCACATCGCCGGCGTAACACCAATTAAGCGTTCATCACTTGCCGCCATGTCTACAAGCCAATCACTAAAGACTTGTGTATAAGTTTTTTTGCTGGAGGTCGAAATGGCATAGCCATCTTCAGGGTTAAATTTCCCCACGCCATGAAACTTGCCAGGCTCGTTTTCAGCAGGCGCGTAACCATGACCTTTTTCAGTCACAATATGCAAAAACTGCGGACCTCGAAGATGTTTAATATTACTTAGGGTACTGACCAAAGTGTCGAGATTATGGCCATCAATTGGCCCAATATAATTGAAGCCGAACTCTTCAAATAGTGTGCTTGGTGTCACCATGCCTTTAACGTGTTCTTCTGCACGCTTGGCAAATTCCAACACTGGCGGCATCACGCCTAGAACTCGTTCGCCAGATTTGCGTACTTTTGTATAAAGGCTTCCTGAAAGTAGTTTGGCCAAATAGTTTTGCAACGCACCAACATTCGGTGAAATCGACATATCGTTGTCGTTCAAGATAACAAGTAAGTTCGCATCCATTGCGCCAGCATTATTCAATGCTTCAAATGCCATGCCTGCTGTCATTGCGCCATCACCAATAATTGCTACTGCGCGGCGGTCTGAGCTGGTTTGTTGCGCAGCAATTGCCATTCCAAGTGCTGCAGAAATAGAGGTGCTAGAGTGACCTGTGCCGAAAGTATCAAACACGCTTTCGTCCCGACGAGGAAATCCTGCAATACCACCTGGTTTGCGTAAGCCAGCCATCGCATCGCGTCGACCAGTTAAGATTTTATGCGGATAAGTTTGATGCCCTACATCCCACACTAACTTATCTTCCGGTGTATTGAATACATAGTGCAGTGCAATCGTAAGCTCCACAACACCAAGGTTTGAAGATAAATGCCCGCCAGTCTGTGAGACGCTTTCAACTACAAAATCACGCAATTCTTTAGCGAGATCTGCCAGTTGCTTACGAGGCAATTGGCGAAGCTGTTCTGGCATTTTAACGGTGTCAAGTAAAGGGTATTCAGCCGCCATTAAAAGCCTCGTTGGGTAATAAATTGGGCAAGTTGAACTAGCCTTGTTGCCTCGGCACCATAAGACTTTAAGGGTTCAATCGCCCTTTCGTAAAGCTCTTGTGCAAGGCTCTTGGCTCTTGCTAAGCCAAGAATAGTCACGTAGGTGGGTTTGTGGTTACTTGCATCTTTGCCAGCTGTTTTGCCAAGTGTAGCGGTGTCCACTTCTGCATCTAAAATATCATCGACGACTTGAAAAGCGAGGCCAATAGATTGCGCATACTGGTCGATGGCGGCAATACGTTTTTCATCTAAAGCACCTGCACTGTAGGCTCCAAGCAAAGCTGCTGCGCGAATCAATGCACCTGTTTTGTGGATGTGCATATGCTCAAGTTGCGCTTGTGAAAGTGTTTCGCCCACACAGTCTAAATCAATTGCTTGGCCACCAGCCATACCGCGTGAACCGCTAGCAATCGCTAATAAATGAATCATTTTTATTTGGTGAGCCGAATCGGCATGTAAGTTTGGCGCAGACAATACTTGAAAAGACAAGCTCTGTAGGGCGTCGCCCACTAAAAGCGCGGTCGCATCATCAAATTTCTTATGGCATGAAGGTTTGCCACGACGTAAGTCATCATCATCCATACACGGCATATCGTCATGCACCAATGAATAAGCATGAATCATTTCAACCGCAATTGCCGCCTGGTCAATTTTGTTGGCGCTACCCCCACAGAACTCGCCTGCTGCCTGAGCTAATAAAGCACGCACGCGTTTGCCGCCACCTAGCGTTGCATAACGCATGGCCTCATGCAGTTTTTTTGGGGCAATACTGGCTGCTGGCATAGCATTGTCTAGTGCCAGCTCTGTCCGTTGCTGCATGCCCGTTGCCCAAGTTTGAAAGTCGTTGCTCAAATCCATTTTAATCGTGGTCTTGATATGCCTGTAGTTCTTGTGTTTTGCCATCGTCACTCAAAATGCGCACTTGCTGCTCAACTTCGGCCAAAGTTTTTTGGCAGTGTTGCAATAAGGCTGTACCACGTTTAAAAGCGGCCAATGTATCTTGCAATGGCAATTGTTTGGATTCCATTTGGCTCACGATAGTTTCAAGCTCACTGACTGCTGCTTCAAACGTCATGTCTAGCGATTCGGAATTAGCTTCTATTGGATGTTTAGTCATACGACATTTTAACCTATTCGGCCTGAAAAACCTTATGAAGAAAACGCGAAATATCATCAATCTCTTCCGCGCAAACAGAATGTGCCATTGGGTATTCGTGCCACTCTAATTTATAATTTAAGCTTTCTAATAAGTGACGTGACACTAAACAAGTGTCTAGCGTAATCACGCTATCAAAACTGCCATGTGCCATTAAAATTGGCATATCCTGATTAGATGGATTTGCTTCTTCCCCCAGTTTTTCTTTTAGGCAAACGTAAGTTGAAAGGGCTAGCACGCCTGCCATTTTTTTTGGATGACGAAGCGCAGTAAATAGTGCCATTGCGCCGCCTTGGGAAAAGCCAGCCAGTACGATGTTTTTTTCAGAGATGCCTTGTTCAACTTCATTGGCGATTATAGCCTCTATATTTTTTTGCATCTCACGCATATCCGCTTCATCTTGCTGGTGTTGCATGGATAAACCAAATAAATCATACCAAGCACGCATCTCATAACCATTATTCATGGTGATAGGTTTATGTGGCGCATGTGGAAAAATGAACCGAGTATTCGACATATTGAGGTCTGGCACGATGGGTTCAAAATCATGGCCATCAGCCCCTAATCCATGCAGCCAAATTACACTGTGTTTAATCGGCTGAGACGTTTCAATGATAACTCTTTCAAGGTTTTGTATAGGCGCGGACATAGACATGGTGTAGATAAAAAAGATGGATAGTATTTTGACATTTTAAGCTTCAAGCGTATATAAAAAAGCCCCGATTAAATCGGGGCTATTAAAGAGTTTGTAATGCGCGGCTAAAAATTACTTGGTTTCAGCTAGTGCCTTCAGTGCTGGGAGACCTGTATCAAATACTCCATTTACTGCTTTAACGGCAGACTCGTCATCTTGGCCAGCAGGAATTGGTGGGTTTAGTTTATAAACGCGGTAGAAGCGTGCCATCCAAACGACTGTAGTTTCACCAGCGCCAGGACCTGCCTTTACAGTGATTTTGGCGTTGTAGTCAGCCACCGGCAATACGCCAGAAACGATTTCGTATTTTAATAGCATTTCTTTGTCGTCAGCACTCCGGAGTTTCTCGAGGATGGTGCCGCCGGCTTTTAATGTTAATGTGCGGTAAGTTTGCATGTCACCATTTTCATCTTTTTTAGTTTCTAGCTTCGTGCTTGCCACTAATGGATGCCATTTTTGCAAGTTGCCGAAATCTTTTACCAAAGCCCAAACTTTTGCTGGATCAGCTTTAATTACAATTTCTTTTTCTACTTTCTGTGGGCTTGGACCATGCGCTACAGCGGTAAGCGGTAACAAAGCCATGGCGATAAGGGCGATTACTTTTTTCATGCGAATTTCTCCAAAATAAATGATATTACTTAATCAAACTTACTACTTTTTAACGCTTTAAACATTCTGAATAACGAAAAAACCAGCTTATCACTTTACCTAAATTTAGCTTTTTTTACGATGTTTTTTGACGAAAAACCATTCATTTAGGACTTGAATGAAGGATAAATTGACCGAAAGCTCGGCTTTTATCACCTGTTTTAATTTGTGTGATGAGTTTTTGTGTTTGTCCATCAATCACGCTCACTTGATTGCTTGCCCAATTGGCGACGTAAATATTACCTGTTTGCTCGTCAACACTTATACCCTCTGGGACTTCACCAACTTTAATAGTGGCAATGCTTTGTTTTTTTGATATCTCAATTACCGAAACGTTATCGTCCTGGGTGTTTGTCACAAATAAGAATAAGCCATCCTTACTTGGGGTAACGCTGTAGGGGTGCTCTCCCACACGAATGCTGTCCTTTTTGAAGTTAGTGGTATTAATGATGGAAACTGAATTGCTAAAAACGTTCACGACATAAAGCTCAGCGCCGTTTTTGCTGAGTGCCACCCCAAAAGGGTGTTTACCCACAGGAATTCGCTGGCTAATTTGGCGGTTAACGATGTCAATAACGGAAATATCGTTGCTGTCACGATTCGCGATATAAAGCTTTTTACCATCGGGACTAATAACCATGCCAGCAGGCGCTTTGCCGCTTTTAATTTCCGCTTGCGTTTTCATGCTTAGGGCATCAAGCAAATAGATACGGTCTTCAGTCCAATCTGCCACAAACAGCATTTTATTATTAGGTGAAACTAACAAGCCCACCGGTGAGCCTTTTATTGGATAGGTGTTGATGAGTTTATTTTTTAGAGTATCGATGACAGAAATACTTTGTCCATCCACATTTGAAATGTAAGCGCGATGATTGATCGCTGAAACAGCAACGCCAACTGGTTTTAATCCTACTTTGATTGTACTGATGACTTGGTTGGTATCGGTATCAATGACTGAGACTGTGTTATCGCCTTGGTTAGTAATGTATGCACTACTCGCAAACGACATGCTTGCAAAGCTTAAAACAAATAAGCTGATCATGTTTTTCAATAATGTCATTTTAAATAGTTTCAATTGGATCACTTGCTAAAGTTTGTGTATTGTCATTTTAACGCTTATTTAGAGTATTTAACGTGATTGTATTAATAAGGTTGACCTAGAGAAAGTTAAGTAAAAATTAAAGTGGGGCTTATATTCTTATTAAGATGATTATTCATATTTTATAAGGCTGATATTGAAACGATGCCTTTCAATATATGGCGAAGTATGAAAAAATTACACTAAATTATTTAGGTTGTTTGTGATGATAGATCGCGATGGATATCGCCCGAATGTTGGTATTATTATTAGTAATGCTAACAATCAGGTTTTTTGGGGTAAACGCATCCGCGAACACTCTTGGCAGTTTCCGCAAGGTGGCATTAAACAGGGTGAAAGCCCTGAAGAAGCCATGTACCGAGAGCTGATGGAAGAGGTTGGCTTACGTCCAGAGCATGTAAAAATTCTTGGCCGCACTCGCGACTGGTTACGCTACGACGTTCCGATGAGCTGGATTAAGCGTGAATGGCGTGGAAGTTATAAAGGGCAAAAGCAAATTTGGTTTTTGTTGCGTTTGGTAGGCCGTGATACTGATGTTTCCCTCCGTGCGACCCCTCATCCTGAATTTGATGCTTGGCGCTGGAGTGAGTATTGGGTGCCTATGGAAAGTGTGATTGATTTTAAACGTGATGTATATCGTTTGGCGCTCAATGAGTTGGCTGTTTATCTGGGGGGCAGCGATCGCACCAAACAGCGAGGACAAAATGATCTGCCCATCAATTAATAACAAACATTACATTTAAAAGCCGCTTAACAGCGGCTTTTAAATGTGCGGTGTTTTGTATCAGACACGATCGCACTTATTGACTAAGGCTACTTGCCATTTTCTCGCCAAGGTTAACTGGCTTAGCTGGCTTCCATGTTCTGTTGAATACAAGTGTGTTTTCCGGGAAAAGCACTACCACGGTTGAGCCAAGTAAAAAACGACCCATTTCTTCGCCTTGTTTAAAAGTAATTGATTGGTTTTCATAAGTCCAAGTGTTTACACTGCCCAGTCTTGGCGGATTGACAACACCATGCCAAACAGTTGCCATGCTGCCAACAATCGTTGCACCAACTAAAATCATTACAAACACTCCATGAGCTGAATCAAACTCACAAATCACTCGCTCGTTTCTTGCAAATAAGCCAGGTAAGCATTGTGCTGTAGTTGGATTCACTGAAAATAAATCTCCTGGCACGTGAGTCATGCTTTTTAGTCTTCCATCACAAGGCATGTGGATGCGATGGTAGTCTTTAGGGCTCAAATACAGTGTCGCGAAATGACCATTTTGAAAATTAGCAGCTAGAGTTTTATCACCAGCCAACATTGCAATCGTCGAGTATTGGTGGCCTTTAGCTTGAAAGATTTGGTCTGCGTTAATATTGCCAAATTGACTAATTGCGCCATCGACCGGGCAAACATAATCAGCTTTTGTCATCTGTCGTGCACTTTTTTTCAAAGGACGCGTAAAAAACTCGTTAAAGCTTTCGTAAGTGCTAATGTCAGGCTGTTCAGCCTCATCCATATTGACTTGGTAGCGTTTTACAAACCATCTAATCACGGCTGTCGTTAGCTTGCCAGCTTTGGCTGAAGCAAGTTTGCCAGCGATTGCAGTAATGGCTTGCTTAGGGATGAGATATTGCGGTAGAACTTTAAATTGATTGTTCACAAATATTCACTACATTCTCAAAGTAAGAAAAGTAAAAAGGGCAGGGTGTTCCCACCTTGCCCTTCTATTTTAAGCGATTAACGCTTATTGCGCGCCCAAATTAGTTTTTAGATTGATCAACCAATTTGTTTTTTGCAATCCAAGGCATCATAGAACGTAATTGACCGCCCACTTTTTCAATTGGGTGCATTGCATTCAAACGACGACGTGCTGTCATTTCTGGATAGTTGGTACGACCTTCCAAAATGAATTTCTTAGCGTATTCACCATTTTGAATATTTTCCAACGCCTCTTTCATTGCCCAACGTGATTCATCATTAATTACCTTAGGACCAGTCACGTATTCGCCGTATTCAGCGTTGTTTGAGATTGAGTAGTTCATGTTCGCGATACCACCTTCGTACATTAAGTCCACAATCAATTTCAATTCGTGCAAGCATTCGAAGTAAGCCATTTCAGGAGCGTAACCAGCTTCAACTAAAGTTTCGAAACCAGCTTTAACCAATTCAACAGCGCCGCCACATAATACAGCTTGTTCGCCGAACAAGTCTGTTTCTGTTTCTTCACGGAAGTCAGTTTCAATCACACCACCTTTAGTGCCACCGTTAGCTGCGGCGTATGACAAAGCGATATCTTTTGCTTTGCCAGATGCATCTTGGTAAACAGCGATCAATGATGGAACGCCGCCACCTTTAAGATATTCAGAACGCACTGTGTGGCCAGGGCCTTTTGGTGCAATCATAATAACGTCCATATCTTGGCGTGGCACGATTTGGTTGTAGTGAATGTTAAAGCCGTGCGCAAATGCTAATGCAGCGCCTTTCTTAAGGTAAGGGGCAACATCAGCTTCGTAGATTTGTGCCATGTTTTCATCTGGCAATAAAAGCATGACAACGTCAGCAGCTTTTACTGCCTCAGCGATTTCCACAACATTATGGCCAGCCGCTTGTGCTTTAGCCCATGAGCTACCTGCTTTACGGATGCCAACTGTAACGTTAACGCCAGAGTCTTTTAAGTTTTGTGCATGTGCGTGACCTTGTGAACCGTAACCAACGATTGTTACTTTAAGGTTCTTGATGATTGAGAGGTCAGCGTCTTTATCGTAATAAACTTTCATTTTTTTTGCCTTTCGGTGCTTTTTGCTAAGGTAGTATTAATAGTTAAACTTTTAAAATTCTGTCGCCGCGACCAATGCCTGAAGCGCCTGTGCGCACAGTTTCGAGTATCACGGTTTTATCTAATGCTTCTAAAAAAGCATCTAATTTTGAGCCAGAACCTGTGAGTTCGATGGTATAACTCCCATCCGCTACGTCAATAATACGGCCACGGAAAATGTCGCTAATGCGCTTCATCTCTTCGCGTAATGCGCCAGTGGCTTTGACCTTGACCAGCATCAGCTCGCGTTCGATAAAGCGGCCATCATTCAGGTCCAGGACTTTTACAACATCGATCAGCTTGTTGAGCTGTTTGATGATTTGCTCGATTACCTCATCCGATCCGGATGTGACAATCGTCATGCGTGACAAAGTTGCGTCTTCAGTTGGTGCTACTGTGAGGGATTCAATATTGTAAGCACGTGCTGAAAATAAGCCTGCTACACGAGAAAGTGCGCCAGCTTCATTTTCCATGAGTAGAGAAATAATGTGTTTCATCTTAACCCTCCATCTCATCGGAAGCGTCGTTTGCATTAGTATCTGAACCCAAAATCATCTCAGAAATACCTTTGCCGTTCGGCACCATTGGAAACACGTTTTCTTTTTGATCTGTCAAAAAGTTCATAAATACGAATTTATCTTTCATGGCAAAAGCATCTTGCAAGGCGCCTTCAACGTCGCTTGGTTTATCAATGTTCATACCAATTAGGCCATATGATTCAGAAAGTTTAACAAAGTCAGGCAAGGAGTCCATGTAAGATTCCGAATAGCGGTTTTCATAGAAAAATTCTTGCCATTGACGAACCATGCCCAAATAGCGGTTATTAAGCAAAATCACTTTAATCGGCAAATGAAACTGTTTGCAAGTTGAAAGCTCTTGAATATTCATTTGAATACTGCCTTCACCTGTAACGCAAGCTACTTGCGCATCAGGAAACGCTAATTGACATCCCATCGCATAAGGCAAACCCACACCCATGGTGCCTAGGCCACCAGAGTTAATCCAACGACGTGGTTTGTCAAACTTGTAATATTGTGCAGCCCACATTTGATGTTGGCCGACGTCTGATGTTACAAAAGCATCACCCTTGGTGACTTCACAGAGTTTTTCAATCACGTATTGTGGCTTGATAATGGTACTACTTGAGCCATCGTAACTTGCTGATTTTTTGCCACGCCAACCATCAATTTTTGTCCACCAAGATTTTAACGCTGAAACATCTGGTTTTTTTGTCTCAGCAGCCAAAAGCTCATTTATTTCAACGAGTACTGATTGCACGTGACCAACAATAGGCACATCAACTTTTACGCGTTTTGAAATGGATGAAGGATCAACATCGATATGAATAATTGTGCGTGGAACACTTAAGAAATGGTCGGGATTACCAATCACGCGGTCATCAAAGCGCGCGCCAACAGCAAGAAGCACATCACAGTCTTGCATCGCATTGTTGGCTTCATACGTGCCATGCATGCCGAGCATACCAACGTACTGTTTATCCGTTGCTGGGTAGCCGCCTAACCCCATGAGTGTGTTAGTAACTGGATATCCTAATGTTCTTGCTAATTTAACTAATTCGTTTGATGCATCACCCAATACCAAGCCGCCGCCGGTATAAATCATTGGACGTTTAGCTTCGAGTAAAATTTTGACTGCTTTTTTGATTTGACCTGAGTGTCCTTTCACAACCGGCGTGTAAGAGCGCATTTCTATTGTCTTAGGATAATCAAAATCTGCAAACTCAGCGGTAATGTCCTTCGGGATATCTACCACAACAGGTCCTGGACGTCCGCTTGATGCGATATAAAAAGCTTTTTTCAGGGTGATCGCGATATCGCGAACATCCTTAATCAGGAAGTTATGTTTCACACATGGACGCGTCACGCCAACCATGTCAACTTCTTGGAATGCATCCATACCGATCGCAGCTGTAGGCACTTGGCCACTAATCACCACCATTGGGATTGAGTCCATGTAAGCAGTCGCAATACCGGTTACCGCATTAGTTGCGCCCGGGCCTGATGTTACAAGCGCTACGCCAACCTCACCCGTTGCCCGTGAAAAAGCATCAGCAGCATGAACCGCTGCTTGCTCATGGCGAACGAGAATGTGTTTGAAGTGGTTTTGCTTAAATAACGCGTCGTAAATGTGAAGAACAGCGCCGCCCGGATAGCCGAAGACGAACTTGACGTTCTCTTCTTGCAAACATCGCATGATGATTTCCGCGCCAGAAATTTGGCCTACTTTTTGATGATTACTATCGTCCATATACGTAGTTGTTTTTGCTAATAATAATTGGGTATCCTTGAACATTAACCGCTTGCGGCCTTTTGGTCAAGGCTAGAAGCTTAGAATCTTGCGTTGAGGAGTGACAAATAAACCCTAAAACACATGGGCTTATTGTATTTTTGAAATGCGTTTTGATTAAATATTTGAAAAGCGCATCGAAAGGTCAATGGCTTGAATGTTTTTTGTGAGGCTGCCGATAGAAATTCTATCCACGCCCGTAAGTGCAATTTCTTTTATATTTGAGAGGTCAATTCCGCCCGAAGCCTCAAGGATCGCACGATTGGCATTGAGCACTACGGCTTGTTTGAGCAAGGCTGTATCAAAGTTATCTAGCAGGATTAATGTTGCACCTGCATTTAATGCGCCTTCTAGTTCCGCTAAGTTCTCAACCTCAATTTGAATGCTTAAATCATTGCCTTGATGCGCTCGAATTTTATTAGCTTCCGTAAGAACAGATTGAATGCTACCTGCCGCGACGATATGGTTTTCTTTAATAAGAATGCCATCGTAAAGCCCGATGCGCTGATTTAACCCGCCACCAATGGTAACGGCATATTTTTGCGCAATACGTAACCCCGGAATGGTTTTACGGGTGTCTAAAATGCGTGCTTTAGAGCCGCTAATGGCTTCAACATATTGCTTGGTCATGGTGGCTGTTGCAGAGAGTGTTTGCAAAAAATTTAAAGCACAACGCTCCGCGCTTAGCATTTCACGGGCTTTACCTTTTAGGGTGCAAAGTGTTTGATTAACGATGACTGATTCACCTTCTTTGACTTGCCAAGTGATAGCCACGCTGGGCGCGATTTGATTGAAGCATTCCTCTGCCCAAGGGATGCCGCAAATCACTGCAGGCTCCCGAGATATAATGCTGGCTTGGGCTAGTTGATTAGGCGCAATGAGCTTGGCGGTGAAGTCCTTAGCATAGACCCCGACACCACTTAAATCTTCAATGATGGCGGCATGTACATTTGACTTGATCGTTTCTGCCAACTCGGCCAATACTTGCTTGCTGATTAATTCGTTCATGAATTGCATTATAATGAGAATCTGCTAGAGATGTCTCGAAAGTGCATTTTGAAAAGTAAATTAGATCAATCATGAAACTTCTATACTCACTCACCAGTCCCTATGCCCGCAAAGTGCGCATTGTTGCGGCTGAAAAACGTATTGCAATGGATTTGCAGATTGTTGTGTTGGCTGATCCTCACTGTCCTGTGTTTTCTCATAATCCACTTGGCAAAATCCCAGTGTTAATTATGGATGACGGTGAGAGCTTGTATGATTCTAGCGTGATTGTGGATTACTTAGATCAACGTACATCTGTGTCTCATTTGATTCCGCAAGATTCTAAATCTAAGTTTCAAGTGAAGCGCTGGGAGTCTTTGGCTGACGGTGTTTGCGATGCTGGTGTTGCTGTGATCGTAGAGCAGCGTCGTCCAGAAAGCTTACAAGACGTTAATTGGATTAAAAAACAATGGAATAAAGTTGAGCTCGGTTTAAAAGCGCTCAATGATGATCTAGGCTCGAATAAGTTCTGTGTGGCTGAAACCTTTAGCTTGGCTGATATCGCATTAGTTTGTGTGCTGGGTTACTTGGATTTACGTTTTGGCGACAAGCTTGATTTGGACAATCGTTACCCAAACTTAGCAAGGCTAAATAACTTGCTGGCTTCACGTCCTTCAATCGCAGAAACCGCCCCGCCTAAAGCCTAATCTGAACGTAGCTTAAATTGCCCCAGTAATAATCGCGCCGCCCAAACAGACATTGCTTTCATACACGACCGCTGATTGGCCTGGGGTAATTGCCCATTGTTTCTGACCAAACTTAATCTCAACAAAGTCATCACCAAAGCGCTCGATTTCGCATGGCGCATCTGGCTGCCGATAGCGTGTTTTAGCCGCATAGACCCAATTGGTCTTTGGCGCTTCACCACTAATCCAATGAACTTGGCCAGCCTGCAAACCATCATTAAACAAGAGCGGGTGTTCATGCCCTTGCACAACAATTAGCAAATTATTCTTCATATCTTTTTGAGCAACAAACCAAGGATCGCCGCTGCTTTCTCGTGATCCGCCAATTTTCAATCCTTGGCGTTGACCGAGCGTGTAATACATCAAGCCATCATGTTGGCCGACTACTTTGCCATCAGGTGTTTGCATCTCGCCGGGTTCGCGCGGTAAATAGCGACTTAAAAATTCTTGGAAGGGACGTTCGCCAATAAAGCAAATGCCAGTGGAGTCTTTTTTTTCACTAGTAGCAAGGCCGGCTTGACGTGCGATTTCACGGACTTCGCGCTTTTGAAGATGACCAAGTGGTAATAGTGTTTTTGAGAGCTGCGCTTGATTTAGACGATGTAAAAAATAGCTTTGATCTTTGCTTCCATCTTCTGCCTTAAGCAATTGATACTTGCCCGCTTCAAATGGATTTTCACGCACTTGCGCATAATGTCCTGTGGCGATTAAATCTGCGCCCAAACCCATGGCATGGTCTAAAAATGCTTTAAATTTAATCTCGGCATTACACAAAATATCAGGGTTAGGCGTGCGACCTGCTTGGTATTCATCTAAGAAATTTTGGAATACACGCTCTTTATATTCTTTACAGAAGTTGACGGCTTCGATTTCAATGCCGATTTTGTCGGCCACGGAAACGGCATCAATTAAATCTTGTTTTGATGAGCAGTACTCGTCGGTGTCGTCGTCTTCCCAGTTTTTCATAAATAGGCCGACAACATCATAGCCCTGTTGCTTAAGCAATAAAGCGGTGACCGAGGAATCCACACCACCAGAAAGACCGACGACTATTTTTTTATTTTTCATAAAATCTTTTGCTTTTTCTAGGGCTATTTTTGGTAAGTGAGTTTATCAATCAGATAGCACAGCTAAAGGATAACGTTGTCCTGCTAAATAATCTTCTACACACTTTAGGACTTGTGGACTGCGGTGAATAGCTTGACTGGCGCGAAGTTCTTTAATCGTCATCCATACGGTACGAATAATCCCATCATCCAAACCCAACTCGGGATGATGCGCCCCAATTTTTCCATCAAAAGCAAAACGTAAATAGGTAATGTCTTTGGCTGGACGCTGCCAGAGATAAATTCCCAATAATTGAGTTGGTGTAAAGTCGTGGCCTGTTTCTTCAAGTGTCTCACGCGTGACAGCTTCTAAGATGGTTTCGCCTTCATCTAAGTGACCTGCTGGCTGATTAATACGAACTCCCTCAGCTGTATTTTCTTCCACCATTAAAAAATGACCCTCTTGCTCAATAATGGCGGCTACTGTAGTGTTAGGTTTCCAAATCATGGCAACACACTTTAACTCTTAAAAAGATATTTTACCGCTTGTCGCGATACATCACCAGTAAGGCTTATGACGACGCTAATTGAGGAAACAACCCTGACAAGCCATGCGCAATAAACTCAATAGCCATGGCAGCCAATATCAAACCCATTAAGCGCGTGACGATGTTCATCCCGATGATGCCAAGTTTATGGGCGATGTTGGCAGAGAGTCTTAAAGTGATCCATACCAAAGCCGCGACCACGGCAACGGGAATGGTTAAGCTGGCATGATTCACCAAACCAGTATTTTTTTCTGCAGCGATTATCATACTACTAATAGCGCCTGGCCCAGCCAGCAAGGGAATGCTGAGGGGTACAATCGCAATTACATCACGATCAGCTAAATTTTTTGCCTCTTCAGGCGTTTGGCTTGAATGACTTTGTTTCCCATGCATCATATTAATAGACATCAACAAGATCAAAATTCCTCCAGCCACTTGAAATGAGGGGATGGTGATGCTGAAAAAATTTAAAACATCATTGCCAATAAATGTAGCAATGGTGAGTACCGTGAATACTGTCATTGCAACAATATTAGCTGTATGCGCTCTCGCTTTTTGATCCCAACTACTTGTGGCACTAATAAATATTGGAATGCTTCCAATTGGATTTACGATGGCGAAGAGTGCAATTCCAGTTTTGAATAAATAGGCCCATTCGTTCATATTGACGGTCTTCTTTTCTTGTTTTCTTTGTTGGTGCTTATTACAGCTTCAGTTAGTATTGTGGCACATCAGATCACTAGACAAATAAATATAAACTCTAAGCATGACCATATGTTAAAAAATAGTATCCATCAGCAAATGATTTATTTAGCATCTCGCTCCCCAAGGCGGGCGGAACTGCTTCAGCAAATTAGGGTTGAGTTTATTGTACTGCCTTCTGATATCGATGAAACTCCGCTTCAAAATGAGCAATCAGATCATTATGTCTTGCGACTCGCCGCAGCTAAAGCAAAGGTCTGTTATGAAGCATTAGTCATCAAATCTAAGCCTCTTTATCCTGTATTGGCAGCAGATACTACGGTGAGTCTTGATGGAAGAATCCTAGGTAAGCCGCAAGATGATGATGACGCTTTTCAAATGTTATCGAGCATGTCAGGCCGAATCCACGAAGTGCATACGGGGATTGCTGTAGCAACCAATGAGGGTCTGCAAGTGGCGATTTCGACGACTAAAGTTGAGATGGCGTCGTTGAACGACGAAATAATTTTGGCCTATATCGCTACGGGTGAACCGCGTGATAAAGCCGGCGCTTATGGCATACAAGGCTTAGCTGGCTCGATGATTAAGCGCATTGAAGGTAGCTACTCAGGTGTAATGGGATTACCCATTTTTGAAACCACACAGCTACTCGTTCAAGAAGGAATTCGCATTTTATAGTGCAAAAAAATTAAAAATATTAAAGTGAGTTGAGATGAGTGAAGAGATTTTAATTAACGTTACCCCGCAAGAGACGCGGGTGGCAATTGTTGAGCAGGGAGTTGTTCAAGAGCTTCACATTGAGCGAAGCTCCTCATTAGGCTTGGTCGGTAACATTTATCGAGGCTCGGTATGCCGTGTTCTGACGGGTATGCAATCGGCTTTTGTAGAAATTGGTTTGCAACGCGCTGCCTTTTTGCATGTGGCTGATGTTTTGGAGTGCACTAGCGCCAATCAGGAAAAAACCATTCAAGAGGTATTACACGAAGGTCAGCCTTTAATGGTGCAAGTCGTCAAAGAACCAATTGGCACCAAAGGGGCTAGGCTCACTACGCAAATTAGTATCGCTGGACGCTTTTTGGTGTACTTGCCACAGCAAGATCATATTGGCGTTTCTCAGCGAATCGAAGACGAAGCTGAACGTGAAATTTTGCGTGACCGTTTGATTAGACTTTTACCTGAAAAGCATGCAGGTGGTTATATTATTCGTACTTTGTCGGAAACAGCTAGCTATGAGGAGTTGCTTGCGGATGTTGCTTATCTGGACAAAGTCTGGGGAAATATACAAGTAGCGAGTCACGGCGCTTCAGAGCGTTCTCTGGTGTTTCAAGATTTGAATTTGCCGATGCGAATATTGCGGGATGTGGTGAATGAAAAAACTGATCGTATTGTGATCGACTCACGAGAAACTTTTCAAAAGCTATCTGAGTTTGCAGAACTCTATGCAGTTGGTGCAGTGAGAAGACTAGAGCATTATCAGGGTGAGCGTCCTTTGTTTGATATGTATCACGTGGAAGTGGAGATTGAAAAAGCCATGTCCCGGAAAGTTGAGCTTAAATCAGGCGGCTATTTGATTTTCGATCAAACTGAAGCGCTGACTACGGTGGATGTCAATACAGGGGGCTTTGTCAGTGGTAAGAGTTTGTCTGACACTATTTTTAAGACTAATTTAGAAGCTTCACAATGCATAGCTCGCCAACTAAGACTTCGTAATCTCGGCGGTATTATTATCGTCGACTTTATTGATATGGATGAAGATAGCCAGCGCGAGGATGTAATGCAGGAGCTAAAGCGGGCTGTGGATAAAGATCGTGCACGAATAAGTGTCAGTGGATTTTCTTCACTAGGCTTAGTCGAAATGACACGCAAACGAACACGCGAAAGTTTGGCGCACATCCTGTGTGAACCCTGCCCAAGTTGTAGAGGTCGCGGCGAGCTTAAAACGGCGCAAACTGTGTGCTATGAAATTCTTCGTGAACTATTGCGCCATGCAAGACAGTTTAGCGCACGTGAATTTCGTGTGCTCGCATCAGAAAAAGTCATTGGTTTGTTGATGGATGAAGAATCACAAAGCTTGGCTAACTTATCTGACTTTATCGGCAAGCCTGTGTCATTGCAGGTGGAAAATCAATACTCCCAAGAAGCGTTTGATATTGTATTGATGTAAGTTGGTTTGAATATTTAAAACAACTTGGTGATAGCCACTTCCAAAGGCGTAAATACCATCATCTGTATCAATTGTGCCCCTAGAACTGCGACCAATGGTGATAAGTCTAGTCCGTTAGGTGCTGGGATTAAACTGCGAATAGGATTAAGAATTGTTCTTGTCAACGCGTCCAATACTGGTGCAATTGGTGTATGTGGATTAATCCAGCTAAGCAGTGCTTGCGCAACGATCGCATAGAGAAATAAATCCACACTCAAGTTCGCAATATGAATAGCTGACAAGCCTGCTAACCCTAACCAAATTGAATTTCCCGCCAATTCAAATGTAAAGCCGCTTAAGTAGCGCAGTGAAAACTGCAAGATTAGCTGCACTAAAAATGCGAGCAGTAGGGTTGAGGTGTCAAGCTTGAACATGCTTGGCACAAGGCGCCTCACAGGAATCACGGCAAAGTCAGTGATTGTTACTACCGCATGTGAAAGTGGGTTGCGGAAGGGTGCATTGGTTGCCTGTAAATAAAACCGGAGTAAAAAAGCAAGGCTCATTAGCCCCAGAAGCGTATTCAATAAAAACATGATCGCATTAGTGAGCATGATTAATCCTTCCCCAAGATATCGCCAAGTGCTTCAGAGCGAGTCGCCGCAGCTTTCGCTGCTTTAATAATAGATGATTTTACGGTTGCACTTTCCATGCTCAAAATCGCCTGCTCGGTGGTGCCCCCTTTTGACGTCACTTGGCTGCGAAGCGTCGCTGGAGATTCGTGGCTCCGTTCAGCGAGTTTGCTTGCACCGATGAATGTTTGCAGACTAAGCGTTTTTGCTTGCTCTTCATTCAAGCCTAATTCTAGAGCCGCCTGTTGCATGGCTTCAATAAAATAAAACACATACGCTGGACCACTGCCTGAAATTGCAGTCACAGCATCCATTTTAGCTTCTTCTTCTAGCCACAAAATTTCGCCGACTGCCTTTAAGATCGTCTCTGCTTGTAGATGTTGTGCTTGTGTCACGTCAGGCATCGCGTAAAGCGCAGAAACGCCCAATTGGATTTGTGCTGGTGTGTTTGGCATGACACGAATAATCGATTGATAGCCGCCAAGCCAACGCTCGATATCGTAAGTACGGATACCAGCCGCAATAGAAATCAATAGTTGTTTTTGTAATAGGCTACCCAAAAAGATAGATAGGTCACGTAATTGTTGAGGTTTGACGGCTAACACCACGATATCTGCCATCGCAACGCTCGGTAACTGCTCTGTCACTGAAACACCAAAGTCCTCATTGAGTTGTGCGCGTTTTTGAGCATCTGGCTCAATGACGTTAATGTTGCTCATGAGGAAACCATGGCTTTGCAGGCCGCCAATTAGTGCGCGTGCCATATTGCCGCCGCCAATAAAACAGATTTTTCCGAGGGTGTGTTCAGTCATTTTTAGCTTTCAGTTTTGCTTTTTTTGTTTAATTGATGGTGCTTGATTTAGCTTTGGTCTTCAAAGGTAACTTTTGCGGGGCGTGCGCCAAATATTGCCGAGCCCACTCTCACAATAGTAGCGCCCTCCTCAATTGCAATTTTATAGTCACTCGACATGCCCATCGAGAGCGTATCGAGTGCAATGCCTTGCTGATTTAAATCTTTTAGCAAGGTCCGCATTTGTGTAAATTGTTGACGTTGCAAAGTCTCATTGTCCGTAGGTTCTGGTATGGTCATTAATCCCCGCAATGTAAGTCTTGGCAATGCGCTGACTGCCTTAACTAAATCCCAAAGCTCATTTGGCGAAACGCCACTTTTTGAAGCCTCACCACTGATATTAACTTGCAGACAGATTTGTAGAGGCGCTAAATCGACTGGCCTTGCATCGCTGAGGCGCTGGGCAATTTTAAGTCTATCCACACCATGCACCCAGCTAAATTGTTGCGCAATCGGTTGTGTCTTATTACTTTGTATTGGACCTATAAAGTGCCATTCAATCGCCAAATCTTCCAACTCAGTTTGTTTATTTAAGGCTTCTTGCAGATAGTTTTCGCCAAAAGCATGTTGTCCTGCTTGGTAAGCTTCACGTACTTTATCCGCAGTTTGTGTTTTGCTCACCGCAACTAAGCCCACGCTGCCATCTGGATTGACAATATGTTGAGTGTCACGCTTGATAACCGCTTTTTCAATATCAGCTCGCACGTCTTGCAAGCGTTGGGTGCTTATGTTCATCATCAATTCATTTTTCCGCATCATTTATCTATGTCAGTTTTTGAGGCGTTTTGAGGTGGATGTTATGTATTATTTTGATTATATAGGAGCGTTATGAAGATATTTCCGATTTGTTACTATTTTCAATGAAAAATAAAGCATCAGATTCGCATTTTTCATTAGGATTGGCGCTAATGATTCGTTTGAGTGGCGATGTGCTTTCTCATTTAAGATTACAATTTTAGCGTCGGTAAAAAAGGTATTTTACTGGTGGACTGCATTATTGAAATCATTGCATCTGGAAAATCACGTTGAGAAGGGAATTTTAAAAGCTGCCCAACAGCATGCTAAACCACTTGTCATGACCTCCATGGGCAACCTGCAATGGGAGCTTGGCTATGGGGCTGGCAATGCTTCCGCGAGCCGGTTACGGTTATTGTCTGCCTAATTGCATCTACATGACTAAGCTTGTTATTTGTGCCTTTAGTGTATGTGCTGATGAACGATTTTGAGCAGTCGACCACACTTAAATTGAGAGGTTTGTTGACACTGGTGAGATAAGGCCCTGCGACAAGATCAGGGCGAAAGCACTTTTGCTAAATCGCTAATCTACCCATATACCACATGCCCATTCACGAGGGTGTACTTCACTTTTCCTGCTAACTCCAAGCCTAAAAATGGGGTGTTCTTGCCTTGGCTGAGTAATGCTTTTGCTTCTATCTTCCAGTATTGTTTAGGGTCGAACACGCAAATATCAGCGCTTGCATTCAAGCTTAAATCGCCCGCCGCTACGCCTAATATATCTGCTGGGGCTTCGGTGATGTGTTTGACTGCATCGCTCAAGCTTAATTTGTTATCCTCTGCCCATTTGAGCGTGAGTGGTAACAGCAACTCTAGGCCTGTGGCGCCAGCTTCAGCTTCGGCGAATGGATAGAGTTTTGCATCATCATCCACTGGAGTATGGTCTGAACAAATGGCGTCAATGGTGCCATCTGCTAGGCCGGTGCTAAGTGCGGTTTTATCACGTTGACTCCGCACAGGTGGCTTGAGGTGAGTGTTGGCGTCAAAGTAGCCAATATCAAAGTCGGTGAGGTGAAGGTGGTTTGCGCTGACATCACAGGTCACTTGCTGTCCTGCTTTTTTCGCGGCGCGAATCATTTCTACCCCCTCTGATGTGGATAGTCTGCATAGATGGACTTTTGCCCCTGTTTCTTTGGCAATGCGTAAGATGCTGGAAATGGCTAAAGTTTCAGCCGCGGCAGGGATGCCTTTTAAGCCTAATCTAGCCGCAACTTCGCCATCATGCGCTACGCCATCTTTAGCTAAGTAAGGCTCTTCTGGACGAAGCCAAACGGTAAAGCCAAAGGTGGCTGCGTATTGCATTGCGCGCCACAATACTTGGGTATCTTTAATGGCGACATCTGCTTGTGAGAAGCCAACACAGCCAGCCTCGCTGAGCTCGCACATTTCAGTAATTTCTTTGCCAGCCAATTGGTGGGTAAGGGCGCCAAGCGGATAAACATGCGCTTGGTTGAGTTGCTTAGCACGATGTTTGAGCATTTCAACTAAGCCGGGCTCATCAAGCACAGGGTCTGTATCTGGCGGGCAGGCTAAGCTGGTTATACCACCTGCCGCCGCCGCTAGCATTTCACTTTCTAGCGTGGCTTTGTGCTCAAAGCCCGGCTCGCGCAAACGTGCAGACAAATCCACCAAACCAGGAATGATCACTAGGTGAGTCGCATCAATCGTTTGATCAGCAACAAAGCCGTCAGGCGCTTTGCCTACGCCTGCAATCTTGCCTGCGGCAATATAGATATCCTGTTTGGCATCAATGCCATTTTTAGGATCGATTAAGTGGCCATTTTTAATGTGTATTTTCATATTTAGTTTCCCGCCAAAATGCTCATTACGGCCATGCGGACCGCAATGCCATAAGTGACTTGCGGCAAGATGACCGATTGAGAACCATCTGCTACTGCGCTATCGATTTCCACACCGCGATTCATTGGTCCTGGGTGCATAACAATGGCATCCAGTTTAGCGTATGCAAGTTTTTCTGCAGTGAGGCCGTAAATCTTAAAATACTCTTGTGCGCTTGGTAGCATCGCGCCAGCCATTCGTTCGTTTTGTAGGCGAAGCATCATCACCACATCTACATCTTTTAAGCCTTCACTCATAATATGATAGACATGCACTCCTAGTTTTTCAACATCTTGCGGAAGAAGTGTTTTGGGTGCAATCACTCGAACTTCTGGCACGCCTAGTGTCGTGAGCGCATGGATTTCTGAGCGGGCTACGCGAGAGTGCAAAACATCCCCTACGATGGCGACACGTAAATTATGCATTTCAGGTTTGTATTTGCGAATGGTAAATACATCTAAGAGTCCTTGCGTTGGGTGAGCATGACGGCCATCCCCTGCATTAATAACGCTGATGTGCGGCGCAACGTGCTTGGCGATCATGTGTGCCGCGCCAGATTGGGCGTGGCGTACCACAAACATATCAGCGTGCATCGCGGTGAGGTTGTCGATAGTGTCGAGTATGGTCTCGCCTTTGGCTTGTGAAGAAGTGCTCACATTAAGTGTAATGACGTCGGCTGAAAGACGTTTGCCAGCAATCTCAAAAGTAGTTCGGGTGCGGGTACTATTTTCAAAGAAAAGGTTACAGACGGTTTTTCCGCGCAGTAGCGGTACTTTTTTCACTTCGCGTTCGGCCACATTTACAAACGATTCCGCCGTATCTAAGATTTGGTTCAATATCCTTTTGGGCAGGCCCTCAATGGACAGAAGATGTTTAAGTTCGCCGTCATCGTTCAATTGAGGATTTTGCATTACGTGTTCTCTTCCAGCGTAAAGTAAAAAGTGCCATTCTCATGGCGGAGTAATTGTAGGTTTTGTGAATCATCGAGCTCAGTATTAAAAGCACTAATTTGAGGTGCAATCGGCAATTCACGTCCGCCGCGATTAACCAACACTGCAAGCGTGATGCTTGCAGGGCGGCCGTAATCAAACAATTCATTCATTGCGGCGCGGATGGTGCGGCCTGTGTAGAACACGTCATCAATTAAGAGGATGTGCTTATCTTGTACATCAAACGGGATTTGTGAGGGCTTGGTTTCGCTGTGTAAACCGCGCTCATTAAAGTCATCACGGTAAAACGAGACGTCTAAGATACCATGCTCTAAATCTTGACCTAAAATTGGTAACAGACGCTCTGTCAGCCAAGCGCCGCCACTGTGGACGCCTACAATAGCGGTATTCGCTTTAATGAGTGGCTTGATGCGTTCAGCGAGCATTTCAAAGAGAGTTTCGGCGTTAGGTAGATTCATGATGATGCTTTTTGCTCACTTCATGGGTAATCATGTCGAAGTAGGATTGTAATATGACTTGCGCCGCAATTTGGTCCAACATCGTTTTTTGTTTGCGACCTTTGATGCCATTCTCATTTAAGGACTGACTAGCTTCTGCTGAGCTAAGTCGCTCATCTATCATAATGATCGGCAGCTTGAAACGTCCATCCATGCGGCGCGCAAACTTTTTGCAAAGTAGAGTGACTTCATGTTCATTGCCGTCTAGGCTCAGCGGCAAGCCAACTACTAAGGTACTTGGCCTCCATTCTTTTATTAAGTCGGCGATTAAATTAAATCTGTCGTCGTTGGATTCTGCATTGAGAGTTGTGAGCGGATGGGCGATGCCAAGCATGTGTTCACCAGAGGCTACGCCAATACGCTTGAGACCAAAATCAAAGGCTAGTACTGTGCCTTCAAATGTAGCTTGTATTGTTTTATCGTTATTGATGGCCTGCAATAGTTTAAGCATGACCAGCCACCTCGGACAGGTTCGCAAAATCTAAGCCTAATAAGCCCATGGCTGCATTGAGTTTTTCTGTATTAGGTGTATCGAAAATCACTGAGTCTTTTGCTTCAACGGTGAGCCAAGCATTTTTGCTAATTTCTTCTTCTAGCTGTCCTGGAGACCAACCTGCAAAGCCTAAAGTGACTAATATTTTTTCTGGTCCATTGCCATTGGCAACCGCTTCTGGAATGTCTTTAGAGCTGGTGAGTGCGGTGTTGCCAAGAATGGCAATGGTGCAATCCCAGTCGCCTGGCGGTTGATGCAATACAAAACCCCGCTCGATTTGAACAGGTCCGCCAAATTGGGCTGTTTGATTTGCGATGGGGAGTTCAGAGATATTGAGATTGATTTGTTTGAACAGGGCATCCAATTTCATTTCGATAGGGTGGTTAATGACCACGCCCATCGCTCCTGTTTCATTGTGTTCACAAATGTAGGTAACAGATTTTGCAAAATGTGAATCCTTCATTGCGGGCATTGCAATGAGAAAGTGTCCAGTAAGATTCACGTTTTCCACGTTGCGAATTATATCTTTTCTATTAAATTAAGTCGACTCTAAGTATCCTGTCACTTCTAGTCCAAAACCAGCCATGCTAGGCATCTTGCGTGGCGTTGCAAGAAGCTTCATTTTTCTCACGCCTAAATCTAACAAAATTTGCGAGCCTATACCGTAATTGCGTAAGTCATGCTTGATTCGGATAGGTTCATCAGCGTTCAAAATCCGATTTAGTAATTCCTCACCGTTTTCGTTCCGATTGAGCATCACAATCACACCACATTCAGAATTGCTAATAGCTTTCATGGCTTCTAACATATTCCATGAGTGACTACGAATACTGTTATCCAACAAATCAAACACAGATAATGGTTCGTGGACGCGAACGATCACTTCCTGGTCTGGACTTGGCGTCCCCTTTACCAATGCTAAATGTGTTTCTTGCGCCATACGGTCTGTGTAAGCCATTAAGCGCATTTTGCCGAAAGGGGTTGTGATATTGCGTTCCGCTTTGCGCTCAACTAAACATTCATTTTCGCTTCGATAATGAATTAAATCTGCAATCGTGCCGATTTTAAGTTGATGCGCTTGAGCGAATTCAATGAGGTCTGGCAGGCGTGCCATGCTGCCGTCATCTTTAAGGATTTCACAAATCACAGAAGCTGGCTCCAAGCCTGCGAGCGATGCTAAATCACAACCCGCTTCTGTATGGCCAGCACGAACTAAAACGCCGCCATTTTCGGCGGCAAGTGGAAATACATGGCCTGGACTCACGATATCTTTTGCTGTGGATTGTTTGCCAACTGCGGCTTGTATGGTACGTGAACGATCAGCCGCTGAAATGCCTGTAGTAACCCCTTCTGCAGCTTCGATCGACACCGTAAAATTGGTGTGCATGCTCGATCCGTTTTTGTCCACCATGGAGTTAAGGTTGAGTTTGCGGCAGCGTTCTTCCGTAAGTGTTAAGCAAATCAGGCCACGGCCGTGTTTCGCCATAAAATTGATGTGTTCTGGTGAAGCGAATTCTGCCGCAAGGACTAAGTCACCTTCGTTTTCACGGTCTTCTTCATCGACTAAAATCACCATGCGACCATTGCGAATTTCGCTGATGATTTCTTCCGTGCTACTAATTTTAAAGTGACTAATATCTAATACGCTCATGCTGGTTCGCTTTCATTGCCCCATTGCGCCATGCGTTCAACATAGCGGGCAATGAGGTCTACTTCTAAATTTAGACGGCTGCCAATCCCCAAGTGTTTGAGCGCAGTGTTTTCTATTGTGTGAGGAATGAGATTCATGCTGAATGTGTCTTTATCAACAGTATTGACTGTGAGACTTACCCCATCAATGGCGATAGAGCCTTTAATAGCAACATAGCGAGATAAGTTGTGTGGTGCACGAATAATTAATAACCAGCAATCTCCAACAGATTCGAATTTAACTACTTGACCTACACCATCGACATGACCGCTGACCAAGTGCCCGCCTAATCTATCTGAAAGGCGTAATGCTTTTTCAAGGTTCACTTCTCTTAGGGAATCTAAACCCACGGTGCAATTAAGCGTTTCTTTCGAAACGTGCGCTTCAAAGTGTTTATCGCTAAAAGTTACTGCAGTAAGACATACGCCGTTGACGGCAATACTGTCGCCGATTTGCACGTCTGACATATCAAGTGTGCCGATGTTGATATGTAGTTTGACGTCATCACGCGAAGGGGAGACGGTTTCAATTTTGCCAGTGGCTTGAATTATTCCTGTGAACATAATGTAATTTTAACAGAATGATGGCTTAACCCTGCTAAAATTATTGCATGCACATTATTGATTTAGTCCAATTTCCATGAACCATCAGCAAAATCAATTTCAGCAAATGCAACTCCATATTTACGTTCTCTGTTTAGTAAGTATCCTCATACAGGCTCAATGGCAATCAATGTCTAAACAATCTAAGATATCTTTATCGTATGAAACTGGTTGCAGTGAATAAATCAAAAGAGAAAAATTTGATGCCCATTTTTAGTCGTTTTCTAAAATTCAAAGAATCACTGCCGTTCGAGCTTTTTGTGGGCATGCGTTACACCCGTGCCAAAAGACAAAACCACTTTATTTCCTTTATCTCGCTTACCAGTATGGTCGGCATTGGGCTTGGTGTTGCGGCACTCATCGTTGTGCTTTCAGTGATGAATGGCTTTCAAGAAGAGTTGCGATCACGTATTTTGGGCGTGGCTTCGCATTTGCAAATCACTGGGGCGAATAACGTGCTTGCGGATTGGCAGTCGGTTTCCGCTAAAGTTCAAACTGCTAAACATGTAACAGGCACAGCGCCCTACATTATGGCGCAAGGCATGCTCTCCAACGGACAAGCGGTGCAGGGGGCAATTGTTAGAGGCGTGTTGCCGAGTGAGGAAGGCAAAGTTTCTGATTTGGCTGAGCATATGCGAGCAGGGCAATTAGCGGATTTAAAGGTGGGAGAATTTGGTATTGTGCTTGGGGCTGAGCTTGCGCAATCTTTGGGTGTGATTTTGGGCGATAAAGTTGTGCTGATGGCGCCACAAGGTCAATTTACCCCCACAGGCGTAGTGCCTAGAATTAAGCAATTTACAGTAGTTGGTTTATTTCAAATTGGTATGTATGAATACGATGCAGGTTTGGCGCTGATTAACATCGACGACGCCGCTAGGCTTTATCGGATGGATGATAACGTTTCTGGTGTTCGCTTGAAGTTGGATGATTTGTTTTTAGCGCCAAAAATCTCACGCGACTTGGGGGCAGTATTGAGCGATGAAAAGCAAGCGTTATTCTTAACTGATTGGACACAAGAACACGCCAATTTTTTCCGCGCTATCCAAATGGAAAAACGGGTGATGTTTATTATATTGGCGCTTATAGTAGCCGTTGCTGCATTTAATATTGTTTCAACTTTGGTGATGGCAGTAACGGATAAGCGCGCTGATATTGCAATTATGCGTACCTTTGGCGCAAGCCCGCCTAGCATCATGGCAATATTTATTGTGCAAGGTGCGCTAATTGGAATGATCGGTACTGTGGCTGGTGCGTTTTTCGGAGTATTGGTTGCACTGAATATCAGCACCATCGTGCCATTCATTGAGAATTTATTTCACGTACAATTTTTAGCAAAAGATATTTACTATATTAGTGAATTACCATCTCATCTATTGTGGGGTGATGTAGTTACCATCATTATTTTGTCGTTCTTCTTAAGTTTGATTGCGACACTTTACCCAAGTTGGAAAGCTTCTAAAATGAATCCTGCTGAGGCTTTGCGCTATGACTAACTATACTCTTCAATCAAAAGGCTTGCAAAAAACTTATGCTGGCTTAGATGTGGCTGTGCTCAATGGTATTGATTTGGATGTGCAAGCAGGAGAGCAAGTTGCCATTGTGGGTACATCTGGTTCAGGCAAAAGCACCTTGCTCCATTTGCTTGGTGGTTTAGATACGCCAAGTGCTGGTCAAGTCAGCATTTTGGGTAAGCCGCTTGCCGAAATGAGCGAGACCAAGCGTGGCGAATTGCGTAATCACTCTTTAGGTTTTGTATATCAGTTTCATCACTTGTTGCCGGAATTTACCGCGCTAGAAAATGTGGCAATGCCTTTGTTAATTCGCCGTTTGCCAAGAGAAGAAGCGATGGTTAGCGCAGCTGAAATGTTGAAGAAAGTTGGTTTGTCGCATCGTATGGAGCACATGCCAGGCGAGCTTTCTGGGGGTGAACGTCAGCGCGCAGCGGTGGCTAGGGCATTAGTGACTAAACCTCAATGTGTGTTGGCGGATGAACCAACAGGTAATTTAGATAGGTATACAGCGCATGCAGTATTTGATTTATTGCTTGAGATGAACCAGACTCAAGGCGTGGCCTTAGTGGTGGTGACCCACGATTTAGAATTATCTGCAAAATTAAAGCGCCAATATAAATTGGTGGATGGCATGTTGTTAGCGCAAGTGAAATCGCCAATATTGGGATGATTAATAGCAGTTGATTTGATGAAGTGTACTTGCTGAAAAAGCACTGACGCGCTAAAGTAACTGTAATTTATATGACTTATTGCCTCTATGGTGTTAAGTATCAAAATTCGAGAACATTTTAGGAGTGCTGCGTGTTAGAAATCATCATAGCTGCTGGCTGGCCAATTTACCCACTTATCCTTGCTTCTATTGTTGCGATTGCCATTATGGTTGAGCGTGCTTGGACATTGCGCAGCGAGTTAATTGCGCCTTCAAATTTATTGCCTGAAGTTAAAAATTGGCTAGCACAGGGTGGAGTGACTAAAGAAACTTGCGATAAGTTGAAGGCACATTCACTACTAGGTGAGATTTTTGCAAGTGCTTTGAGTAACGTCACTTCATCAAGAGAAATTATTAAAGAATCTATTGAAGAGTCTGGCCGAGCTGTCGCACACAAATTAGAAAAAAACTTGTCATTGCTTGGTACAATCGCCACAGTCAGTCCTTTACTTGGTTTGCTTGGAACCGTGATTGGTATGGTTGAGTTGTTTGGTGCGTTTAATGCTGCAGGTTCTGGTCACGACGTTGCACAATTTGCTAAAGGAATTTCAGTCGCACTTTACAACACTGCAGGCGGTATTGTGGTGGCTGTGCCAGCGATGATTTCATATCGTTATTTCCGTGCGAAAATTGATGGTTTAATCGTAGAGATGGAACAACAAGCAAATAAACTCGTTGAAATTATTCACGGCGAGCGTAAGTAATCATGAATTTTCAGCGGGGTAAAAAGCACGAGGATTTAGAGGTGAATCTAGTGCCATTAATCGATGTGTTGTTGGTGATTATTATTTTCTTGGTCGTGAGCTCAACTTTTGCACGCATAAGCGAGTTGCAAATTAATTTGCCAACGGCAGATGCCAATTCTCCTGAACAAAAGCCTTTGGTAATTGATGTGGGTGTTGATGCTAAAGGCCGGTATGTGATTGGCAAAAGTGCTTTAGCTGATGGCTCAGTAAGCGCGATTGGTTCTGCACTTCAGCGAGCTGCTGGTAATGGTAAAGAGCCCACAATTGTTATTAACGCAGATGCAAACACCTCGCATCAATCAGTGATTAATGTCATGGAGGCCGCGCGCCAAGTGGGTTACACACACATTACCTTCGCAACACAAACTGGTGTTAATCACTAAATCTTTTTATTGATGGATATTTATCCGTTAATGTCACTCTTTAAATATCCCAAGCATATCAATTTCATTGATTTGCTTGGAGCTGGTTAATTAAGCACTCAAATTCATGACCAAATCTAGCCGTTCAAAATCACAAGCACATCAGTACTCAGCTAAGACGCTTTATTTGCGTATGCTTAAATACGCACTTCATTACTGGCAAATGTTTGCGTTTAGCATTCTTGCGCTTGTTGTTTTTTCTGCTACGAATACTGGATTTCTTGCTACGATTAAGTTAGTGACAGATGCTGGTTTTGTAAAGCATGACACTACCATGCTAAGTCTTCTCCCTTTTATGTTGTTTGGCTTATTGGCATTGCGGGCCTTTGCTGGATTTGCTTCAACGTTTGCAATGAAGTGGGTTGCTCGTCGAGTAGTTGAGGATTTGCGTGTTGAGGCTTTTGCTAGGCTAATGACTTTTCCTGTGAGCTTTTTTGACTCTATTTCTGCTGGCGTAGTGACATCTAAACTCACTTACGACACTGAGCAAATGTCGAGTGCTGCCACTAATGCTGCAGTCAGCTCGATTCGTGATAGTTTGACGATTCTTGGCATGGTTGCTTATATGTTGTATCTGGATTGGCGCCTCACAATGATCTTTGTCATCACTGCGCCACTTATGGTTTTATATCTCAATAAAATGACTCCTAAGCTTCGGGCAGCTGGCAAGACTAACCAAGACACCATGGGTGAGATGACTCAAGTGTCTGAAGAAGCAAGTGCCGGTCAACGCATGATTAAGGTTTTTGCTGGTGCTCAATACGAGCAAAAAAGATTTGCTTCCGTTGTGGCTAAGAATCGCCATATGCAAATTCGCTTAACGCGTATTTCAGGTATTAATAGCATGGTGATTGAAATGCTTGCGGCATTTTCTTTGGGTGCAGTTGTTTATTATTCAGTTGGTAAATTTACGGCTGGCGAATTTGCTGCCTTTATCGGTGCATTGTTGATGCTGATTCCACCAATCAAAAGCTTGACCAAAATGAATGAAACAGTTCAGGTCGGTGTCGCTGCAGCGCAGAGTGTTTTTGGTTTAATTGATACGTTGCCTGAATCTGATGAAGGCACATTCGAAATTGACCGTGCCAAAGGGGAAATTGAATTTAAGAATGTTGGTCTGCGTTATGAAGGCGCTAAGACTAATGCGCTTAATCAGCTCAGTTTTACTATTAAGTCAGGTGAGAAGCTTGCTCTAGTTGGGCGCTCAGGTGGAGGAAAGACCACGATGGTGAATTTACTTCCTCGCTTTTATGAGCATCAAGAGGGCTTGGTGTTGTTGGATGGCATGGATATTCGGGCACTAAAGCTTAGTAATTTGCGTGAGCAATTTGCTTTAGTGAGTCAAGATGTTGTGTTGTTTAACGATACGGTTTTCAATAATATTGCTTATGGTGCTTTACGTGGCTCAAGTGAAGAAAACGTCATTGCGGCTGCTAAAGCTGCCCACGCCTGGGAGTTTATCCAGCAGCTCCCTAATGGCTTGCAAAGCGAGATTGGTGATAGGGGTGTGCGTCTTTCTGGGGGGCAGCGTCAACGTTTAGCTATTGCACGCGCGATTTTAAAAGATGCGCCTATATTACTGTTGGATGAAGCAACTTCAGCACTAGATACTGAATCAGAGCAGCATGTTCAGGCAGCGTTGGATGCTTTGATGAAAAATCGAACCAGCATTGTGATTGCTCATCGCTTATCAACCATTGAAAATGCTGACCGTATTTTTGTGATGGAACATGGTGAAATTGTCAAAAGCGGCACGCACGCGGAATTATTAAAAGCAGGCGGTCATTACGCTAAGCTTTATCAAAAGCAGTTTCACTAAAGGCTGACGCACTTGAATGGCTGATTGGCTCCAAAAACAGTGGAAAGGTTATTCAATCTGGCATTTTGTTCTTTTGCCACTGTCTTTTATTTTCTTTTCGCTCAGCATTACAAGAAAATGGCTATTTCGATTAGGTGTGTTTAGAAGTCATAAACTGCCAGTTCCAGTCATTGTGATTGGCAATATCAGCGTTGGTGGCACAGGAAAAACTCCGCTCGTTATTTGGCTGGTAGAGCAGCTTAGACAAAAAGGTTTTAAGCCAGGAGTGATTAGCCGTGGCTACGGGCGTGCCGCGAATGATTTGACGGAAGTGTTTGCGCATAGCCCCCCAAGTCTTGTAGGTGATGAGCCTTTATTAATTGCTAAGCGCACAAAATCGCCGGTCTTTGTTAGCGCAAACCGTGTGGATGCAGGGCATGCTTTGTTAAAAGGCCATCCCGAAGTGGATGTGATTGTAAGTGATGATGGTCTTCAGCATTACCGAATGCAGCGTGATATGGAAATTGCTGCTGTTGATGCGGAGCGTGGTTTTGGGAATAACTTTTTATTGCCAGCAGGTCCTTTGCGTGAACCCCAATACCGACTAAATTCTGCTGATGCGATTGTAATGACTAATGGGGATAAACAACATTTAACCCAAGCTCAGTTTGTGGTGCCCGTGTTCAATATGGACTTTAATGGCGACGTTTTTGTTTCTTTATTCGATGATAAAACCCAGCATCAGTCGAATCACTTTAATAACAAACAATTGGTCGCAATTGCGGGTATTGCGAATCCAAAGCGCTTTTTTGATGCCTTAACTAAAATGGGCCTGGTTTTTGAGCAAAAAAGCTTTGCTGATCACTATGCTTTTACGCCACAAGATTTTTTGCCCTTTGTAGGCAAGACGATTTTAATGACGGAAAAAGATGCCGTTAAGTGCGCGCAATTTGCCAAAAATAATGCGCAGTTCGATATTTGGATGATGCCGGTCAGTGCTAGTATAGATAATGGATTGAATGAATTGGTGTCGCAAAAGCTCGCAAGATTAAGCAAAGGAAAATAGTATGGATATTAAATTACTCGATATTTTGGTATGCCCGGTTTGTAAAGGTCCTTTGCACTATCGCAAGGGGGATCAGGAGTTGTTATGCAAGCCTTGCCGTTTAGGGTTCCAAATTAAAGATGACATCGCAGTGATGTTAGTGGAAGAAGCGAGAAAGTTGCCAGATGCTGAAGAAGTTTAATCTTGATTTAGTCAACTATTAAACAGATGAAATTTAAAGTCGTTATCCCAGCGCGTTATGCAAGTAGTCGTTTGCCAGCCAAGCCATTGTTGGATATTGGAGGCAAGCCTATGGTGGTCCGTGTTGCAGAGCAAGCCTCAGCAAGCGGTGCGGAAGAGGTAGTTGTTGCAACAGATCATATTAATATATTTAATACGGTAGAGCAGGCTGGATTTAAGGCGGTCATGACACGTGAAGATCACGTTTCTGGCACAGATAGAATTGCCGAAGTTGCGGCCCATCTTCAATGGACAGATGATGTTTTGGTAGTTAACGTGCAGGGTGATGAGCCTTTAATTGATCCAAAACTGATTCATCAGGTGGCGACTGATCTAAATATGCATCCTCATGCTTCAATTGCAACGGCTTGTCATGCAATACGCGATAAAGAAGTAATGCTTAATCCTAACGTGGTAAAAGTTGTGATGGATGTGCATGGTTATGCTCTTTATTTTAGCCGCGCTCCAATTCCCTATCACCGTGATGCTTTTGCGCAGTCACAAGATTTGCCAGAGGGGATGCTTGTATATCGCCACGTTGGCATTTATGCCTATCGTGCAAGCTTCTTGCATGCCTATGCAAATTTAATCCCTGCACCGATTGAACAATATGAAGCGCTAGAGCAATTAAGGGCAATGTGGCATGGCTATAAGATTAGCGTGTCAGTTGTGAATGAGGCTCCAGCAACTGGAGTCGATACACATGACGATTTAGCGCTAGTGCGTAAGATCATTTCAAGCCAATGCAAGTAGTCAGAATTTCCACGCGTTAGATTCTTAAGAAAATCCCGTTTTAACCTTGACAGGCGAGCCCGAAGCTTGCTATAGTCTCATCTCTCGACGGCTCCAATGTCGAGTCGGACGCGGGGTGGAGCAGTCTGGCAGCTCGTCGGGCTCATAACCCGAAGGTCGTAGGTTCAAATCCTGCCCCCGCAACCAAATGAAATGCAGTATTTAGTAGTTGACGAGATTTATCAAGTCTGTATAATGCGCCCCTCTCGTTGCTAACGCGCAGCAGCAATTTGTGTTGGTG
>JBBAON010000007.1:0-17168 GCA_040401435.1 Candidatus Methylopumilus sp.
TCCGCTATGTTTAATTAAACTATAACGGTGTCTACCATAGTGTGGGAAGTCCAAAGCTCTCCCATGGTGGTTGAGAGTTGCTTTTGAAGACTTGTCTGATATCGATAAAGGTTGTTTAGGGTTTCAAAATCGGGCTGCCCTTTTACAAGGGAGGTATTTTCGATGAGCTTGTAGGCGGCTATTTTCAAGTCGATTGTTTTAAGAAGCGCCGGGTAATGAATGATGGCTTTTGCTGCGGTTAATAGCCGCTCAAAAGGAATTTCTAGGATTGAGTTTTGATTAATTAAATCTGTGTCCCCGCCATAGATGAGTTTTGTCAACTTAATGGAGACCCTTATATCTAGGTCGCTTGAAGAAAAACCTCCACTCTCGAGTTGAAAAATATAGAGTTCCAAGCTTATTTTATTCTTGTTTGCTTGATTGATGAGGTACTCACAAAACTTAGGACAAGTGTTCAAAAGCTCTTCCTGTGATAGGCAATGAATGGCATCAGACGCCAAGAGGGTGCTAGCGAGGGTGAGTTTTTCGATATCGATCACATTGAAGTCATTAAGGTCATCTGATTCGGCCATTTTGCTGCGCTGCTGATCGTCAAGTTCAAATAGGTCCATGAGATGTTCATCGATAGCTGTTTTTAGATTGGCCTCTTCAAACGTATTTTCAATCAACACTTGTACTCGGTCTAACTGTACTTTGATTTTAGCAATTCTCTCAATTTGCAGATTTATCAAGGGATTAATTGAAGGATAGGACTCTCTGATTGCATCAACCATTTGCTGGTAAGTAAGCGTCTCGTGCGCTGCTAGTTTCTTGCTCCTTGCGCCATGCTTGGTTGCATTTTGGCTAGCGATTGCTTTGCCTGAGGATGTAGCTGGTCCCGTTGACTTGTCAGCATTACTTCGATTGGCATTGATTTTTGCATCAGAGGTCATAGTAATTTTTTCTTCTAGTTTTTTACTTAATCTTAGCCTGCATTTTTATAACAATCACTCTTTTGGAGAATAAAATTTTCAAAAACATGCTTTTTGCCAAACGAACCCAAATTAATTAAGTAAAACTTATCGTATCAATAAAAACAATTGATTTTACTTCTCGACTTTGTGACTCTAAAATGCATTCACTCGAAATATATTGTGAGTCTCAAAAAGATTGAGAACAAAGCATTCGAGAAATTTTTTTGTAACCAATGTGATTTATAGTGAATTTGTTTTTTTAAAAGTGTTATTAGCAGTCTTTTTTTATCATCTAAATAAGGAGTTTTATTATGTCTTTAGTTAATACAACGATTAAGCCTTTCAAAGCACAAGCTTTCCACAATGGTAAGTTTGTTGAGATCACAGAAGCGAACCTAAAAGGTAAATGGACAGCTTTTGTGTTTTACCCAGCTGACTTTACTTTTGTTTGCCCTACAGAATTAGGCGATTTAGCTGACATGTACGGCGACTTCCAAAAAATCGGTCTCGAAATCTACTCTGTATCAACAGATACACATTTCACGCACAAAGCTTGGGCGGATGCTTCTGACACCATCAAGAAAATCAAATACCCAATGCTTGCTGATCCAACAGGCACTATCACACGTAACTTTGATGTGATGATTGAAGAAGAGGGTTTGGCATTGCGCGGTACTTTCATCATCAACCCAGAAGGCGTTATTAAAGCGGCTGAAATTAACGATCTAGGCATTGGCCGTTCAGCTGCTGACTTGCTACGTAAAGCGCAAGCTGCGCAATACGTGGCTGCACATCCTAACGAGGCTTGCCCAGCTTCTTGGACACCAGGTGCTGCAACATTGACACCATCATTAGATCTCGTAGGTAAGATCTAAGCACTAATATTTAAGCATTAAGATTTAAGCATTAAGATTTAATTAGTCATTAAAGTAAGTATGTCATGTCAGAGGCGGCGTGTGCCGCTTCTGGTTTGATCGAAAATAAAGGTTAGAAAATATCATGGCACTAGACAGCAACATTAAAATCCAACTCTCCGCTTACATGGAAAAGCTTGTGCACCCGATTGCGATTGTCGCATCTGTGGATGGCAGCGCTACCTCTAAGGAGATGATGGATTTGCTGACTGAGTTAGCCGCCATGTCAGACAAGATTCACCTGACTGAAGAACAA
Organism: Candidatus Methylopumilus sp.; assembly: GCA_040401435.1. Classification (GTDB taxonomy): domain Bacteria; phylum Pseudomonadota; class Gammaproteobacteria; order Burkholderiales; family Methylophilaceae; genus Methylopumilus_A. Next base: position 2,124 of record JBBAON010000007.1, read on the forward strand.
GACAAGCGCACGCCATCATTTGCGATTAAACGCTTTGAGGCGGGTGCTGCGCCCGTGGGAATTCGCTTTGCAGGCATCCCAATGGGGCATGAATTTACCTCATTGATTTTGGCTTTGCTTCAAGTGGGCGGCCATCCTTTGAAATTGGAAGCGGAAAAAATCGCGCAAATTGCGGCGATTGAAGGTAGCTTCCATTTCGAGATTTATATTTCTTTAAGCTGCCATAACTGCCCTGACGTGGTGCAGGCATTGAACTTGATGGCAGTGATTAACCCAAATATCACCAATGTGATGATTGATGGCGGTGTGTTCCAACAAGAGGTGAATGACAAGAAGATTATGTCTGTGCCAACCGTGATGCTCAACGGCGAGCAGTTTGGCATTGGCCGTATGGAGCTCGATGAGATTTTAGCTAAGGTCGACGTGGGCGCTGTGGCGCGTGAAGCCAAAAAGCTCGATGCCAAAACGCCTTACGATGTATTGATTATTGGCGGTGGCCCAGCAGGTGCCTCAGCAGCGATTTACGCAGCCCGTAAAGGCATCCGCACTGGCATTGTGGCTGAGCGCTTTGGCGGTCAGGTCATGGATACGCTCGGTATTGAAAACTTTATTTCAGTGAAAGAGACTGAAGGGCCTAAATTAGTCATGGCACTTGAGGAACACGTGAAGTTTTACGACGTGGATATCATGAATTTACAACGCGCAAAATCAGTGAAGCAAGGTGATTTGCTAGAAGTGGAATTAGAAAGCGGCGCGGTGTTAAAAAGCAAAGTCTTGATTATCGCTACCGGGGCTCGTTGGAGGGAATTGGGCGTGACAGGTGAAACGCAATATCGCGGTAAAGGCGTGGCTTATTGCCCGCACTGTGATGGCCCTTTGTTTAAAGGCAAGCCTGTTGCGGTGGTGGGTGGCGGTAACTCAGGGGTGGAAGCGGCGATTGATTTAGCGGGCATTGTGGCGCATGTGACTTTGATTCAGTTTGATCCGCAACTAAAAGCGGACGCGGTATTACAAACCAAACTTCGTTCATTAAGCAATGTGACGATTGTGACGAATGCGCAGACGAATGAAGTGACGGGTAACGGCGAAAAGATGAATGGCTTGGATTATAAGGATCGCGTAAGCGGCGAAATGCATCACCTAGATTTAGATGCGGTGTTTGTGCAAATTGGTTTATTACCTAACACTGACTTTATCAAAGGTGGCGCAATTAACTTGAGTAAGTTTGGTGAGATTGAAATTGACTCACACGGTGCAACTTCAATGCCGGGTGTATTTGCGGCAGGGGACGTCACTACTGTAGCTTACAAACAGATCATCATCGCGATGGGTGAGGGCGCAAAAGCTTCATTGGGTGCGTTTGATTACTTGATTCGGCAGTAATTAACTGATCACGTTTGATGCTAAATTAGCCTGCCTAGTAATAGGTTGGCTTTTTTGCGTTTAGATCTTTTCAGAAGGTTTTTGAATTGCGCCCAATTGTGACAAATAAATGAATTTAATTGGCTTTTGTCGTCTATGATTTACAGCTATTCATCAAAAAATAGCGCATTATAATATTATGAATAAATTATTATTATTAGATGTCGCATTTGGTAAAATCATTAAAAAAAGACGTCTCTTCAGAAATATGAGCCAGGAGATTACATCCTTTGAGTGCGGTCTGTCACGTTCGTATATTAGTGAACTAGAGCTCGGTAAGAAGGACCCAAGTCTCTTTACCATTTTTAAATTAGCTAGCGCCTTTCATACAAAGCCAAGTGAATTGCTTGATGAGGTGGAGCAGTTGCTTAAATGAGAAAGCCCGGTGATCTATACCAAAGATTTATTCATCTTTGCTTGGCAGCTGAGAAACTGTCAGATCTTCCGGCGCTATCGTTGGTTGAAAACAGAATCTTGAGTTTATTAAGTAGTTATTGGTTGAAGAATCAACCTATCACTGTTGTTGAATCGATCAACATGGCTCCTGACATTTCTACTTCAACGGTTTTTAGGCATCTTAAGAGCTTGCGACGCAAGGGCTATGTCGAGCTCGTTGTTGAGGAAGTAGATAACCGTGTGAAGTATGTAACGCCTACAGACTTAACTGCCGATTATTTCGATATGATGGGAAAATCAATGATTAAGGCGATGAAATAAATTGATTGTTCGACCTATTTGTTTCACGCAGCAATAAAAAAAGGAGCTTCAGCTCCCTTTTTTATTCATACGTTTAATTACTTAACGCGGTTTTTGTATTCCAACGTGCGTGTGTCGATTTCAATCTTGTCGCCCGTTGCGCAGAAAAGTGGCACAGGCAATTCAAAGCCAGTTGAGATACGTGCTGGCTTCATCACTTTGCCTGATGTATCACCTTTAACTGCTGGCTCTGTATAAGTGATTTCACGTACTACTGAGTTTGGCAAGTCAACTGAGATTGCTTTGCCGTTGTAGAACACGACTTCACAGGTCATGGCGTCTTCTAAAAAGTTAAGCGCATCCGTCATGTTCTCAGCTTCCACTTCAAACTGGTTGTATTCTTCATCCATGAAGACATACATCGGGTCAGCGAAGTATGAGTAAGTCACATCTTTTTTCTCAAGCACAACCAATTCAAATTTGTCATCGGCTTTGTAAACTGTTTCGCTAGGCGCTTCAGTTAACAAGTTTTTGAATTTCATTTTAACCACAGCTGAGCTACGGCCTGATTTGTTGTATTCGGCCTTTTGTACAACCAATGGATCGTTACCGATCATGATTACGTTGCCGACGCGGAGTTCCATTGCTGTTTTCATGTGATGCCCTGCAAAAAGTGAGAGTGTAAAAAAGGGTGGAATTATACCTTATTTTTGGTAAAAATCACCAATTTAGCGGCTAAATCTGGTTGTTGCTCAAATTTCTGTGTTTGCAATTCAGCCTGCTGTTTAAGCGCTGGAAAGGCTGTCATTAATTTATTCCAAAGCGTGGGCGTGATTTCAGTCTGTAGCCAAGCATGGTGAAATTCGCTTAAGACGTCGTTCTGTTTCACCTCATACTTTTCTAAAAAGGCGTCTAATTTTTTAAGATGGTGTTTTTCGTCTTGCGGATAAGTTTGCCAAATAAAAGGCTGGGCTGACCACAAAGCACGTATCCAACTATCTTCCCCGCGCACAAAGTTAAGGTCGCAGCACCATAGTAATTGGTCATATTCTCCTTGTGTCAAAAATGGCAAAACGGTCAGCGACAGTTTTTGTTTATTGAGCGTGTCGCCCACTTCAATTTGTGCACGTCCAAAAAATTCAGCAATTTTCCCAAGTGCGCTGCCTGTCGGCACAAAGCACTCAACGGAATGTTCGCTTTCTGACATTGCTTGAAGCAAGCTGTGTATTGGTGCGTGCGGGTAACAAAATAGAGACACTTGGAGGCTAGGTAAGCGTTTAAATTCCGCTTTTGCCGCTTCTCTTTTGGCGACTAAGTTTTGTTCTCTTATTAAACCGCCAGTGTTGTCGGTAAAGCCAGGGAAGAAGAATGTTTTTTGTAAGCTAGTGATAGGATGGATAGCGCTTTGCGCATGAAAGTCATCCACCCAAGCTTCTGCGGATAAGTATTCTAAATTGAGCCAAATCGGTTCATTAGCCACCATGTTTTGTATGTACGAGCTAGGCAACTCGCAAGCAAAAGCCTCAATCACCACATCCGCTGGCGTAACACTCACAAAGCTTTCGTCATCACGCCATAGGCAAACCTCAACGCCATGTATTTTTTGGTGGTTGAGTTTTGCATCTAAGTCCATGACGATTTTGCTGGCAACGTTTAAGTCGTCCACCCATAGCCGAACATCAAGCGCGTACTCATCTTGCAGTTGTTTAGCTAAGCGCCAGCAGACGCCGATATCGCCGAAGTTGTCCACCACGCGGCAAAAAATGTCCCAGCGTCTGTTCATTGATTCACAGGCTCTCTATAGCTAACTTTCTGAATTTCATACTCATCCTCACCCGTTGGGGTTTGTACGCGCACCACATCACCCACTTGCTTGCCCAGCATGGCTTTGGCAAGTGGGGACACCCAGCTGATCCAGCCTTTGGTAGGTGCTAGTTCATCTTGCCCAACAATGCGGTAGGTGTGCTCAGTATCTCTATCGAGTGAATACAAAGTCACCCAAGCACCAAAGAATACTTTTTCAAGGCCTGCTTGCATGATGGGGTCCACAATGACAGCCGCATCCATGCGCTGCATTAAAAAGCGTAAGCGCCCATCAATTTGGCGAAGTCTTCTTTTGCCATAGATGTAATCCCCATTTTCAGAGCGGTCGCCGTTGCCCGCTGCCCATGAAACCACGCGCACCACTTCAGGCCGCTCAACTTTGAGTAACTGGGTAAATTCAGCTTCTAAAGCTGCGTGACCTTGAGGAGTAATGTAATTTTTTTGATCTGCCATAAATGCTTATTTTTATTTTTTGATTATCTTTGTTTTAAGTGTTTTAATTGGTTAGCCAAGTTAAAATCAGGGCATGACGTCATCATCAAATTCTAGCCTGATTTTATGTTCTACGCCGCGATTAGCGCGCAGTTTGCAACGTTTATATCAGCGCGAGCAAATCCAGCAAGGTCTTACAAAATGGCAACCGCTTAATGCGATGCCATTATCTGCTTGGCTTAAAACGTTTGTGGATGATGCGGTCATGTTGGGTTATGCAGATACTGCCACTATGCCTGCGGGTGAGCTTAACACGCTCCAAGAGAGTTTGCTGTGGGAGAAGGCGATTGAGCAAACTTTTAAAGCGGAAGCGCTCAAAGATTTTTTTGATATTTCTGGCTTGGCCAGCGCCTCGATGGAGGCGAATCGGTTGGTGATAGAGTGGGATTTAAATCTCAATGCAGACGAGGTGACGGACGAAACCAATAACTTCTTAGATTGGCGCAAAAGATTTCAAGCGCTATGCAAAAAAACGGGGCATCAGGAAGCGGCACGTTATGCCAATTGGCGTTTGGACGTGTTGGCAAAATGCAAAGACGTATTGCCTAATCATATCGAGTTTGCAGGGTTTGATCGTATCAACCCTCAACTTAAAAAACTCCAACAAGCCCTGACCGACCTTGGCGTTCAAGTGAGCAATACATTACTGACATTTGATACGTCTCAGCCATGCGAGCATCGCATATTGACTGATCAAGATGCTGAAGTTAGAGCCGCTGTGCTTTGGGCTAAGCAACAATTGGAGGTTAATGGTGAGGTCAATATCGCGATTGTGGTGCCGGAGCTTCAAGTATTGCGGAGTAAATTATCCGCCATGCTCGATGATGTATTGCATCCCCAAACAGCTAGGCCGGCTTTAAGTGAAACTCAGCGTTGTTATGACTTTTCTTTGGGTGTGTCGCTGAGCACTCAAACCATTATTTCAGATGCATTGAGCCTTATTCGTCTTGCTTGGCATCGCGGCAATATTTTGCAGCAAGATATCGCTTACCTATTGCACAGCCCATATTGGTCTGAAAGCTTGGTCGAGGCTGATGCGAGGGCTTTGCTTGATGCGCGGATGCGACGGGATTTGCCTTTAAGCTTTAAGGTAAATCGTTTACAAAATTATGTGCAAAAAGTAACCACAGGCGACGGGGCAATGCGTTTGCCCGCAACAAGCCAAGCGCTACAAACACTATTTTCTTATGCGCATAAAAATGAGGCAAATCAACCGCCATCTGCTTGGGCGAACATCTTCCAAACAGCATTAAAGCAAGCCAAGTGGCCTGGGCAAAGAAGCTTATCGAGCTACGAGTTCCAAGCGACTAAATCTTTTGACAGCGTGTTGGCGGAGCTTGCAAACCTAGATGATTGGCTCAATAACATTTCTGCCTCACAAGCGATCTCACAATTGAATAAGCTTTGTCAGACCAAAATATTCCAACCAGAATCTAAACAAATCCCGCGTTTGCAAATCATGGGCATGCTGGAGGCGGCTGCTAGCCCGCTTGATGCCATTTGGGTGATGGGCATGAATGACCATATTTGGCCACCGATGGCGCGGCCTAATGCACTCATATCCGCTAGCTTGCAACGTGATGCAAAAACGCCTAACGCGAGCAGTGAAGTACAGGCTGAGTTTGCTCATGCAATTCATGAGCGTTTAAGTAAAAGCGCACGCCGCATTATTTTCTCTAGTGCCAAACAAGATGGTGAGCGCCAATTGCGACCAAGCCCATTAATGCAAGATATTGCCTTGGCTGAACATGATGATTCATTTGCGGATACTTTGGCGGAGCACTTTGCTAAAGCAGTGCCAGAAGAAGTGAATAATAAGCCTTGGGAATGGTTAGAAGACCATCAAGCGCCTGCGGTTGAAGAAGGCGGGCATGTTTCTGGCGGTACGGGCTTACTCAAGGCGCAGGCGACATGTCCTGCTTGGGCTTTTTACCAATATCGCTTACACGCTAGAGCCCTCAAAGAACCTGTTGATGGTTTGGATGCCATGGATAGAGGTAATTTAGTGCATCAAGTGCTCGAAGGTTTTTGGGAGGGGCGAGATTCTGAGTATTTGAAAAACTTAAGTGCTGAGGACATTGATGCCCCACTTGGTGAGGTAGCGGATAAAGTATTGGCGCTATTTAACCAAGCGCATGATGAAGCGTTCTCGGCGACCTTTATTCAGCTAGAAAAAGAACGTTTGGTAAAACTCGTCACAGCTTGGTTAGTTGATATCGAGCGTGCGCGTCCTATGGGCTTTACCGTGCAAGCGGTTGAACGTAAGCAAACGATCCCGATTGAGAATATTTTGATAACGCTGGCAGTGGATAGGGTAGATCAGCTTGAGGATGGTCGTTTGTTGGTGATGGACTACAAAACGGGTAGTACCATTGATTTTAAAAATTGGGCTAAGGCCAATATTACCGAGCCGCAATTGCCGATTTATGCCGCCTTTTTGATGGGGGATGCCAAAGTCGCTGCCGTGTGTTTTGCGAAGGTCACCACAGATAAAGCAGGTTTTGCGGGGATGGCCGCCAGCAAAGATGTGATTAAGGGCCCGTTGGTGCTGGATGAAGCGAAAGGCCGTAATGTATTTAATGAGGCGGACTTCCCTGATTGGCCAAGCGTGATTGCGCATTGGAAAGTCAGTATTGTCGCCACAGCGCAATCGATTAAAGCGGGTGATGCAGCGGTGAAGTTTGAGAATGAAAAACACCTCGCTTATTGCGAAGTATTACCTTTGCTGAGACTTGCAGAGCGCCAACTGCAGTTTGAACACGTGCAAGCGATTGACTTAGAAAAAGAGGTGCAAGCATGAGTCAGCTTGATCAGGACCTGCTTTTAGAAGACACCGCCAACCGCGAAATTGCACTTAATCTCACCTCGTTTATTGTGGAAGCGCCAGCGGGTGCAGGTAAGACTGAACTCTTAACTCAGCGCTATTTGAAATTACTCGATACGGTTGATTCGCCCGAAGAAATCATTGCGATTACCTTTACCAATAAAGCCGCTTCAGAAATGAAGAAGCGCATTATGGATAGCTTAATCATGGCGAACTCTGGAGTTGAGCCACCAGAGACACACAAAATTACCACCTTCAATTTAGGCCGGCAAGCATTGGCAAAATCTGATGCGCTAGGTTGGAATCTGCTCGCCACCCCATCTCGTTTACGTATCTATACCATCGACTCATTAAGCGGAAATTTAGCGCGCCAAATGCCTTTGCTGAGCCGATTTGGCGCACAACCAGCGGTGCGTGATGATGCCAGTGTTTATTACCAAGAAGCTGCCACCAAGACCTTGGCCAATCTTGATGAAAAAGACCATGGTGAAGTTATTCAAAAGGCACTCCGTTATTTTGATAACAACCATAGCAAGTTAAATGAACTGCTCGCAGACATGCTCGCCAAGCGGGACCAATGGCAAGAGAACGTGTTGAACCACAATGACGCTTCATTAGCTGAAGCCGCTTTACATCAATTGGTCATGGGCGATATGCAAGCCCTTGCGACGGTGATGACTAAAGCCGTGCAAGAAGCCTTGATGCCAATTGGACGCTATGCAGCTTCTCACCTCACTTGCGATAAGGCCGTTGCCTTGTTGCGTGACTGGGAAACGCCAATTCCCTTTAAGCCAGAGGCGCTTGATATGTGGCGGGCAGTGGCGGAACTTCTGCTAACTGGTTCAGGCACATTTAGAGCTAGGGTGACTAAAACGGAAGGCTTTCCTGCGGGTGAAGCAGGTCAAGCATTTAAAGATATGTTTGAAAAGTTTGTGGGAGAGTTACAGCAAATTTCCGGCGCTGATGCAGCGATAACTCAAGTTCGACGCTTACCCAATCCAAAATATGATGCACAAAGTAGCGAGATTGTTGCTGTCTTTGCTGAGCTGCTTAAAATCGCCTCAGCCGAACTTTGGATGGCATTTCAGCGCAATAAAGAAGTCGATTTTGTCCAGATCTCTCAAAATGCTTTATCTGCGCTTGGCGGCGCAGAGGATGTGCCTAGCGATTTAGCACTTAAGCTCGATTACCGCATTAAGCATCTGCTGGTTGATGAGTTTCAAGATACCAGCCCAACCCAAATTAAATTATTAGAAAAGCTTACCGCAGGCTGGATGGATGGCGATGGACGCACCTTATTTTTAGTGGGCGATCCAATGCAGTCGATCTATCGCTTCCGCAAAGCGAACGTTGGTCTGTTTTTGCGTGTTCTCAAACATGGCATAGGCGATTTATCCCTAACACCCCTCAAGCTTTGGCGAAACAATCGCTCACATGAGGACGTGATTAAATGGGTGAATGATGCGTTCTTACAAGTATTCCCTGCTGAAGATAGTGTTTCAAGAGGGGCAATTAAGTATCGCAGGTTTGTTCCTAAAGAGCGTCCGCCAGCGGGTGCTGGCGTTACAGTGCACGCCATGCTCGATGGCAGTATCCAAAGTGATACAGATGAAGACCTTGACGAGGGAGTTGCGTTGTCGGATGTTCGTCAGCAAGAAGCTAATACAATTATTGAGATTATTAAAGCCACTTGGGCTGAAAATCCAACGCAAAAAATCGCCGTATTAGTGCGCGCCCGTCGCCATTTGCATGCACTGGTAGGCGAGATTCGCCGTAATCATTCTGATATTCCATTTCAAGCGGTTGAGATTGAAGAGCTCGCTAATCGCCAAGTCGTGCAAGATTTACTTTCGCTCACGAACGCCTTATATCAACGGGCTGACCGGGTCCATTGGTTAGCTATTTTGCGTGCGCCTTGGTGCGGCTTGAGTTTAGAGGATTTGCATCATCTTGTGGGGCCTGATCAATATCGTACCGTCCTCGATTTAATGCATGATGAAGTGCATGTGAATAAATTAAGCGAGGATGGTCGTCAGCGTTTATTACATGTGCGTGATGTGATGCAAGAAGCTTTGCACCATCGCGGCCGCATAGCGACTAGCCGCTGGGTGCACGGCGTATGGCTCATGTTAGGCGGCCCGGCTTGTTTGTGGGATGCGGGCGATGTGCGCGATGTGCAAGCGTTCTTTGAGCGTATCGATAAGATGGAAACGGCGGGGCAGTTCTCGACTGAACAATTAACAATTGAAGTTGAAAAGCTCTACGCCGCGCCCAATGCGAAAGCGCCTGATACTTTGCAATTTATGACCATCCATAAATCCAAAGGCTTGGAGTTTGATACGGTGATCCTGCCGGGCCTGGATAAGACCACGGGCGGAGGCGAGCAGCCATTGTTGATGTGGGAAGAAGTGGCGAGAGAGTCTCATGAGGATGACGTTGCGGATGTCGATTTAGTGGTTGCGCCATTCATTCCAAAATCCAAAAATAAAGCTGAGCAAGTCAGCATCTATGACTATTTAAAATCGTTAGAAAAACAGCGTGCCTATTATGAAGACGCCCGCGTGCTTTATGTTGCAGTGACTCGTGCTGAGCGCTGTTTACATCTTTTAGGCGCTGTCAGCCCCAATAAAGACGGTGAATTTCTTCCTAAGAAAAATACATTTCTAGAGATTTTGTGGCCGGTGATTTTAGAAGATTTTAGCAAAGAAAAATTAGCGCAAATTCAAAGCGAGCAGCCTAAACAAAGCGCCAGCCAATTAAATCCGAACTTGCAGGACTTTGTGCCCAAGTTAGTCCGCTTAAGCAATCCAGCAATTCCAAGTCTATTGCAAGCTGAAGTTACGCATGAAATTCAGCAAATCCAGGCTGGTGTTCCAACTGCAAAAGATGAAGAAGAGAGTTATTTGGTCTTAGAAGCCGATATCGGGTCGCTCACGCATCGCTATTTGGAGTTAATTGCGAAGCAAGGCTTGGATGCCTGGCCTTTAAGCCGGCTTGAGCCATTAAAGCTTGCGATGCAACGCTGGTTTACAGGGCAGAGCTATGCCATGAGTGCTGCTAATCAGGGTGCAGATGCAGTATTGGCTTTGCTTAAAATCACCTTACAAAGTCCCCATGGGCAATGGGTATTGCAAAGCCGAGAGACTGCAAGTAATGAGCTTGAAATTGAAAGTATTGGAGATGATACAGCGCAGGTGCGTAAAAAAATTATCGACCGTACGTTTATTGAAGATGGCGTGCGCTGGATCGTCGATTACAAAACTATCACTTTCAAAAATAGCGTTGATGAAGCCAATCTAAAGCATGCCGCTCAAGCTTACCGTCAGCAGCTTGAGGGCTATGCGATGCTATTCGCAGATGAGGGCTTCAATATTCAGTTAGCCATTTACTTTGTGAGTATTGGCCAGTTAGTGACTTTGTAGCTTGTTATTCCTTAAAGTGTCTTCTAACGTACCAAATCACAAAGATTAAGCCAGCGCCTGCAATTAGATAATGAAACTCGTGGAAATATTCTTTTAAGCTTTCCCAATGCTCACCTGCAGTAAAACCCGCCAGCGCTAATAAGTAGCACCAAATCAGTGAGCCCACAAACGTGTAAGTAATAAACTTCGTCATATTCATCCGCGCTACCCCTGCTGGGAACGCAATAAAAGTGCGGACAGCGGGCAGTAGTCGGCCGATGAAAATAATAATCTCACCGTGTTTTGCAAAAGCTTGGTCTGCCCAATTTAAATCTTTGGATGAAATCAGTACCCATTTTCCATATTTTTCTACTAAAGGTCTGCCACCGTACATGCCTAAATAGTAAGCAGGAATTGAGCCCACGACACAGCCAAATGCGCCAGCCAAAGCAACGCCCCAAAGGGTCATTTCACCCTTGAACACCAAAAAACCAGCAAATGGCATGATGATTTCAGAAGGGAGTGGAATGCAGGCAGACTCGATCGCCATGAGCAAGACCACGCCGCTGTAACCTAGTGAAGAAATCACGCCCATAATCCAAGCAGCTAAAATCGCGATTAGTTTTTCTAGCATTTATGCGAACTCTTTCATGATGTTTTTAATGAAATCAGCTCGGTGAACAATCTCACCATAAGCCACGGTAATGCGTAATTTATCTGGGCCGTTCATGCGGCAACGGCGATCACGTTGAAGAAGTGCAATTAACTTGGTTGGGTCTAGATCCGCATGCTGACTAAATTGTAATTGAACTGCGCTATCGCTTGCATCAATCTTAATGATGCCAAGCGTTTTAGCCGCAACTCGCAAACGATGACAGGCCATCAATGCTTCACCTTGCTCTGGGAGTAAGCCAAAGCGATCAATCAGTTCTTCTTGCATGGTATCTAGCTCATCATCGTTGACGCAGTTGGCAAGGCGTTTGTAGAGCACCAAGCGTTCATGCACGTCAGGACAATACGCATTTGTCAGCAGAGCAGGTGTGTGCAAATTAATCTCTGTGGTGACGCCCAGTGGCGCTGATAAATCTGGCTCTTTACCTTCTTTAAGACGCTTCACAGCGTGAGATAGCATTTCTGAATAGAGGTGAAATCCGATCTCTTGCATCTCGCCACTTTGTGAGTCGCCAAGGAGTTCACCTGCACCGCGAATCTCCAAATCGTGCATGGCAAGGTGGAAGCCTGCGCCTAAATCTTCTAGCAATTGAATCGCATCTAAACGCTTTTGCGCTTGTGGTGTAATTTTGCGGTTAGGCTCAGTAAGTAAATAGGCATAGGCTTGGTGATGCGACCGACCCACGCGGCCACGTAATTGATGCAGCTGTGCCAAGCCAAACATATCCGCACGATTCATAATAATCGTGTTGGCGGTTGGTACGTCAATGCCAGTTTCAATAATGGTGGTACAAAGTAATAAATTAGAACGTTGATGGTAGAAGTCTCGCATCACATGTTCTAGCTCACGTTCGCGTAATTGGCCGTGTGCAATACTAATGCGCGCTTCAGGCAAAATGCGCTCTAGCTTTTCACGCATTGATTGAATGGTATCCACTTCATTATGTAAGAAATAGACTTGACCACCGCGTTTGAATTCACGCATCACCGCTTCACGGATAATGCCTTCGGAGTAATCCGTTGCAAATGTTTTAATCGCTAAGCGTTTTTGTGGTGGCGTGGTTATCACACTAAATTCGCGCAAGCCTTCCATCGCCATGCTAAGTGTGCGTGGAATCGGCGTGGCGGTAAGGGTGAGAACATCAACCTCTGCACGCAGTGCTTTCAGTTGTTCTTTTTGACGCACCCCAAAGCGGTGCTCTTCGTCCAGAATCACTAAGCCTAAATTATCAAACTTCACGTCTTTAGAAATTAAGCGGTGCGTGCCAATGATGATGTCGATGCTACCCTCAGCTAAGCCTTTGAGCGCTTCAGCTTGCTCTTTGGCAGTACGGAAACGAGAAATTTCAGCCACCTTAATCGGCCATTCGGCAAAGCGGTCGCTAAAGTTTTGATAATGTTGTTCAGCTAGAAGCGTCGTTGGTACGAGGACGGCCACTTGGCGGCCGCCCATTACAGCAACAAAAGCAGCACGAAGTGCCACTTCTGTTTTGCCAAAGCCTACGTCGCCGCAGACTAATCTGTCCATTGGCCTGCCTGATTGCATATCGCTAATGACTGCTTCAATCGCGGAAAGCTGGTCTGGTGTTTCCTCAAAAGGGAAGCCCTCAGCGAAGGTTTCATAATCATGCAGGCTTAAGGTAAAGGCATGGCCTTTACGGGCCGCGCGCTGTGCATAGAGATTCAGCAATTCAGCGGCAGTATCGCGAATTTGTTTAAGGGCTTTTTTCTTGGCTTTTTCCCAATTGCCTGAGCCTAACCTGTGAAGCGGTGCAGATTCTGGTGGCCCACCTGAGTAACGTGAAATGAGAAATAGCTGTGACACGGGTACATAAAGCTTATCGTCGCCAGCATATTCCAAGAGCAAAAACTCGGTTTCGCCTTCGCCAAAGTCTAAGTTAATGAGGCCCCGGTAACGCCCAACCCCATGTTGTTCGTGGACGACAGGGTCGTTCTCGCGTAGCTCGGACAAATCTTTAAGCATGCCCTCAGTACTGCGGGCTTTTTCTTTTTCACGACGACGCTGCTGACGAACTGTGGCGGCGTATAGCTCAGCCTCTGTGATGATGGCCACATCTTTGTATTGAAAGCCGCTATGCAGCGTGGTGACACCTAGCATAAACTTAGCGCTACTTGTATTAAAGTCTTCCCAGCTTTCACATAGTTCAGGCTTGATGCCTTGGTCGGTAAGGAGTTGCAGAATGGTTTCACGTCGTCCAAGGCTTTCAGCGGCAATCAATATGCGGCCTTTAAAGCCTTTGATAAAGGTTTCTAGTTTATGCAGTGGCTTTTCTGCGCGGCGCTCAATATCAAGCTCTGGCAATCCAGAAATGGCCTCGTCGTGATTGATGGTGAGGCGAGGGTAATGATGCGTTTGGCTAAAAAATGCATCTGCTTTAATGAGTAAGGTTTCAGGGGTCAGAATCGGGCGTTCAACATCATGCGCTAGTAAGCGATATCGTGATTGCGCTTCAAACCAAAAGTTTTGTGCGGCAGTGTCTAAGTTGCCATGTAAGCAAAGCACTGTTTGCGCTGGCAGGTAATCGAGTAAAGTCGCGGTCTTTTCAAAAAATAGCGGCAAGTACCACTCAATGCCGCCAGTGGCGACACCTTTACTCACGTCTTTATAGATACGGCTTCGTGAAGGGTCACCTTCAAAATGCTCACGGAAGTTTTGTCTAAACAGCGAAATCCCTTTGTCATCCAAAGGAAATTCACGTGCTGGAAGCATTCGAATTTCTGGGACGGGATAAAGACTGCGCTGGGTATCGACATCAAATGTGCGGATGGTCTCGATTTCATCGTCAAATAAATCTAAACGGAAGGGCAAGCCGCTCCCCATAGGAAATAAATCGACTAAGCCGCCGCGCACACTAAATTCACCAGGGCTCACTACTTGGCTCACATGATGGTAGCCCGCTTCGGCACATTGTTTTCTTAGGGCTTCTAAATCTAGCTTTTGCCCTTTTTTGAGCATGAAAGTATTAGCAGCTAGATAAGCCATGGGGGGTAATTGAATCATCGCCGTGCCTGCTGGGACGATGACAACATCGCAATTGTTTTGGCTAATTTGGTAGAGCGTGGATAAACGCTCGGAAATTAAATCAGGATGCGGTGAGAAATGGTCATAAGGCAATGTTTCCCAGTCGGGCAATAAGTTGACAGTTAGGCTAGGTGCAAACCATGGAATTTCTTCAAGCAGGCGCTGTGCATCAAAGGCGTTGGCAGTGATGATGATGAGCGGTGTTTTGCTTTTGTTGCTCTTAAGCTCAAGCGCCAGTTGTGCAAGGGCAGCGCTATCTAAACCAGCGCAGGTCTTGTCTATTTTCTTGGTGCTGCCTTGTGCCGGAATGGCTAAGGAAAACTGCATGAAGTCTTGCCACGCGTCATCAATAAAGAAGCCGTATTATAGCCGTAGCCTTGTTGGAACGGCTATCAATAAGATAGCGAGTCTGCTTGGTCAGAATTTAGTTTAATTGCTTAGAACAACAAAAGCGCTAACAGTGCATTCAATACACTGTTAGCGCTTCATTAAAATGTGACGGGTTTAGCCAAGTAATTTTTTAAAAAACGCACCAATCTGACCAAAAAAGCCTAGTGATGGCGTAGCTTTTGCTACTGGATTCACTTGAGCTGTGTTCGGGGTGGTAGTTTTTGTTACAGTGACTTGTGGCGCAACTGCTTTTACTGCTGCAGGTTTCTTAGCAGCAGGCT
>JBBAON010000007.1:17268-109145 GCA_040401435.1 Candidatus Methylopumilus sp.
TTTTAGCGGCAGCTGGTTTTGCAGCCGTTGTTTTAGGCACAGCAGGCTTTTTAGCGGCAGCTGGTTTTGCAGCCGTTGTTTTAGGCACAGCAGGCTTTTTAGCAGCAGCTGGTTTCTTAGCCGCCGGTTTTTTTACTGCAGTTGTTGTTTCATTTGTCGCCATTTTTAGTCCTCTCTAAATTCGAAGTAATTCTTTAGTTAATCACGTATAACCATAAACTTATCAATGCCAAAACCTTAGTTAAACACAGTTTAAGTTTTTTGCCAAACTGCCGTAATTTTTTATGCCGTTCCGCCCACTGTCAGGCCATCAATTTTTAAGGTAGGTTGACCAACGCCGACAGGAACACTTTGTCCCTCTTTGCCGCATGTGCCAACGCCACTGTCGAGTTGCATGTCATTGCCTATCATGGAAACGCGAGTTAAAACATCGGGGCCGTTGCCAATAAGCGTTGCGCCTTTCACTGGATAAGTAATTTTTCCATCTTCAATCATGTAGGCTTCAGCTGCGCTGAATACGAATTTACCGCTGGTGATGTCCACCTGACCACCACCAAAATTAGCCGCATATAAGCCTTTTTTGACCGACTTAATAATCTCTTCTGGTGGCATGTCGCCATTCAACATATAAGTGTTCGTCATCCGTGGCATAGGAATGTGCGCATAAGACTCTCGACGCCCATTGCCAGTCAGCGGCATGCCCATAAGTCTGCTATTTAAGCTGTCTTGAATATATCCACGCAAAATGCCATCTTCAATTAATACGGTGCGCTGTGTTGGGTTGCCTTCGTCATCTAAGCTAAGCGAACCACGACGATTGCTGATGGTGCCATCATCCACGACTGTTACGCCTTTAGATGCCACGCGTTGACCGATTTTTCCTGAGAATGCTGAGCTTCCTTTGCGGTTAAAGTCACCCTCAAGGCCATGACCGATTGCCTCATGCAATAAAATGCCAGGCCAGCCTGCGCCCAATACGACTGTCATATTGCAAGCTGGCGCAGGACGTGCATCAAGATTCACTAAGGCCTGGTGTACGGCTTTTTCAGCGTAATCTTGCAATACTTCATCTGTGAAATAGGCATAATCAAAACGCCCGCCACCGCCGGCTGAACCTTGTTCGCGACGTCCGTTGTTTTCTGCGATGACATTGATAGATAAGCGCACCAAAGGACGAACATCCGCTGCCATCACGCCATCGTGACGCGCCACCATAATAACTTCGTACTCGCCAGCAATCGAAGCAGTGACCTGTGTAATGCAAGGGTCTACTTTACGTGCATAGGTTTCAAGTCGTTCTAACAATTTCACTTTAGCTTCAGCACTAAGTGATGCAATTGGATCTTGCGGGATATAAAGTTGCGGTGCTTCAATATGCTGAATAACCCCCGTCTTATTGGCTTCAAAACTGTCATTGCCCATGTCGGCAATCGCCTTTGTGGCATTTGCAGCTTGTTGTAAGGCAGGTAAGTTAATATCATCAGAGTAAGCAAAAGCAGTTTTTTCGCCGCTGACTGCACGCACACCCACACCTTGGTCAATATTGAAGTTGCCTGATTTTACTTGACCCTCTTCTAAGCCCCAGCTCTCTGAACGGCTGTATTGAAAGTACAAATCGGCATAATCAATATCGTGCGTCATGATGTTGTTCAATACCCCCTGTAATGCGGGCACATCCAAACTGGATGGTTTAAGAAGGGCCTCAGTGGCTGTGCTGAAGTGATTGGTTTGAGATGGATTATTTTGTTCAGGTTTCATGCTAAGGCTTCCAAATATTGCATTTAATATGTTCAATATAGCAGAAGCGGGGCATTGCCCCGCTAAGTAAAATCTTGAATACGTCACTCACCTAACATGTTTATTTAAAAACAGTACGATGTTGCAAGGCTGGCAAACTCTTGCGTAAGCTGGCTTGGTAATCTAGATTCATGTTTGCAATAACAACACCAGAGCCACGTGGCAGTCGATCAAGTACTACGCCCCATGGATCTACAATCATACTGTCACCATGCGTTTCACGGCCTGAGGCGTGATAACCACCTTGTGCTGGCGCTAAAACATAGCATAGATTCTCAATCGCACGGGCACGCACTAAGGTTTCCCAGTGAGCCTTCCCTGTGGTTTCGGTAAATGCTGCGGGTACTAAAATTAAGTCAACTTCACCCATGGCGCGATAGAGTTCTGGAAAGCGTAAGTCGTAGCAAATGGATAAGCCAATCTTGCCAAACGGACTATCGACGGTGACCACTTTATTGCCTGGCACAATGGTCGCTTCTTCATGGTACTTTTCGTTGCCTAGGTTCAGGCCAAAAAGATGGATTTTGTTATAACGCACAACCAACTTACCTTTGTTGTCATAGACCATGCAAGCGTTATAAATCTTGTCTTTGCTGTCTGATTGAAGTGGAATAGATCCAGCGACAATCCAAACATCATGTTTTTTTGAAGTACTAGAGAGAAATTTCTGAATCGGGCCGTTACCTTCTTTTTCGCTGGCTTTTACTTTGTCGGTATCCTTGATGCCCATAATCGCAAAGTATTCAGGCAGTACGATTAGCTTGGCACCTTGATCCACTGCAATTTTAATCAGTCGCTCAGCCTCGCTAAGATTCGCCGAAACGAACGGCCCTGATGCCATTTGAATGCCAGCGATTTTGACGATACCAGCGGCGGCTGGGCTGGCTTTTGTGTGGTTGATGCGCGATTTAATTGCCATGCCAAATTTCCGAGTAAACAATGGTTGAGGGGTTTTTCCACATCATACCCGATTTGGCAAATGTTAAATATTGATCAAATCAAAATAGCTACCTGCCAAGAGGCCCTGGCGCAGGGTTTTTAACGGGTGATTTTTCATCCTTCTCTTGCCCTTTTTCTTGAGGATTGGTCCAAGTGCCGATAATTTCATATTGCGATTCGGCGATTTTGTTGAGCGGATCTTTCAGAATTTTTTGTGCAATATAAGCGGCTGCTCCCACGGCGGGGCCGCCAGCAAAAGCCGCTAATGACAGCGTATCGCTGATAAATGGTTTCACTTTGACATATAAATGCTGCGTTTCTTTTTCAAGGTCTGTCTCGCCTTTAATTTCCACTTGGGCCGTTGGACCGACCATTTTAAAGTTGTCGCTATACATAATGCCGCGTTCAATATTGACATCGGCATTGATTTTGTCGAATGTGAAGCCGCTGCTAAATAAATCCTTAAAATCGAGTGTTAAGCGTCGGGGTAAATTTTGCAAACTTAATACGCTGAAGAGCCTTCCAACACCGGGTTCTAGTTGAAGAATTTGCCCTTTTTTAGCATCGACGTGCAAGCTGCCTGAAAGATTAGGGATGTCAAACTCATGGGGACTGCCAGCCCATTTTAATTGGCCTGTGATTTCCGCTGTTCCCCCCTTAATCACGTCGCCAATATCAAGGCGTTTTAAAGCCTTACCCATATCGTTGATTTCCCAATTAAAACGCAGCTTGGTATTCGGACGATTTTTCCAATTATTCCACTCGCCATTGGCATTAATCACACCATCTGCTGAAGTCAGGCGAAGCTTATCGATGCCCCAGTTACCAAGTTGTTCTTTCGCTTGAAGCTCTAGCCGACCAAATTTTTTCTTACCGATTTCAAAGTTGTCAGCAGTAATGTCAAGTGCTGGGTATTTTAGATTCAGTTGTTTTGCGGCAACATGGGTAGGTATTTTCACTGCATCAGGCGTGGGCGATGGGAAAATAAAATTGGCAAGATTGCCACTAATTTTGCCGTTACCATCTTTGCTCCATTTTAAATCACCCGTGACCTCGTCACTTTTTAAATTCATGATCCAGGCATTATCTGTCGACCTAGCACTAAGCTTAAGGGCATTAATACGGCGGTCGAAAATATCAAGATGTTGCGTTGTCAGTTCAATTCGATTGAGCGCTATGTTGCTATTTTGATTGGTGTTTGCATCGCTAGCTGTTGACTTATTGAATTGTGCCAACCACTCATCAATATCAAAGTTATCAAGCTTAGCGCGAAGTGATAGTCCTTTTTGAGGACTTACTTCTGGTAAAGCATTGATGCCAATATCGCCTTTATCAATGGTTGTCATGCCATTTTGAGAGGTGCGAACGAGTTTTGCGGTGATGCTTTTACCTAAACTAATTTTGACCACATCTTGTGTTTCATTGATTGGTTTTTTCTCAATGACCAAAGGCATAGCCTCGGTCATTGTTTTACCAAGGGGTGCTGGTAATTTTGAACTCAAGCCAACCATGCTAGATTGAATAAGTACTTCGGATTGATTGTGTTGAATTTTTGCTTTCGCAACCCATTCAGTACTGCCAGAAACAGTACTCGGTAAAAAGTTGTCAAAGGACTTTCTCAAGCCGGCATCTGTTGCTCGGCCATGCGCAGAAATCTGGATCGCATGATTTTTATCAGTGTTGACACTAAATACTGCAGGTGCACCGTATGCCCATGTGTTGACGTTATTGGCATTGATTGTCGATTCGGTGAACTCTATTGTGCCATTAAGCTTAGTAAGCTCGGGTATGCTGTCGCTTAGCATACTGCCATTGCTAATAAGGTAAATCCCTCTCACTGTTGTTTCGGCGCTGTGGTTAAGTGGAATGTGTAAATTGAGATTGAGTTTTCCATTGCCTGTTGTTTTAAGTGTTTCGGTAAAGCCGTTGGCTAACTTTGCGATAGGGCTTGCGTTAATAAATCTAACACCCTCACTGACCGGGCTTTGTAATTCACCAACAATATCGAGCATACTCTCATCTGCTTCTAGATCTGGAACCGTTATTTTTGCTTTCTTAATTTCATTGCCAAACAAATGGCCAGCACTCGCGTTTAACTCCATACGCTTGCCTTCAAACAACATCGCAAGATTTACACCCTCAACCTTAGGCCAGCCTTCGGAGTATTCAAGTACGGCATCTTTTAGATTGGCAGTCACTTTTAAGATGCCTTTTTTTCCATCAACAAATGGGTAATCTTTCAGATCGCCTTTGATACGTACACTCACATCTTCACCGCGGCCTGACAAAATCGAACGATTAAGCCAGTCGATCGTATCTTTGCCAAGGCGGTTTGGATAATAGAGGCGTCCATACTTAAGATCGACTTTGTTCACGTGTCCCGTCAGATCCAATAATTGCTTTTGTGCGCCATCAGAACTAAAGCTCCCCGCTAACTCAGCATCCAAATGTTCGTTTTTTAGAGATAAGTTTTTCACGTCTATCGACAAGTTTTGGTTGTTAATTTTCCAGTCCACTTCTCCTGTTAATTTGTCGGCAGCTAAGGGCCAGCGCAAGACTGGTGAAAAATTGAGCGAAGCAGCGCTTGAATCTAAAGTCAGCCTGCCTTTGTTTTGGTCTATATCAAGTCTGCCGCTAAGGTTGGTGAACCCTGGCAATGAATACTTGGGGAAGGGAAGTAGGCTAAAGTGCAAAAAGTCAGCGCTTAGCGCATATTTTGGCAGTGTTTCACCTTTGCTTTGCCAAGTCAGGTGCAGATTATTAAGTTTGCCCAGCGGCGCTGTTTCCTCGATTGCTTTGGTGGCAGTGGCAGGCAAAGTAAAGTATGGCGTTAGTTTGTTGAGGGTTTCGAGTTGAATCTCATCGAGCAATACATCGCCTTGCACAATTTTTCCTTGCTTGATGGTGCGCTCACGTATTGAGAATTTACCGCTGCGCATATTCAAGTCGTCTGAAGTGACGATCTTGATGCCTTCACCTTGGATTTCCTGGCCATCGGCATGTCGTATCCATTTGAGTTGGCCAGCGATACGATTAAAGCTATTTTCAACTCCGTTATACGGAAGGCGTGTCACTACTTTGTTAAAAGCAAGATCGGTTGTAAAGTTATCGATTTGGTTATCTGAAAAATCTACCCAAAGTTGACCCGCCCCTTCGCCTTCACGCAAATCCAAGGGGTAATCTAACCAATTACGCCAAGCCGCAATGTCTGTGCCTTCAACCTTGGCATACAAGTTGCCATACCATTGCTCTATTTGACTCACGTCATGTCCAAATACCTTGCCGCGAATATCGATAGGCTTAGATGTGCCCGCAGATGGCGTGGCACGTAAACTAAACGCATGTTGTCCTCGAAAGCCGTCCCACACAGGATTTTTAAGTTGTAAATTGAGTTTGTCGAGGTTCAGTGGAGGCGCGCCGCGCAAATCGTCTTGCCAAACAATATTGGCATCGATGACGTTCACCCTTGCTTGTTTGAGCAACCAATTCGGAAATGCGGGCTTGGATGCACCGCTCATTGCCACGCCAGCGACATAAACCGTGCCATCTTTTTCTCGGCGAATAGTCAGTTCAGGTTGGTAGATAGAAAAAGACGCGAGGCGAGGGGAAAGTAATGGAATGCTGGTCCAAGAGAGGCTGCCTTCAACGTGATTCAGACTTAGTGCTACGCGGTTTTGTTGATCATAAATATCAACATTAAACACAGCAATATTCGGATTTAAGCCATCCCAGTTAGCGTATATATTGCCGATAACTACTTTTTGACCAAGTACTTCTGAAATGCCTTGAACGATTTTGGGTTTGTAGTCATCAATATGCGGCAGCACAAAAAATCGCAAAACGATGATCGAAAGCATGCCCAGAAACACAAGCGTTCCTAGCGCAATAGAAGCAATTCGATATGACCATAAAAGCGATTTTTTAATCATTAATTTATATTCTAATGGTATTTGAATATTGGGCTAGCCTAACCTTTGGCTTGGCTTTTAATTCACAAACACTATTCTACTATATGCAGTGCTTGAGTATCTGTTACTTATCGAACAAACAAATGATGATATGAGCCTAGATGCTTTAGAATAACGCCTTTGTTAAAAGATGGCTGACGTAAGCAGTTAAGATTTACGTTAAATGGAAAGGCAAGCTTGATTCAATTCAAAAATCTCACCTTAACGCGTGGTGTGAAAATACTGATCGAAGGCGCATCGCCTCAGCTTCACCCTGGACACAAAGTTGGTTTAACGGGTGCAAACGGTGCCGGTAAATCGAGCCTATTTGCGATGTTGCGTGGTGAGTTGCATCCTGAGCATGGTGATTTGGAAATGCCACCTAATTGGGTGATTGCCCATGTGGCACAAGAAACGCCAGCTTTGTCACAAGAGGCCATTGAATTTACCTTAGATGGTGACGTTGAATTGCGCGCCATTGAGTCGGCTTTGGTTGAGGCTGAAGCCAAGCACGAAGGCGAAAGAATAGGCGAGCTACATGCCCGCTTTAGTGAAATTGTCGGCTATTCAGCGCGTGCGAGAGCTGCGGAATTGCTTGATGGCCTTGGTTTTAAGAATGCAGACTTAAGCCGCTCAGTTTCTGACTTTTCTGGTGGTTGGCGCGTGCGTTTAAATTTGGCGCGTGCCTTGATGTGCCGCTCAGACTTGTTGTTACTAGATGAGCCGACTAACCATCTGGACTTAGATGCCGTCATTTGGTTAGAAACATGGCTTAAGGATTATCGCGGTACTTTAGTTCTGATTTCCCATGACCGAGATTTTTTAGACGCGATTGTGAATCACATCGCCCATATCGAGCAGCAACGCCTCACGCTTTACAAAGGCGGTTATTCCGACTTCGAGCGTCAACGTGCTGAACGCCTTGCCCAGCAAAAATCTATGTATGAGCGTCAGCAGCGAAATGTTGCGCATTTGCAAAGCTATATTGAACGTTTCCGCGCTAAAGCCACTAAAGCCCGTCAGGCGCAAAGCCGCATTAAAGCCCTTGAGCGCATGGAAATGATTTCAGCTGCGCACATTGATACGCCGTTTGATTTCAGCTTTAGAGAAATGCAGAACGTGCCAGATCCATTGCTGGTGCTTGATGATGTAAGCGTGGGTTATGGCGACACCATCATTCTTAGCAAAATAGAGCTGGCTTTACGACCAGGTGAGCGACTTGGTTTGCTAGGCCGCAACGGTGCGGGTAAATCTACGCTGATTAAACTATTGGCCGATGAACTCGCAATGAAGGCGGGCAAGCGGGTTGAAGGCAAAGATTTAAAGATAGGCTACTTTGCCCAGCATCAACTTGAGCAGCTTCGCCTAGATGAGTCGCCTCTTGAGCATATGCAAAAGCTAGACCCTGAAACCCGCGAGCAAGAGCATCGCAACTACCTGGGCGGCTTTGATTTTAAGGGCGATATGGCGAGTTCGCCTTGTGGGCCATTTTCAGGTGGAGAGAAGTCACGTTTAGCTTTGGCCTTGCTGATTTGGACGCGTCCGAACTTACTATTGCTGGATGAGCCAACCAACCATTTGGATTTGGAAATGCGTCATGCACTCACGGTTGCATTGCAAGAGTATCAGGGCGGCGTAGTGATTGTTTCGCATGATAGAGCAATGCTCAGAGCGACTTGCGACAAATTTATGCTAGTTGCACACGGCAAAGCAGAAGTGTTTGATGGTGACTTGGATGATTACAAAGATTGGCTCAATGCGCAAAAACTGGCCGATAAACAAAGCTTGGAATCAAGCAAAGAGTTGCCAGCGTCATCCAATAAAGTAGAACGCGCACAAAGTAAGGCTGATCGGCAAGCGCGGATTGCTGAGCGTCGTCCACTGCTTAAAGAGACCGAGCAGATTGAAGCCAATATGGCGAAGTGGGAGCAAGATAAAACCGCTTTAGAAAGCAAGTTAGCTGACCCTGATTTATACACCCAGAGCGATAAAAGCATTTTGCAAGACTTGCTCAAACGGCAAGCTGAACTGGTTCAGCAATTAGAAACAGCGGAGATACGTTGGCTGGAGCTGCAAGAAATGCTTGAGGCCTTGCCTGCGATTCAATAAGAACACTTAATTAAGATAGAGAACGAAAAATGGCAGACCAACAATCTACAAACCAATATTCTAAAAATTTAAGCCTGCTACACGCACTTTGCTTGGCGGAAGGGCGCGCGGAACAAGATGCACCGCTCAGCAGTAATTTGGAAGATTACGATCCAGTTAAAGCAGCGAGCTATTTGGCTTGTTACATCACAGCTAAAGCGATTAAAGAAGCTTCGCGTTCGCCAGCTGATGAGCGTTATGACAACTTCGATATGCTCAGCGTTTACCAAGCATTCGCTTTGATGGTTTACGCCTATTTAGTCTTGCCGTTAGGTGCTGAGGATGTTGTGGCAGATTTAGAACAAGACCAAATCGTGATTGCTAAATCTCTCTTTGTAGAACTTACGAATGAAGAACTCGCAGATATTGTGGAATCAGGCATGCGTAAATTCCATTTGATTGGTGATGCGGATGCTGAGCATTGGACGCACTTCCGTGAAGATTTTGATAAAGCCGTGATTGCGTTCTTGGTTGCCGGCACTGATGATGCGGCGCCGTTTGGGAAAGAAGAGCTTATTCCTTTGCTAGGCGCTTTCTTGAGTATGCTGTGTGAGGCGTTTGCTTAACTATTTTTTCGTTAGGCTTGATACTCGCCATCCACATAGTACCAGCGCCTAGCAATGCGTCTAAATTGGCTAATTTCGTGGAGTTTTTCGGCTTTGCCATTTTCCTTGTAGCTCGCAATAAACTCGACAATGGCTTGCTCGTCGTTAGGCTCAAAGCGCTTTACTTCAAGCCCTAGCCATTTGGTACGGTCGTTGGCGAGGTTGAGGTATTTTGGTCTGGTATTGGGGTGCCAAGTATTGAGTAGGTATTCTTCTAAACCCAACACATAAGCGCTGTAGCGAGAGCGCATCAGCTTTTCAGCACTGGGTGCGTCAGTACTCAGATGATAAGGCTCGCAACAATCTTGATAAAGCGCGCCGCTACCGCAGGGACAATCAATTTTGATAACTAGCTTAGGCAATCTCGCGCGTTTCTTTAAATTCAATCTCTGGGTAACGTTCTTGTGCCATTTGTAAGTTCACGCGATTTGGCGCGAGATACACATAATCATCCGCGCTATCTAAGCCCACGTTAAAGCCGTATTTGTCAGCGATTGCTTTTAGATCAGCGTCGCTGCCTTTTAGCCAGCGCGCAGTGTGGCAGTCGTAAGGCTCAAATATCATGTCAACGCCGTATTCGTGCTCTAGACGATGTGCCACCACATCAAACTGCAAAATACCCACTGCACCCAAAATCAAGTCATTAGAGAGGAGTGGGCGAAATAATTGGGCTGCGCCTTCTTCCGATAGTTGCTTGAGGCCGATTTGTAACTGCTTCATCTTCATCGGATTTTTAATCCGTGCACGGCGGAAAAATTCAGGGGCGAAAGAAGGGATGCCAATGAATTTTAAGTTTTCATTTTCAGTGAACGTATCGCCGAGTTTGATGGTGCCGTGGTTAGGAATGCCGATAATGTCGCCTGAGTATGCTTCGTCCATCGTAGTGCGGTCTTGTGCCATAAAGGTAATGGCGTTATTGACGGAGATTTGTTTGCCTGTCGCCACTTGTTTGATTTTCATGCCACGCTCAAAGCGACCTGAACATACACGCAAGAACGCAATACGATCGCGGTGTTTTGGGTCCATGTTGGCTTGAATCTTGAACACAAAGCCTGAGAACTTTGCTTCATTTGGCGCCACTTCGCGTGTCGCAGTTTTGCGTGCTAATGGAGCAGGGGATAACTCAACCACAGCATCTAATAGCGATTGCACACCAAAGTTGTTGATACCTGAACCAAAAAACACAGGGGTTTGTTTGCCACTTAAATAGCGCTCTTTATTAAAGGTGTTTGATGCGCCGCGGACTAACTCAATGTCAACCCGCAGCTCTTCTGCTTGGCGACCAAGTAGCTCATCAAGGCGCGGATTATCCAAGCCCTCAATCACCTCGGATGTGCCTTTTTCAGCACGTGGATCAAAGAACGAAACCACGTCGTTGTATAGGTGGTATACGCCGCGGAAGCCCTTGCCCATGCCAATCGGCCAAGTCATCGGCGCGCATTCCATGCCCAATGTAGATTCGATTTCATCTAAGAGTTCGATGGGCGGACGACTTTCGCGGTCTAGTTTGTTGATGAAGGTGATAATTGGCGTATCGCGCATACGGCAGACATTGAGTAGCTTGATGGTTTGCGCCTCAACACCGTTCACTGAATCGATCACCATCACAGCAGAGTCCACTGCCGTTAATGTGCGGTAAGTATCTTCTGAGAAGTCATCATGGCCTGGGGTATCCAGCAAATTAATCATGTGTTCGCGGTATGGGAACTGCATCACCGATGAAGTCACTGAAATGCCACGTTGTTTCTCTAGTTCCATCCAGTCCGACGTTGCATGACGTGCGGCTTTACGGCCACGCACTTCACCAGCGACTTGAATCGCGCCACCGAACCATAAAAGTTTTTCGGTCAGTGTCGTTTTACCCGCATCAGGATGCGAAATAATGGCAAAGGTGCGACGGCGGGTAATTTCTTCTGGTAAGGATGACATGGCCAAAATCTAGATGCGAAAAAAGTGCTATTCTATCCGAAATAGCGCTTAATCCGAAGGCAAAGCTGGGTTTGTCTGAGTAGCCTAAATGATAGGCTGTTTAAGTTGTTCCAAAATAGCTGGGTTATCAAGCGTTGAAATATCAGAGGTAATTTCTTCGCCTCGCGCCAAGCTACGCAATAATCGGCGCATGATTTTGCCTGAACGTGTTTTGGGTAAGTTATCACCAAAGCGAATTTCATCCGGCTTGGCAATTGGGCCAATCTCTTTGCCTACCCAGTCGCGGAGTTCAGCCACAATCTTCTTGGCAACTTCGCCTTCTGGACGGACGCCTTTTAGCACGACATAAGCGACGATAGACTCACCTTTGATGTCGTGTGGTTTGCCCACAATGGCCGCTTCTGCGACTAATGAGTTGGCGACTAAGGCAGATTCAATTTCCATCGTGCCGAGACGATGGCCTGATACGTTAAGCACATCATCAATACGCCCCATAATCCAGTAGTAGCCATCCGCATCGCGGTGGGCTGAGTCGCCGGCGAGATATAAGCCATTGAGCTCTTCTGGGAAATAAGACTTCTTAAAGCGTTCAGGGTTGGCCCAGATGGTGCGTATCATCGAAGGCCAAGGTTTTTTAGCAACCAGCAAGCCGCCGCCAGTGCCTTCAATATGGGTGCCGTCTTCGTGAACAATATCCATCATGATGCCAGGCAGAGGCATGGTGCATGAACCTGGCTTAGCATCAATCGCGCCAGGAAGTGGCGCAAGCATGTGCGCGCCAGTTTCTGTTTGCCACCAAGTATCCACAATCGGGCAACGCTCATTACCGACCACGGTGTGATACCACATCCAAGCTTCTGGATTGATTGGTTCGCCCACCGTGCCTAATAATCGTAAGCTTGAAAGATCGTATTGTTTAGGCAGGTCGCCGCCTAACTTAATGAGTGAGCGAATTGCTGTTGGCGCAGTGTAGAACACGCTGACTTTGTGTTTTTCTATCATTTGCCAGAAACGACCAGCATCTGGGTAAGTGGGGATGCCTTCAAAAATGACTTGTGTTGCGCCCAATGACAACGGGCCGTAGGCCACATAGCTGTGGCCGGTAATCCAGCCCACATCTGCAGTACACCAAAATACGTCGCTGTCTTTGTAATCGAATACCCATTTGATACTCATCAAGGCGCCAAGCAAATAGCCACCTGTAGAATGTTGTACGCCCTTTGGTGTGCCTGTTGAGCCTGAGGTGTAAAGGATAAATGGCGGATGTTCTGCATTCACCCAAGTTGGTTCGCAAACGTCAGAAGCCGCACTTTCAAGGTCGTGCCACCAAAGGTCACGACCTTCAGTCCAAGCGACTTCTGATTTGGTGCGTTGGCAAACAATAACTTTGGTCACCGCTTCACAGCCACCTAAAGCCAAGGCTTCATCCACTGCGGTTTTAAGCACAACGGCTTTACCACCGCGCATGCCAGCATCAGCGGTGATGACTAATTTAGCGCCAACATCGGTAATACGTTCGTGCAGACTTTTGGCTGAGAAGCCGCCAAACACGACTGAATGAATAGCGCCAACACGTGCACAAGCTTGCATAGCAACGACCGCTTCAATGCCCATCGGCAAGTAAATAATCACGCGGTCGCCTAAAGTTATGCCTTGGTCTTTCAGCGCATTGGCAAAACGGCAAACACGTTGGTGTAATTGTTGGTATGTGAGCTTAGTAACTGAGCCGTCGTCTGCTTCAAAAATAATCGCAGTTTTGTCGCCTTTAGTCGCAAGGTGGCGGTCGATGCAGTTGTATGAGGCGTTTAATTCGCCATCATGAAACCAGCGATAAAAAGGGGCCTTACTTTCATCTAAAATTTGGGTGAAGGGTTTGTGCCAGTCAAGTTCAGTGTTGGCTAGGTTGCCCCAAAAGCCTGTGTAATCTTGCTCGGCTTGTTGGCACAAGGCTTGATAAGCGGCTAATCCAGAAACAGTGGCGTTTTGTTTGAATGCCGGAATGGGCGAAAATACCCGATTTTCCGTGAGCACAGACTCAATTGATGACATTGCATTTCCCCCGATAAAGCTTAATTATTTTTATATGATCAATTTACAACTTATAAGAGGGATAATAACATTTTCAAGGTCGATTTCTAGCCACCTGATGGCATTTTTAATGGTTGAGACTTAAGGATTAAGAAGCATTACATGATCACACCTTCAGCTTTTGAATCAGTACCACAATACGCCTATGTTCAACATGCCATGGCTTGTAGCCCCTTTCTGAGCCGCTTGCTAGCAGGTGATGGCGAATTGCTGCCTGATTTGATGCAAAAAATAGCCACGAGATATAGCCGTGATGAAATGCTGGCTTATCTTGCAGGTCAATCGATTATTGACGAAGCAAGTTTGAAGCGTGCGCTACGTAAGCTAAGACAGCGTGTGATGTTGCGCATTATCGTGCGTGACTTAAATGGCTTGGCGGACTTTGCCGAAGTGGTGCAGTCGGTGAGTGATTTAGCAGAAGTCGTTGTGCGTGTTGCGTTAACCCATATTGAGGCTAATCTCAAAGACACTTATGGCGAGCCAATTGGCGAGAGCGGCAAGCCTCAATCTTTGATTGTGATTGGCATGGGGAAGTTGGGTGGCTTTGAACTCAATGTGTCTTCTGACATTGATTTGATTTTTGCGTTTGAAGAAGATGGTGAAACGAATGGTGCAGGCCTTAGTGTTGGAGAGCAAGGAAAGCAAACATTAAGTAACCATGATTTTTTTACACGCGCTGGAAAGAAGCTGATTGCGGCGATTGATGAGATTACCCAAGATGGTTTTGTGTTCCGTGTGGATATGCGTTTGCGTCCCTATGGTTCAGAAGGGCCGCTGGCTTGCAGTTTGGCCATGCTGGAAGAGTATTACCAAAACCAAGGCCGCGAGTGGGAGCGCTACGCTTGGATTAAAGGGCGTGTGATCGCAGGCCCCGCAAAAGTGATTGCGGACTTATTACGACCTTTTGTATTCCGTAAGTACTTAGATTACGGGGCTTTTGCCTCCATGCGCGACTTGAAAGTGCAAATTCAGCGCGATGTGAATAAGCGTGATATGCACGACAACATCAAGTTAGGTCGCGGTGGTATTCGCGAAATTGAATTTATCGCCCAAGTTTTTCAGTTGATCCGTGGCGGTCAAGATGTGAGTTTGCAGATTAGGCCTACCCTTGCCGTCATGGCTTTATTGCGCGATAAGAAGTTATTGCCAGAAAATACCGTGGATGAACTCTGTACTGCTTATGTATTTTTGCGTGATTTAGAACATAGGCTTCAGTATGCCGAAGACCAGCAAACCCAAACATTACCAAGCAATGAAGAAGGTCAAGCGCGGCTGGCGTTAGCCATGAATTGCGAAAATTGGGATGCTTTGCATGCCAAGATAGAAGCGCATCGCCACGTGGTGGATAAACATTTTAGTGAGGTGTTTAGCGACCCGAAGGGTGAGCAGGCAGAAGACCTGCGTATTGTGGAAATTTGGCAGGGCACAATCGCAGATGAAGAAGCCGTCGCGCGGATTAAAAGCTTGGGTTATCTAGATGCAGCGCAAACCTTGAGCCGTTTGCGCGGATTAGCCCATAGTGCAAAATACAAGCAATTGCCAGAATTAAGCCGTCAGCGCTTTGATCAATTGATGCCGTTGGTGATTGCGTTGGCCGTGAAGGAAGATGATCCGGATACAGCCTTATTGCGTGTATCGGACTTGCTGGAAAATATCTGCCGCCGTGCCAGTTATTTGGCTTTGCTGGCCGAATATCCTGCCGCTTTAAATTTAGTGATTCGATTAACGTCTGCCAGCCCTTGGTTAGCACAATATCTATCTCAACATCCTGTTTTATTAGATGAACTGCTAGATACGCAGCATTTATACGCTGTGCCTGATTTTGCCTTGATGCGCGAAGAACTCAAGCGACGGTTGGCTGAAGTAGAAGGCGATGTTGAGCGTCAAATGGATGTCATGCGGCACTTTAAGCATGCAGCGGTATTTCGGTTCGCGGCAAAAGATGTGGCGGGGGAGTTACCACTTGAAACCCTGTCTGATTACCTCAGTGAATTAGCCAACCTTATTTTGCAGGTTACGCTTGAAACAGTATGGCCCACACTTAAGGGTAAACATCGAGAGGTCCCTCAATTTGCGATTGTGGGCTACGGCAAACTAGGCGGTAAAGAGATAGGCTACGCCTCTGATTTGGATATTATTTTTCTCTACGATGATGAAGCGCCTGATGCGGGGCAGATTTATGCGCGTTTTGGTCAACGCATTAACAATTGGCTGAATAGCCTTACTTCAGCAGGCATGCTTTACGAAACGGATATGCAACTCCGTCCCGATGGGGCTAGTGGCTTGTTAGTCAGCACTGTGGATGCGTTTAGGGCCTATCAGCAGCACAAAGCTTGGGTATGGGAGCATCAGGCGATTACCCGTGCTAGGTTTAGCGCTGGTGATGTGGAGATAGGTAAAGCGTTTGAGCAGATTCGTTGCGATGTGATGACGCAAAAGCGTGACATGGCTACGCTGAAAAAAGAAGTGGTCGAGATGCGCCAAAAAATGCGTGCAGGGCACGTGATTCCTGCGGATGTGTTTGATCTCAAACAAAGCTTAGGCGGCATTATTGACGTGGAGTTTATGGTGCAATATTTAGTATTAGCGCACGCAAATCAGCATCCCGAGCTGACTGAAAATATTGGGAATATTGCTTTGCTCGCAAGGCTTGCAAGTTTGGGTGTGATTGAAAAAGCACAAGCCGAGGCGGTGGCGAATGCTTATCGTGTGCTGCGTAAGAAACAACACGCGCTTCGCTTGCAAGGCCACACTAAGGCGCAAGTGAGTGTCCATGAAGTCGCGCATCTTGTTGCGTCAGTAAAGTCCTTGTGGACGAAGCTGATGGCTTAATGTTGTGTTAGTTTTTTTAAACTTGTTGATGTTTTTCAAACTTACCAAAGTGCAACATAATCGTTGGCAAAATGAGCAAGTTCAAAATCGTCGAGGTAATTAAACCGCCGACAATAATGGTGGCCATTGGGCCTTCAATCTCACGGCCAGGTTGGCCACTGCCTGCCGCAAGCGGAAGCAAACCTAGGGCTGTCACAAGCGCTGTCATTAAGATGGAGGGTAGTCGTTCAGAGGCGCCTTGAATCGCTGTTTCTAAGCCCCATATCATGCCTTCTTCATCAATCAGGTGTTGGTAGTGTGAAACCAACATAATCGAGTTACGTAAGGTAATCCCGAATAGGGTCACGAAGCCAACAAGTGATCCAAGCGAAATCCACCCCCCTGTGAGCATGACGGCAAATACGCCGCCTATGAGCGCAAATGGCAAGTTGGCAAAAGTCAGCAATAAATTACGCAATCTTCCAAACGCGATATACAACATCAAGAAAATGCCGACGGTGGCGAGTAGCGAGTGCACGATAAGATCTTCACGTGATTTGGCTTGAGCTTCGGCCTCACCAGTAAAAGCAAGATAGTTACCTGGTGAAAGATGGACTTCTTTTTGGAGTTTGGTTTTTAGCTCGTCAGTGAAGCCTTGAATGTCACGACCACTGACATTGGCTGTCACGGTTTGAATACGTTTTGCGCCGGAATGCAAAATCTTTGAGCGTCCGTTTTCTTGAGTAATGTCCGCAATGTCACCAAGCCTCACTAGCTTGCCCTCATTGTTCGTGATCGGCAGTGTACTAATTTGGCCGATATTATTACGCGAGGCGGGGTCAAGTAATACGCTCACGCCAACCACGCGGCTCGCCTGATATACCTGCGCAACAGGGACGCTTTCGTAAGATGCACGGATAGTGTCCAACACATCGCTTCCTTGTAAGCCCCATTGCAACAGCTTTTCTGATCGCAAGCGAATAGAGATTTGTGGTGTGCCAGGCGGCGACTGTACCAGCACATCTTCAGCGCCTTGCATGCCGGCTACTACGCCAGCCACCGCTTGTGCATCGCGATCTAAAGCATCTAAATCATGGCCATAAATATTGATGACTTGTGAGGCGGCATAGCCAGAAATGGTTTCCTCGATACGCTCAGTCAGAAAAGTGTTAATGGCAAAGTTAACCCCAACAAAGCCAGGTGGGGTTGGGCCATCCTCATCTTTATCGATATTTTCATCATCAATACTAGAGAGATGCTCACGGATTTCTTGAAGAATGCGGGTTTGTTCTTCACCTGAAAGCGTGCCGATTTCGATTTCAAATTCACTGTAGTGCGTGCCAAAAGTGTCGGCGGCATTCGGTGCGCGACCCACCCATTGCGCAATACTGCGCACTCCTTTAATTTCGCTCAAGGAAGCAGCGACTTTTTGACCCACGCGCAATGATTCTTGCTCAGAACTGCCAGGCACTAGCGTCATGTGCATAATAAAATGGCCTTCATGCAAGGCGGGAATGAATTGGCTTTTAAAGAGTGGCAGCACGCCCAGACCAAGTGCAATTAAAGCGACGCTTATGGCAATCGTCATTTTGTAATGCTGTTCAACGCGATGCAAAAGCCTGACGTAGCGTTTTTTAATGTAGCTAATCATCGGCGAGTCTTCTGCGCTGAGCTTTGCCTTACCTAGCATTAAATAACAAAGGGCGGGCGTGAGTGTGAGCGCGACTAACAGTGATGCCAAAATTGCTGAGATATAAGCAATGCCAAGCGGCGCAAATAATTTACCTGCAACGCCAGTTAAGGTGAGGAGTGGCATAAACACCAAGGCAACGATAATGGTGGCGTAAACCACTGAGCTACGCACTTCCATTGAAGCGTTAAACACCACTTTGTGGATGGGCTGTGACATGGTCAATAAACTGTTTTCACGTAAGCGTCTAAAGATGTTTTCGGTATCAATAATGGCGTCATCCACAACCTCACCTAGTGCAATAGCTAGACCACCCAACACCATGATATTTAAACCAATATTGAAGTAACTCATCACCACGATCGCAGTGAGTAATGACAATGGAATAGCGGTCGCTGAGATAAAGGCTGTACGGGCATTAAACAAAAATAAAAACAGAACCGTGATGACTAAAATGGAGCCAATTAAGATGTCAGTTCGCACGCCTTTAATGGCGGTTTCAATAAAGTTAGCAGGCCGGAATAGGCCTTCGTGTAATTTGATCTGGTCAGCCTCAAGCGATGGTTTGATTTGCTGAATAGCTTTTTCTAAGGCCTGGGTCACGCCATGCGTGTTAGCACCCAATTGGCCTTGCACGGAAAGGTAAATGCCTGGTTTTCCATTAATCGCCGAGGCGCTAATCGATGGTGCGGCGCCTTCGACAACTTGGCCAATGTCGCCCAATCTCACGGTTTGTCCGTGACGATGCAGGAGCGTTGTTTTCGCAAGCTCTGCAGGTGTGCGGGCTTGACCTTCGGTATTGATGACAATACGTTGGTTGTTGTTTTCAATAAATCCTGCACCGCGAACGCCTGTGGCCTTGCTCGCGGCATTCATGACTTCCTGCATGGATAGGTTGTACAGCACTAGTTTGTCTGGATTCACTTGAATTTGGTACTGCTTCACATCACCACCAAATACGTTTACATCTGCCACGCCTTGCACAGCCATGAGGTGTGGACGTAAAGTCCAATCCACCATGGTGCGCAGTTCCATGAGTGATTTGGTCTCCGAGGTGATCCCGATACACATGACGGTGCTGGCCGCGGAGGTCAGCGGGGTGATGTTTGGCGTAATGCCATTCGGTAACCTATTGGCAAGGGTGGCAAGGCGCTCGGCCACCACTTGGCGGTTGCGATAAACGTCCGTGCCTTCTTTAAAAATAACGGTGACGACAGAAAGCCCAGGAATAGATTGTGATCGCATTAACTCGATGCCTGCCGTTCCCGCAATACTATGCTCAATCGGCTGACTAACTAAGGATTCAACTAAATCTGTAGAAAGCCCTGGCGACTCGGTTTGGATCACCAGCTGTGTAGGAGAGAACTCAGGGAATACATCTAGATTGCTACGTGTCAGGCTATAAATGCCATACATCACAATTAAACTGGCGATGCCAATAATGACACCGCTAAAACGAATGGAGAACCTAACGAGGGCGGACATCATCACAATTAGTCCTGATTCTCATTTTTGATTTGGTACTTAAACTCTTCTGAGAGTAAAAGTTGTGCCCCATTGATCACTAAATCATCCCCATCAGCGAGGCTCGCACTCTGGTTAAACCAACCGCCGTTTATTTCATTGTCGGTATTAATCGGCAATCGAACAAAACGGTCTTCGCTTTGCTTTTTGTACACCCATGGTTTACCTGCGTACCAAACCACTGCTTTAGCAGGTACGATAATGCCATTGGTTGTTTTAGTATTGTTTGGAGTAGCCTTCATTTCAACACTTACACGCATACCGGCACGTAAGTTTTCAGCTGGTGCCCGGAAATAATAGGTGCGGCCTTGTATGGTCGTGTCAGTTTGCGGTGCAGCGGCAACAAGTTGGGCACTAATTACCTTGGTTTGCGCTCCGGTCGGCACAACGTTGATGCGTTCACCTGCGCTCACGTTGCTATCAGTTGGCAATGTAATCAACAGTAACACTTCTTTATGTAAGAGCAGTGCCTGGAAGTTTGCGCTTGCAGGTTCCTTCGTTGCTTCGTTAGCGAGCGATTCACCCCATGTTTGACGCATGGTGTCATTGAGATTACTTGCCTCAGTTTCAGCGGCTTGCACTTTCGCTTG
This sequence comes from Candidatus Methylopumilus sp., assembly GCA_040401435.1. Taxonomy (GTDB): domain Bacteria; phylum Pseudomonadota; class Gammaproteobacteria; order Burkholderiales; family Methylophilaceae; genus Methylopumilus_A. The sequence goes on from JBBAON010000007.1 coordinate 37,337, forward strand.
ATCTGCTTTGAAAGCCGCTTGTGCCGCTAGCATGACTTGATCCGAAACGTTTTTATCATCTTTGTTGAGGGCTTGCATACGCTGAAAGTCTAGTTTGCTGTTGGCAAGCGATGCCCGTGCAATCGTGGCATTCGCTTTCGCATTTAAATAGCGCGTACGAAGCTCAATCAGCGTATCAATACTCAGCACATTCCCGAGTGTATTTAAGGTCTTTTGATGCTGGCTAACATGCAGGCTGGCCGTTTGAATGTCGCTTTGCTTCTGTGCCTCGAGGCTCAGTGTAACAACCGTCGCACCTTTTACCTCATTGACGCGGTTTGGTGTTGCGACTTCCACTTCTTGCGCTTGATTGTAAGTGTCGTATTCATCTTTTCCATAAAACACCAATACCCAAAAGAGTACGATGATTAAAAAAGCTTGAAGCCCAATCACTAAGGCAACTTTACGGTTCATGGTGAGGGAGTCCTGGTTGGTTTGTTGCTTGTGGAGTCTGCATTAAATGAGGTGATATCGCTTGGCGTCGTTAGACGATTATCTAATGGACGTTGTAACACATCCTCAAGGTTCAATTTCGCAACTTGCGTCAGATAGGTCGTGTTCAATACGCTCTGTTTGGCGATAATATTTTCAAGTAGCGTCGTCGTAAAGGCTAAACGGTCTGCAAGTCCCGCATTAAATTGTCGCTCAGTTTGCTCGGTGCGCTTTTGTTGATTTTCTAGTAAGGTCTGCGCTTTTGCGCGAGAGGCGATCGCCGATTGGTAGCTTGCTTTTGCTTGATTTAGATCGCCGATGACTTTGGCTTGGAGGGCTTCAAATTGCGCAACTTGAACTTCACGTAGGCTGTTTGCCTCAGCGATTAAGCCGCGATTTTTGTTGATCAGTGTCAGCAGACTTGAAAAGCCTAAAGACCAAATGTTGTCAACTTGATCCAAAGTTTTAGACGGTGAAAACGTCATGTCCGGATATTGTTTGGCGATTTCCAAGCGTAATTTCGCTTCTGCAGCTTCATAACGGGCTAAAGAGGCGCGAATATCTAAGCGATTAAGCAGGGCTTCGTATTGTAAAGCGTCTATGGTGACTGGCTCAGTTTGCCCAAATGGTTTGATGATGAGTAGTTTGAATTTACTTAAACTTAAGCCTGCATCATTGGCAAGTGCCGCACGTAAAGTATCGATACGCCCAGCTTCGGTCGTATAAGTTTGTTCGGCTTTTTGTAAGGCAATGCGCGCATTACTGACTTCAATGTTAGATGCCATCCCGGCGTCTAAACGTTTCACGAGCATATCGACAATGGAGGTTCTCAGGTCAACTTCATTGTTGAGTGTGGCTAACTGTGCCAACGCATATTGATAGGCCAGCAAGCTTTTTGCCACACGGCTATGCACTTGCCATGCGGCTTGTGCAATCTCAATGCGGGCGGCTTCAGATAAGCTAGCCGCTTGTGCAATTCTAGCCTCACGTTTGCCAGCAGTTATTACTGGAATATCAATGCCAAATTGGTAAGTCCATGGAGATTTGTCTGTGGCTTGGCTGTGATTATCTGCATTGCCCTTAATGCCTATTTCTGGGCGCTGAGCCGCAGTGATTTGCGCTGCTTGTGCCGCACGCCACTGCGCGCGAGCTAGATTCAGGTCGGGATGGAAAAATAACGCACTTAGGGTCAGATCATTTTCGCCCCATAAGCTAATTGGAAGCTGATCTGCTGGAAAGGCCTGCGCAATTAAGTAAGCTTGAAAATCTGTATCAGTGTTTGCACGTTGCTCAAGCTTTGCTACTACTTTTGCTGGCTCAATCGGCTTGGGGAGGTAAGATTGAAAGCCGCAACTGCTGACCATGAAGGACAGGCTAATGATGCTGGTGATGTGATTGAATGCATTTTGTTTCAAACGTCGATCTCGATAAGCTAATTTTTCCGCGTAGCGATATTACATGCCATGCAAGACTTAGGCAATTTTGAGGCCCTCGATTCGGCTAGTTAACGATTTCAGCATGCGCCGCACTTAGCGCATCTTTAAGTGTTTCTTCTGGTAGCGCATTGATGCTTGCTGCCAACAGTTCAGCGGCTTCTTCAGTGCCATTTGGCAAGCTATGGCTATCAAGCTCCGCAACTAGGCCAGCAGCGACGCCAGTGACTTTCAGTAATGCTTGGCGTTCTCGCATAAGCATCTCAAGCTCGCTGCGTAACATGTTAATTTCTTCTTGATTGATGGTGTGTGGCATTTTGTATCCTTGAATAAGATTGTACTTATCTGATTTTCGCTCAAACTTAAGCTTTTACATAGACATTTCAAATTTTAATGGTTTTCGGAAATTTGCTGAGCTATAATATACGCCTCGTTGGGGTTCATGCCCTGACAAACTCATGAAGCATTACTCATGACTACCTGCGAGAGTGGCGGAATTGGTAGACGCACTGGATTTAGGTTCCAGCGCCGCAAGGCGTGAGAGTTCGAGTCTCTCCTTTCGCACCAGCTTTTTATTTTCCTTGTTGTAAAAAATCACTCCTTTTTAAGTCAATAAGCTTTTAAGTCAATAAGCTAGCTAAAAACTTGGATTTTGCATCTGATTACCATGCGACATGGGTACTTCAATCAGGTAAAATTCAATGCTATGTCAGTCAATTTATCTCAACCTTCATTTGTTCATTTGCGTTGCCACAGTGAGTATTCCATTGTGGACGGAACGGTGCGAATTGATGATTACGTAGCGCATGCCACAAAAGACCAAATGCCAGCCTTGGCATTGACAGATTTAAGCAATTTATTTGGCGCGATTAAGTTTTACAAAGAAGCCCGCGGCAATGGCGTTAAGCCGATTTTAGGCTGTGATCTTTGGCTTGAAAATTCAACGAATCGCGACCAGCCTTACAGGGTGATGTTGCTTTGCCAAACATTAGTGGGTTACACCAAACTTTGCGCGCTGATCAGTCGCGCTTATCTTGAAAATCAATATCGTGGTAAACCGGAAATTAAACGCGAGTGGCTGATTGAGCTTGGTTCAGAGGGTTTAATCATGCTCTCTAGCGGCATGATGGGTGATATAGGCCAAGCGCTTTTACAGGGTAATACCCCAAGTGCTAAACAGCTTGCACAAGCTTGGGCAGATTTATTCCCTAACCGTTTTTATATCGAACTTCAACGCGCAGGCCATGCGCAACAAGAGGCTTATATTTCGCGTGCTGTGGCGCTTGCTTCACAGCTGGCCTTGCCTGTGGTGGCAACACATCCTGTGCAGTTTATTGAGACGGAAGATTTTAAAGCACATGAAGCGCGGGTGTGTATTGCGGAAGGCTATGTGCTGGCTGATACGCGTCGTCCTAAAGCATTCACCGAAGATCAATATTTCAAAACCCAAGCGGAGATGACTGCGCTTTTTGTGGACATTCCAGAGGCTTTGGCGAACAGCGTGGAAATTGCCAAGCGTTGTAATTTAACGCTTTCTTTGGGTAAAAACTTCTTGCCGCAATTTCCTACGCCTAATGGCGAGGGTTTGGATGAGTATTTGGTTACTCAAGCGCAAGAGGGCTTGCTTAAGCGCTTAGAAGTACTTTACCCAGACGCTGAAAAGCGTGCCGCCAAAGCCCCAGAATATGAAGCGCGACTTGCCTTTGAAACCAGCATCATTATTCAAATGGGCTTCCCTGGCTACTTTTTAATTGTGGCGGACTTTATTAACTGGGCTAAGCATAACGGCGTGCCTGTTGGCCCTGGCCGGGGCTCTGGTGCGGGTTCAGTTGTTGCTTATAGCTTGGGCATTACCGATCTTGATCCATTGCAATATGCCCTGCTATTTGAGCGTTTTTTAAACCCTGAGCGGGTTTCTATGCCCGACTTCGATATCGACTTCTGCCAAGAAGGGCGTGACCGCGTCATTGATTACGTGAAGCAAAAATATGGATTGGAGGCGGTTTCTCAAATCGCCACTTTCGGTACCATGGCGGCTAAGGCCGTGATTCGCGACGTCGGGCGTGTGCTTGATTTGCCTTTTAACTTTGTGGATGGCATCGCAAAGCTTATTCCGTTAGAGCTTGGTATTACGCTTAAAGATGCGCTTGAAAAAGAGCCGCAATTGGGGGAACGTCGTGAGCAAGAAGAAGAAGTCAAAGAGCTACTTGAGTTAGCGCTGAGACTCGAAGGCTTAACGCGTAACGTCGGCATGCATGCGGGTGGCGTGCTGATTTCTCCAAGTAAAATTTCTGACTTCTCCCCGATTTACTGCCAGGCCAATGGCGACAGCTTGGTCAGTCAATACGATAAAGACGACGTGGAATCGGTGGGGCTGGTTAAGTTCGACTTTTTGGGCTTACGTACACTCACCATTTTGGATATGGCGCTCGTCAACGCAAATGCTCAGCGTGCAGAGCAAAATCTGCCACCGCTATCTTTTGAGACCTTGCCGATTGACGATAAGCCGACTTATCAGCTCCTAAAATCAGCGAATACGACAGCGGTATTCCAGTTAGAGTCGCGAGGCATGAAGGACATGCTTAAACAAGCGAAGCCTGATTGCTTTGAAGATATTATCGCGCTGGTCGCCTTGTATCGCCCAGGTCCGATGGATTTGATCCCAGACTTCTGCCGCCGTAAGCATGGCTTACAGCGGGTTGAGTATCCGCATCCAGCGGTTGAGCCTATCCTCAAAGAAACCTACGGGATTATGGTCTACCAAGAGCAGGTGATGCAGATTGCGCAGGTCGTTGGGGGCTATAGCCTTGGCGGCGCCGACTTGCTTCGCCGCGCGATGGGTAAAAAGAAAAAAGAAGAAATGGATGCCCAGCGTGCCGTGTTTGTTGACGGCGCAAAAAAAAAGGGCACGCCTGAAAGACAAGCGGCTGATTTATTTGATTTAATGGAAAAGTTTGCGAGCTACGGCTTTAATAAATCACACGCGGCAGCCTATGCCCTCGTTGCTTACCACACAGCCTATCTCAAAACGCACTATCCAGCGGCTCTCTTAGCAGCAACCTTGTCCGCTGATATGAATAACACAGACAGTGTGCATATATTCTATGATGACTGCATGGGTAATGGCGTAGAAGTGTTAGCGCCAGATATTAATCAAAGTGAATTCAAGTTTAAGCCAATCAGCGACAAGCAAGTTTTATATGGCTTAGGGGCTTTGAAGGGCTCCGGTGAGTCGGCGATTGAGGTGATTCTTGCGGCGCGTAATCAGGACGGTCCATTTAAGGACTTGTTCGATTTTTGTGCACGCTTAGATTTGCGTAAGGTAAACCGCCGAGTCATTGAATCTCTCATTCGCGCTGGTGCGTTTGACAAGCTTGAACCTAATCGTAATGCTTTATTGGCGGGTGTGAATTTAGCGATTGGCGCGGCTGAGCAAAGCGGGGCCGCTAGTGGTCAAGATAGCTTGTTTGGTGCAGTGTCAGATAGCGCGGCGCATGTATTGCCAAATGTACCCGCTTGGGCTGAGCCTGAAAAGCTGCAACAAGAAAAGGTCGCGCTCGGTTTTTATTTAAGCGGCCATCCATACCAGGCCTATCAAAAAGAGTTGGCAACATTTGTGCATACAGATTTGGGTAATATCAAACCACAGGATCAGCCGCAGCTGATGGCCGGTGTGGTGATGGGGGTGCGTATTCGGATGACCCAGCGTGGCAAGATGGCGATTGTGACGCTTGATGATGCCAAGTCCCGAGTTGAGGTGGTGGTGGGTAGTGAGATGCTCGCGCAACATGCGCAGCTCATTAAAGAGGACCAGCTGTTGGTCATTGAAGGTCGCGTTAGCCATGATGACTTCTCGGGTGGTGTGCGGGTGAATGTGCGTAAGATTTACGACATTGCATCTGCTCGAAGCGCGTATGCTAATATACTTAATATATCTTGTAATGGTCAGGCAGACGCCGTCAAGTTACGTGAGCTCTTAGGCCCTTATTGCCGCGCGAATTCAGAACAAAATAACCGTGGTTGTGCGGTGAAAGTGGAATACCACAATAACCAAGCTAAAGTTGAGATGATGCTTGGTGATCACTGGCGAGTAGAGCTTCATGACGATTTATTAATCGGATTAAAAGCTTGGTTAAGCGAAGAAAACGTAAAAATCCTCTATAATTAGACCTAATTTGATAAGAACCAATCTTGATATGAAAACAAGCTTTTTAGATTTTGAACAACCAATCGCTGAACTCGAAGCGAAAATTGATGAACTGCGCCACGTGCAAGATGGCTCTGCGCTTGATATCAATGACGAAATCAATCGTCTACAAAAGAAAAATCAAGAAATGACGAAAGACATCTACGGCAAGCTCACCGCTTGGCAGATATCTCAAGTCGCGCGTCATCCGCAGCGCCCTTACACATTAGATTACATCCAAAATATATTTACAGACTTTGAAGAGTTGCACGGTGACCGTGCATTTGCGGATGACCCGGCTATTGTTGGCGGTTTAGCGCGTTTTGAAGGCAAGTCGGTGATGGTGATTGGCCAACAAAAAGGTCGAGATGTCAAAGAGCGTCAATATCGTAACTTCGGTATGCCACGCCCTGAAGGCTATCGTAAGGCTTTGCGGTTATACCGCATGGCCGAAAAATTTGGTTTACCTATCATTACCCTCATTGACACCCCAGGTGCGTATCCTGGCATTGGTGCTGAAGAGCGCGGTCAATCAGAAGCGATTGCACGTAACCTCTATGTCATGGCTGAACTAAAAACACCGATCATTGGTGTGATTATCGGCGAAGGTGGCTCTGGCGGTGCATTGGCGCTAGGTGTGGTCGACCAACTCTTGATGTTGCAATATTCAACTTACTCAGTGATTTCGCCAGAAGGTTGCGCTTCTATTTTGTGGAAGAGCGCAGACCAAGCATCCGTTGCGGCGGAAACTCTAGGCATTACTGCAACACGCCTCAAAACAGCGGGCTTGGTTGACCGTATCGTGGCTGAGCCGATGGGAGGTGCACATCGTGACCAGGAGCTGATGATGCAAAACCTGCGTAAAGCCTTGGGTGAGGAATTAAAAACAGTTGAAAGCAAGCCGATTGATCAACTGGTAGCGCAGCGTTATGATCGCTTAATGAGCTATGGTAAGTTCCAAGAAGTTGCTGTTAAAACGGCGGCGCCTAAGCGTCGCTAAGGGGCATAACCCAAAAAGGTTTCAACATTACAAAAGCTTCAACCCACGCACTCCGCAAAGCCCGTATTCAAGCCAACAAGCCTGATGCGGGCTTTGTGCGTATTCAAGCCCAAGTGTCGCAATTCTTAAGCCAAGCAATCTCTTTAAACACAGCACCAACGCTGCTTCTTGCATTTAGCGGAGGCGTTGACTCCTGCGTTTTGCTTCATGCATTAGCCCAAGCTAAAAAGACGCTCAATTTCAATTTGCAGGTCATGCATGTGCATCATGGCTTGAGCCCCAATGCTGATGCGTGGGCAGACTTTTGTGCCGAGACTTGTGAGACCTATCAAGTGCCTTTTGAGCTTGTAAACGTAAAGGTAGAAAAGGCTGCTGGATTAGGCTTGGAAGCGGCGGCTCGCGAAGCCCGCTATCAAGCTTTATTTGGGGCTAACGCAGACTTCATCTTGCTTGCTCATCATCAGGACGACCAAGCGGAAACCTTACTGCTACAACTGCTTCGCGGAGCAGGGCTGAAAGGTTTGTCCGCAATGGCGGCCCAAGATGCGGATAGAAGATTGCTTCGTCCTATGCTTGATATTCCAAGAGCGGAAATTGAGGCCTACGCAAAAGCCGCTAAATTAGCATGGGTAGAAGACGAAAGTAATTGCGATATTCAGTACGATCGCAATTACTTTCGCCATGAAGTGATGCCGGTGCTTAAAGCACGTTTTCCGGCAGCGAGTGCAACGTTAGCCCGCTCAGCAGCCCACATTGCCGAAGCGGCTGATTTGCTCGATGACCTCGCGCAAATCGATGCCCAAGCTTGCGTGGTTGAAGGTCGGATGAATGTTGAGTTGTTAGAGAGATTGAGTGTGCCGCGCGCTAAGAACTTATTCCGCTGGTGGCTAGCGAGCATGGCTTTCTCAGCGCCGAGTAAAGATAGGCTAGATGACATGCTCACGCAGCTTATCAATGCCAGTGGCGATGCCGCGCTTAAAATCCTGCTTGATAAAGCGAGCGACACCTATTTACGCCGGTATCAAGGCTTCGCCTATATCAAATGCAATCATCCTCAACATACAACTGAAATCGCTATGATTTGGCAGGGTGAAGACGCTTTAACCATGCCCGATGGCACTAAATTATTTTTTGAGCGCAAGCAAGGCGAGGGCTTGGCGATCGATCGGCTAGGTGGGCACAAGCTACGCATCGCTAGCAGGCAAGGAGGCGAGCGCTTTAAGCCCGATCTAGCAAGGCCAACGCGCACGCTTAAACATCTGCTCCAGGAAGCGAATATGCCGCCTTGGTTACGTGAAAGATTGCCGCTGATTTACTTAGATGACACGCTGGCTTTGGTGCCACATGTTGGTGTGGATTGCATGATGCAAGCCACGGAGCGGGACATGGGCTTGGTGATTAGGTGGATAACTGACGTAAGGGTTGAGACATAAAAAAACAGCGCCCAAAGGCGCTGTTTAAAAATGAAGATTTGTCTTTAGGAGTTTCATGATACGACCTCATGTTAACTCGTTACTCTTTTGCCACCAACGGAATTGCTCCCGATAATCGCTAGGAGATACTCCCAAACACAAATGTCATGGATTAATCTAAACCGATTTGATAGATCTCTTCTTCGATTTCAACGATTTTACCTGTCACAGCATCGACTTCAACTTCCCACTCTTTGCCGTCAGTGCCTTTAATATCAAATTCGTATGAGATCGAGCCGTCAGGTTCAATGGATGTCTCAACTTCAATAATCTCACCTGGTTTAGCGGCCAAAGCAATTTTCTTAGCTTCTTCTAAAGAAACTTTTGCTTTTGAAGCGAAGCGAGGGTCTTTCATGTCAATTTCTTCTTCAGATTTAGTCAGCTTACCTGTTTTTGCATCACATTCCACTTCCCATTCTTTACCATCTTTACCTTTAATATCGAACTCATAGATAGGTTTGCCTTTTTCAATTTCAGCTTCTAATGAAATTACTTGGCCTGGGTATTTTGCTAGCGCTGCCTTAAAGCAGGTTTCTACTGCACCTTTATGAGCAGGTGCTGCAAACGCTGGGAGTGAAACTAATAGTGCTGCAAGTGCGAGTGAAATTTTCTTCATAACTTATCCTTAATTAAAAACACAAAATAGATAAAACGACTCAAGCCAGGGCAGCAAATTAAGTGGGTATTTTTTAGTAAGGCATACGACTTATGACGGATAGGAAAAGTTTCAGACTTGGCAAGGAATTATAATCAGGAAAGGGCGCTAACAGCTCTTCTAAAAAGTAGGCAGAAAGTTCGATACGATTTTTCAACTTGGCTTTGTGGTAAAGGGATGAGGCCTGATCGCGGATAGTTCGCTCTGAGGTGCCACGTAGGCGAGCAATCTCCTCCAAACTAAAGCCTTTAATGATTAAAAGTGCGACATCTGTTTCGGCTTGCGTTAAGCCCCATTGCTTAAACTGCTCATGAATTTTAATGGATAAGCCATCAATTAGCGTTTTGTTTTGATTTTGCCAAAACTTAAGTTCAGTATGGTTTTCAGAAACATTTTCTTTCACCGCATTAATGCTTTTTTTGTCGAGCTTGTAGAAACCATAACCAATATAAGCAATATAAATAATCACCAGGTAAATCAGAAACTTAATGGCTAAATGCTTAGGGTTGATTCTTTCGTTGATGTCTAAAGAGATGTCGATAAGAAACAAAATCACAATAAAAGTAATGGGAAGCCACAACTTAGCTAATAGTTTTTTGACCTTAATTTCATGGAGATGAAAATTAAACTTAGGCAAGGCTTTGTCCCCTAATTTCCCGATGCGCTAAATTGCTCAAGCGTTGATAGCACAGAATAGTGCCAAGAACTGGAAGCAGCAAGCTGAAGAAAGCAATCGGCTGAGGCGAGTATTTGGTCGCGGTTGATAGCTCATCTAATTTGGCCGTAAAGAAGATCTGAGCATAAACAAATCCAACTGTGGCAATAATAATGGGGCTAATACTATGGTAAAAATAATTGATTAAAGCCGCCGCGCCTAGGAGTGAGATAGAGCAACACCAAATTAAAAATAGGTGAGTTGTTTCTTTCACCAGGGTATTAAGCTCAGTTCCGCTTAAAGGGACTCTCAAAGATTGGGTGTGGGCTGGATCCGGAAAAAGCGATTTTCCACAGTGATGGCAATATTCAGCCTTCTCTAAGGTGGATTTGTCGCAGTAAGGGCAGAAGCCAGTAAATTGTTCTTTGAATACAATCGCCAAAATAGCTATTCACTACGGAAAAAAGTAGTTAATACTATTCGGGCTGGCTCTGTCTGTCTTGTGAGATGCTCCCGACTTATGGGGGGAATTTTTCCTAATTTTAGGATTGGCTTTTTGCTTTTTTCACCTCTACAAATTTAGTAGCGGCATTACGAAGGGATTTTAGGAAATAAAAATTAACTCTCAATCAGTCCGCATCTAATCGCCATGCGCACCATTTCCACAGGGCTACTTACCCCTAGCTTTTGTTTAATCATAGTTTGATAGTTGGCGACTGTTTTAAGGCTAATGTTCAGCGTTGTCGCAATTGTGCTTAGCTCCACACCATCTACCAACATTCTAAAAATCTCAAACTCTCTGGCCGAAAGCACTTGCATCGGGTCGCCTTGCGACTCATGCATCTGTAACGCGATTTTGTGCGAGATTTCTGTGCCCAGATAAGTTTGTCCTGTCATTACCCATTGAATAGCATTGCTGAGTTCTTCGGCCAAGCCGCTTTTGGCAAGGTAGCCTTTGGCGCCGGCTTTCAATGCTTGGCTTGCAAAAGCCGCATTCTCGTGCATGGAGAGCACTAATATTTTAGCGGTCGGGTAGCGCGCGATAATGCGCTTGATGGTTTCCATGCCGCCCATGCCAGGCATACTCAAATCAAGTACAGTGATGTCTGGTAAATGTTCACCAAAGATTTGATAAGCGCGCTCGCCTGTTTCTGCCTCTACCACCACTTCAAAATTTGGGTCTTGTTCAAGTAAACGGCGAACGCCAGACCGAACCACAGCGTGGTCATCGACGAGCATTACTCTAATTGGATTGTTAGCACTCATTTTCTATTCTTTCTTAATGCACCCATTAATATGGATTGTGAGGTATCCATACTTTAATTTCTGTGCCGCTGTCTGACTTGATCGCAAAGTGGCCACCCAAACCCTCAACTCGTTCACGCATACCTGGCAGGCCAAAGCCGTTGGCTTGATGAGCCACAAAGCCTTTTCCGTTATCTTTCACCATTACTTTAATGCCTTCTTTGCCTTGTTGCGTGAGGTGGTACACCTCGATTTCTACTTTTGTCGCTTCAGCGTGCCTAGAAACATTGGTTAAGACCTCTTGCACCAGACGATAAATTGCTATGCTCATGGCTTCGCTGAGTTCGTCCTGAATGACACTGACGTTAATATCGCAAACAATGCTTTTGTTGCGCGATTTCCATGTGTCTACCAAGTCTAGCAGGGCAGGTGATAAGCCTAGCTCATCTAAAATTCCAGGACGAAGTTGCTGTAAAAGGCCGCTCACCATTTCAATGAGGTGCCGTGAAAGTTGGCTAATTGCAAGTGCACTTTCTTTAATTTCAGGATACTTTTTATCGGCCACTTTAGAAATTACGCTGGCATCGGTATTAATCGCGGTAAGGCATTGCCCAAACTCATCGTGCAACTCACGCGCTAGATTTTTACGTTCTTCTTCTTGAAGGGTAATCAGCTGCTGAGTTAGTTTGTGATTTTGCAAAATGCTCAGTTGAAGCTTTTCCACCATGCGATTAAATTTTTCGCCGATGCGCGATAGCTCAGGCAACTTAAAGGTGGGGAGGCGTGCCGCTAAGTTGCCGTTTTCAAGCTCATTCAGCGCATCCAGAATCTTGGTGGTTGGCTTTAGCGCTTGAGATACGGCCCATATCACCATCAAATTTACTAATACAAAAAATACTAATACCAAAGTCAGTAGCTCGGTAATCTGCTTCCACTTCTCGGCGTATTCGTAAGTTGGGTCGGGCGTAATTACTAACTGGCCCAGTGCTATGCCTTGGTATTCTAACTTGCGTACAGAGGGCTCCCATTTTGCGGTGAGCTCGTTAAGTAGGTGCCCAAACCACGCAGGCGCTTCATTTTGAATGGTGATGTCATCCTTTGTTTGGTTGCTATCAATCACCTTGCCTGTGCTATCAATTAGCTCAATCTTTAAGTGGCGCATGTGCTTGAGCTGCTGAAGATGAAACCCCTTATTTGCAAGCTTTCTTTGACCTAAATTAGGGTTATCGAGAATGGCGGTATCAAATAGGTAAAGCACTAATTTTTCAGCTGAAGCGACCTCTGCATGAGCATTTTGGCGAGCGTTGTTAAGCGATAAAAAGGCGCCAGCAAACATCACCATTAGTAATAGCGAGGTAATGATGAGGTTGAGTCTTAATTTCAAAGTCAAGGTAAATGGCCTAATTGGTTTACAAAAACAGGTTCTCACTATAGCGCTGGCGGGCTGGAAATGGAAACTTAAGCCATAAATTCGGGAGTTTTTCCTAGTGTTTTGGCTCGCAAGTTTTGATAAAGTCTCACTCGTTATAAAAACGTCTAAAAACGCCTATTAAGAGATTACTTGGAGATATGATGGTTAACGTAAAATTGAAACCTATTGTTTTAGCGATTGCTGGCGTGCTTGCCGCAACTTCATCTTATGCGGCTGATACTGTTAAAACAAATAAAATTAATGCAGATAAAGTAGACGTGGTGAGCACCACCCCAATGCCAGGCATTGGCTTGTCGATTAATAAAGTGCCAGCCAATATTCAATTGGTGAATGGCGACGAATTTAAAAAACAACAAAGCGTCACCATCGCAGATTATATGAATAATAATTTGCAAGGCGTGAGCGTTGTGGATACACAAAACAATCCATTCCAGCCTGACGTGACTTTCCGTGGCTTTACAGCATCTCCATTGCTAGGTACGCCACAAGGCATGTCAGTGTATGTGGATGGCGTGCGTGTGAATGAATCATTTGGCGATGCAGTGAATTGGGACTTGATTCCAATGAATGCAATTGCAAATATGTCATTGATCCCAGGTACTAATCCGCTCTTTGGTTTAAATACATTGGGTGGTGCAATTTCAGTACAAACGAAAAGTGGTCGTACACATCAAGGTGGTGCAGCTGAGCTCTCAGCAGGTTCATGGGGCCGTAAAACGGGTTCGGCTGAAATCGGCGGCGTAAGCAAAGATGGTTCGGTCGATTACTTTTTCTCAGCCAATGCGTTTAGTGAAGATGGCTGGCGCCAAGCTTCACCAACCGACGTTCGTCAGTTCTTTGGTAAGGTGGGTTGGCAAAATGAAACCACCAAGATTGATTTGAGCTATACCAATGCCAACAACAACATGATTGGTAACGGCCTTGTTCAACGCGAGTTTATGCAAACCCTTGGCCGTAATGCAATTCACACTAGACCTGACCAAACTAAAAATACGCTTTCGTTCTTAAATCTATCAGGAAGTCACTGGTTAAACAATGATGTGATGTTTAGCGGAAATGCTTACTATCGTGACTCAAAGCGTAAGACCTTGAATGGCGATGTGAATGATGATTACGATGATGGCCTTTCATTAATCGCAAATAATACTGCATGCTCAACTGATAAGTATCCATTAGGCGTTGAGGCTGATGATGCCTGCTCAGGTGCACTTAATAGAAGTAGAACAAAGCAACAGTCTTATGGTTTAAACGGCCAATTAGCTTTTAATCAAGACCTATCAGGCAAGAAAAATCAATTTATTGTTGGCGCTTCTTATGACATCTCAAAAATCAAGTTTAATCAATCAACGGAACTTGGTTTAATTAATGCCACAAGAGGAATAGATGGCTTAGGCAGCTTTGGTGGCGACTACCTAGATGAGTCTGTTAACCTGAAAGGGAAGACAAAAACATGGAGTTTGTTTGCTACTAATACTCTTTCATTAAACGATTATTGGCATGTAACAGGGTCAGCACGTTTCAACCGTGTGAATGTTGATAATGTAGATCAAATTAATGCTCCAGGCACATCATGGGCTGATGACCCTAATACTGGTAATCCTGCTGTGGGTAACCCTTTGTTTGATGAGACTTTAACAGGCAACCATACTTTCAGTCGTTTAAATCCTGCAGTTGGTCTGAACTTTACACCAACTAGAGACTTAACCGTTTATAGTTCATATAACGAAGGTAATCGTGCGCCAACCTCTATGGAGCTTGGTTGTGCAAATCCTAATGTGCCATGTAAATTACCAAACGCGATGGCGGGTGACCCACCACTCAAGCAAGTAGTTGCTAGAACGGTTGAGGGTGGTTTGCGTGGTAATTTAACTGAAGATGTACGTTGGTCTGCTGCGTTATATCGCACAGAAAATAGCAATGATATTCAATTTATCACCACGCCTTCAGTAACCAACGGCATGGGTTATTTTGACAACGTTGGCAAAACGCGCCGCGTTGGTATTGATACAAGCTTGGCTGGAAAGCTAGGTCAATTTGGCTGGAACGTTGGTTATAGCTATGTTGATGCGACTTATCAAAATGATTTAACCTTGGCGAATGAGGTTAACTCAACAACCGTTACTGATACCTATGGAAATGATGTAATCAATGTCCGAAAGGGTGATCGTTTGGCAAACATCCCGGCGCATCAATTTAAACTTCGTTTAACTTATGCTGTGACGCCGGATTGGTTAGTAGGCTCAAATATTATTGCCTTCTCTGATCGTTATATGCGCGGTAATGAAAATAATAGTCACGTTGATCAAGGTGACAGTATGGGTAATGGTAAGGTCGCGGGCTATGCGGTTGTTAACTTAGATACACGTTACAACATTGGCAATGGCTGGAGTGTTTTTGGTAAAGCCATTAACGTGCTTGATAATGAGTACAATAACGTCGGGATGATGGGTGAGTCTATGTTTACAGCTAACGGTGTATTTACCGGTAGTGAAACGAATTCAGGCTTCTTCTCACCTGGCGCGCCGCGTGCTGGCTGGGTAGGTGTACGTTACGAGTTCTTAGCACCTAAAGCACAGTAATCCTTTAGTTAGTCTTAAAAAAAAGGCTCCCTGTTCAATGCAGGTGAGCCGTTTTTTTATGTCTGTTATTTTCTGAAGATGATGCCTAGCCCTTCATGTTAAAATTTGCTTTTATTCAATCCCAGCCTCATCGGAGTTTTTCATGCAAATCGGCACCCCTTTAAGCCCTAGTGCAACGCGCGTCATGCTACTTGGTAGCGGCGAGCTGGGTAAGGAGGTCATTATTGCCTTGCAGCGATTGGGGGTTGAGGTCATTGCGGTGGATCGTTATGCCAATGCGCCAGGTCATCAGGTAGCACATCGTGCCCATGTGATAGATATGACCGATGGTGATGCTTTGATGGCGCTCGTTAAACAAGAGCGCCCGCATTTAATCGTTCCTGAGATTGAGGCCTTAAATACGCAAACCCTCGCTGAAATTGAAGCAGCTGGTTTAGCGCAAGTCATACCAACTGTGCGTGCTGTGCAGCTCACCATGAACCGTGAAGGCATTCGCCGATTAGCGGCTGAAACCTTAGGCCTACCAACTTCTCCCTATGCTTTTGCACTTAGCCAACAAGAGCTTCAAGATGCGATTGATGGCGGCATTGGTTATCCGTGCTTTATTAAGCCGACCATGTCATCTTCGGGCAAAGGCCAATCACGTATTACCAATGCGAGTGAAGTGGCTGGTGCTTGGGATTATGCCGCCTCTGGTGGCCGAGTCAATCAAGGTGTTGTGATCGTTGAAGGCCAAATTGATTTTGATTATGAAATCACCTTACTCACTATTCGCTCAAAAAATGCGGCAGGTGAAGTTGTGACTTCATTCTGCGAGCCAATTGGCCATTTGCAAAAACGTGGCGATTACGTGGAAAGCTGGCAACCGCAGGGGATGACTAAAAATGCGCTGATTGAAGCACAGCGTATTGCAAAGGCGGTGACAGATGACCTTGGTGGTCTAGGTTTGTTTGGCGTAGAGCTGTTTGTGAATGGCGACCAAGTGTGGTTTTCAGAAGTCAGCCCACGTCCACATGACACTGGTATGGTCACGATGGCAACCCAACGCTTTAATGAGTTTGAATTACACGCCCGCGCGATTTTAGGTTTGCCTGTGAATGCTGAAATGCGCGCACCGGGTGCTAGCGCTGTGATTTATGGCGGCGTGGATTCTAAGAACTTAAGTTTTGAGGGCATCGAAAAAGCCTTAGAGGTCCCTGAGTCTGATATTCGTCTATTCGGTAAGCCTGAGTCATTTGAACGTCGCCGAATGGGTGTGGCTTTAGCGACAGGTAAAGATGTGGATGAGGCGCGTGCAAGAGCAACGCTTGCTTCAAGCCTAGTTAAAACTAAGGCTAACTAATGACAATCGAGGTAGGCGAAGTTGGTGCCAGTCAAAAAACCTTATTTGAAGAGCTTGGCGGCGCTGAAAAAATCCGTGATTTAGTTGAGAAGTTTTACGACATCATGGACTCAGATCCGAAAGTCACAGGTATCCGTGCAATGCACTCAGCTGACCTCACTGAAGCACGCGAGAAGCTCTTTATGTTCCTTACTGGATGGTCAGGGGTCCTTCGCTTTATATCGAGCGCTATGGCCACCCGATGCTTCGTAAGCGCCATCTGCCATTTACCATTGGTGAGTCCGAGCGTGACCAGTGGATGTTTTGCATGGTGCGTGCTATGCACTAGATTAAGATGGAAGAACCGATGGTCGTGCGATTGGCTCAGGCGCTTTGGTCTGTTGCGGATTTCATGCGGAACAAGCCCAAGGACGAAGCTCCCCAAACTTAAGTAATAGATGTTAAAAAGCCCGCTAAAAGTGGGCTTTATTTTTATTCTTTGCGTGGAAGGCCACCCAGTAAGGCGGCGACTTCACGTTTAGGTTTGCTCGTTTTATAGAGCTGATTGCTTTGTGGTTTCACAGCGACTGAACCTGTTGGCTCATAAGGCTTATCAAACCATGGATCGTTACTTTTCTTAGCAGTGGCTGGGCGAGGGGTGCTCGCCGCTCTGTCGTAAGATTTCTCACGGGGTTTATGGTCTGAAGTTGAGCGTGAGCTACGAGCTGGTAAGTTAGCCGTTTCTTTGGTGATTTCGCGCTTAATCAGCTTTTCAATTTCTTTAAGGTATTTCTCTTCATCAGGTGAAACCAATGAAATCGCAATCCCTAATGCACCTGCGCGGCCTGTACGGCCAATACGATGGACATAGTCCTCAGGTGCGCTTGGAATCTCGTAGTTAATCACCATCGGCAATTGATCGATATCCAAACCACGGGCTGCAACGTCAGTTGCAATCAATGCGTTAATCTTGCCTTGCTTGAAAGCATCCAAAGCTTGAATACGTTCAGCTTGTGACTTGTCACCATGGATTGCATCTGCTGAGATGCCTTCACGCACTAATTGGCGTGCTAAGCGGCTTGCTGTGAGCTTTGTTTTGGTAAAGACGATAACCTGTTTAGTTTCTGTCTCGTTCAAGATTTGAGCGAGCAGGGCGTGCTTGTCATCTTGTGCCACGTGATAGACTTTTTGCGTCACGTTTTCGTTGGTGGCATTGCTGCGCGCCACTTCAACGAGTACTGGGTCTGTTAAAAACTCTTCAGAAAGCTTTTTGATTTCAGTCGAGAATGTCGCTGAGAACATAAGGTTCTGACGCTGTTTGGGCAGTAAAGCCAAGATGCGTTTTAAATCAGGCATAAAGCCCATATCTAGCATGCGGTCAGCTTCGTCCAAAATCAATATTTGGACTTGGCCGAGTTGTAATGTACGTTGTTCAACGTGGTCGAGTAATCGGCCTGGCGTTGCGACCAAAATCTCCACACCTTTCATCAGGTGCGGGGTTTGTGTTTTGATATCAACACCGCCATAAACGACAAGTGAGCGGAGAGTACTGTGTTTGGCATACACTTTTACGCTGGCTTCAACTTGAATCGCCAATTCACGAGTCGGCACTAAAATCAGTGCGCGAATCGGATGACGAGCAGGTGATGCACTCGTGCTAGCAAGCGGCATTAATTTTTGTAGCATGGGTAGCGCAAAGGCGGCGGTTTTACCCGTGCCTGTTTGCGCGCCAGCCATTAAATCACGGCCTTGCAAAACGATTGGTATCGCTTCTGCTTGAATTGGCGTTGGTGTGGTGTAGCCAAACTCGTCTAGCGCCTTAAGGATTTCAGGCGCTAGATTGAGAGATGCAAAACTAATGTTTTCCGAACTCAAGTCTCAATACTCACTGTCTTGGTTTTTAAGATTAAGCGAAGTTACGTGGACGACGAACCGCGCGGTCGCCATCAGCACGCTTAGGGCCGCCAAACTTGTCACCGCCACGATTACCTTCTGGGCGGCTAGCGCCTGGACGGCTGTTTGCGTTGCCATCACGGCTACCTTCATTGCGACCAGCAAAACTAAGATTACCTTCTGGGCGACTTGCACTAGGACGGCTATTTGCGTTGCCATCTTGGCTACGTGGTTTGAAGCCTGCGTTATTGCCTAGGTAGCCACTTGCAGCACGGTCACCAAATGAACGTTCGCGATCGCCACTTGGACGTGCAGCACGGTCACCAAAGCTATTATTTGATGGACGGCTATTAAGGTCTCCCGCTGGACGATCACCAAAAGCTGCGCGGTCACCGAATGAACGTTCGCGATCACCACTTGGACGTGCTGTGCGATCATTACCGCGATCACCAAAGCTATTATTCGAAGGACGACCATTACGATCATTTGGACGACCATTTGATGGACGGCCAGAACGCTCACTAGGACGACCTGAACGGCTAGGTCCGTCGGTGCGTGGTGCAGCACGTTTTGGTTCATAACCAGCAATCACGCTTGGCTCTAAACGTTGACCAGTGAATTGTTCAATCTTGCGTACTTGGTGACGATCCATGTTCGATGCAAAAGATATAGCGATACCAGTGTTACCAGCACGGCCTGTACGGCCGATACGGTGAACGTAATCTTCCGCAAATTTTGGTAAGTCATAGTTAATCACGTGTGTGATGCCTGCAACGTCAATACCACGGGCAGCAACGTCGGTTGCCACCAATACTTTTACATCGCCATGGCGAAGTTTAGTTAATGTGCGGTTACGTGCGCCTTGTGTCATGTCGCCATGCAAAGCGGCTGTTTTATGGCCTGCTGCGTATAAGTCTTCAGCTAACAAGTCAGCGTGACGTTTTGTTGAAGTAAATACGATCACTTGGTTTACTTCAGGTGCAATCAATAGATGCTCGAGGAGTTTATTTTTGTGTGTCATGTCATCAACATAGTGCAAACGTTGCTCAATGTTTTCATGTTTTTGTGTTTGTGATGCGACTTGGATTGTTTTTGGGTTGCGCAAGATTTGATGCGCGATACGGCCAATGTTGCCATCCAGTGTTGCTGAGAATAAGAGTGTTTGGCGCTCTTTTGGCAATGCCTCGCAGATGCGTTCTACATCAGGCATAAAGCCCATGTCCAGCATGCGGTCAGCTTCGTCCAAAATCAACATTTGCAAACGTGACATATCAATACGGCCGCGATCCATGTGATCGATCAAGCGACCTGGTGTTGCCACCAAGATATCTAAAGGCTGTGAAAGCAATTTGTTTTGAAGTGGGTAAGGCATACCGCCAACGATACTCACTGTACGTGCGCGGATGAACTTACCGTATTTGCGTGCAGCTTCATTTACCTGAGCTGCTAATTCACGTGTTGGTACTAATACTAAGATACGTGGGCCACGACTCTTAGATTCGTGTGGCGTTGCAAGCAGGTTAAGTGCTGGTAAAGCAAAGGCAGCAGTTTTGCCTGTGCCCGTTTGTGCTGAAGCCATTAAATCATGACCATCCATTACAACTGGAATTGCTTGTGCTTGAATAGGTGTGGCGTTTGTGTAGCCAGCTTCTTCAATGGCACGAAGAATTAATGGGTGTAGGTTTAAACTTTCAAATGTTACGTCGTTAGACATGGTATTCCCTTATAAAAAACTCATTAAGGGCGCAAGCAGACACTGAGAAATTACCCATGCAATTGGCATGTGGGGTAACTCAAACAGCGCAATACATTTATGAAATTAACTTAATAATCAAGTATGCATTTTTACCGGCGCACGGGCATTGCCACTAACCGGTAATCAATACAAGAAAGCCGCAAAATATAACAACGGGCTTCGAGAGGCTAGGGCGATGAATAATCAGATGAGGCATCATCAAACTGTCATCTAACCATGTTTGAATGTCACACCGAAGCGCGCAGTATATAGATTGTGACGGGGATGTCAAAACCTTTTATGTAACAAAACTGTAAATGCGCATGTTTTTATGCGGTTTTAGCCATGACTTGTGTTAAAATCCGCCCCTTTTAATGAACCGGCATTACTATTTGCCACGGAATCTTATGTCAAGAAATTTACGCAACATCGCCATTATCGCTCACGTTGACCATGGCAAAACCACAATGGTGGATAAGTTATTACAACAAGCAGGCACCTTTGCAGCCCATCAGGCTGTGAGCGAGCGTGTGATGGACTCTGGCGATATTGAAAAAGAACGTGGTATTACGATTCTTGCTAAAAATACTGCCCTAAACTTTGAAGGCACGCACATTAACGTCGTAGATACCCCAGGACACGCCGACTTCGGTGGTGAAGTGGAACGCGTATTAGGTATGGTTGACGGTGTTGTGTTGTTAGTTGATGCGGTTGAAGGCCCGATGCCCCAAACACGTTTCGTGACTAAGAAAGCCTTGGCACTTGGTTTAAAACCTATTGTTGTAATCAATAAGGTCGACCGTCCAGGTGCTCGTACTGACTGGGTCATTAACCAAACATTCGATTTGTTCGCTAACTTAGGCGCAACAGATGAGCAATTAGACTTTCCAGTCGTTTACGCATCAGCGCTAAACGGTTATGCGACATTGGATATGAAAAATTCATCAGACACGATGCGCCCATTGTTCGAAACAATTTTAAGTCATGTTGAGCCACCAAAAGGCGACAGCGATGCGGGACTTCAATTGCAAGTGTCAGCACTTGATTACTCTACTTACACTGGCCGCCTAGGCATTGGCCGTATTTGGAATGGTCGTATCAAGCCAGGTCAAGCAGTGACTGTGATGAACGGTGATACACAAGTTGGCCAGGGTCGTATTAACCAAGTATTTGGTTTCCGCGGTTTGGAGCGTGTTGAGGTTAAAGAAGCTGAAGCTGGCGACATCGTGATTATTTCTGGTCTTGATGAAATCGGCATCGGTGTAACCGTGGCTGATAAAGAAAATCCAGTGGGTATGCCAATTTTGGGCGTGGATGAGCCAACATTGACCATGGACTTTATGGTGAATTCATCACCATTGGCCGGTACAGAAGGTAAGTTTGTGACCAGCCGTCAAATCCGTGACCGTCTAACAAAAGAGTTGTTGGTTAACGTGGCACTTCGTGTTGAAGATACACAAGATGCTGATGTGTTCCGCGTATCAGGCCGTGGCGAATTGCACTTGACCATTCTGTTAGAAAATATGCGCCGCGAAGGCTTTGAGATGGCGGTGGGTAAACCACGTGTTGTTTACCGTGAAATCAACGGTGAAAAATGTGAGCCATACGAAATCTTAACAGTAGATCTTGAAGATGATACGCAAGGCACGGTGATGGAGGAGTTGGGTCGTCGTCGTGGTGAGCTGCAAAACATGGAGTCAGACGGTAATGGCCGTACACGTTTGGAATACAAGATTCCAGCACGTGGCTTGATTGGTTTCCAAAGTGAATTCTTAACGATGACACGTGGCACTGGTTTAATGGCGCACATTTTTGATGAATACGCACCGGTTAAAGCTGATATGCCCAGCCGTCGTAACGGCGTGTTGATTTCAGCGGAGCAGGGCGAGGCTGTTGCATATGCATTATGGAAACTGCAAGACCGTGGTCGTATGTTCTCAGTGCCAGGCGACAAGCTATACGAAGGCATGGTGATTGGTATCCACAGTCGTGAAAACGATTTGATTGTGAACCCTATTAAAGGTAAACAATTAACTAACGTTCGCTCATCAGGTACTGATGAAGCTGTTCGTTTGGTGCCAGCTGTTCAAGTAACGCTAGAGTCAGCGGTTGAGTTTATTGATGATGACGAGTTAGTAGAATTGACACCTAAGTCGATTCGTATTCGCAAACGCTTCTTGCTTGAGCATGAGCGTAAGCGTGCGTCAAAAGACTAATTAGATAGCATTGCATGAATAAAAAGCCGACTTTTAAGTCGGCTTTTTTACATGTTCGCGTTGTCGCGTTATCTAATGTCATAATGCAGCATGAAAAGAACATTCCTCGCTCTATTTATCC
The DNA here is from genome assembly GCA_040401435.1 of Candidatus Methylopumilus sp. GTDB lineage: Bacteria > Pseudomonadota > Gammaproteobacteria > Burkholderiales > Methylophilaceae > Methylopumilus_A. Next base: position 59,751 of record JBBAON010000007.1, read on the forward strand.
TTAGCTCCTCATTTGCCGCTTTCGCTGCAAAACCAATGCCCGCCATTGATTTTAATAATGCAATTTATACTGTCCCTGTAGAGCCTAACGTCAGTTATGACGATGTCATTACCAGCTTGAAAGTGATTTCTGAGGGCGTGAACTTTGTAAATCCAGCCAATTTTCCGATTGGCGAACACATGAAGAAACGGGGTCAAACGCCAGAAGGTGTTTTGGAAGTGCGTGCTTTTTGTAACTTGGGAATGGGCGCTGAAATCATGCTTGATCATCCTGAGTTTGTCGTATTTGCCCCTTGCCGCATTGGCATTTATGAGCAAAAAGGTCAGCTTTATTTGGCAATTGATAGACCCACTTACGATTTAAAAAGTATTAAAAACCCGACGCCGCGGGCTCAAAAAGCGGCACAAGAGTTAGAAAATACTTTAATTCAAATCATCGATAAAGCCAGAAAAGGCGATATCTAGTTCTATTTCTCAGGTTGTCCTTTGTTAAAAATCACTAAAGCTGGCTTTGCCGAGTACACCGTGAATAAATCTCGATTTGTTGCGATGGCTGACTATTGCGCGGATGAACGTGCGGTTGGCGCTTGCTTGCGAAAATTGGCGAGTGAGCATCAAAGCGCACATCACTTGGCTTATGCTTTTCGTTTAAAACAGAGCAGGGCATTGTCCAGCGTTTTAGCGATTCGGGCGAGCCCTCAGGAACTGCAGGCAAGCCTATCCTCCAGTTTCTGGAAGGGCGGGATTTAATCAATGTCTGTGTTGGCGTGATTCGTTATTACGGCGGGATTAACCTTGGCACGGGTGGTTTGGCAAGAGCTTATGATGGCACAGGTCGATTGGCGATTGAAGATGCAACGATCATGCCCTATGTAGAAATGAAGCAATTGCAGTTAAAGCTAGATTACAAGGAGCTGGATTACTTTACCCGCGAGCTTGCCAAGATAGATGGGGTGATTGTAGACAAAGCTTTTGGCGATGGGGTCACGGTTTTAGTGAGCCTTCCAGAAGTGAGCGTTGAAGCTGTTCTGAAAAGGTTTGGATAAAACTAAGATGTTACAAAAGGCGCATTAAGCGGCTTTTTTCCTTGATTCTTATTTCGGCGCTATTATTCCAAAATCAAAATTTCACCCTTGCCATCATTGCCAATATCTCCTGCAAAGCAATGCACACGGTTTTGATTGATGTGTGCAAACTTGCTAGGAAAATCGCTAAATGATTTAAACATTAAGCTTAAAAATGGCATGGTATGAATTCCGCAGTCTTGAATCGTCGCATGTAGTTTTGGCGTTTGGGTGAGGAGTATTGTTCCGCGACGCATGCCATAACCGACATACTCACCAACGTTGCCCAATACCCCAATAGTTCCAGCGAGCATGCGACTAGCACAATAGTTACCAACGTTGCCTTCAATGAGGATGATGCCACGTCGCATTTGATCGCCAGTGCGTTCTCCCGCATTGCCTTTGACGATGATAGTGCCGCCTTTCATGCCTTTTTTGTTTCCTACTAGCGCAGCGCCAAGGTAGTCACCCACATTGTGATTGATTAGTAATAGACCGCCTGCCATTTCAGTCGCCGCAAAGTCATTAACGTTGCCGTTCACAGTAATGATGCCTTGCTGCATTTGGAATGCTAAAAATGCGCCAGCATCCCCGTTGACGGTTATACGACCTGTTTTTAAGCCGCTGCCGATATAATCAATTTTGGATGTGCTTTGGTCAAAGACAATTTCGTTAGTATCTTTACCAGTAATTTCAAAAGCTTCGTTGACACGAATTTGTTGTTTGCCATACCAAAGCAACGTGGTGCTGATCTCATCAAGGCTTTTACCAGCAAGCAAATCTGGCGTGAGTGGCGATACATCTAGCTTTTGTGCTAAGTCTTTTTTGAGGGTGAAGGTTAAAGCGCTCATGCCATTTCCCCATTTAAAGTTTTGTCGTTCATGATGTCGCGCAAGTGAAATTGGAATTGGCCTAATTTGCCCCCATAGTTGCCCGCGGAAATACGTTTAATTCCATTTTCAGCCCCAAGCTTGCATGCTGCCTCAATACCAACGTAAGTTGCTTTCCTAATGTCAGCCTCTGTTAAACCGTCAATGACAATTTCCATGACGGATTCAATATCCTCAGAAAGTTGTGTGTCTGTGACTCCCTTTAACGTTGGGCAGAAGGCATCATTCGTTGAGGCGAACATGGTTTTGTACTTTGAGCCCACTTTGGAGCCTGAGCGCACTACACCGCCAGGGAAGGGCATGATGACGTTCGGAATTTTTGTCATGGCTTCAATTGCTGCCTCGCAAGCGGCTAGTGCTTGGGGCTGGGAGGTCGCCAACACTAAGAAATTTCCTCCACCAACAGCGCGCACCATGCCGGTCGTTTCTTCTGTAATAAACTCACCGTCCATGACGGGGACGCGCCAATAACGTTTGCCACCAAATTGTTTAGAGATTTGGAAGCCATCCCCAAAGAAGCGTAAGTTTTTACCAAGATTGATGCGATCGTTGCCCTCAATGCCTGAGAATGCGGCAGCAGTTGGACAGGTGAGGATGGTTTGTCCCATCCGATTTTCGAGTTGCTTCATCAACACTGCGCTACCCATTGCAAACATCAACACGGCGACCCCAGGTCGACCATCAGGTGTTTCTTGTGGGCTCAGTTCGCGCTCAATACCGGCTTCAACGCCACAACCAATCACGGATGTGGCGAAGCCCGTCATCGCATTTGCACCGTTGTAAGCCCATTTGTGATTTTGTGCGGTGATAATTACACGTGTGCCGCGCATATTAAAAGCTTCAGCAAAAGTGTCGTCAATTTGTACGCCGTTAATCATCATAATGATTTATCCCTTCGACCTTCACAGGCTTGAACGACAACGCCGCCACGTCCACCCTCTGCAATTTCATCACTGCTTACTTTAAAGTTTTCCATATTCATGGTGTGATATTGATCAAAGTATTGTTTAAGATCTTTTTCAATGCCACGATCAAACTCGGGCTTAACCGTGTGCGTATGCCCCCAAGTGACCTTGACGACTTGGCCATCTTTGACAACGAGTTCCCCGTCTTTAAATACGTAATCTGGTTTAGAGAACATTTTTTCGCGATCTAGATTATCTGTATAAACCGTAATGTCCGCACCAGCACCAACACCAAGGTGGCCACGATCATGCAGACCTACTAATCTTGCTGCTCCGGCACGGGTCATAATAGCAATTTCGTAAAGGCTATATTCCCGATCAATGCTGGTTAAAGTGCTCATGGCTTGCGCATCAAGATTCAGCTTGGAGAACATGTCGTTACGAAAGCTTTTATCCATCAATAATCTAATCAGATGCGGATAGCTAGTAAAAGGCGCGCCATTTGGGTGATCTGTTGTTAAAAATGTGCGCCAAGGGTCGTCACACAATAGGAAAATTTCAAGTCCAATCGACCATTGCAATGCATTCACAAAGTTTTTGTCTTTGTATTTAAATGGCACAACCCCACAACCAGAATCACATTCAACATCCATAATGACGGACTTATGTGGGCTGGCTAAACCTGAATTAGCAAATTGGCGCATATTGTCACCAGAGGCTGTCACGGTTTGGTTGAATAGAATTTGGCCAACGTCGGCAGAAATATTTTTGTGTTTATTAAGTGCTTCAGCAATTTGCGCAGCGCCCGATGAAAATTTACGGTCGCCTTCTGTGCCATAACTGTGGAACTGAATGTGCGTTAAATGAAGCGGGTAGCCTTCAGAAGCACCCATGGTTTTAAGTGTGGTATCCACATTGCCAGGAACGCCTAAGTTGTTGGCATGCACGTGAAGTGGATGCGGCACACCAAGCTCATGCACGGCACGCGATAAAGCCTTTAAAACCTCTCTTGGTGACACCTGATAATGAGAATTTTGCTCGTCTAAATCTAAAGCGCGCTGGTTAAATTTAAATGCGCTTATGCCACCAGGGTTCACCACTTTAATACCAATGGCTTGTGAGGCATGCATAATCCAAGCCACGTAATCGTTTATCGCGTTTTGATCTTTCTTAGCAGTTAACATACGCAAGAAATAATCATCGCTACCTATCATGGCGTAACCGCCTTTGTCGATGATAGGGGTGTCGCCCATTTCCAAGTGGGATTGACGGGCATTTGCAGGAGAAATTGCTGGCTCAAATGCCGCGGTGTAGCCCATCTCGGCGTAACGATAGCCTGTGGTGAATGTTGAAGGCGCTGCATGTCCGCAACCAGACCGACACAAGTCGCTATGTTGGCTTGGGTCTGCCCGATGGTCTTCAGGTAACATCATGCGCGCAATGTTGACTTTTCCGCCGCCAATGTGGGTGTGCATATCAATCGCGCCTGACATTACCACTTTGCCGCTTAAATTGTAGGTTTGGTCTATGGTTTCATCATCGCGGGGACGGCTTACAATGCGGCCATCTCGGATGTAAATATCCGTTACTTTTCCATCAATTTGATGGGCGGGGTCGTAAACTCTACCGCCACTCAATTTAATCAACATGGTTTTATTCTATTAATATTATTTACAGCGCTGCTTCAATCGCATTCATCACTTCAGCGAGTCTTGGCAAAGAGCTGTTACGTAATTGACCTAGTGGTAAACTCACAGAGCTATCAACGCGGAAAATCGTGCCGGTATGATCGATGCCAGCAGTGCTAACAGGGATGAACAAATCGGCATCATTCGCTTGCATATTGGCATGCCCAATGACAATTTTTGGAATGCTCACATGGGGTGCTGTTTTTTCTGGATTAAATTCGCTTATCCACAGTAAAGCATCTGCCTCCTCATTTTCGAGTATTTTTTTCGCGCTAAAATGGTGAGGGTCGTATTCAGGATGCTTACGCGTAAAACGACTGCGAACAGGGTATCCGCTCGTCCAAGTGCTGGTTTGATTCACACTGTAATCGCCCTCTGACCCACCAAGCGGTAAGCCTGATGAGCGCGTTTTAGCATTGAGCTTAATCACCATCTCAGTGATGGTTTGAATGGTGAGTTCAGCATGGGCAATGTTTAAATCACCACTGATCCAGGCCACTACGCTATATTTAGCAGCCTTTAGACGATCACTTAAGCTATGTAAATCGTTGACGTTGATGCCTGCAATTTGGGATGCAATTAAAGTTTTGCCCGAAATAATCGCGCGTAAAGCGGCAACAACTTCTGGCAAACGATCTAAGTCACAAGGAAGTACCGTTGGCTTAGCGCCTTTAGGTGAAATGCCGGCAGAGGTGTCTATATTTTGACCGCCTAAATAAACGACTTCGCGAGCGTTTGTGGCTTGATCAAACATGCTTTCTTTGTTCCAAATATTTCGTTCGAAAAAGCGTGGATTGTGACTCACAATATCGGTGCCAATGACTAATAGTAGGTCAACCCGGTTACGAACTTCTGTGAGTGTAGTGACTTGCCAGCCTGAGTTTTGCACAACCAAAGTATTGCGGAAGCTGCTGGAAGCATTCATATGGTCTAGCGTCGCACCAACTTTGTCAGCAAGTCTTAATATACTGCGCATGCCTTGCACTTCAGTGCCTAGGCCAGCAAATAATGGCTGATTCGTACCACGTAAAATGTCAGCGGCTTTATTTACAGCCTCACTTAAAGAAACCGTTTTTCCAGCAATCCTTGGGCTTGATGTTTGAAAAGCACGTTCAAAAAATGTCACGCTTTTTGCGCAGCCTTTTTCGGTTACTTTAAGCTTGCCTGAACTATCGCATTCAATGCGAATGTCGTCACAAAGTAATCCGCAAGCAGGGCAGGTAACGGCTTCAAAAGTTGAAGCGTTTAAATTTGCCATCTTAAAAACCTTGTCTTGTGTAGTTAAGTTGAATGGTAGTTAACAACTATAGGGTATATTTTAATTCTTTAATCGCTTGTTATGTGAAACAAAGCTCAATCTTTTTCCATATTTTTTAGAAAGTGAAAGTGCTTGCCCTGGGGCTGTGTGCATAGGAAAAACCTTGTGTCTGCGCTACAATACAAAGAATGTTTAAAACATCTTTTAAGTATATTTTCTGATGACAAAAATGCAAGTTCAAAAGCTTAATGATGGGAATTCTGGGCCTCGCAGCGTTGCAGTGACGACATCATCGCGTTTACATATGGGCTTTTTTGATTTAAATGGTGGCTTGGGTCGTCGTTTCGGGAGTATAGGTCTTAGTTTGGATGCGCCAGTGACTTCTCTGAAAGTTTCCTATGCTTCAACATTTACGGCTGAAGGTGAGGGTGCAAAACGCGCCATTAACATTGCCCAGCAAGTCGCTAGCCATCTAAGCGTTGACGGTGGTGTACATATTCAATTAGATCAACTCATCCCTGAGCATTTTGGTTTGGGGTCGGGCACACAATTATCCTTGTCCGTGGGTATGGCAATGAATGCGCTTTATCAACGCAACTTAACCGTGAATGATATTGCCGTGCTGACACAACGTGGAACGCGTTCTGGTATTGGGCTTGGAACGTTTGAGACAGGCGGTTTGATTGTGGATGGCGGTCGTGCATCATCATCCACTGTGCCGCCGGTGATAGCCCGCGCAGCGTTTCCTGAAGTTTGGCCGATTTTATTGATTTTCGACAAAAGCCATTCGGGGGTGCATGGTGCTGAAGAATTATCAGCCTTTCAAAATCTGCCGCCATTCCCAGACGCATCAGCGGCATTATTATGCCGCTATGTCTTAATGCAGGCGTTGCCTGCCGTTGCTGAGCGTGATTTGCCGGCATTTGGTCAAGCGATTCAAGTTTTGCAAGCGGTGACAGGAGATTACTTTGCGCCAGCGCAAGGGGGAAGTCGATACACCAGTCCGCTAGTAGCTAAGGTTTTAAAACAACTTGAAGCCAATGGCGTGGGCTGTTTCGGGCAAAGTTCATGGGGACCAACTGGATTTGCTGTGTTTGCAAATCAGTGCGAGGCCGAAAAACAACTGAAGCTTATTATTGATACACTCGGGCATGAGGAAAATTTAGAGCTTTTGCTGACAAAAGCGAACAATCAGCCTAGTCAGATACGACTAAGTTAATCACATTAAAGAAAGTTGAAAGAGTCGATATGGAAAAAGTATCCATTTTGCATTTAATTACTGCAGCAAAAAATGCCAGTCCATTTGATGTCAATATGGGGTTTGATGCAGGCTTCGATAAGATTATGCCTTATACGCATGTTGAAAAAAATGAAGTGGTTGGCCTAGTTCAAGATGCTATATTTTCTAGGGGTCCTAGTGGAGTTAAGCGTGAAAGCATATTTATCGGGGGTCGTGATATTGATGTGGCCATGGATATGTTATATGCCGCCAGAAAAGCCATGGTGCCGCCATTTGAGGTATCTGTATTTGCTGATCCGTCAGGGGCTTTTACAACTGCCGCAGCGATGATGGCAAAAGTCGAACATCATCTCAACAAAAATTATGGGGGCGATTTGACTGGTCGCCGAGTGAGTGTGTTTGGTGCAACAGGTCCTGTGGGTGGCTGTGCGGCTGTGATTGCTGCTAAGTATGGCGCAACGGTAAACCTAGTTGCGCATCGCAGTATTGCGGATGTGCAAGCGAAAGCCGATTCATACAATGCACGTTATGGCGTGAATGTTGTTGCTGTGGATGGTACAAGTGAAGCTGTGAAGGTTGAAGTGTTAAAAAACACCGAGATTGCGCTTTGTGCCGCTGCCGCCGGCGTGCAAGTGATGAGCTTGGTTCAAATGGGTCAAGCGAAAGGTTTGAAGATTGTGGCTGATGTAAATGCTGTGCCACCAACCGGGGCTGAAGGCGTGGATGTGTTTGCGGATGGAACTGCAATTTCTGGTACGACTGCTCTTGGCATTGGTGCTTTAGCCATCGGTAATTTGAAATACAAAACACAACATGCCTTGCTAAAATCAATGTTGGAATCAGAAAATAAACTCTATTTAGACTTTTTATCTGCCTTTGAGATGGCACGTAAAAGTTTGCTAGCTTAGAGGACTCATTTGATTAGACGCGTATTAATTGCGGCGATTTCTTCAAGGCCTTTTGTATACGCGGCGGTCAGCGCTGGTTATCAGGTAATCGCTTTTGATGTATTTGCTGATAGGGATACGCAAGCTGCGGCCGAGCGTGTTGAACAAATTGAGTATGGCGATAGGGGCTTTGACGCGCGGCAGTTTAAGTTGGCATTAGATCAAATTGATATCACAGAAATCGGTGGATTTGCCTATGGTAGCGGATTTGAAGCGCAGCCAGACTTGATCGCTTTGGTAGAAAAACGAATGCCATTGTTAGGCAATCGGCCAGAGGTGGTGAGAGAGTTAAAGAATGCGAAACATTTTTTTGGTGTACTGGACGGTTTATCGATTCCGTATCCTGAAGTAAGTTTTAGTCCTCTTGTTAGCGCTGAGTGCTGGTTATGTAAAGAGGAGGGGGGGTCTGGAGGCTCGCACGTTCTCGATGCATCCCAATGTGAAGTTTTGCCCGAGGGGAAATATTACCAGCGTGTCATGGAAGGCACGCCAATATCGATGCTCTTTGTTGCAAATGAACGTGATCTTAAAGTGATTGGATTTAATCAACAGTGGGTTTCCCCGATTGAAGGTAAGTCATATCGCTATGGTGGTATTGTTGGTCACGCTGACTTACCTTTGGGGATTAAAAAATTATTAGAAGAGGCCGCGCAAAAAATCACGGCGTCATTTGGTTTGCGAGGCTTAAATAGTTTGGACGTGATTTGGCGTGATGAAGCGTTTTGGGTGCTTGAAATCAACCCAAGACTTAGCTCCACGCTGGATTTGTATCAATCAGAAGAAAGTAATTTATTTGCCTTACATGTGCAGGCGGTGGATGGGGACTTAAGTCGTTTTCCTTTGATCCCAGCGCGCTCAAAAGCCCGTAATGTTTTATATGCCGAGCAAGACTTATTAATTTCTGAAAGTGTCGTTTGGCCAGAATGGGTAGCGGATATTCCCATGCCACAAACGGCAATAATAAAGCACCAGCCTATTTGCACCGTGTTGGCCGATGCTAATACAGCAGATGAAGCAAAGGCTTTGGTTGTTAAAAGAGTTGAACAGCTTTCCGCTTTATTATTTAAGTAATTTATTGAAAATTTGTAGGAGCTTTTTATGTCTGAGTCTAAACAATTTGCTGCGCTTGATACATCTCATTGGCCAAGTGTGAATGCACTAGCCAATCCAGCGGTTGCGCATTTAATTGCTAATGCTAAAGCGCTTCGCGTTGGCGTTTCTAAGTCTGACAATGGTGCAACCATTGTCGATGCTGGTATTGAGCATGCCGGCGGCTTGGAAGCGGGTAGATTAATTGCAGAAATCTGCATGGGCGGTTTAGGTCATGTGAATATCCAAACTTCAACGACATTCGCACATTGGCCTTGGATGCTTTCTGTGCATTCAAACAACCCGATTTTGTCATGTTTAGGTAGTCAATATGCAGGCTGGAGTTTGGCGCATGAGAAATTCTTTTCTTTAGGTTCCGGTCCAGCACGAGCGATTGCTGGCCGTGAAGACTTATTTAAAGAGCTGGGCTACAAAGATCGATCAAATGCGGCTTGCTTGGTGCTTGAGAGTGATAAGCCCCCCCCAGTAGAAGTGGTTGAAAAAGTATCTCGGGATACAGGGGTGGCCATTGAAAACTTAACCTTTATTTTAACACCAACACGCAGTTTGGCTGGGACAGTGCAAATCGTATCGCGTTTACTAGAAGTCGCGATGCATAAAATCCATACGCTACACTTTCCTCTAGACCATGTCGTGGATGGCATGGCGAGCGCGCCTCTGCCACCGCCAGCGCCTGACTTCTTGATTGGCATGGGTCGTACTAATGATGCGATTTTATTTGGGGGGCATGCGCATTTATTTGTAAAAGGTTCTGATGACGCTGCGGTTAAACTAGCGAAAGACTTACCAAGTAGCTCATCGCGCGATTATGGTCGACCATTTGCCGAAATATTCAAAGCTGTGAATATGGACTTTTACAAGATTGACCCAATGCTATTTAGCCCAGCCGCTGTGACGGTTACGGCGCTGGAGTCTGGCAACACTTTCACTGGTGGCAAGTTGGATGCGGCTTTGATTGACCAATCATTTGGTTATCAAGCTTAAAGTTTTTTAATGAAAAAAATCCCCGTCTTTACAGACGACCCAGGCTGGCATGGCAATCGCTTAAAAGAAGCGTTTGCTTTGCGCGGCTATCAAGCTGAATTTATCTCACTCAAAGATTGTTTTTTAGACATCACCGTTGATTCACGCGGTGTTGTCATTCCCGGCTTTGATGTTTTGCCTAAGTTTGCTTTTGTGCGCGGTGTTCCAGGGGGCGCTTTGCAACAAGTCATTACCCGTTTGGATATCTTGCATGCCTTAGAGATGCTGGGCGTCAAAGTCTATAATACTGGTCGCGCAGTCGAACGCACTGTCGATAAGGCAATAACTAGCTTTCTTTTGCATCACCACGGCATTTCCACACCTGATACTTGGGTATGCGAATCTCGCCTCAAAGCCCATGAAATTATGGAACGAGAAATCTCAATAGATAAGCCGCTTGTCATCAAGCCGCTATTTGGTTCGCAGGGCAATGGTGTTCGTTTGATTAAGCATGGTGATACCTTTCCTGTGCCCATGGAAGCGCATGTTGATGGTTTGTATTATCTTCAACGTTATGTGGATAGCGGCGAGGGTGCTTGGCATGATCATCGTGTGTTTGTGATACGAGGAAAAGCGGTCGCAGCGGTGTTACGACATGGTACGAGTTGGGTGAATAATGTGGCGCTTGGTGGGCACTGTGAAGCGATTGGGCATTGTGGTGAGCTGGGCTTGCTAGCTGAATCTGCCGCAAAAGCGGTAGACATTGATTATTGCGGCGTGGATATTATTCGTGACCGCCAGGGTAAATTGTATGTGCTCGAGGTAAATAGCATCCCTGCGTGGAAGGGACTGCAAGGTGCCGTTGATGTCGATATTGCTCAAGCTTTGGTGGATGATTGTTTGGGGCTGGTTAATTGATCGATATTGCCTCACTCTACCGCAATGCTTGTATGGCAGAATTGAGCGCTGTTAAGCCTGGCAATGTTCATATGTTTGCTGATGGACACGGCATGGTGGTGAAGGATTTTATTAAAAGCGCGGACGCTTCGTCGCATGTTATTGCACTAACCAATTTAAGCGTTGGAGACCGTATTTTAAGCGCAGTAAAAGCCACTTGGGGTGCCGTGGGCTGCAATACTAATTTAGGCATTATTTTACTGGCTGCGCCGATGATTCAAGGCGCCTATTCCAAAGATGGTTTTAGTCAAAATACGCTGCAAAATGTATTAAATAATTTAACTGTTGATGACGCAGTTAAAGCTTATGAAGCCATTTCAATTGCTACGCCAGCGGGGTTGGGAGAAGTGCAAGAGCATGATGTTAGCCAAACGCCACAAATAACATTACTTGAGGCGATGCAGGCGGCTAGTGATAGAGATTTAATCGCACAACAGTATGCCAATGGCTATCAAGATGTTTTTAATCTTGGTGTAACGACTTATCAACATTATCTTGCAAAATGGGAACGTTCTGCTTGGGCGATAAGCGCAACTTATTTAGTTTTTTTAGCAGCCTTTGAAGATAGTCATATTGCTAGAAAATACAGAAAAGAAGTCGCACAAGCTATTCAATTAGAAGCCAAAAGTCACTTCATAAATTTTACTTCACAAGAAAATCCTAAACTTTACCAAGCCGCCTTATTGGCTTGGGATGCTGACCTTAAAAGGCGTGGCATTAATCCTGGTACAAGTGCAGATTTAACTGTGGCGACAATTCTTGCCAATGAATTGCTTTTATGCTGAGGCATTAAGCCTAACTGCTGGTATTTAATCGCTGTTTTTCTTTATCGTTTTGCATGTGATTTATCCCCCTTAATCATGGTAAAATTTGGCTTTTAATCCACGCTTAAAGCCAATAGAACAATATGGATCAATTCGCAAAAGAAACCCTCCCTATTAGCCTCGAAGATGAGATGCGTCGTTCGTATCTTGAATACGCCATGAGCGTCATTGTTGGTCGTGCGCTCCCTGATGTGCGTGATGGACTTAAGCCGGTGCATAGACGAGTGCTTTATGCCATGCACGAACTGAGCAACGATTGGAATCGCCCTTACAAGAAATCTGCCCGTATTGTTGGTGATGTCATCGGTAAATATCACCCGCACGGTGACACGGCCGTTTATGACACGATTGTTCGTATGGCGCAGGACTTTTCATTGCGGTACATGTTGGTCGATGGTCAAGGTAACTTCGGTTCTGTGGATGGCGATAATGCGGCAGCGATGCGTTATACGGAAATTCGTATGGCGCGTATTGCCCACGAGCTTTTAGCGGACTTGGATAAAGAAACGGTTGACTTTGGCCCTAACTATGATGGTTCAGAGCACGAGCCATTGATTATGCCAGCGCGTATTCCTAACTTACTGATTAACGGTAGCTATGGTATTGCGGTGGGCATGGCGACGAATATTCCGCCACATAATTTAAATGAAGTAGTGGATGCTTGCTTGGCCTTGCTAAAAGGCCCAGAACTCACCATTGATGATTTAATTGAGATTGTGCCTGCGCCAGATTTCCCAACCGCGGGTATTATTTACGGCACTATTGGTGTTAAAGAAGGCTACCGGACAGGCCATGGCCGTGTAGTAATGCGTGGGCGTACTCACGTTGAGGATTTGGAGCGCGGTGGTCGTCAAGCCTTGATTGTTGACGAACTTCCATATCAAGTAAACAAGAAAACCTTCGTTGAAAAAATTGCTGAATTAGTTAACGAGAAAAAAATTGAAGGCATTTCAGATTTGCGCGACGAATCTGATAAGTCTGGCATGCGTGTTGTGATTGAATTGAAACGCGGTGAAGTGCCAGAAGTGATCCTGAATAACCTGTACAAACAAACCCAGCTTCAAGATACCTTCGGTATGAACATGGTGGCCTTGCTTGATGGTCAACCACGCTTACTTAATCTTAAGCAGATGCTTGAAGCGTTCTTGCGTCATCGACGTGAAGTCATTAGCCGTCGTACCGTATTTGAACTTCGTAAGGCGCGTGAGCGTGGCCATGTACTAGAAGGCTTGGCTGTGGCGTTAGCCAATGTGGATGAGATGATTGCGATCATCAAAGCTGCACCAACTCCACCAGAAGCGAAAAAAGGTTTGATGGCGAAAGCTTGGAAATCGCCAGTGGTTGAAGAAATGCTTAAGCGTGCTTCAATGGAAGCTTCTCGTCCAGATGGCCTCTCAGTTGATTTTGGTTTATCACCGAACGGTTACAAGCTTTCAGATGTTCAGGCGCAAGAAATTCTTCAAATGCGCTTGCAACGTTTGACGGGACTTGAGCAAGATAAGATTGTGAATGAGTACAAAGAAGTGATGGATATCATTTCTGACTTGCTCGATATTTTGGCAACGCCAAGCCGTGTTACCAAAATGATTGTAGACGAACTTGCGGCGATTCGCCAACAGTTTGGGGATAAGCGCAGAAGTGAAATTGTGCATTACGCACAAGACTTATCACTTGAAGATTTAATTACGCCACAAGATGTCGTGGTGACTTTGTCGCACACGGGTTATATCAAATCACAACCGCTTGAAGAATATCGCTCACAACGTCGTGGTGGCCGTGGTAAACAAGCGGCTGCAACGAAAGAAGATGACTTTATTGATAAGATGTTCGTGGCCAATACCCATGACTACATCTTATGCTTCTCTAGCCTTGGTCAAGTTTATTGGCTCAAAGTTTATGAAGTACCACAAGGTAGCCGTACAAGCCGAGGCAAGCCTATTGTTAACTTGTTCCCATTGAGCGAAGGCGAGAAAATTAATGCCATCTTGCCTGTAAAAGAATTTGACGAAAATCGCTTCGTATTCATGGCAACGGCAATGGGTACGGTTAAGAAAACAGCTTTGAATGAATTCTCTAATCCTCGTAAATCAGGGATTATTGCAATTAATCTTGATGATGGCGACTATTTGATTGGTGCTGAAATTACTAACGGCACGCAAGATATTGTCTTGGTTTCAAACGGTGGTAAAGCCGTATGGTTTGATGAAGAAGATGTGCGTGCGATGGGCCGTAACACCCGTGGTGTGCGTGGTATGAAGATTACTAAAGATCAGCAAGTGTTGTCTCTGCTGGTCGCAGAAAATGATCAGCAAACTGTATTGGTCGCCACTGAGAACGGCTTTGGTAAGCGCACTGTCTTGGCTGACTTCCGTCACTCAGGTCGCGGTACACAAGGCGTTAAAGCGATTGCCATTAGCGAGCGTAACGGTTTGGTGGTTGCTGCGCGCTTGGTTAATGATGATGATGAAATCATGTTGATTACTACTGGCGGCGTGTTGATTCGTACGCGCGTGAAAGAGATTCGTGAATTAGGCCGTGCAACGCAAGGCGTTACACTCATTAATCTTGGTGATGGTGAAAAACTGTCAGGTCTTGAAAAAGTTGTTGAGACTGATGACGACGAAGAGGCGGAAGCAGAAGCAGAAGCAGAAGCTTAAGTATTGAAAGCCATCTATGACGCAAATATTTAATTTTTCAGCTGGTCCAGCGGTTCTGCCAAAAGAAGTTCTCGCGCAGGCGAGAGATGAAATGATGGATTGGCATGGCTCTGGTATGTCGGTGATGGAAATGAGTCATCGCGGTAAAGAATTCATGCGTATTGCCGCTGAAGCCGAAGCTGATTTGCGTGAGTTGATGGCGATCCCAAGCAACTACAAAGTATTGTTTTTGCAAGGCGGCGCGCATAGTCAATTCTCTATGGTGCCGATGAATTTACTTCGTAGCAAAAAGACTGCTGATTATTTGGATAGTGGTATTTGGTCTAAAAAAGCCATTGATGAAGCAGCGCGTTATTGCCAAGTGAATATCGCGGGCTCGAGTAAAGATAAAAATTACACTTACGCGCCAAGCCAAGATGTCTTAAAGCTTAATAAAGACGCGGCTTATTTTCACTTTACCTCCAATGAAACCATCGGTGGCGTTGAGATTTTTGATGTGCCAATAACCGGTGATGTTCCTGTGGTCTGTGATATGTCCTCCCATATTCTTTCTCGTCCGATGGAAGTAAGCCAATATGGCGTTATATATGCAGGTGCTCAAAAGAATATCGGCCCTGCGGGTTTGACAATTGTGATCGTCCGTGAGGATTTAATTGGCGAAACCATTGCCGGCACGCCAAAGATGTTTGATTACAAAATTCATGCCGATAATGAATCCATGTATAACACCCCAGCGACTTATGGTATTTACATGGCAGGCCTTGTGTTTAAATGGCTAAAACTCAAAGGCGGCTTGTCAGCGATGGAAAAAATCAATATCGAAAAATCATCACTTTTATATGATTATTTAGATGCTTCTGATTTCTATCATTCGCCAATCGCGGTTGAGAATCGCTCGCGGATGAATATTCCTTTTACCTTAAAAGAAGCGGCTTTAGATGAAGATTTCGTAAAACAAGCGCAACAAAACGGCTTGTTGCAATTGAAAGGTCATAAATTGGTAGGCGGTATGCGCGCTTCTATTTATAACGCAATGCCAATCGAAGGTGTTAAAACCCTCATTGAGTTTATGCAATCCTTTGTAAAGACTCACGCTTAATCCTGTTGATTCAGGAAAACATATGTCAGATATTTTAAAACAACATAGAGACCAAATTGATGCCATCGACGAGCAGTTGCTCAAGTTGGTGAATGCGCGTGCGGCACATGCACGGGAGATTGGTGAACTCAAAGGCGGCGGTCCAATCTATCGCCCTGAACGAGAAGCGCAAGTGTTACGCCGCTTGGTTGATTTGAATGCTGGACCACTACCAGCAGAAGCTGTGACGGCTGTTTTTCGTAGCGTGATGTCAAATTGTCGTGCGTTAGAAAAAGCACTCACAGTAGCGTTCCTTGGCCCAATAGGAACCTTTAGTGAGGAGGCTGCAAATAAGCAGTTTGGCGGGCTTTCATCGCCGATGCAGTGTGCTTCTATTGATGAAGTATTCCGCATGGTGGAATCCGGTCAAGCGGATTATGGTGTCGTGCCTGTGGAAAACTCCACTGAAGGTGCAGTTGGACGTACTTTGGACTTGCTAACAGCAACGCGTTTACATATTTGCGGTGAAATTGAGTTGCCAGTTCATCATAACTTGCTTAGCAAATCTGCAGATAAGGCCAGTGTCACTAAAGTGTATTCCCATGCGCAGTCCTTAGCGCAGTGTCATGAATGGCTCAATAGTCACTTTCCTCATGCCGAGCGTCAGGCTGTGGTGAGTAATGCAGAAGCAGCAAGGCTTGCAGGCACGGAGAAGGGTGCTGCTGCCATTGCAAGTCTGCGGGCAGCTGAAATTTTTGAGCTTGGTACATTAGCAAATAACATTGAGGATGATCCACGAAACACCACTCGCTTTCTAGTGTTAGCTGATCACGACGTTGCCGCTTCAGGTAAAGACAAAACATCACTAGTAATTGCAACAATGAACGTACCCGGAGCGATGGTTTCTATCTTGGAACCTTTATCTAAGAACCAAGTTAGTATGACTAAATTAGAGTCGCGTCCAGCTAAAATGGGCTTGTGGGAATACATCTTTTTTGTGGATATTGAAGGCCATTATCAGGATGCCAATATCAAGCTAGCATTAGCTGAAATTGAGGGGCGTGCATCGTTTGTTAAGGTATTGGGCTCATACCCCGTCGCTGTAGTTTAGATAAGCCTTATGGGCTATTAATTTCGAGGTTATTTCCGTGTCTGACATTACCAATTTAGCTCCTGCTTATATACGATCTATCGCGCCTTATCAGCCTGGCAAACCTATCAGTGATTTGGCTCGTGATAAAGGCTTAGATCCAAGCCAAATTGTTAAGCTCGCTTCAAACGAAAATCCGCTCGGTGTGAGCCCAAATGCGCACATGGCGATGATGGATGCTTTGGATGAGATTGCACGCTATCCAGATGGTAATAGCGTTACACTTCGAGATGCTGTTTGTGACAAATTTAAAGTCACGTCGAATCAGTTGGTCTTTGGTAATGGATCAAATGACATCCTTGAGCTTTCTGCACGCGCTTTTTTGGCACCAGGCGATGAGGCTGTTTACTCTCAGCATGCTTTCGCTGTTTATAGCCTAGTAACACAGGCGGTAGGTGCAAAGGGTGTTGTCGTGCCAGCCAAAAAATTTGGCCATGATTTAAATGCCATGTTGCTCGCTATTACACCAAAAACACGCATGGTGTTTGTCGCAAACCCTAACAACCCTACTGGGACTTTGATTGGTAAAGTCGAGTTAAAGAAATTTTTATCTTTAGTGCCAAAGCACACATTAATAATTTTAGACGAAGCCTATGATGAGTATCTCACTGATGAACTCAAGGCTGAATCCATTGGCTGGTTAGCTGAGTTTGATAATCTAGTGATCTCTCGTTCGTTTTCAAAAGCTTATGGACTTGCTGGCTTGCGTGTTGGTTTTGGCGTGACATCAAGCGCAATTGCGGATTTGATGAACCGCGTGCGACAGCCATTTAACGTCAATAGCATTGCGCAAGCTGCTGCTGTTGCATCACTGGGCGACGATGAGTTTGTAGAACGAACACGCGCTTTAAATCAAGCGGGTATGGTGCAAATTACCCAAGGACTAGAAAAATTAGGCTTAACATTTATTCCATCGTTTGCCAATTTTGTCAGCTTTAAAGTTGCAGATGCTCGGGGTGTTTATGAACGTTTGCTTGATCAAGGTGTAATTGTTAGGCCAATTGCAAACTATGAAATGCCAGATTACTTGCGAGTGAGTATCGGATTGTTCTCGGAGAATGCGCGCTTTTTAGAAGCGTTAGCGCAGGCGACTAAGATTTAATTGGCGAATTCGCTAATGAAGTTAAGTCGCGAATTAAATAAGTCTATGCTTACAGCAATTTAACCTTCTTAAGTCATTTTTTCACAATTGTACTGGCTCCTGTCATGAAAATCATGAACAATGTTTCCGTGTTTTTGCACTGTTGCTCAATAAAGGGCAGGCGCATCATCCATACTCGTTAGATGTAGATGATTTATATAAATGCGATAACGTTTTTTTAACTATAATTAGGAGATACACAATGTGGACTAAACCAGCTGCTACTGAAATGCGTTTCGGTTTTGAAGTAACAATGTACGTTTGCAATCGCTAAGATTGTTAAATAGTACAAGCAGTCTTTAAGACTGCGGTAACTGGGCTGCTGAAAAGCAGCCCAGTTTCACATCTAACATGTATTCATAACAATAATTAAAGAGAGATCTATGCACATTCATGTATTAGGCGCTGCAGCAGGTGGTGGTTTTCCACAGTGGAATTGTAATTGTCACAATTGCGATGGACTGCGTAAAGGTACTATCAAAGCAACTAAAAGGACGCAATCATCAATTTGCGTAAGTAGCGATGGTATGAATTGGGTGCTTTTCAACGCATCTCCAGATGTGCTCCAACAAATTCAAGATTTCAAACCTCTGCAACCAGGTCGCGCTGTTCGTGACAGTGGCATCGTTGGTATTGTATTAATTGATGCACAGATCGATCACACGACAGGGCTGTTAATGTTACGTGAAGGCCAAGTAAAGCGTGAAATTTATTGTACTGATATGGTTTATCAAGACTTAACCACTGGGAATCCATTACTCAAAATTCTTGGTCACTACTGCGGTATTAACCATCATGAAGTAGCTACTGACGGTGCTACAACATTTGAAGTGTCTGGCGCAACTAACCTAAGGTTCACAGCAGTTGCGCTCAAGAGTGCAGCACCTCCATATTCACCGCATCGTAATGACCCACACCCAGGCGACACAATTGGTGTCTTGATCGAAGAAATTAGCACAGGCAAAAAATGCTGGTATTCACCAGGCTTGGGTGAAATTGAGCCACATTTACCAGCACTGATGAGCCAAGCTGACTGCATTATGGTGGATGGTACTTTTTGGACTAATACAGAGATGATTGATATGGGTTTGATGACCAAAACGGCGCGTAGCATTGGTCATAATCCACAATCAGGTGAAGGTGGAATGATTGAGAAATTGAGTGAGTTCGATGCATCTAGAAAAGTGCTCATTCATATCAATAATACCAATCCTATTTTAAGAGAAGACTCTGCTGAACGTGCAGAACTGACTAAACATGGTATTGAAGTCGCTTACGACGGCATGGACATTATTCTTTAGGAGATCAATATGAATGCAGTCGCGGATAACAATCAACCTTGGTCACGAGAAGAGTTTGAAGAAAAACTTCGTACCAAAGGTCAGGGATACCATATTTATCATCCAATTCACGTAGCAATGTATGAAGGTAAATTAAGTAAAGAACAACTGCAATCTTGGGTAGCCAATCGGTTTTATTACCAAACTGGCATACCCCTTAAAGACGCAGCAATCCTCTCTAATTGCCCAGACAAAGAAGTTCGTAAAGAGTGGATTGTCCGTATTACGGATCATGACGGCTTTGATGGACAAGTCGGCGGTATCGAAGCTTGGATTCAATTAGGTGAGGCTGTTGGTTTGACACGTGAGCAAGTAACTTCATTAAAATTAGTTAGTCCAGGTGTTAAATTTGCGGTTGATGCCTACATCAATTTTGCGCGTCAACGCCCATGGCAAGAGTCTATATGTTCATCACTTACTGAGTTATTCGCGCCGCACATTCATCAGCAACGAATCAGCTCATGGCCAACCATGTACCCTTGGATTAACGAGGATGGTTTGAGCTACTTCAAAAAACGTCTAACAGAAGCGCGTCGTGACGTTGAACAAGGGTTGTCAGTCACGCTTGAGTATTTTGGTAAGAGCCGTGAAATGCAAGAGCGCGCATTAGAAATTTTGCAATTTAAACTTAATGTACTTTGGGTGATGGCGGATTCAATCATGCTAGCTTCAACAGACGTTACAACAGATGGTGTGCCTTACTTTCGCCAACCTGTTTATTAATTGAGAACATGATGAGCATTCAACATACGGATATTTATGCAATTGCTTTGCACCACCGTTTCCAATGGGAAGAAGCGCAAAACTGCTTCGTCATTTTATTTCCTGAAGGCATGGTTAAGCTAAATGGCGGGGCAGGTGAGGTGCTTAATCTTGTGGATGGCAAACGTGCAGTTGCGGAAATTGTCACAGAACTAAAAACAAAATTTCCTGATGCGCCTGATCTAGATCAAGACGTCGTTGGAATGTTGGAATTAGCCATCGAAAAAGCTTGGTTACGCCAAATCAATTAAAAGTAGTCATTCTAGGAGTCACAAATGACACAAGCATCACTAGGTCAATCAGTTGTACAAAAAGAGATTCAATCTCAAAATAATGGTGTTGCAGCCAATGTTACTCATACCCAGCCGCTTTGGTTGTTGGCTGAAGTGACTTATCGCTGTCCTCTGCATTGCGCGTTTTGTTACAACCCTACCGATTATGATAAACATACGCAAAATGAGCTAACCACTGAGCAATGGATACAAGCCTTGCGCGATGCACGTCGTTTAGGCGCTTTGCAATTAGGTATTTCAGGCGGAGAGCCTCTGCTTCGAGATGACATTGAAGATATTGTTATTGAAGCAAAAAAACTAGGTTATTACAGCAACCTGATTACGTCAGGTGTCGGCCTTACTGAAAAGCGTATTCAAGCTTTTAAGGATGGCGGTTTAGACCACATCCAATTATCTATGCATGACATTACCGAAGAAATTAACAACTTCATCACCAATACTAAGACGTTTGAGCTCAAGAAAAAAGTCGCTGCGATGATTAAAAATCATGGCTACCCAATGGTGCTAAACGTAGTGATTCATCGTTACAACATTGGCCATATGCGTGAAATTTTAGAGATGGCAGAAGCGTTGGGTGCTGATTATATTGAGCTTGCTAATACTCAGTATTACGGCTGGTCACTTGTAAACCGTAGCCAACTCATGCCAACCAAAGAACAAATTGATGAAGCCGAGCGCATTACAAATGAGTTCCGCGAGAAGCAGGGTAGCAAGATGAAGGTTTTCTTCGTGGTGCCAGACTATTTTTCAGATCGTCCCAAGAAGTGTATGAACGGTTGGGGCGAGGTGTTTATGATCGTCACAGCGAATGGTGATGTATTGCCGTGCCATTCAGCGCGCGTATTACCGAATATCGAATTCCCAAATGTGAAAGATAAAGGTTTGGATTGGGTATGGAATGACTCGCCTGCATTCAATAAGTATCGCGGTGATAGCTGGATGAAAGAGCCTTGCCGAAGTTGCGCTGAGAAAGAAAATGATTTGGCAGGCTGTCGTTGCCAAGCGTTTATGCTGACGGGCGATGCAGAAGGTGCAGATCCAGTATGTAGCTTGTCGCCTAATCATCATGTGATTACGCAAGCGATTGAAGACTCACGTAACCCTGTGATAGCTTCTCAGCCGATTATTTTCCGCAATGATAAGAACTCAAAAGCAATTATCGCTGGCGAATTAAATGATCGTGTAAAAGACTTCCACGCATTGCCTTAGTCAATAAACTTGCATTTGTGGTTAAATGAACGCGCCTTTGAAAAATCACTGGCGCGTTTTTATTGAAAGCCTTTTAAGAATATAACTAGCTAAACGCAATGACAAAACTTTCCCCACTATTTTTATCGGTCCTGCTAGCAAGTCTCGCCGCGCTTGCACCATTCGCCATTGATACTTATTTACCAGCTTTTCCAGCAATGGGCTCGGATTTGCTAGCTGAGCCAGTTGCTTTACAACAAAGTCTCACGTTTTACTTACTGCCATACGCCCTGATGACCTTGATGCATGGTGCAATTTCCGATTCCATTGGCCGAATTCCCACCATTAAAATTGGCCTAGGCGTATTTTTACTCGCTTCTGTTGGATGTGCCTTTGCTCAAAATGTCGAAACGTTATGGTTTTTCAGAGTCTTGCAAGGCTTATCTGGCGGGGCAGGGAATGTAGTGGCAAGAGCAATGATTCGTGATTTGTTTGAAGGCCCACAAGCTCAGCGTGTGATGGCCACTGTACAAATGCTCTTTGGGATTGCACCAGCCATCGCACCAATTATTGGTGGCTTGTTACTCGGAATTCATTGGCAAGCTATTTTTATATTCTTGGCATTGTATGCAGGTTTTTCCTTCTTTGCGGTCATGCGCTATTTGCCCGAAACCATGCCACTTGAAAAGCGTTTACCACTTTCAGTTAAGAAAGTGATTAAAGACTACCGCATGATTTTTTCAGATAAAGAATATTTCCGTTTAGTGTTTTCTATCAGCGCAAACTTTGCAGGCTTCTTTTTATACGTCATCGCCAGCCCCATGTTTTTGGTGAAACACTTAGGCTTAAACGCACAGCAATTTGGTTATATGTTCGTTCCGACCGTGTGCGGCATGATGATAGGCTCATACCTTGCCAAGCGTGCTGCAGGCGTTTACACCCGTAAGCAAGTCGTTCATTGGGCGTATGCGTGGATGTCAGTTACCGTGGTGGGTAATGTCATCGCTTGTTACTTCTTATCTCACACCCTTTGGCTAATATTGCCGATCGCAATATTTAATGTTGGTATGGCGCTGGCAATGCCTGTGCTATCTATTGCCGCACTCGATAGGCATCCAAAGATTCGTGGCACTGCTGCATCAGGCCAAGCTTTTATGCAAATGTTCTTATCCAGCGTTTCATCAGGGGTAGTTGCTTCATTGGTTTGGGAGAGTACTTTTGTTATGGCTTGTGCAATGGCCATATTCTGTTTGGTGGGTTGGCTAGTGATAAGGCGAAGTCATTTGTGGTTGAGGACAGGTGAATTTTAGAAGTTTATATAATAAAAAGGAGGTAATTGCCTCCTTTTTATTGGTTCGAATATTAACTATTCCACTAACAACTCACGTTTGCCTGATGCACCATTCATTGCGTCAGCATCTGGCATTGGTTCTTTACGAGCTGAGATCACAGGCCATACTTCTGCAAGGCGCGCGTTTAGCGCAATGTATTCTTGTTGGTCAGCTGGGACATCATCTTCTGCAAAAATTGCCTCAGCAGGGCACTCAGCTACGCACAATGTGCAGTCGATACACTCATCAGGATTAATCGCTAAGAAGTTAGGGCCTTCTACAAAGCAATCAACTGGGCAAACATCTACGCAGTCTGTGTATTTGCATTGAATACAATTTTCGGTAACGACATAAGTCATGTTGGTTTTCCTTCTTTTTTCAGCAACTAAATTAATTAGCTCCTATTTTAATAGATTTTGCGGGTCACGTCATTGAGACAATGCCAGTGGTTTTAGTTCTGTTAAATAATCATGCCTGCACCAACGGTGTTGTTGGTCGATTCATCAATCACTATGAATGCCCCAGTTGCACGGTTTTTGGTATAGCTATCAACCATTAGTGGTTGTGCGAGCTTGAAATTGATTTTGGCAATATCGTTCATTACTAGGCCTTGAGCCTCCAATTGCTCAAGCGTATTCACGTCCACTTTATATTCAATTGCGCCCACTTTGGCTTTAGATTCGCGCGTGGTGTGGCGGATGATATAAGTGCGTGCTGTTGAAAGGGGTGTTTCAGATAGCCAGCACACCATACCTGAAATTTGTTTCACGGGCTCTAGTGATTGCTCTGATTTAACAATCATGTCGCCGCGTGAGGTGTCGATTTCATCTTCTAGCAATAACGTAACAGATTGATCTGTAATTGCACTTTGAAGTTGCTCATCGCCCAATTGAATTGCTTTTACTTTCGAGCGATAACCGTTCGGCAATACGGTTACTGAGTCACCTACGTTGATTTCGCCAGATTCAACACGGCCCATGAAGCCTCGGAAGTCGTGGAGATCCTTGTCGTCTGATGCGTGTGGGCGGCAAACGAATTGCACAGGGAAGCGGAATGGCTCATTTTGTTCTGAGGTAGCTGCTGGGGCAGATTCTAAAAGCTCCAACATGGTTGGACCTCGGTACCAATCCATTGCATCCCCACGGTCAACCAACATGTCGCCAGTTAATGCAGAAAGCGGCACCACTTGAATGTCGCGACCATCGCGTTGTAAGCCGATTTGTTCAGCAAAGCTTAAATAATCTGCTTTAATTTTTTCAAAAGTTGCTTGGTCAAAATCCACCAAGTCCATTTTATTAATCGCTACCACGATGTGTGGAATGCCCACCAAGTGTGCCAAAAATGAATGGCGACGTGTTTGTGTGAGGACTCCTTTACGCGCATCAATCAAAATAATCGCAAGGTTAGCGGTTGAAGCGGCTGTTACCATATTACGTGTGTATTGTTCATGGCCTGGTGCATCTGCAATGATATATTTGCGTGTCCCTGTGCTGAAGTAACGGTAAGCCACGTCAATGGTAATCCCTTGCTCGCGTTCAGCTTGAAGGCCGTCTGTTAGTAGCGATAAATCAACAACGTCTAAACCACGTTTTTTAGAAGTGTGATCAATTTGTGTGAGAGTATCAGCTAAGATGCTTTTGGTATCGAAAAGCAAGCGACCAATGAGGGTGCTTTTACCATCATCTACGCTACCGCACGTCATGAAGCGAAGCAGGCTATCGTTTTTTTGTGTTGACATTAGAAATAGCCTTCTTTTTTGCGTTGTTCCATTGATGCATCGGATGTTTGGTCGTCAAGTCTAGTTGCGCCGCGCTCCGTAATCGTGGTGGTTGCAGTTTCTAAGACAATTTTAGAAATGGTATTTGCATCGCTAATCACAGGGGCCGTGCAAGTGATGTCGCCGACTGTGCGGAAACGAACTTCCATATTGATGATTTCTTCACCTGATTTAGGTTTGTTAATTACTTCACCAGAAGCAAGTGGTACATTAACTGGCACGATAGCCCCCCCGCGAATAACTAAATCACGTTTGTGTGCAAAGTAGATGCTTGGTAGGCCTAATTTTTCACGTTCAATATACTGCCAAACGTCCATTTCAGTCCAGTTAGAAATTGGGAATGCGCGAATGTTCTCACCTTTGTGTGAACGTGCGTTGTATAGATTCCATAATTCAGGGCGTTGATTTTTTGGATCCCATTGGCCGAACTCATCACGGAAACTCATGATGCGCTCTTTAGCTCGGGCTTTTTCTTCATCACGTCTCGCGCCGCCAATACAACAATCAAAACTAAATTCTTCGATGGCTTCAAGTAAGGTCACAGATTGATGTTTATTGCGTGATTCATCTTCTGATTTGAGAACCACAGTACCGCGTTTCGTAGAGTCTTCAACAGAGCGAACGATTAAGCGCTCGCCAAGCTCTGCGGCACGTTGGTCGCGAAAATCAATGACTTCTTTATAGTTGTGACCAGTATCAATATGCATGAGCGGGAAAGGGAAGCGGCCTGGGCGGAAGGCTTTTTCTGCAAGGCGCAAGATACACAATGAATCTTTACCGCCCGAGAAAAGCAATACAGAGTTTGAGCATTGGCCTGCGACTTCACGCAAAATGTGAATCGCTTCCGCTTCTAACCAATCCAGATGGCTGAGGGTTTTTTTGTTCGCTGTTGTCATCATTTCAACTTAATAATTTTTAAATCTGGTTATTTTTAAATCTTGTTAATTTCGAATAGGGTTTAATGGTTACTTCGTTTTTTTAACATGAAGCCCGCACTCTTTACTTGTTGGGTCTTCCCACCACCAGCGGCCAGCGCGGACATCTTCACCTATTGCTACGGGACGTGTGCAAGGTGCGCAGCCTATACTGGGATAGAAAGCATTATGTAATTTGTTATAAGGTACTTCGTGAAGGCAAATATAGGCCCACACTTCTTGTTCGGTCCAATCGCTGAGCGGATTGAATTTTTCTAGCTTGTTGCCTTCGTCAAACTCTTGCACTGGCAAGTTAGCCCGTGTTGTCGCTTGCTCTGCTCGCATGCCAGTAATCCAAGCTTGTTTGCCACCTAGTGCGCGTTGAAGAGGCTCTACCTTACGCATATAGCAACACGCTTTACGTAAATCAATACTCTCGTAAAAAGCATTGATGCCTTTGGTTTGCACGTATTGCTCAACCGCTTCATGTTTAGGAAAATATACTTTAAGCTTGGTGCTGTATGTGCTCTCTGCTTCTGCCATCAAAGTGTAGGTCTCAGCAGGTAAGCGGCCTGTGTCCAATAAGAAAATCTCAATCTCAAGTCCCTCGCGCAAAATGATGTCGGTCAGCACCATATCCTCGGCGCCAAAGCTATTGGCAAAGGTAATCGCCGGAAACTTGATTGTCGCTTCTTTAAGCATGCTCAATACTTGCGTGCGCTTAAGCGACACAGAGACTTTTAATGCTTCAGTGTGTTCTGGGCTAGTCGCTGGATTTTTAGCGGCTGAGCGTATCATGGAAACGTCACCAAACATTAACGGCTTATTCTGCGCCAGGCAGGTTGATCATTATCGACTGCGCCTTGATATGGCTCGCTAAAGTCTTTTAAGCTGGCCAATGCTTCTGCCGCTGAGCGATCAGCGCGAATTAAATAGCCATTAAATCCTGACCGTTTTAAGAAGAACAATTGGTCGCGAAGTACATCACCAACCGCGCGTAACTCATTCTTAAAGCCGTAACGTGTTCGGAGTAGATTGCCGATGGTAAAAATGCGACCATCTGCGAAACGTTCGACATAAACTGCAACTAATGCAAAAGCGTTAATGTCTTTTATTTCAGTCATTACGTCTTCAATTGCTTCGTGCGTGGCAATAAGCAAGCCAATTTCGCCCTGACTAACACGGCTAGCAAGTGCGTCTTTATGTGCGCGCCAAACAGGGAATGGCACTAATGTCTTACCTGCTGGAATTTGCGTTGCGGAAATTTGCTCAGCCGAGAAGGTTTCTTCACCTGTTAGCTTAAATAGCACCACTTTACCTGCCTGTTTTCGAACTGTTTCTTCACCTAAGCTTGGTGGTATAACACGCGTCCATTCGTCGGCAATAATAGCGTTATCTTTGATAAGGTTAGACAATTGCTGTCTCCTTGCCTTGAGCTTGTTTGTCTGCATATACATGTGCTTTGAATGGCGGTATACCGATACGGCGCACGGTATCAATAAAGCGCTCTTCTGCAGTACGCTCTTGAATATACACTTCAATTAAGCGCTGAACTACGCCTGGCATTTCATCTGATGAGAATGATGGGCCAATTACTGAGCCGATGCTTGCATCATTACCTTGTTTGCCGCCAATACTGACTTGGTACCATTCTGAGCCGTCTTTATCTACACCCAAAATGCCAATATGACCAACGTGATGATGACCACAAGCATTCATACAGCCCGAGATATTAAGTTCTAAGTCTCCAATATCATGCAAGTAATCGAGGTTGTCGAATTGCATTTGAATAGCTTCAGCGATAGGGATACTCTTGGCGTTAGCGAGTGAGCAAAAGTCGCCGCCTGGGCAGCAAATGATGTCGGTAAGTAAGCCAATGTTTGGCGTTGCCAAACCAGCAGCGCGTGCTTTTTCCCAAAGTGGGAGAAGGTCGCTTAGTTTTACATCCGCTAAAATCAAGTTTTGTTCGTGTGAAGCGCGTAGCTCACCAAAGCTATAAGTGTCAGATAAGTCAGCGACAACGGCCATTTGTTCTGAAGTAATATCGCCAGGGGCATGACCATGGGGCTTAAGTGATAAAGTGACTGCGCGGTAACCTGATTGTTTGTGTGCGTGTATGCAGCGTTTTGCCCAAGCAGCAAATGCTGGGTTGCTAGCAATAGCACTATCAAAGCTTGAATCGTGCGATGGCAAAGTTTCGTAAGGCATTGCCTCAAAATGTTGGCCAACGCGTGCTAGTTCAGTTTCAGTAATTGTATTTGGATTGTCTTTAAGGTGCAGCCATTCGGCTTCTACTTGTTGTTTGAAGTCTTCAATACCAAGAGCTTTAACTAAAATCTTAATGCGTGCTTTATAGGCGTTATCACGACGACCGTGAACGTTATATACGCGAATAATAGCTTCGCAGTAAGTGAGAGCATGTTGCCACTCAAGATGTTCACGAATTACTATTCCTAAGATTGGTGTGCGACCTAAACCACCGCCCACCCATACTTTAATGGCTGTTTGGCCATTGGCATCCAAGTAGAACTCCATGCCAATGTCGTGCGCTTGCACGATGGCCCGATCTTGCTGGGTTCCAGATACTGCGATTTTGAATTTACGTGGCAATAAAGCGAACTCGGGATGGAAAGTGCTCCATTGACGCATGACTTCAGCCATCGCGCGTGGATCAATCACTTCATCAGGGGCTACGCCAGCGAATTGATCTGTGGTGATGTTACGAATGCAATTGCCAGAGGTCTGAATAGCGTGCATTTCAACAGTAGCCAGTTCAGCCAAAATTTCAGGCACATCTTCAAGCTTAGGCCAGTTAAGCTGTAAGTTTTGACGTGTGCTGAAATGACCGTAGGCTTTGTCGTATTTTTTAGCGATGTCGCCAAGTTTACGTAATTGTCTTGATGACAACATGCCATAAGGCACAGCAACGCGAAGCATCGGTGCTTGGCGTTGAATATAAAGCCCGTTTTGTAAACGTAGAGGGCGGAATTCGTCTTCAGAGAGTTCGCCAGCAAGGTAGCGGTTGGTTTGGTCGCGGTATTGCGCGACACGTTCATTTACAAGTTGTTGGTCAATGGCATCGTATTTATACATATTTAATCAATTTTTCAAATAGACGATATTTTAATTCAAATCCCGCTTGGTTTCACGCTTTATCTTGGTACTAGGCCTTATTAATGATACTTAATATAAAACTAGTTTAAAGCCAACATATATCAAAATTGCGGCAAGCGCGATGCGTATCCAATGCTCGGCTACCTTTGCACTTAAATGACTACCAATGTAGATGCCAGGAATCGAGCCAATTAACAAGGTCCCAAGTAAACTGTAATCAACCGTACCAAGACTAGCATGACCTAGTCCTGCCACTAGAGTTAACGGCACTGCATGGGCAATATCGGTGCCGACAATGGTGGTGATCTTTTTGTGAGGGTACAGCACAATAAGAGCGGTGACACCCAAAGCGCCTGCGCCCACAGAAGTAAGCGTTACCAGTCCCCCAAGCACAATGCCAAGAATCACAGTACTTGATGCAACGTACTTTTCGGGAATCAGGCTCTCTTTCGACAAAAGGCTCATGAGTTTTGTCTGAAGGAAAACCGCAACTGAGGTAATAATTAAGGCGATTCCTAAGCTGAACTTGATAGTGGAGATTGCTTCAGTGGAATCTACGTTGATTGAACGAAGAAAAAAGATAGTGGCAAATGAGGCTGGAACGCTGCCTGCAGCAAGTAGTTTGACGATACGCCAATCAATGTTACCTAGTTTGCCATGTGCAAAGATACCCACAGATTTAGTGATGGATGCATAAAGTAAATCCGTACCAACGGCCAATGCTGGCTTGATGTGGAAAAAAATCATTAAAATAGGCGTCATTAGCGAGCCGCCGCCCACCCCTGTTAGGCCGACTAAAAATCCGACAACAAAGCCTGCGATGATGAATCCAAAGTCCATGAAAACTCCTTAAACGATTGTTTGGTACATGATTTTAAATTTCGCATATTTTAAGTGATTAAATATGTTGTTTTTATACCAATTTATTCTTAGTATATACCTCTTGATTATAAAGGTATGGCGAAATGAAACTACATCAATTGAAGTACATCAGTGAAGTGGTGAAGCAGGGTTTGAACATATCACTAGCCGCTGATGCACTTCATACTTCACAGCCTGGTGTGAGTAAGCAGATTCAATTGCTTGAGCAGGAGCTAAATTTGCAAATTTTTCAGCGTCACGGCAAACGTCTGACCGGGGTAACAGCGCCTGGTCAAAACATTGTTGATCTTGCTGAACGTGTGATGCGTGACATGGAAAATATCAAGCGTGTTGGAGACGAGTTTAGTCATGAAGATGTCGGCATGCTCACCATCGCTACAACGCATACTCAAGCCCGTTATCGTTTGCCTGCTGCGGTCAAAGCATTTATGGAAAAATATCCTGATGTTAAGTTAAATATCCATCAAGGCAATCCAACTCAAGTGGCGGAGCAAGTGGAAAGTGGCGAGGCAGATATTGGGATAGCAACTGAAGCGATTAGTCATTATGAAAAGATTTTATGCCTACCAGCTTATCGGTGGAATCGTTGCGTGGTGGTTCCGCCGGAACATCCACTAATTAAGGATGTGCCGCTAACACTAAAAAAACTGACGCAATATCCACTGATTACCTATGACTTTGCTTTTACAGGCGGCTCATTAGTGAGCAGAGTATTTGAACAAGAGGGTTTGACGCCAAATGTAGTTCTCACAGCGATTGATGCAGACGTTATTAAAACTTATGTCAGCCTAGGGTTGGGCGTGGGCTTGCTTGCTGGCATGGCATATAATGATGAACGTGATGCCAATCTGGTGGCTTTAGATGCAAAGCATCTATTTCCCGACAGTGTGACCTACGTTGGAATAAGGCGAGATGCGTATTTGCGAAAGTTTGCCTATGACTTTATTCAATTATTAGCGCCAGATTTTGATCGTAAGGCGGTTATCGACGCATTGAAATAACATCTCAATTTGTTATGTTTAAGACAATTTGTTACGTTTGGGTGATGTGGTTTCCCTGAATTTTCAGGTATAATACTACTTTAAAATTATTGTTAGTTTGTCATTTTATTAAGTAATTATTCGGAGAGCGCTATGGCTAATTTATTAGAACAATTAAAGTCTATGACCACGATCGTGGCTGACACTGGTGATGTTGAAGCAATTAAAAGTGTAAAACCAATTGATGCTACAACTAATCCATCATTAGTTTTAAAGGCTAGTCAACTGCCACAATACGCATCATTGATTGATGAGGCGATTGTTTATGCAAAAGCACAAGGCGGCTCTAAAGCAGAACAAATCGACAATGCAGCCGATAAATTAGCTGTGTTAATCGGTACAGAAATCACTAAGGTTGTTCCTGGCCGTATCTCAACTGAAGTTGACGCACGTTTATCATTCAATGTTGAAAAAATGGTGGCTAAAGGTCGTAAGTTGATTAAGTTGTATCAAGACTCTGGAGTAAGCAAAGAGCGCGTACTAATCAAATTAGCATCAACATGGGAAGGCATTAAAGCTGGCGAAATTCTCGAAAAAGAAGGTGTTCAATGTAACCTCACATTGCTATTCGGCTTTGGCCAAGCACGTGCTTGTGCAGAAGCTGGCGTATTTTTGATTTCACCATTCGTTGGTCGTATCTTAGATTGGTACAAAGCTAAGAACCCTAGTACAGAATACACACAAGAAACTGACCCAGGTGTGGTTTCAGTGCGTGCAATTTACCAATACTATAAAGAACACGGCTACAAAACTGTAGTGATGGGCGCTTCATTCCGTAACACAGG
This sequence comes from Candidatus Methylopumilus sp., assembly GCA_040401435.1. Classification (GTDB taxonomy): domain Bacteria; phylum Pseudomonadota; class Gammaproteobacteria; order Burkholderiales; family Methylophilaceae; genus Methylopumilus_A. The sequence goes on from JBBAON010000007.1 coordinate 91,048, forward strand.
TGAGTTAATTGCTTTGGCTGGTTGTGATCGATTAACTGTTTCACCAAACTTATTACAAGACTTGGCTGCAACAGAAGGTACATTGACACAAGTTTTGAAAGATGGCGGCGCTAATAAACCAGCTCCAGCTCGCTTGACAGAAGAAGAGTTCCGTTTTGCATTAAATGAAGATCCAATGGCTACTGAAAAGCTTGCTGAAGGTATTCGTGGTTTCGTTGTTGACCAAAATAAACTTGAAGTAGCACTTGCTGAAAAGCTATAAGTAATTGATCTGCGGAATGCTAATCCTGTTTTTTTATGGCTAGTGTTTCGAGCTTTATAGCGTTGACACATTGATTGTTTAAGCTATAAGATGTAAGAGGAATTTTTTGAGTTGGTGCTGAAAAGCACTATATATTAAGTAGTAAAACCTATAATTAATCGGAGAAAAGTAACATGGCACATACACAAATGGCATTAGATTCATTAGACTTTGACGCAACAGTTGCGCTAGCTACAGCTACTGCACCACACGTTGACATTCTTGAAATTGGTACACCATGCATTAAGCACAACGGTATCAAATTGCTTGAAACTCTTCGTGCTAAATTCCCAAACAACAAAATCTTAGTTGATTTGAAAACAGCAGATGCTGGTTTCTACGAAGCTGAGCCATTCTTCAAAGCTGGCGCTGATATCGTTACTGTATTGGGTGTTTCAGACATCGGTACTGTTAAAGGTGTAATCGACGTTGCTAACAAGTATGGTAAAAAAGCTCAAGTTGACTTGATCAACGTTGCGGACAAAGTTGCTAAAACTAAAGAAGTAGCTAAATTAGGTGCACACATCATCGGTATTCACACTGGTCTTGACCAACAAGCTGCTGGCCAAACACCATTTGCTGACTTAGCTGCTATCGCTGCTTTGAATCTAGGTGTTGAGATCTCTGTTGCTGGCGGCGTTAAAGCTGCTACAACTGCACAAGTACGTGATGCTGGCGCAACAATTATCGTTGCTGGCGCTGCTATCTACGGTGCTGCTGATCCTGCTGCTGCTGCTGCAGAAATCACTGCTATCGCTCACGCTTAATTAGCGATAAATTCTGAGCTGATTCAATTGGCGAAGAGTTTATAGATTTTAAAAATCCCGACTCAGCAATGTGTCGGGTTTTTTTTGGTAATATCTGAATTTGCAGGCAAGACATTTAATTAAGGAAATATCATGGATCATCAAAAACTTATCTTAGAAAAATTAACAGGCATTTTGGCTGTGACTGATAACAAATCAGCACAGCTTTTGGATTTGGTTGATAAAGCAGGCCGTACATTTATCGGTGGTGCTGGTCGTTCATTATTAGTTTCACGTTTCTTTGCAATGCGTTTAGTTCACGCTGGTTACAACGTTAACATGATTGGCGAAGTAGTGACACCAGCTATCAAGTCAGGTGACTTGTTAATTTTGGTTTCAGGTTCTGGTGGCACAGAAACATTGCTACCATTTGTTAAGAAAGCTAAATCAGTGGGCGCTAAATTGGTAGTGATTTCGATGAAGAAGTCTTCACCAATGGCTGATGTAGCAGACTTGGTTGTTCAAGTGGGTCAAGAAGACAGTTTCCCACTAACATTGGGTATGCCGATGGGTTCGCAATTCGAACTTTCAACATTGATTTTCTTGGAAGGTGCAATTTCTGAGTTGATTCATGCTAAAGGTTTGACTGAGGAAGGCATGCGCGCGCTTCACGCCAACTTGGAGTAATCATTTTTAAGCTGTACTTAGCTTTAAGAATGCCCAAAATAGCCCGCTTTATTTGCGGGCTATTTTACGCCTTAAGATTTAATGAAAAGTTTGTTTAATATGTTACCGCTGAGGACGCCATTATGAAGCGCGCTTGCAACTAGCACGCCATTGATGCCAAGTACTTGAAGCGCTTCCAAATCATCATGATCCCGAACACCACCAGCGGCATAAATATTCGACTGGTTAGACTGTTGCTTAATTGCTGATAACTTTGATAAGTCTGGCCCTGTATTGCTGCCAACTTTGTTAAGTGTCATTACAATAAGCCCTTTAGGCCATAAGCTTGCGTCATTTAAGAATTCTTGTGCGCCTTGTAATTCATCACCTCTATAATCCAAAGAGAGTATGGCACAGCTCGAAGATGCTGATGATAATGCTAGATATTGTTCGATGCTTTTTAAGCTCTCAGAGCCTAATACTGGCGAAATATTGCTAGGCAGATCGGATTTGATCGAGACCTCGTTATCAAAACCTGCATCAAGCCAAATTTCTAATTGCGGAAATTGATTCGCTATTTCGAAAATGATCTTTTGATGATTGCCGATTTTCTCTATGGCGTTGATGTCAGCGATATAGAGTTGTTTGAATGGGTATAATGCAAGCAAAGCTTGAACGACCGCCATCGGTTCAGTTGAGTCAGTTAATACCGATTTGATTGGCAAGTATTCGTGCCGATTTCCATGCTTGGCATGGACCACTTGGTCATTCATTAAATCCAGCACGGGAATGATGTTCATTTGAAAGTTTTTATCTGCGAATTTATTACGGGTGGTGGATTATACCGTGAGCCCTTCCCCTCGTCCTTATTGGTGGAGGGGAAGATGATGCGTGATGCTGTATTGCGTGATTTCTCACAAATTCCCGATATAGAAATATTAATGACTTATGATCAAAGGCTAGCTGCGCCCACTGAGTCGCATCAAGTACTAATGGTGGATACTCAACAAGACGTTTGGGCGATATGGGAGCGTTGTATTAGCGTTGTGGATATTGTTTTATTAATTGCCCCTGAAACAAGCGGTGTGCTTGAAAGGCTGACTCGGCTCGCTGAACGTTTGAATAAGCCAATATTGGGTTGTGGAGCATCTGCTATTAAGTTGGCAGGCGACAAATGGCTTACTTACCAATCTTTTATTTCCCATTACATTCCGACAATAGACACTTACCTTGCGAATGCCTTGCCATTAGATATGGAAGAGGATTCTGTCGCTAAGCCCTTTGTTGCTAAATTGAGAGATGGTGCTGGTTGTAACGATATGGCTTACTTTCGAGATATGCAGTCTTTGCAAGTTTGGTTAACAGGCCGTGAACATTCGCATATCGTTCAGCCATTTCAAGCAGGGGATGCAGCGAGCTTTTGTATGCTTTGCAAAAATGGCAAAGCTTATTTATTAAGCTGTAACTGCCAGCATGTTCAGATTGATGGCCAAGAGTTTTCATATCATGGCGGTGTGATGAACGGCATGGATGAACATAGAGAAGCTTTTAATAGGCTTGCCCAAAAAGTTGCTCAAGCCCTGCCTAGTTTGGCAGGCTATGTTGGCGTGGATTTAATAGTGTACAAGGGTGAATATTTTGTTCTGGAAGTTAACCCTAGACTGACTACTTCTTATGTAGCCTTACACCAAGCCTGTGGGTGCAATCCAGCACAGATGCTGCTCGACTTGCTCTATAATGAAACGTTCACAATGCCTGCTATTGCTAATCACAAGGTTGAAATTTCACTTAATGCCACAGTTTTCAGAAATTAAATCAGAGGCTACCCTTGGCTGGGATGTTGGCGGTGCGCATTTAAAAGTTGCGCTGGTCTCGGCTAATGGTGAGGTGCATGAAGTGTATCAAGTGCCTTGTCCACTATGGCGAGGTATGGCAGAGCTAGAGCAGGCTTTGGCAAAAGCGCTTGGACAAATAGAAAGCATTCCTCAACGACACGCGATCACCATGACGGGCGAGTTAGTTGATATTTTCCCCAATCGCCGTGCTGGCGTTTTGCAAATAGCGCAATTCATGGCAGACCAATTGAAAGGCGAGGTTCTTTTTTATGCTGCTAAGCAAGGGCTTGTGGATATATCTAAAGTGCCTGTCTTCGCAGATTTTATTGCCTCAGCCAATTGGCACGCGAGTGCTAGCTTAATTGCGAAAGCTATCAAGCAAGCTTTGTTAATTGATATTGGCAGCACAACTTCTGATTTAATTTTAATCAAAGATGGCTTAGTTGCCTCGAAAGGCTCTAACGATGCAGAGCGCATGCGTTTTGATGAGCTAGTTTATGCTGGAGTGGTGCGAACGCCATTGATGGCGCTTTGTCAAAAAGTGCGCTTTGATGGGCATTTGGTCAATGTTGCGGCTGAGCATTTTGCAACAACAGCCGATGTATATTGCTTAACGGTTGAGTTGGCGCTTGAGGATGATATGTCAGATACTGCCGATGGCACAGGGAAAACCCAGCTAGAAAGCGCTCGCCGCTTGGCTAGAATGGTAGGCCATGACGTTGAAGGTAAAGACATCAGCGCATGGAAAGCATTGGCTTTTGAATTTAGAAAAGCCCAGCTAACAGGCTTGCAAGAAGCCGTAAGTCGTTTGGGTATTAATCAAGATTTGCCTTTGGTTGGCGCGGGAGTGGGACGATTCTTAGTGCGAGCATTGGCGGAGCAAATGAAGAAACCTTACTTAGATGTAGAGACTTTGATTAGTCCGTCCAATGAAGTAGCGCATTGGTCAGGCGTTTGTCTGCCAGCAGTCGCTGTCGCAAGCTTGTCTATAGGTGTGCAATGTTAAAACACGAAATTCCCTATCAAACTAACAGCGCTGAGCTTTTTGCAAAAATTGCAAATTGGCCTTGGGCGGTCTTTTTAGATAGTGGACAACCAACCAGTCAGTTTGGTCGTTACGACATCATGGTGGCAAATCCCTTTGTGCGCTTAGTAACTAATGCCGAACATACAGTGATTACGGATGATATTGGTGAGCGCACAAGTACAAGTGACCCATTTAAACTCCTTAAAGACGCACTTATATCTTACCAAATTGCAAAAACAGAGTTGCCATTTGAGGGCGGTGCTATTGGATACTTTGCATATGATTTGGCACGCCGAGTTGAGCATTTGCCCTCAATATCGCTAGATGCTGAAAATATGCCACAAATGATGGTGGGTATTTACGACTGGGCGTTGGTGGTTGACCATCAATTGCGGCACACTTATTTGGTTTCGCATAGCATGAGTGCCCAAACTGAATTAGATTGGTTTGGTCTGTGCGCCCTATTTGAAGAGCCTCTTAAGACATCACCTCAAACTGAATTTAAAATCAACTCCGCATTACAGTCCAATATGGATTACATCCAATATGGCGCGGCTTTTAATCGGGTTAAGCATTACATTCAGGAGGGCGATTGTTACCAAGTAAACTTGGCGCAGCGTTTTTCTGCAAACGCTTCAGGTGATGCTTGGTCTGCTTATGTTGCTTTGCGTGAAATTAGCCCTGCGCCTTTTATGAGTTATATGAATTTGGGTAATGGTCAGTTGCCATTGCAAGTCCTCTCTGCTTCACCTGAGCGCTTTTTGCAGGTACGTGGCAATCATGTCGAAACGCGTCCAATTAAAGGCACTAGGCCTCGCTCAGATAATGCGGATGAGGATGCGAGCAACGCAAATGATTTGCAAAATAGCCCTAAAGACAGAGCTGAAAACTTAATGATTGTAGATTTGTTACGCAACGATATTAGCAAGGTTTGTGAGACTGGTAGTGTGCGTGCTGATAAGTTATTTGCTTTGGAAAGCTTTGCAAATGTCCATCATTTAGTGAGTACGGTGACGGGTAAATTGGCGGAAGATCAAACATCGATTGATCTACTGCGGGCATGCTTTCCCGGCGGATCAATTACTGGGGCTCCTAAATTGCGTTCTATGGAGATTATCGAAGAGTTAGAACCTAATCGCCGTGGTCTTTATTGTGGTGCAATTGGCTACATTGGCTTTGATGGCAATATGGATACTAATATTGCGATTCGTACCGCAGTTTATTCGAATGATGAGATTCGCTTTTATGCGGGTGGCGGTGTGGTGGCTGATTCTGAACTAAGTAAAGAGTATCGCGAAACACTTGATAAGGCCTCATCGATGTTGGCTTTGATAGCCCGCTTTTGCGGCGATGTTAGCTTGAAAGCAAACAAAACCTGATGTGGGTGATCAAGTTAGGCGGCAGTCTCATGGGATCGCCAGCGCTTAAAAGTTGGTTAGATGCCCTTATTCTGTTTGGTGGTGGCAAAATTGTTATTGTGCCAGGCGGTGGAGTATTTGCGGATGTTGTGCGAGATGCGCAAGTCACAACCGGTATAGATGATGCGACATCTCATCAAATGGCGGTGTTAGCAATGGATCAATATGCATTGCTGATGACGGGCTTGAATGCGGATCTAGTAATGGTATCAAGCGAGTTAGAGATTTCAGAGCATTATTCTCAAGATCGCACATTGGTGTGGAAGCCGTCAACAATGATTCTTGCTGATAAAGATTTACCGATGAATTGGAATTTAACTTCAGATAGTCTAGCCGCTTGGCTTGCGACTAAGCTTAATGCAAAGCAACTTTTAATTGTTAAATCGATACCGATTAATTATGCTGAAAAAATGGAAGTTAAGGACTGGATATTGAGTGGCGTTGTGGATAACTATTTTAGCGAATACATAGCTAACAAGTCATTTAAAACTTGGCTGGTAGGTCAAGATGAATTTATTAAAATAACGTCACCTTTTACCCATCAGTCATGCCCTAAATTAGGGGTGGAGGTCCTTCCATCAAGTCAGCCTTGATTCATCAGATAGCCATTGAATTTAAAAGAAACTAGCATTTGCGCTAGGTTTTCTATAAAATCGTAACATTTCCACCTTGGCTCACTGTTTCGCTGTGCAGGAGCCTTTTAATCCAAAAGGAGTTTACATGCGGCATTATGAAGTAGTATTTATCGTCCATCCGGACCAAAGCGAGCAAGTGCCTGCGATGATCGAACGTTATCGCGCACTCGTGACATCAAATGGCGGCGCTATGCACCGTCTTGAAGACTGGGGCCGTCGTCAAATGGCTTACCCAATCCAAAAAATACACAAAGCGCATTACGTGCTCATGAATATTGAATGTAATCAATTCGTTTTAGACGAACTTGAACACGCATTTAAATTTAATGATGCTGTGCTGCGCCACTTAACAATGGCTACTAAAGACGCTGTTGTTGCTCCATCACCAATGATGAAAGAAGAGAAGTCTAAGTCAGTATTGGGTAAAGATGAAGCTGCACCAGTTGCTGAGGCAGTTGCTGTTTAAGTGAGTCGCACAACGCTGGGGGCTAATTTATTAGTCATTGATGGTGAGGTTGTTCAAATTGAAACACTTCGCTACACACCAGCAGGAATACCGTTGTTGAGTTTTGTTTTACGGCATCTCTCTGAACAAGTTGAAGCTGGGATGCAACGTAGGGTTGAATGTGATGTAAATGCGATGGTCATGGGACCTATGGCAGAAAAGTCACAAAGCATTAATGTTGGAGAGCTTGTTAAAGCCTCTGGTTTTCTTGCTAAACGCAGCCTAAAAAGCACACAATTGGTCATGCACATTATTACATTAGAGGCTATTTAAAATACCTTAATCAATATTTAAAGGATTACTAACATGGCACGTGATATGTTTAAACGCCGCCGCTACTGCCGTTTTTCAGCAGAGGGCATTAAAGAAGTAGATTACAAAGATGTTGATCTGTTAAAAGATTTCATTACAGAAAACGGCAAGATTATTCCTGCACGTATTACAGGTACAAAAGCAAAATACCAACGTCAGTTGACATCAGCTGTGAAACGCGCGCGTTTCCTAGCTTTGATGCCATATACTGACAAGCACTAAGGGGAAAACCATGCAAATTATCTTATTAGAAAAAGTAGTGAACTTGGGTAACCTTGGCGATATCGTTAAAGTTAAAGATGGTTACGGTCGTAACTTTTTGATCCCACAAGGCAAAGCAAAACGTGCAACTGAAGCTAACAAAGCTGAATTTGCTGAGCGCCGTGCGATTCTTGAAAAACAACAAGCTGACTTGCTCGCTGCAGCTGCTAAACGTGGCGAAAAACTTGCTGGTTACTTGCTGCAAGTCACTCAAAAAGCTGGTGTTGACGGTCGTCTATTTGGTTCAGTGGGCAATGGTGACATCGCTGAAGCCCTGACTGCTGCTGGCTTTGAAGTGGTTAAATCAGAAGTTCGTTTACCAGTTGGTCCATTGAAGGCTGTTGGTGATCATGCTGTGAGTATTGCATTGCACCATGACGTAGTAGTTGATATTACTGTGTCAGTATTGGGTGAAGCATAAGCTAAAAATTAAGCTAATTTCTTAATCCTGAAAGGCTACTTCGGTAGCCTTTTTTATTCCCCATTTTTTGTTTTTGGGGCAGTCTTAAGAATCCATGTTTCAGTTTATAATGATGTTATGGCTGAAGACTCACTAGAATTATTAAAACTCCCTCCTAACTCGGTAGAAGCAGAGCAGTCCGTGCTCGGTGGTTTGCTGCTTGAGAATGAGGCGCTTGATAAGATTGCGGATGTGCTTAATCAGTCTGACTTTTATCGTCATGACCATCGTTTAATATATACCCATATTGCTAAGTTGATTGAGCAAAATCGCCCTGCAGATATTGTGACAGTTGCTGAGTCACTAGAAAATACCGCTGAGTTATCCAGCATAGGTGGAATTGCTTATCTTGGTGCTTTGGCGCAAAACACTCCAACTGCTGCCAATATCCGCCGCTATGCTGAAATCGTGCGTGAGCGTTCGATAATGCGTAAGTTGGTGGAAGTGGGGTCAGGAATTGCCGAAAGCGCATATAACCCACAAGGGCGAGATGCTCAGCAATTATTAGATGAAGCAGAAGCTAAAATTTTTAAAATTGCCGAAAGCGGTAATCGAGGCTCACAAGGGTTTGTCAATATTCAAAGCCTTCTCCCGCAAGTCGCTGACCGTATCGATTTCTTATATCAACGGGAAAATCAAGGCAGCGTTACCGGTGTTCCAACAGGATTTGATGATTTGGATGAGCGCACATCAGGCTTTCAGCCTGGTGATTTGATTATCGTTGCTGGGCGTCCCTCTATGGGTAAAACGGCATTCTCACTCAATGTTGCTGAAAACGTCGCGCTAGATACTAAAAAAGCAGTGGCGGTGTTTTCTATGGAAATGGGTGCAACACAGTTAGCTACCCGTATGATTGGTTCCGTAGGGCGCTTGGATCAACACCGTATGCGTAACGGAAATTTGGAAGATGAAGATTGGGCGCGTCTGACCACGGCTCTTGGTAAGCTTAATGATGCCCCTATATTTATTGATGAAGGTGCAGGCTTAAGTTCATTCGACGTCCGTGCACGTGCACGTCGTTTGCATAGACAAACAGGTGGCTTAGGCTTAATCGTCGTCGACTACTTGCAATTAATGTCAGGCACTTCAGGGCGGGTGAGTGAAAATCGTGCAACTGAGATTTCTGAAATTTCACGTTCACTTAAATCACTTGCTAAAGAGCTTGATGTTCCAGTGGTAGCGCTTTCACAGTTGAATCGAAGTGTCGAGCAACGTCCTGATAAACGCCCGGTGATGTCTGACTTACGAGAGTCTGGTGCGATTGAGCAAGATGCCGACTTAATCTTATTTATCTATCGTGATGAGGTATATAACCCTGATTCTGAATATAAAGGAACAGCTGAAATTATCATCGCTAAACAGCGTAACGGTCCAATTGGTCGTGTTCGCTTAACCTTCTTGGGTCAACACACTCGCTTTGAGAATTTCTCATCTGGCAATGCACACATGGGTGACGATTACTAATCACTACTATGCGTCCATTACAAGCCACCATTAGTCTTAGTGCTTTACAACACAATTTAGCCATCGCTCAATCGAAAGCGCCACACTCAAAAGTGATGGCGGTAATTAAAGCCAATGGTTATGGACACGGTTTACTCAATGCGGCTAAAGGCTTAAAAGCTGCTCATGGCTTTGCTATTCTTGGCTTAGATGAGGCTTTAACGTTAAGAGCGGCAGGTTACAAACAAACCATTTTGATGCTCGAAGGCTTTTTTTCTGCAGATGAACTGCCAGCCATTTCTGAATATGCTATCGACATCGTTGTGCACTCTCACAAGCAAGTGGAAATACTTGAAAGCGTCAACATATCTATACCTATTGCGATCCATCTTAAAATTAATACAGGCATGAATCGCCTTGGTTTTAAGCCGCAGGATTTTGAGTTGATAATGGTAAAACTCAAAAACTGTAAAAACGTGGCGGACATCACTTTGATGGAGCATTTTGCGACTGCAGATGAATCGCTTGGCATTGCAAAACCATTGGCAGTCTTTAAGCAGTTAACTCAAAACCACGAGCATCCTAAGTCGCACGCTAATTCAGCTGCTTTGTTAAGATTCGCTGAAGCCCATGCTGATTGGGTACGCGCAGGAATTATGCTCTATGGCACATCCCCTATTGGTGAAGCGTCTGCTGCTCAATTTGATTTAAAACCAGTCATGCAACTCACTGGAGAGATTATCTCTGTGCAGACACTCGAAACAGGAGAAAGCCTTGGCTATGGGCATTCCTTCACTGCCACTCAAAAAACACGCATAGGAGTTGTTGCGTGTGGTTATGCTGATGGCTATCCGCGTCATGCACCAAATGGCACACCAATCGCTGTGGCTGGTAAGCTTACGCACACTCTCGGGCGTGTTTCTATGGACATGCTATTTGTAGATATTACTCTTATTCCAGAAGCTGACATTGCTACTAAAGTTGAGATGTGGGGTAATCAAGTCCCTGTCGATGATGTAGCCCATGCGGCTGGCACGATAAGTTATGAGTTGCTTTGTGCCGTTGCACCTCGGGTACCGCTTAAGACGATTGAATAATGGCTAAAGCAAAAACCGTTTATAGCTGTACTGAGTGCGGTGGACAATCATCTAAGTGGCAAGGCCAATGCCCAAGCTGTATGGCATGGAATACCTTGGTTGAATCTATTGCTGAAGCTTCAAGTGCAAGCCGTTTCGCCCCTTTGGCCGAGGCAAGCACGATCCAAAAGTTACAAGAGGTGGAAGCGGCAGAAACCCCACGTCAAGCCACTGGTATTGCTGAGTTTGACCGTGTGCTGGGCGGTGGCCTCGTGCCTGGCGGTGTAGTGCTCATTGGCGGCGACCCAGGGATTGGTAAATCCACCTTATTACTTCAAACGCTTTGTCATTTAGGCAATAAAAGCAAAACGCTCTATATCAGTGGTGAAGAGTCTGCGCAGCAAATTGCGATGCGTGCAAAACGCTTAGGCCTAGATGCCTCACCTTTAGATTTGCTCGCTGAAATTAATCTTGAAAAAATTGTCGCCACTTTACAGACTCACAAACCTAATGTTGCGGTGATTGACTCTATTCAAACGGTTTACTCAGAAGCTTTGCAATCAGCACCAGGTTCGGTAGCGCAAGTGCGCGAATGCTCAGCGCAATTAACCCGCGCTGCCAAGCAGCTGGGTATCAGTGTGATATTGGTAGGGCATGTCACCAAAGAGGGCTCGCTTGCAGGGCCGCGCGTGCTTGAGCATATTGTCGATACAGTTCTATATTTTGAGGGTGATCCTAATTCAAGCTTTAGATTAATTCGGGCATTTAAAAACCGCTTTGGTGCTGTGAACGAGCTTGGCGTATTCGCCATGACTGAAAAAGGTTTGCGTGAAGTTAGTAATCCGTCTGCGTTGTTCTTATCGCATCATGCTGAAGAAGTGGCAGGCTCTTGCATTACCGTGACGCAAGAGGGCACACGTCCTTTATTAGTTGAGGTGCAGGCCTTGGTGGATGAGGCACACGCGCCCAACCCTAAGCGTTTATGTGTAGGCCTAGAACAAAATCGTTTGGCAATGTTATTGGCGGTATTGCATAGACATGCAGGCGTCGCATGCTTTGATCAAGACGTCTTTGTGAACGCAGTGGGTGGGGTAAAAATTAGTGAGCCAGCAGTAGATTTGGCAGTACTATTATCGATTTTTTCTTCATTAAAAAACAAGGCATTAAATAGCAAACTGATTGTTTTTGGTGAGGTTGGATTGGCCGGAGAAGTGCGCCCTGTGCAACGCGGGCAAGAGCGTTTAAAAGAAGCCGCCAAGCTAGGGTTTACGCATTCCATCGTGCCAAAAGCGAATGCGCCTAAACAGCCGATTAAAGGCATGCAAGTGTTTGGTGTTGATAGGCTTGAGCAGGCCTTAAATAAGGTGCGAGAGCTTTAAGTTAAAAAAGCTTTTCTGGCGTATATCTCACGCCAAATGATATCCATTTGAGTTCTTCATGCCCATTGATTTGTTGACCGTAAGTGCTGTCAATCTGAAATAGGTTTGGAATCACAGAGTAGCGAAAACCTACTTGAATATATGGATTGCTTTTATCGTCACCATAGATCTCAGTGATGCCAAGTAAATTAGGCTTGAGTTTAATTTCACTCCCCAAGCCCCATGTCATATTATTTCGCTTACTTTCCTTGTCATGTAGTAAACCAATATTGCTATGTAGAACTATTTTGTCATCCCAAAGTGATAAAGAGGCTGGAATATAGCCATAAGTATTACCGTACTGATTAGGCCCTGGTTTAAGATCGCTGTGATTAATAATGCCAAGCGCCATGCCAATTCCCCAGTCGTTCGCTTTTAACTCTTTAAATAACGTTTTTGCCTGAAATGCGGAATCAAGCATATTACTTTGACCGTCTACTTTTGCTAAAGAACCACCAAATGTTAACTCGAAGTTCCCCCATGGATTACACGCAGGCAATGCCCATAGTTCATGGCTATGTTGATATACGCGTGTCCAAGTTTCGACTTGGCAACTGCCAGCAGTAGTGAGCCTTGCATCATCGGTAACAAATGGCCTTGCTGCAATGGCTTGTTGTGAGATGAGTACTAGGAGAAAAATTAGGTATTTTTTCATGGTGCGTATGATACAGCTAAAAAAGGACAGGCGTATGACGTTATATCTGATGAATCTTACCTGTAACGCCGATGCTGTCGTCGCCCATGAGGTACAAATAAAGCGGCATAGCGCTTTCCAAGCTTGGAAGTTGACTGTGCACCTCACCAGGATGCGTCTTTTTACGCTGAGGACTCTGTAATGCGCCTGGCACAATGCTATTAAAGCGAATGTTAGGACGATTTTCTAACTCTTGTGACCACAGTTGCATCATAAAGTCCGTTGCGACCTTGGTGATGCCGTGGCTACCCCAGTATGCTTTTGGTGATTGGGCTGAGCTGTTAGACGTGAAAATCACGGATGCCTGTGTTGCATGGTCTAAAAGCGGCAAGCATGCTTTAGTCAGCGCGAATGGTGCAATCGTGTTGACGCGAAACATTTCTTCAAACTGATCTACTGTCTGAATTTCTAGCGGACATAAATTATTAAAATCGGTCGCATTGTGCAAAATACCATCTAAACGTCCTAACTGTTGGTAGATGCCTTCCGCCATGGCCTTAAAGTCATCTTCTGTGGCTTTGTTTAAATCCATAGGAAAAATGAGCGCTTCTGGTAAGCCTTGCGCTTGAATGGCATCGTATGTTGCTTCTAATTTTGCTTGAGTTCTTCCAATTAAAATAACGGTGGCACCTTGTTTGGCAAACGTAATCGCGGCGATTTGACCAAGACCCTGACCTGCGCCAGTGACAATAATCACGCGGTCTTTAAGGTGTTGAAGAGGCATTTGGTAAGTTTTCATAATGCTTGTTTAATGGCTAACATAAAAATTAGATGAGATTGTCTCAAGACTGCAGCACTAATTGGGCGGCGGATACTCCGCTCCGAAGAGCGCCCTCTATCGTCGCTGGATAGTCCCCTTTGGTATAGTCGCCAGCTAGGTAGAGATTTTTAGTCCCTGTTTCTTGAGAGGGGCGTTTTAATTCAGCGGTGCACGCAAAGGTTGCACGTTTTTCGGCGATGACTTTATGCCATTCTGGTCTTGGTAAATAAGCGAAAGCTGCTGCGAGCTCATTAATTACTGCAGCTGCTAATTCGTGATGTGATAGTGACTGATGAGCACCTACTGCGCTTATAATCACAGCGATTAATCCTGCTTGACCGCAAAGTTGACCCCGGTCAAATGCCCATTGCGTCATTCCTTGAGTAAAGCCTGTCATCACATTGGGCAGTTTGATATGGCTTGGGTATTGAATATAAACGGTATAAATCGGCTGATAGTCAAATGCAGTATCTGTCGCGATATCAAGTTGAGAGATAATGGATTGCAAATGATGCGGCGAAGTTGCAATCACTAAGTGACTATATTCAACGACTTCATTGGTAGCAATGTCCAGCCTAAATCCATTCGCTGTTTGTTCAATATCACATACGGTGGTGTTTAATTTTATTTTTCCGCCATTTTTCTGAATGTATTCAGTTATAGGCTGAGACAGAAGGGCTGATAAATCGACTTTTGGTAAAAGTAGGTCGCTGTCGGTCTTGCTTTGATTAAAACTATCTTTAAGCACGTTCAGATAAGTTTGGGCGCTTGCTGTGGCGATTGGTGTGTTGAGGGCAGCCAAGCATAGCGGTTCCCAAAGCCATTTAATCAATCTCGCAGGTTGGTTTTTTCGGGTGAGTAAACTTAGTAATGATTCATCTTGGGTGAGTTTAAAGCGTTTAGCTTTAAGCCATAGAAAGAAATGAATGGCGGCAAAGCGCTCATCCCAGTTTAAGCCTGTGGCAGATAATAGGCCAAACAATAAATGAAATGGGGCGGGAAAGTTTTTAGCTTTTAATGTAAATGCGCCGTGCATATTCAGCGTCAGCGGTAATCTCAGTAAAACATGACTTTCATCAACGCCAACGGAGGCTATTAATTCAAGTGTTTTCTGATATGCGCCTAGTAGAATGTGCTGACCGTTATCAAGGCGTTGATCTTTCCAAACAACTGCACGGGCTCGTCCGCCTAGCTGAGGTGCCGCTTCAAACAAGGTAACATCAACCCCTGCCTCAGCAAGTTTTGTGGCGGCACTTAGACCTGCTAAGCCGCCACCAATAATCGCAACCTTTTTTAGTGGAACATCCATGTTGACCAAGCTAAGTAGAGCTTTCTAAGCGGTGTAAGTGAGATACGTGCATTTAGCACTTGTTGGGAGCCGCTCGTTTTAATTTCACGGAGTAAGGTACGGTAAATCGCTGCCATGATTAAGCCTGTGCGTTGTTGCTTTTTATCCTCGGTGGGTAAAGCTTTTAATGCCCGATCGTAAAAGCCTTCAGCACGTTCAATTTGAAAATCTAAAAGCTTTTGAAGATTTTCAGATAGATGGCCATGCAGAATGTCGGACTCTTTAACGGCGAATTTAGCTAACTCATCCGTCGGTAAATAGATGCGGTTACGACGTGCATCCTCGCCGACATCACGAATGATATTGGTGAGTTGAAAAGCCATGCCTAGGTCATGGGCATATTTAAGCGTTTTGCGATTATTGAAGCCGAAAATTTGAACGGATAACAAGCCCACCACGCTGGCCACACGATAGCAGTAAAGTTGAAGCTGCTTGAAATCAGCATAACGACTTTGATCGAGATCCATTTCCATGCCATCAATAATCTCAATGAAATGTTCTTGATCTAGATGGTAAGTATTAATAGCGTCTAAAAGCGCCTTGGTAACTGGGTGCTGAGGATTGCCAAGATATAATCCATGTATCTCATTGCGCCACCAAGCGAGCTTAATACGAGCAACGGAGGCCTCTTTACACTCGTCGACCACATCATCTACTTCTCGGCAAAACGCATATAGCGCAGTAATGGCTTCACGCTTCTCTTTTGGGAGAAACAAAAAGCTGTAATAAAAGCTAGATCCGCTCCTAGCTGCTTTGTCTTGACAGTACTCTTTTGGTGTCATTTCGTTAACTCGACTCTATTGTTTTCTAATTGCGCGATAGGTCATGTAAAGCCAATCTTTTTTAGTGAGTTTCGGTCTGTAATCAAAGATGTTGCCGTGTGCCTGATGAAGTTTTTTTAATATCCGCTCACCACCAGCAATAATCATACGCATTTCAAGTCCAATACGACCTGGTAAAACCAGGCCAAGTGGCGCACCTGCTTGGAGTAATTTGCGGGCGCGATTGATTTGAAACTCCATCATAAGGCTCCATGTGCCAGTGCTGTCTCCACGAATAATTTGATCTTCCGTGATCTTGTACTTTTGTAGTTCGTTTTGCGGTAAATAAATGCGATCTTTTTGGATATCGATAGCAATATCTTGTAGGAAGTTAATCAGCTGCAAAGCGCTACAAATCGCATCCGCCATACCGATATTTGTTTCGCTATCAGCTTTATACAATGCCAACATTAGCCTGCCGACAGGATTGGCTGACTGCCTACAATAACTCATTACCTCACCAAAGTCTTGGTAGCGTGTTTTCGTGACATCTTGGCTAAAGGCATTAAGTAAGTCGTAAAAAGGTTCTAAAGGCAACTTGTGTTGATGAATCTGTGCTTGAAGCGCGATGAATAACTCGGTGTTAGGGAGGCTATTTTTTTGGATGCGATCAACTTCAGCTTTAAATGCATTTAACAGGGAAAGTCTTTGTTCTGGATGAAGATCACCTTCGTCAGCAAAGTCATCTGCTTGTCTAGCAAAAGCATAAATTAAAGCAACGGGTTCGCGTAGGCTTTTTGGGAGCAAAAATGAAGCAACAGGGAAATTTTCGTAATGTGAAGCTGCCATGTTGAGGCTTGCTTTTACAGTAGATTGTGTATTTATCATGTATTCGGAGTATGCCACAAAAATCTGAGCTATAAAATTGCAAAGTGGACTTTAAAATTACTAAGCATCTTTAGGGATTGCGCTACAATTGATGCCATTAATTTATCTTATTTAGGTTGAGTATGTTAGGCATTATCGGAGGCACAGGTTTAGCAGCATTAACTGACTTTCAAATAGGACGTCGCCAGATTGTTCGTACGCCTTATGGTGAGGCTTCTGGGCCATTAACATTTGGAGAAATCGCAGGGAAGCCCGTTGTATTTTTGCCAAGGCACGGCAACGGCCACACTATTGCTCCGCATATGATTAATTACCGCGCCAACCTTTGGGCGCTCCATGCGCAAGGTGTGAAAAACATTGTCGCGATTGCAACTGTTGGCGGCATTGCGGATACGCTTGGTCCAGGTTCTATTGCATTGCCTAGCCAATTAATTGATTACACGCATAGTCGTAAAACTACTTATTTTGATGGCATGAGCGAAAATGGCTTTAACCAGGTTAAACACATCGACTTTACGCTTCCTTACGATGATGCATTACGTGCATTATGTTTAAAAGCGGCGGCTTTGGTCGGAGAGCAATTGGTGGATGGTGGAGTTTATGCAACTTCTCAAGGTCCAAGACTAGAAACGGCTGCTGAAATTAATCGTTTTGACCGTGATGGAGCAACCATGGTGGGAATGACAGGTATGCCGGAGGCTGCTTTAGCACGTGAGCTTGAAATACGTTATGCGGCCATTTGCCCAGTAGCTAACCATGCTGCAGGTCGTGGAGACAGTCTACATGCAATCAAGTATGAAGAAATGAGTGATTTACTCCATCTCACGATGGGTCGTGTACGTGTCATCATTCAGCAAGTGGTGGCTTTGTATGGCGGTTAAGCCAGTATTACGTATGGGAGAATCGTTGTTGTTGACCAAGGCTGAGCCTATTGGGCAATTTGATACGCCCGCTTTGCATGCCCTAATTCAAGATATGCAGGACACCATGTCAAATATGAACGGGGCTGGCATTGCAGCGCCGCAAATTGGCGTAAGCTTGCGCGTGGTAATATTTGGCGTAGGTAGTAATCCGCGATATCCAGATGCAGATCAGGTGCCATATACCGTTCTTATTAATCCAGTTCTGAGTCCCGTAGGTGAAGAAATGGATAAGGGTTGGGAAGGGTGTTTGTCGGTTCCAGGTATGCGCGGCATTGTGCCGCGATATACGCGTTTGCATTACAAAGGCTTTGATCAATACGGGCATCCAATTGATAGACTGGTTAGCGGCTTCCATGCCCGTGTTGTTCAGCATGAATGCGACCATTTAGACGGCATTTTGTATCCTATGAGAATTCAAGATTTGACAAATTTTGGGTATACGGACGTACTTTTTCCTGATTCAGATATAGCCGACGACTAAAAACTGGTGTTATAATGCGCCTCAGTTGTTTCTTAGCGACTGATAAAGACGGAAGAGTGGCAGAGCGGTTTAATGCTACAGTCTTGAAAACTGTCGTGGGTTCACGCCCACCGTGAGTTCGAATCTCACCTCTTCCGCCA
>JBBAON010000008.1:0-96257 GCA_040401435.1 Candidatus Methylopumilus sp.
AAGCTCCACAGCGCGACCTTCTCATCGTTCTCTAACATCTCGCAGCGCTCATGCGCGAGTCTTAATTCTTCTAGTTGAACGAGCTCGGTCACTTCCTCTGCGATTCTATTCAATAGGTCTTTCTCATCTGTACTATATGCTTCTAGTGCGCCTGCCGTTGGCGTGATCGATTGCTTGGGTGCTTTGATCTTTTTGTCTGTCTTTGCTTCTTTAGTCTCGCTCTCTTTCATCTCCACCATGGGCAAATCTTCGCCCGCATAGATATACATCCCCAGTCCATGGAGTGAGATCGCTTTGGCTAAGCATCGTTGCATGGCAGTGTTGACTGAGAAGGCATCTGGGTTGTGTATAGCTTTATTCCTAAAGTCCATCACAGGTAACTGCGCTGTTCTAGATTTACCAAAGGCATGCACCGTACAAAACACCATCATGGTTTCTCCAAACGCTCGAGGCTCTGCATATTCCCAACTAGCACCCTCATCAAGTTGCAATAACTGATCTACTGCCCAAGACCATGACAGGTAAGCTAAGCCATTCTTACGCTCGATATAGTCATTGACGTTAATTTGTCTTAACTCTGTGTAATGCATCATTATCTCCCTCCACCTCAAGCTGCCTTGTCATCTAGAACAGGACCTTCAATACCCTCATCAATCAAATACGATAGCCGAGACATATCTTTGAAATGAGCTCCATTCAAATTCGTATTAATCTCTTCCATCGCTTGTTCATACATCCAAGCAATAGTCTTCCTATCCATGAGCTCAATAATATTGATCTCACTATCCACAGGTCTTATCTCATCCACATAATCAAAGGTCATACAGATACAGACATCATAAGAAGCGCCTTCACATGCCACCGTTGCCCACTCATAGTCCCTCATTTTTTAGCTTCCTTATATTATGTTTATATCTCAATAAAGTGAGAATTAAATATAATATATCTCGATTAAATGAGATTTACAAGTAAATTTTTTTGTTAGTTAAATGATTTTTCAGGCCAAGAAAGATTAGCCTTGCCAATGATTTTGAAATCGGATAATTGATGTTCAAATATTGTTTCTGAGCCGAAGGTACTGTTGTCTGATTTAATCAGAAGGCTTCCATCCATGTTTTTATGAATTCTTTTGATAAAAATGCCAGCACTGCTTTCTATTAGATAAATCCCATCATTTTTAAAACAATGAATACTTGAATCCACAATCACAAAGTCACCTGCTTTAAAAGTAGGTAACATAGAGTCATTAGTCACAAAAACAATATTCAAATCTTCTAATGAAT
Organism: Candidatus Methylopumilus sp.; assembly: GCA_040401435.1. GTDB lineage: Bacteria > Pseudomonadota > Gammaproteobacteria > Burkholderiales > Methylophilaceae > Methylopumilus_A. Next base: position 1,284 of record JBBAON010000008.1, read on the forward strand.
GATTGGGTAATCTTGATTGAATCCAATCGACATCGAAGTTAATGCTTTTGATGGGTTCGTGGGTATCTACGTTACAAATCTCTATAGAGGATTCTTTATAACTTGTTTTAAAGGATTCGAACTTTACAATACGTTCGTTATATAAATGGTGAATGTCTGTTTGCATTTCGCCCAAGCCCGTTGCTAACCACTCTGGATTCACGCCAAGAATTTTACAGGCATTCATCAAGTTAATCCCGCTAATGGTTTGATTTGGGCCTTTAAACCAAGCGGTGACGGTGCCAGAACTTACCCCACACCCCTTCCAAAGGTCGGTCTTAGATCGTCCTGACATCTCGAGTGCCAGTTTTATTCTGTCTTGGAGTGTTGATGTGAACATAGGTCTTATTAGATATTTTTAACAATTATATCTAAATATCATCGAGGGACTGAGTTTCTTGGCGTTTTAGTTGAGATTCAACACATTAAATTTTTGCCAGATGTGACCGCTACTTAAAAAATTAAAATTAAATATTGTAATCATCATGTTGTGGTTCATGCTGGCTTATTGCGAAGCGTCGATTACTTCCTTTAGTTCGATACCAACCGCGCTTGATAAAAGAAAAGCCCGCTAATAAATTCTTTCAGAGCGTATTCGTCTATAAACAGCTAATACTTTGGGCACATACAATCGTGTTTCCACAAAGGGTGGAATTCGCATGTGGTACTTACTCACTGCCTTAGGGCCCGCGTTGTAAGCAGCTAAGATCAAGGGCATATTGCCGTTAAATAGAGTGTGAAGCTCACGCAAATATTGAGCTCCGGCCAACACATTTTGTGCGGGGTCATAGGGGTTGGTCACATTAAAACGCCCTGCCGTACTTGGCATTAATTGCATCAAACCCTGCGCGCCACGCCGTGACACAGCCCTAGTGTTGTAATTTGACTCGACTCGGATGACTGCATGTATTAAGGCAGGATCAATCAATGTTTGTGAAGAAGCGCTAGCCACTATTTCGCTCACTTGTTGTCTTGTCAAACCATTATTACTGTGATTATTTGTTGCTTGGCTATTTTCAGACTTACTTGGCGAGCGTATGTCATTTTCAATCAGCAGTTCATATCCAACACGTTGATTTGTGCGCTCTGAATCGGTGAGTAAATTAGTCAGCACAATCTGCTCACTGGTATCTTGATGCATATAAATATCAGCCTGTGCGATTGATGGCGCTATAATTGGCATGAGCGTCGCCATCATCAAAAAGGTACTAATCGATTCTCTAATCAATTTTATGGTTTGCTGAAATGTAATTTTCATAGCTAATTAAAATAGCTGATTAACATGACAAGCGGATGACATTTCTGCTGTTCTTAGTGAGATTATTCGACTCGTGGTGAGCTTGGCGAACCACGAACAATTTAACTCTCTTCATCAGAACTAGCCCTATTAATATAAAAGTGAAATTATTCTGCAATAAAAACATCACGCTTAAGTAACACTTGGTTCTTACAATCTCAAAGATATTTTTAACTTGTTAAAGATTCATGGCAAACGATCAATCAGCGTTAACTGAAGAAGAATCCGTATTGCTTTTGGATGTTTTTGAAGAGTCTCTGCGGGTTTACAGACGCGAGCAATTTTTCTCATGGTTGCAAGGTTCATTGCAAACCTTAATCCCTCATGAAGTGTTGATTTGCGGCGTCAGTCTAAAAAATCAATCCCAACTGCATTTTGAAAGTTTTGTCAGCACTCGTTATGTGAGTGACCAGCATGTAAGATTCGCTACTGGCTATGATGGTGGAATCGTTAATCGTGTGGTTGATGCTTGGAAAAAAGATCTATGCCCCATATTGATTTCTCATGCCCTTGATAAAGTTGACTATGGTCATTATCGGGTGCCATTTGTAGAAAGCGAAGAAGTACTAAAACAATTGGAACTTAGGAATATCGCCGCCCATGGCGTTTCTAACAAAGAAGGCGATGTGATGACCTTTTTTAGTTTCTCTCGGATAGTCGGCGAGCCCAACCCAAGACACGCTTATATTTTACAATTATTGGTGCCGCAAATGCATCATGCATTTTTACGGGTGATGAATAATAGAAGTAAGTCTTTAAATAAACCTGTTGAGACTGAGCAGGGCTTTGAAACCTTAGTTAAAAATGTGCAAACTGAAAAGCAGTTAATATCCCCACGTGAAATTGAAGTATTGCGTTGGGTCTATTCAGGAAAAACCAACCCAGAAATTGCTGACATCTTGTATGTGAGTGTGAATACCATTAAAAATCATGTCCACAACGCGATTTCTAAACTAGGGGTTGAGAATAGGTTGCAAGCGGCCAACAAGGCCCAGGACATGGATTTGCTGACATAAATAGTGGCTAGCTATTTTAAGGTCACGACGGTAACGTATCCTTTCACTCTGCACTTAGTCGCTTGGTCATGTGCGTGGAATAGATAGCATTGGCATAACCATATACCGTGCGCATTTATGCCTCACGCACCTCTATTTCTAGATTTTCTGCACGCCAGGTCATGTGTTTCTTGAATGCTTCAATGGCACGGTAGAGGTCGGTGTCAAGTTGGACCTGGTACTTACTTAAGAAATCAACGCTTTTACCCTCAGGAATCAGCTTGGCAAGTTTCATCTGCTGTGCAATGTTGTAAGCTCTGTGGTTGATCTCATTATCTAGCAGATATTTTGATGCATATTTTTTCGTTTTTTCTACCGATTCAATCATCTTTTCCGGCGATGCCATGAACACGTCAGCTGTGGTGTCACAATCTTGCAAATCTTTCTTTAAGCGACCATAAATTTTCGGGATTTTATCAAAGACCCGTGCGAGGTTTGCGGGCAGGGCTTGGATGTCAAGCCCCTCAAATTCTGCGAGTAATTGTGTACAGTAAACGAAGGTTTGCTCTTGCGCTTCAGAAATACTATTCGCATCTAAGCGCTGAGAAAATGATAGATCGAGGAGATCATTAATTTCTCGAATCATCATTTCTGGGCTTGTAGACATTGCTAACTTAGCCGCTTCAGCAATGCGCAATCTTTTTTGGCGCCAGATCGCCAAGATGATGCGCTCGACTAAGCTCGCAGCGATGGCATCTACCGGCGTATAAACATCGGCAACACTTAAGCACAAGGCTTCAAATTCCTTGGCGCTTTCATGCGGGAGTAAAGGGCTGGCAGCAAAGATACCGTGGGTGATCGCATTTTGACTCACTTTTAGTTTTCCTGTTGAGGAGGTTGGGCCAATAGAACGTTTTGCGTTTTGACGATTTGCTCTGATTTGGGCTTTGCTGGGGCTTGCCATGGATGACTCCTTTAGTTGTTAGATGATGGCATCCATGAGATCGAGACAATCAAGGATATTTTAATAGTTATTTCAATAAAATCATTATCTTACTATAATTCATGTGATTATTTTGGGCTATTTAGAAAAAACAAAGCCAATCCTTTGGGATTGCAGGTTGCTATAAGCTTTTAGCGGTATTTTTTAATTTTTAGGGGTTGCTTAAAATAGACGCATCGCTTCAAGATAATTGCTGACATATATATATTTGATTTGACTATCCAAGCGGAGTCAATTTATTCTTGCCTACCCTTGTAGCGTCAAATGCATTGACGTGACGGCAATGATGAGCCCTTCCTGATTCAATATTGAAGAGAATGATTGATATGTCCAACATCGCTGAAGATTTAAAAGTCCAACCCGTCATTTTGTCTGGCGGATCAGGAACTAGGCTCTGGCCCATGTCGCGAGAAAAATATCCCAAGCAGTTGCTCCCATTGTTTGGTGAGGACTCTTTGTTGCAAGGCACGGTTCGCAGATTAGATGGCATCGCTGGCTTAACATTAGCCTCAACCATGGTAGTCTGCAATGAAGAGTATCGTTTTGTGATTGCTGAGCAATTGCGCTTAATGGGCAAAGAAGGCGTGATTGTTTTAGAGCCAACGGGCAGAAATACCGCCCCAGCGCTGACCTTAGCAGCGCTTGAGGCGGATGGTGTAAATGGCGATCCTGTGCTGTTAGTGATGCCTGCCGATCATATTATTTTGGATAATGCCGCCTTTCAATCAGCCGTTCGCCAGGGCGCAAGTTTAGCGGCAGCGGGCATGATTGTTACCTTCGGCATTACCCCAGATTGCCCAGAAACTGGCTATGGATATATTCAAACGGGTGAGTCCTTGGCCCAATCAAGTGCTTTTGAGTTAACACGTTTTGTAGAAAAGCCCGACCGCGACATCGCACAAAAGTATGTGGATGCGGGCAACTATTTATGGAATAGTGGCCTATTTATGGTGCGCGCCTCAGTATGGTTGTCTGCCATGGAAAATTGTCGACCAGATATTTTGGCTGCGTGTAAATCAGCCTGGCAAGGTGAACAATTGGATGGGAATTTTGTCCGCGTGGGTAAGGCTGAGTTTGCGAGCTGTCCTAGCGATTCGATTGACTATGCCGTGATGGAGCGTATCGCTGCGGGTCAAGCGAATTTACCCTCAGCTGCCGTGATTCCTCTGGCGGCGGGCTGGTCTGATGTGGGTGCATGGGATTCCTTATGGCAAGCGTTAGATAAAGATAATGCCGGCAATGCGGTGCAAGGTGATGTGTTATTAACAGATTGCAAAGATACATTAGCATTTTCTGCGAGCCGATTAGTGGCCTGCGTTGGGGTGAGTGATTTAGTCGTCGTAGAAACTGCAGATGCCGTGCTTGTTGTCCACAAGAGTAAAACGCAAGATGTGAAGAAAATTGTTGATCAGTTAAAACAGCAGGGCCGAGTAGAAGGATCCTTGCATCGTAAAGTCTATCGTCCATGGGGTTGGTATGACAGCATTGATGCCGCAGATCGCTTTCAAGTCAAACGCATTATGGTCAAGCCAGGCGCCAAGCTCTCATTGCAATTGCATCATCATCGCGCCGAACACTGGATCGTTGTGAAAGGCACAGCCAAGGTCACACGTGACGAAACCAGCTATGTCGTCACAGAAAATGAGTCCACCTATATTCCGCTTGGCATCAAGCACAGGCTAGAAAATACTGGAAAAATCCCGCTAGAAATCATCGAGGTGCAATCTGGCAGCTATTTAGGGGAAGACGATATTGAGCGTTTTGATGACTCCTATGGACGAGCATAAGGTCGATAAAGCCTTTTAAAAAATGACCCGGAAACAAACCAAATGACACAGCAACTAAAAGGCATGATTCTTGCCGCTGGACAAGGCACACGCGTGCGTCCACTGACCAAAGACATGCCTAAGCCCATGATTCCTATTTTAGGTAAGCCCGTGATGGAGTACTTGATCGAACATTTAGCGCGTCATGGCGTGCATGAAATCATGGTAAACGTCGCGCACTCTTACCGAAAAATTGAACACTATTTTAGTAACGGTAGTCGCTGGGGTGTGGATATTGGCTACTCCTTCGAAGGTGTTTACGACCATGGCGAGATTAAGCCATCCCCTTTGGGCTCCGCTGGAGGCATGCGCCGCATTCAAGATTTTGGTGGTTTTTTTGACCAAACAACGATTGTGCTCTGTGGGGACGCGTTGATTGATTTGGATATCGGCGCAGCGCTAAAAGAGCATAAAGAGAAAAAAGCCATGGTGAGCATTGTGACCATGGCGGTGCCTGACAGCGAGGTCGTGAATTACGGCGTTGTGGAGACCGATGAGGAAGGGCGCGTGCTGTCTTTTCAGGAAAAGCCTAAGCCAGAAGAAGCCCGCTCCAACCTAGCCAGCACGGGCATTTATTTCTTTGAGCCAGAAGCGATTGCGCTCATTCCACCTGGCGTGGTGTTTGATATTGGCAGTCAATTATTCCCATTGCTGGTCGAAAAAGGCCTGCCTTTTTACGCGCAAAATCGCAGTTACAACTGGATTGATATTGGCCGTATCTCTGACTACTGGGAAGTATTACAGCGCGTTTTACGGGGCGAAATTAGTTTTATGAAAATCCCAGGTAAGGAAGTCAAGCCTGGCGTTTGGGTGGGCTTAAATACCGCGGTCGATTGGGATAACATCAAAATTGAAGGTCCGGTGTATATTGCCTCAGGCACCAGTATTGATGCAGGTGCTAAAATCGTTGGTCCGTGCTGGATTTCACATGGTTCGCATATTCGTAAAAATGCCAAAGTGATCCGCTCGGTATTGTTTGATTACACACGCATTAGTGAAGGGGAGACCTTTTATGAAATGATTGTGTCACCCAACTACTGCGTGGATCGCAGCGGCAGAACGTACTACATCGGCGATGACGACTGTATTTTGCGCTGGGGTGATGCGCGTTCATAATTGGCGTGATATCTTTATCGGGCAATCTAGTTTTTGCGCAATCTAGCCAATTATTTTTGCGGCGACAGGACAGGTAACTAGTTAAAAATGTCATTTAATTGAAACAAATCTGTCAAATTCTTCAGATAGAATTATTAGTTTTGTAATAAAACTGATTTTGCTATGTTGAAGGGCAACCTAATGACCAACCCATTGAGTAACAGACCATTAAGCAATAAACGATCAAATTTAAGCCAACGTGGCTTTACTTTGTTGGAGCTATTGGTGGTCATGGTCATTATTGGCCTGCTCGTTGGTTATGTCGGCCCTAAATATTTCGCCCAAATCGGCAAATCAGAAGTCAAAGCGGCGCGCGCACAAATCGATGCTTTAGAAAAATCATTAGACCAATATCGTTTAGATACCGGCCACTATCCCCCCACCGAGCAAGGCTTGGCAGCGCTGATGGTGAAACCAGCAAGTGAGGCACGTTGGTCAGGTCCTTATCTTAAGAAAAACGTGCCAGCAGACCCTTGGGGCAACCCTTACCAATACAAATCCCCTGGCGAACACGGCGAATACGATTTATCTTCATTGGGTAAAGACGGTCAACCAGGCGGCGTAGATGAGTTGGCCGACATTGTCAGTTGGTAGTTATGCTTTATGACCTCAGTGTATTACGCGGCAAAGAGTATTCATCGCTACGACTAGATGCCGTCAGCGAGCAGATGGCTATTGGCAGTGCTAAGTCTTTAGGCTACACCGTATTTTCAGCTAAACCAGCGGGCAGTGGATGGCAAAAACACTTCACCAAGCGTGAGCGCTTTCCGATCATGCTGTTTAGTCAAGAAATGCTTGCATTGTTGGAAGCCGGACTTAACTTGATGGAAGCCATTGAAGCGCTGGCAGAAAAAGAAACGCGTCCAGAGGTCAGACAAACACTTCAAGGCATACTGAGGCTATTAAGTGAAGGTCAGCCATTGTCAACCGCCATGCAGTCTTTTCCACAAGCGTTTCCGCCGTTGTATGTGGCAGCCTTGAGAGCGAGTGAAAAAACAGGCGGGATGGCTGATTCTCTCAAGCGCTACATCGCTTATCAAAGTCAAATCGATCAAGTGAAAAAGAAAGTCATCTCAGCCTCCATTTATCCTGCCATGTTGCTGTCGGTCGGCAGCTTGGTGGTACTGTTTTTAGTGGCTTATGTCGTGCCTAAATTTGCTCACATCTATGAAGACATGGGCAGTGATCTGCCATTTTTATCCCAAGTATTACTTTCACTAGGCACGTTTATTGAACAGCATGGATATAGCTTGATGATGTCCTTGCTTGGCTTAACGGCTTTAGCTGCCTATTTATTAAGTCTCAAATCGGTGCGTACCAAGTTAATGGAGATGGTATGGCAAATTCCAGCCATCGGTGAGCGCATGAAAATCTATCAACTCTCACGCTTCTATCGCTCCCTGGGCATGCTGCTGATTGCCGGTATTCCGATTCTTAATGCGCTCAAGATGGTTTCTGGTCTGCTCGCCCCCGCATTAAGAGTGCGCATGCTGGCCGCTTCCGAACAAATTCGTCAAGGCCAAGCCATTTCCATGGCCATGGAGCTCAATGATCTTTCAACGCCTGTTGCACTGCGCATGCTGAGGGTGGGGGAACGGAGCGGCATGATGGGCGAAATGATGGAGCGTATTTCTGGCTTTTACGATGAAGAAACCGCGCGCTGGATTGATTGGTTTACCAAGCTATTTGAACCCTTGCTGATGCTGTTGATCGGTTTTGTGATTGGATTTGTGGTGCTCATGCTGTATATGCCCATTTTTGATTTGGCGGGAAGCATCCAATGAACCAGCCGATCATCCACCAAGCAGCGCCTAAGCTTATTAGCGCTGAGGCGATTCAAGAGGCAAAACAAATTGCCCAGCAATCTCGTCGCCGTTTGATTGAGGTCTTGGCAGACCAAAGCGAGCTCTCGCAAGAGGCATTTCTTGCGGCACTTGGGGCGGCGTTTCAGTACGTGACCCTTGATAACAAAGCCTTACATGAACTTAGCACGGATTTTGATGTATTAGCGTTTGCTGAAGCCTATCAGCATGAATGTATTCCCCTTAGAAACCAGCAAGGCGAGTTGCTGGTTGCCATCGCCGACCCATTTGCGGAAGGCCTTGCTAATTGGCTCATGGAAAAGGTCCGCGAACCATTTACGCTGCGCTTGTCGCATTATGCCGACGTGTCTGCTTATTTATCGCGTTTTGAAGAAACGCTTAAAGCCATGGACAAAGTCATGGCAGGTGAGGAAGACGCTGGCCAATCAGCCCTGCATCAAATTGAAGGGGTGGAGCAACTATCCTTAAGTAGTATTTCAGCCGATACCAGCCCGGTCATTCGCTTGGTGAATTCCACCTTGTACGATGCCATGAAAATTGGCGCGAGTGATATTCATCTAGAAACGACAGGTTTAGGTCTTGCCCTTAAATATCGGATCGACGGCGTGCTAGACACGGTCGGTGCGATTCAAGGTGCCGAGATGGCCGAGCAAGTGATTTCGCGGATTAAAGTGATGGCGGAACTTGATATTGCGGAACGTAGAATTCCGCAAGATGGGCGCTTTAAAGTCAACATTCAAAATCGCGAAGTCGATTTGCGTGTATCAATTATGCCGAGCGTTTACGGCGAAGATGCCGTCTTACGTATTTTAGATCGCAAGGCCTTGACCGAGCAATCGAAGGGCTTGACGCTTGAACACATTGGGATTGATGAACTTACCCGCAATCAATTCCGCGCGTTGGCGCAAGAGCCTTACGGCATGGTGCTCGTCACAGGCCCCACCGGTAGCGGTAAAACTACTACCCTTTATGCGGCCATCTCAGAGGTCAATACGGGCAAAGATAAAATTATCACCATTGAAGATCCAGTTGAATACAACTTATCTGGGGTGCTGCAAATTCCCGTGAATGAGAAAAAAGGCCTCACCTTCGCGCGTGGCCTGCGTTCTATCTTGCGTCACGACCCTGATAAAATCATGGTGGGCGAAATTCGCGATTCAGAAACCGCGCAAATTGCGGTGCAAGCGGCGCTCACTGGTCACTTGGTTTTTACGACCGTCCACGCTAATAATGTGTTTGATGTGATTGGCCGTTTTATTAACATGGAAGTCGATACCTATAGCTTTGTCTCTGCACTCAATGGGATTTTAGCGCAGCGACTGGTGCGCTTAAACTGCACCAATTGTGCGGTGAGTTACCAGCCATCGGAGGAGCTGTTAGCAAAATCCGCAGTGAGTCAAGAAGCTGCAGCAGGCATGACTTTCTTAAAAAGCCAAGGCTGCGGTCAATGCCGCGGTACTGGTTATAAGGGGCGTATGGCGGTGGCTGAACTGCTGATTTTAGATGACGAAATTCGCGAAATGATCGTAGCCCGTGACCCGATTCGGCAGCTCAAAGAAACCGCCCGCCGCAAAGGCTTGCGGTTGCTGCGTGAAACCGCAGTTGAAGCAGTTGCGAGTGGCAAGACAACTTTAGAAGAGATTAACCGTGTCACTTTTATTGCGCTTTAAAAATCAGTTATTGACGCAGCAAGTTGCGAGCATAGGGGCAGATGCTGTGGCTTTGATTCGCCTAGAAAATGGTATGGTTAAACGGCTGCTCGATAAAACGCTTGCGCCAAATGCTCTCAATCATCAGGTTGCTCATGAGGTGCAGCCTTGGGCAAGCGCGATCATTGCCTTAGAAAACTTGCTATCAAATGCAAATGCTCAGACAGAAAGCAAGCCTTCAGAGAATGGTTTGCCATTAACGCTGGTGCTATCCAACCAATTCGTCCGTTACCAAATTATTCCGGCCATGCCTGCTTTTAGTCCGGCGGACAAAGTGATGGCCGTTGCTACCCACTGTTTTAGAGAAAGCTATGGCGACAGCGTGGATCATTGGACGATACGCGTGAATCCAATCCCGCATGGGGATAGCCTTTTGATCAGCGCTGTAGATACCGAACTTGTCACGGCCATCGAAACGCTGTGCCAAAAGTATCAGTGCAAGCTGAGCTCATTGCAGCCTTATTTGATGAGCGGTTTTAATAGTATGCGTCGTCAGATAGGCGCTGGCGTGAGCGCTTTGGTGCAGGTGGAAGCTGATCGTTTAACCATTGCCTTAATGCGGGATGGCCAGTGGCAAAATATCACGGCGATAAAAACTCTTAAGGATTGGTCGGGGGATTTAGCGTCCCTGATCTCAAGGGAGATGCTATTGTCTGGATTGCAAATAGCTGGCGTGCATAATGCGCAGCCAAGGGTTTACTTTTCAGCGCTGCCCACACTTCAGGATGAAAAAATTAAGCAAGTCTTTAAGCAAAACAATCCCGCTTGGCAAGTGCTACCCGCAAATCACAAGGCCATTGTTGGTTATGTGCCTAGCCAAGATCAGCCCTATGCCATGGCATTAAGTGCGGTGTTTTAATCATGCGCGCCATCCACCTCGATTTTGCTTCAAGTCGTAAGCCATCCATGCTGGGGCTTCTGATGTTTGGACTCGCAGTGCTTGCGCTCATGATGGTGTGGCAGCGTCATACCCATATCAATCAAGCGTTGTTAACGCTAGATCAATCTATTCAAGAGTTAAAAGAACGTAAAGGCCTCAAACCTGCAGAACCGCAGCTGCAAGCAAAATCATCGGCGGATTTGCTCGCTAACATTGAAGAAGCTAAAAAACTTGCGAGTTTCTTAATGATTCCCTGGGGCGATGTTTTCAGCGCCCTTGAAACTTCAGCTTTAGATGACTTAGCGCTCTTGGCGATAGAGCCGGACGCGAAAAAACGCCAACTCAAAATCACTGCGGAAGCAAAGAATAAAGACATCATGTTTAGCTACCTAGAAAAGCTGGAAGGTAGTAGCGAGCTTGCCAACGTTTATCTGCTCAAGCATGAAATTGTGGAGGATGTGGATCAGCATCCCATCCGCTTTGTCGCCGTGGCCACTTGGAAAGACAAGTGATGAGCAAGCCTACTATTTTTAAGCCAAATATGAACAAGCTCAAGATGAATGCGCTTGATATCAATACAGTGAATATCAACAGCATGCTGCGTTATCTAGAAGTGTTACGCCATCAGCTTGGGCTGCTCGGTACGCTTGGTCTGCTAGGCTTGGTGATCTGCTTAGTGATGGGGCTCACTTCTTTATTGCCAGGGGAGCAGGCGTTGCAACAAAAAAGTCAAGCGCTCGCTTGGTTAAGTGAGCAACCTGCGCAGTCTGGGGAAGCGCAAGCACAATTACCTAAACTCAATGATGAAGGAGCCCTGAAAAAGTTTTATGCGCAGTTTCCGCCGGTGGGCGAAGTATCTAAAGTCTTAGCCCAGATTCATCAATTGGCGCAAGCTAAAGGCATTAGCTTAGTGGTGGGTGAATATAAGCTCGCCCCCGATGCGAATAATCCTCGCCTGATGCGTTATGAGATTATTTTTCCGGTGCAGGGCAGTTATAAAAACCTCAAAGCATTTATCGCGAGTGCGAGTGAGCAATTTCCAACGCTAGGATTGACTGAAGTCAATATTAAACGTGAAACAGTCAAAGATACCGCGGTGCAAATTAAACTCAGTTATGCATTACTGTTGAGGCGCGAGCCATGAGAAGCTCAAAGCAACGATGGATGATTATTGGCAGTTTGCTTGCCTTGACTTTGCTCGCTATGTATCTGGTTCAAGAACCTGCGAAAGAAAGTTTGCCGCAAGAAAACTCAATAAAAGAGAGCTCACCAACAAAAACTGGGCAAAAACAGCGCTCTGAGCCAGCTACTTTTGCCAACAACCCGCCGTCTCAATCCGCCATCAAAGTGGCGGAAGAGGCAATCTCAGTGTTGCCGGACCTTACGCAAAAGCATCTGTTTGTAGAGGATAAAAGTAAAAAAACGCAGGATTTATTTAAGGGTCACGCGTGGTATGTGCCACCAACGCCACCCAAGCCTGTGCCGCTAAAAGTAGAGCCACCACCACCGCCCGCAGCGCCGCCAGTGCCATTTTTCTACATGGGTAAATTAGAGCAGGCCCCGCAAGTAACCCAAGTTTTTTTAACGCTTAATAACAAAGTGTTGTCAGTTAGTGTTGGTAAAAATGTGGATACGCTTTGGCGCTTAGATAAAGAAGAGGCCAATACGCTGACCTTCACTTATTTACCGTTAGGGCTGACCAAAACGTTGTCAAAAGCCCTGCGTCCACCCGTAGGGGCAAAAGCAGCAGAACAAAATAATTTGGGTGGGACAATGTAATGTTCCATTTTAAGTCTTTGCAGTATAAGTTTATGCAATATCAGATAAGTCAGTATCAGTGAATAAAGTAAAAGTGCAACCACACAAGGAAATTTGCATGATGTTTAGCTTTCAACGAAGTCCATCGTTTCAGCGCGTAGTTGCGCTTTGTCTCATCACATCGCTATTCAGTAGCTGTGCGTTTGCGCCTTGGGAAAAATCAGCCGTCAATGGTAAAACGCCAGAAGAGCGCACTATCAGCGCTCAAAAGCAAGCCAGTGAAAAACCGGAAGCGGCCATCCCGCGTAAAGATTTATTGGTGACGCAAGATCAAGCGATTACGGAACTCCTCACCGAAGCTGAAAAAGCTCGCAGTAACAGTCAACTCGCTGAAGCCAGTGCCTTGTATGAGCGTGTGATTGCTTTAGCGCCCAATAATGTGCGTGCTATTTCTGGGAAAGCCAGTATTGAGCGTGAGCAAAAGCAGCAAGTTCGTATTGAAGAAGCGCGTAAGCTTAATACCAATAAAAATAGTGATGCTGCTCTAGCAATTCTGCGCGGGGTGTTGATGGAGACCCCTGAAAATGCTGAAGCGCTTAAATTGCAAAATGAAATAAAAAGCCAAAAGCCATTGGCGCGCATCGAGCCGCCAAAGCTTAAGCCGCCGTTTCAAAAGCCAGTGACGCTAGAATTTAGAGATGTCAGCGTTAAGATGATGTTCGAAGCTTTATCTCGCGCAACGGGTATTAACTTTATTTTAGATAAAGACATTAAAAGTGAAGCCAAGGCGACAGCATTTATTAAAAATGCTCCAATAGAAGAGGCCATCGAAATGGTGCTTGCTACTAACGGCTTAGATAAGAAAGCGCTCACCGAAACCAGTGCTTTAATTTTCCCGAATACCGCACAAAAAAATAAAGACTATAAAGAGCTGATGATTCGCAGTTTTTATCTGACCAATGCCTCAGCTAAGCAAGTTGCAACCACTCTACAGACTGTCTTAAAAGCGCAAAGTGTGGTGGTAGATGATAGGCTCAATATGATTGTGATGCGCGATACCCCTGAAGTGATTCGCATTGCTGAGAAATTAGTCGCGTCTAATGATCTAGCTGACCCAGAAGTGATGCTTGAAATTGAAGTGCTAGAGGTAAGTCGCAGCAGATTCCAAGAGTTGGGCATCGCTTATCCTAATCAGATTTCTGTTAACAATCTTGTTCAGGTCCCGACGGCAATTTTATCAGGAGCATCGGCTGCAACTGTAACAACAACTAATACTTTGACCTCTCAGCAGCTCACAGTTGATAATTTCAATAATTTAACGAATAAATCGTTCAGTGTTTCCCCAAACCCAGCGCTTAACTTCAGAAAAACTACTGACGATGTGAATTTAATCTCAAATCCACGTATTCGTGTCCGTAACAATGAAAAAGCCAAAGTCTTGGTGGGTGACAAAGTGCCAGTTATCACTACCACGTCTACCGCTAACGTTGGCATCTCTGAGAGCGTGACATATTTAGATGTTGGCATGAAACTCGATGTTCAGCCACGCATTACCTTGGATGACTTTGTGAATATCAAAATAGAGCTAGAGGTTAGTTCTCTTGGTGGAGCGACCACCACTAAAAATGGCGCGACTGTCTATACCATCGGAACGCGATCCGCCAGCACGCAACTTCGATTAAAAGATGGAGAAACGCAGGTGTTAGCTGGATTAATTTTAGATGATGAACGTAAAAATGCCAGTAAATTACCCGGCCTGGGCGATCTTCCATTCTTGGGCCGCTTATTTGCTAATCAAGCAAATAAAAAGGCTAAAACCGAAATTGTGCTCGCCATTACCCCGCGTATCTTGGGAAATATAAGTCGTCCTAATGCAGAAATCTCCGAATATTGGTCAGGGACTGATGTGCAGATTAATGATAAGCCGCAAATAAGTGTGCCGATGGGTAGTGGTTTAAAATTAGTACGTGAATTGCAGCCTCCTGAAGAGGCATCAGTTGAAGCAGCGCCAGTTGAGCAAGTCCCTGTGAATCCTTAAATGAAAAATGCTGGTTTTACCTTAATTGAGTTAGTGGTCACGGTGATGATCGTGGCTACTTTGGCAGCGGGTGCAGTACCACTAGCGCAATTAAATAGTCAGCGTAACAAAGAAGCGGAACTCAAGCAGGCACTCAGGCAAATCAGAGAGGCAATCGATCTATATAAAAAAGCCGCAGATGAAGGATTGGTTAAAAAAACATTAGATCAAACAGGCTACCCGCCAAGTTTGGAGGTGCTCGAGCAAGGCGTGGTTAATCAAAAAGATACCAAAGGCAAACTCATTAAGTTTATTCGCAAAATTCCAAGAGACCCCATGAATAAAGACGCTGATTTAAAACCATCGGAAACTTGGGCCAAGCGAAGCTATGCCAGCGATGTGAATGCTCCAGCAGAGGGAGCAGATGTCTACGACGTTTATTCTCTTAGTACCCAAAAGGCCATTGATGGCACGATCTATAAAACCTGGTGAGCCTATGAAAGAAGATAAAAAATTACTGTTTAAGTCCCAAGTGTTAAATAAATCGCAAACGTTATCACTGAGAGTCAATAAAATCAGCCATGGATTTACGCTCATTGAACTAATGGTGGTGATGACTGTAATTGCCTTGTTGATTTCAATTGCGGTACCGAGCTATTTCCATAGTGTAGAACAGGCGAAAGAAGCCACATTAAAGCAATCGCTCAGCGTGATGCGGGTGGCGATTGATAAATTTTATGGGGATAATGAGCGCTACCCCACTTCAATTAATGAATTAGTTACTAGAAAATATATTCGTGCGGTACCAGTTGACCCCATTACAGAAAGCACTGAAACTTGGGTTACGCAAGCCCCAAGTTTAGATGTCAGTAATGCCGTGTTTGATATTAAAAGTGGTGCGCCCGGAAAAGCTAAAGATGGTTCAGCTTATGCTGAATGGTAATGAAACCCATGCGAGCCAAACAGTTTAGCATTCATATCGGCTATAATTATAATAGTGGATTTACATATATTGGGTTGCTGCTATTCATCGCTATTACTGGTATAGGATTATCAGTTGCAGGTATGAGCTCGCAATATCAAGTCCGCACTGAAAAAGAAAAGCAATTGTTATTTGTGGGCGCAGAGTTTAAAAATGCCATCAATAGCTACTACGCCAGCACACCAGATGCCGCCAAAGTTTATCCAGCCAACCTAAATGATTTGTTGCTTGATAAACGCATGCCGATTATCAAGCGGCACTTACGTAAAATATACTTAGACCCTATGACAGGTAAAGCAGATTGGGGTTTGGTTACGCAGCAGGGACGTATTGTGGGCATTTATAGCCAATCAACACTAACTCCATTTAAAAAAAAGGGCGCTAATTCTGCAGAGGCTAATTTGGCTGGCGCAAAAAGCTATAAGGATTGGTTATTTGTAGGCAATGGCAATGGCAGTGCAGTACAAAAAGTGATGGTTAATTCAGCGGTTTTATCTAATTCTGTCCCAGTAACTGCTATACAGGCATCAGGGGCAACTCAATCGAATAACTCAAAAAACGACGTTAGCCAAGAAGTCCTTGATAGGCAAAACACTTCGAGTAATTCAGGAGCGGAAGTAAGCCAAGAAGGAAAAAGTTCATCCCTGCTTAATAATAAGCCAGGGAGAATGAGGAAGTATGGAGATTATCCCGGACACGACTATTAATTAAACAGAAAGTTATTTTGTCTTATTGTTGGCATTTATGGCATCTAACAACTCTTGAGGTTTTTGAGTTAGCTGGCCATTGTTTAAATAAATAGTTGGGGTGCCTGTTACACCCATCTCTTCAGCAAGTTTCTCAATAGCGGCAATTGGATTGTCACAGTTAGCCTTCTCTGGTGAGGTTCCTCCCACCATTAAATTGGTCCAAGCTTCAGCTTTATCTTTTGCGCACCAAAGAGATTCAGATCTTGCAGTAGCATCAGGGTGTAAATCCCTCAATGGATACAGGAAAATATAAGCGGTATAATCACTAGTACCAGTTTTGGCTAGGCCACTTTCTAATGTTTTGCAGAAAGGGCAGTCAGGGTCACTAAAAACTGCAAACTTATATGCACCAGATCCTTTTTTTACTTCAATAGCATTTTGAAAAGGCAGTTCGTTAAATTTAATCGTTGTAAGTTGCTTCAAGCTCTCTTCTGTTAAATTCTTTTTGCTGCTCGTTTCCATCAACGCACCATTGACAATGACATAAGAAAAGCTTTTGTCTGTATAAATCAAACTTCCTTGAATAAATACCTCATAAACCCCAGCAATTGGTGATGGCTTTATACTTTTAGATTTTATGGGGGGCGTTCTACTTTCTAGTTTAGATTTAATCGTTGCCATATCTTCAGCAGCGCCTGCGTGGCCAAGCGAATTTACGCTAGTGAGTAGCAAACCCAATAGCCCTGAAAAAAAGTTGATGTTGAAACTTTTGCCTGATGCCATAGTTAATTCCCTTGAGATGTATTTAATGTGAGCGGTAAAATTTTACTGAAAAATTATTTTTAAATCACAACTTCGTGAATATTGTACTGACATTTAATGTCAAATTTGTGACTTAGCTAATTTTAATAATAAAGTGAAAAAATTGTTGCAATCCAGTTATTCTAATAGCATATTTAGATATGATTTTTTTGTGGATGGCAAGGAATAACTACCATTTAATTGCGAACTATTTTAGTAGTCCGAAAGAACTAGGTTCTTAAATAATGCATGTAATAATTTATCCCTAAAATGCTCTAACTTAATTAAAAAATGTTTTTTAAATTTTTTTAGTTGAGTCAATGTTAAACAAGCTATCCAGCAAGACAAGTTAAAATGCCACAGTAATATTTTTAGTAGTTTGTAATATAAATTTAAGTAATATGAAATATAAACTTCATATTACTGATATCTGAATGCGTTATTATTTGGAAAATTTTCTGTTGAATGCTTTTGATCAACACTTAAGTTATTTTTTTTAGGAGGTGTAACATGAATTTTAAATTCAAAACTTTAGTTGCTACATTAATTTTATCGTCAGCATTTTCGGCGAACGCTGCAATTGATTCTAATTTTGGTAACTCAGAATTGGTATTCTCTGCTTTTGATTCATCAACAGGCCAAGGTTATACTTATGATTTAAATTTTAATAAATTTTTAAATGACTTTGTTGGTGCCGATCTAGCTACATCTGCTAACTCTGCTTTATTGACTAACGCAGTAGTGCAAACTTCAATGATTGGAACTAATGGTGTGATATTTGACGACGCTTTAACAGGTTTGCCATTCACGACTGCAGGCAATGTCCAATGGAACTTGGCTGCTTTCGACAATGTTGGTCGCACTCGTTTATTGACTACTTCAGCAACAAATGTATTTTCATCAAATAATAACCAAGTAAAGTCTGGCGTTACTGCCTTTGCGGCTTATGTTTCAAATAATAACGGCAATATTGCTGTTGCAGCTGACGATACCTTTGCGCTTTCAGTTGAAGCGGATGGCGTAGCTTATGCTGGTCTTTTAGGTAATAACTTCAATAATAATCTTTCACAGACAACAGTTGGCTTGGGTCAATCTGCGAATTTGTGGTTTCTTGCGCCAGCAACTCAAGCTAACAGTGCTTCAGCCTCCTTAAGTCAACAACTATTTACATTTAACGGTGATTCTGTTGTTGCATCCACATACTTACAAGATGGCGCATGGCGCTTAAATGTTTCTTCAGTCGCCGCAGTTCCAGAGGCTGAAACTAATGTAATGATGTTAGCTGGATTGGGTTTGATTGGCTTTATTGCTCGTCGCCGTCGTAACATGCGCGTAAATTAATTCTTAATATTTAAATTAAAAGGAAAAAAGTCATGAAATATACAAAAATCTCAGTTGCATGCACTTTGGCATTAGCTGCAATGTCTGTTCAAGCTGCTGGCCCAACAATTCCCGCAGGTACTAAAGTAATCTACATGTCAGGAGCTACTGCGCCTGATAACTTCTTAGCAGATATTGCTAACACCATGATGACTAATGTTACTGCAATTAGAAGTTCTGACTCGGGTATTTTACACCGCGCTTATCTTGGCAAAGCGGCTACTGGGATCCCTGGCGTTACGCAAGGTCAAGACATTTTGTTTATTAAACGCTCAAAGGGCGGTTCTGTATGGGGTGTGGATCCGGTTGCACGTGCGCAACGTATTCAATCTCTAGATGTTGAAAACTGCACACCACTTACTGTTACAACTACTCCCGCACAGCCATACTCATGGTCATGTAGTACTAAAGGTATTGACCCAGGGGAGACTGGCCAAACTCTTTCAACTAATGCTGGTTTAGTTCCTGATTTTGGTGTCTCAGATGTAGAACCAAGATTGTTCAAAACGCCTTACAATACCGAAAACAATCAAGCAGCATTAACTTCTGCAGAGTTGGTTAAATTATCTAACTTACCAGTGAACCAAATTATGATGGGTATTGTGGCAACTAACGCTGTTGCTGCAACAACAAGCATCAGCCGTGCACAATACGGTGCTATGTTAGCTGGGAAAATAGATACCTGGAATTCGATGGATGGATCCACTGATCCGGTGGTTGTTTGCCGCCGCGTAAATGGTTCTGGTACTCAAACTTCTTATAACTGGTTCTTCAGTGGTTTCCCATGTAATAGTTCCTCCCTTGGTTTTGCAGATACTCCACCAGCGCCTGTTACAGACAGTTTTGGTTATGATGGATCTAAAGCAGGTACTACTTCAGATCCATACCTTATTGACCCAACGGCAGGTCTTACAATCATCGAGAACTCTGGTTCTGGTGATGTACGTAACTGTTTGAAAGCGGCTCAAAATGGTACGGACTTTACGGTAACTGGTTCTAACAGCAAGGTTTATAAAGTGCTATTCAGTAAAGTTGGTGGTCCATCTAAAGCAATCGGTACGCTATCTCTAGATAGCTATAATAATGCAATTACAGACGCTAAATATTCCTTCCGTCACTTAGATGGTGCTGGTACATTTGACGGCGCAGCTCAAACGTCATCTGCTAACGCTACAGGCATTGCACCTTCAAAAGCTAACTTGTTAGCTGGTAAATATGATTTTGTAGTTGAGCTTTCAATGCAATCGCGTAATGATACTGTCATCAATGCTCAAGGAGATGTTATTCCAAAATTGAGTTCTGATGCAGTTAAGGAGAAGTTCTACGTTGAATTTGTCAAACGTGCGGGCTCTACTAAGTACACAGGTAATGACGGTGCTACCTCAGTTACTGTACCTAATGCTTATGCATCGTTGCCACAGTTCACTAGCTACGATACTAAACCATTATTCGTGTCAAGATTCTCGCGTAATGGCAATACTTGTGCACCATTAGTTGCCTTTCCACCACTATAATAGAAGTTGATTTAATTGCTTGCGAAACTGAGTAATTAAATAGGGGCCTTCCTCTGAAGTTAGGGGAAGGCTTTTTTTTAGATAATCATTGTTATCTAACGAAATTTTTGAAGCGCTTAATAGCACCTTAATTTGAAGTGATTACACTCTATTTTTTACAGCGTGCTCAATTGACTTTTGCATAAAATTTTTCGTGATGCAGTCTTAGTTTGCCAACTGAATCAAAGGGTTTAAATGTATGACTAGCGGTATTTATCATCATATTTTTCACAAGTCGGCCAGCCTAACCCATCAATTAGGTAAAAATGGCGTAGCTAAAAGAAATATAAAGAAAAAATGGCATGCTACAGACACTCTCCGATCACTTTTATTGTCTATACTTCTGATTGGCGGCGCAATAGGCTCGGAAAGGATTGCTACTGCAGCTACTATATTACCAGCGGGCACTATCCCAACAGGGTTAAGTGAAATCACTGGAAATATTACTATACATTCCCCAGTAATTAATCCTGACCATATTAATGGTCAACTGCTGAAGATAGATCAATCTGCAATGAAAGGGATTATAGAGGGTACTAATTTTAATATCGATAAATTTAGTGCAGTCAGGTTTAATCATACATATGACGGCACTGGTTCAGCTACGTTGATTCGTATTAATGGCCCGAAAAGTATTATTGAAGGGGCGCTAAACTCGCCTAATGGATCAATTTATTTGATCAACCCGAATGGTATTTTATTTGGAAATGGTGCGCGAGTAGATACAAACGGCTTAGTTGCGTCTGCATTAAACCTTTCCAATAGTGATTTTTTGAGCACTTTGGGACATCTTAATTCCTATTTAGATGGAGGAAGAGCAGCGTATGTTTGGGGTGGTGATGCAACTGGCTTTCAAGAGGTGTTGTTGCAAGTTATGCCTGATGCCCGTATTAAGGCAGCCCTAGGAAGTTCGGTGATGCTATTTGCGCCCAAGGTCATTAACCAAGGAAGTATACAAACCAGTGAAGGTCAGATTGCATTGGCTGCAGGTGAAAAAGTATATCTGTCTGTTGCACCAGATTTAAATGGTGGCACTGCTGTGGGTACTTACAATTACACAAAAGACTCACCTTATAAAGGGTTGGCCGGTGTGTTGGTAGAAGTGGATTCTCCAAACTATATTAAAAAAGATATAAACGGTAATGAAGTACTTGATGGAAATGGGAATCCAGTCAAGCTCACTGGAGAAGTAGTGAACGATACCATGGGTCGTATTCTCGCGCAGCGTGGTAATGTCACCATGGCATCATTTTTGGTTAACCAGGATGGACGAGTAACAGCAACGTCATCAGCCACTCAAAAGGGCTCAATTAGATTATTAGCGCGCGATACAACATCAGTCGGTTTTGCGTCCATCGAGCCAAATGGCAGAGAAAGCCAAATAGATTTCTCAACTAGACTTAATCAAAATGGTACTACGAATTCTATCATTTCAGGTCTCCGAACAGGTAAATTGACTGTTGGCGCAAACAGCATTACGGCCATACTTGCAGAAGATAATGCTGCCTTAGTTAAGACGAAAGAAATTTTTGCTGCACAGCAGGTGGGGGAGCCTGCCGTTCAAGTAGGAGAAATCTCTTATGTTAACGATGTGTTGAATGCAGTTAACGTGAAGGGCTCTACGCTGACTGATGATCAAGTGTTTATCTCACCTACGATTGAAGGTTTAGGTCGCCAAGTGACTATTGGGGATAACGCTAAGATTGTTGCTCCAGGCGGATTTATTTCTATTTCGGCACAGAAGCTCGGTCTAGGTTTTAATGTAGGCGATGCAACCACGGCTGTAAATTCTAAAGACTCAGAGTCTCGTTTGTTTATGGGTAATAATACACTTATTGATACAGCTGGCTTGAAAAATGTTGTGGTAGATATGGAGCGTAATTTTGTTGAAGTGCTCCTTACTTTGACGGACTTGAAAAATAATTCGTTGAACAGAGATGGTTTTTTGTATAGAAAAAAAGTTTGGTTTGATATTCGCGATACGCCAGATTCTCGTGTGGCTGATTTGGCTGGTTTTTTGGACCAAGTGCCTCGGTCACTTGGTGAGAAACTTGCAACTGCTGGTGATGTTAAATTAATGTCAGAGGGCGATTTAATTCAGAGTAGTAGTTCCAAAGTAGATGTTTCTGGCGGATCGCTCAAATTTAATGATGGGTTAAATAAAGAAAGCTGGATTGTAGGTCAGAATGGTAAGGCTTATGCATTAGGAGATGCGCCAGTAGATACCTTATTTACCCATTTTTTAGGCGGATCGAATACAAGAATATTGCATGAGGCAGGCTACATCGAGGGAAAGCTAGCTGGCACGGCAAGTATTGACGCTTATGATATGGTTTTGGATGGTCAAATAAATGGTGGCGCAACTTATGGTGAATATCAACGCGAATCTAAAAACTTGGGCGGTAAATTAGCAATTAACGTCATGACGCAAGGAGGCTCTAGTGGGCATGATGTAACTATATTTAATATAACGCCACTAAATGCTAACTTTATTGCTACAGACCCACTGCCTTCATCACGTTTAAATACAGTAGAAGTTGATTCGAACATGTTGAGCCGAAGCGGTTTCGAAAGTGTTTTTATTAATACCACATCTAATATCAAGGTTAATACTGCTATCAGAATGGTGGATGGTGGATATCTATCATTGTCAGGTCGTGATATTGAAGTAAATGAAAATATTGTCATCAGAGGGGGCAGTCTTTCATTGAAAAGTGTCTTTACTGAAGGCTCTGTAACTGCGGATGAGATCAATGTTAAATTGGCGGATGGCGTTACTCTTGATATGTCTGGCAACTGGGTCAATGATAAGTTAAGTAACAATGATTCTAGACGTGTAATCACTGATGGAGGTAAAGTTTCAATCAGTTCTGGCGATGAGGTTAAACTAGGCGCTGGCAGCTTGGTTGACGTTTCTGGCGGAGGGTGGTTGCAGAAATCTGATAAGGTAGTGAGTGGCGATGCGGGTAGCATCCATATAGCTAGTCAAGTTGGACAGGGTGGACAAGATAACCCCT
The DNA here is from genome assembly GCA_040401435.1 of Candidatus Methylopumilus sp. GTDB lineage: Bacteria > Pseudomonadota > Gammaproteobacteria > Burkholderiales > Methylophilaceae > Methylopumilus_A. The sequence continues at coordinate 24,208 of JBBAON010000008.1, forward strand.
TTACCTACATTGCACCTGAATTAAAAGGTGAATTACGTGGGTTTGCCATCGGTACGGGTGGTGAGCTATCAATCACCGCGCCTTTTATTACGATTGGAAGTACTGGCTTTGGCAGTGAAAGAGAGTTTTTAGCAACGCCAGAATTTTTTCAAAGTAGCGGTTTTACAGGCTTTAATCTAAGTGGGCGTGATGGCATTTTAGTAAAAAGCAATACCAATGTTGCTGTGATTGCAAAGAGTTATCTCTTAAATAGAGGTTTTCAGCTAAATGCTTCAGGTGGACATTTATATGATTTTGCCACACTGACTTTTTTACCTGATTACTCGCGCAGCACTACAAGTCTTGTTTTATCCACATTAGCTACTAACAATGAACTTCCAGCCGATGCTTTTTTAGCAAGTGGTGTTAAAAGAGGTGGTATTGTTTTAGAAACTGGATCCTCTTTAAAAGTAGATGCAAATGGTTTCAGAATCAATCCAGATGGTAAAAGGGCGCTACCAACTATTGCATTATCCGCTTGGGATAACCAAATATCTATTGATGGAACACTGCAAGCGCCGGGTGGAGACATTAGCTTAACCATGAATGGCGATGCGACATCGGAGAGTGACCCCGGCTATAACCCCTCCCAGACAATTTGGCTGGGTAGTAATGCCAAGTTATTAGCAGCAGGTTATTCACGCAATACCCCAACAGGCAGCAGATTAATAGCTGGTATCGTTTATGATGGTGGCAATATTATCCTGGATGCTAAAAAAGGTTATGTCGTTGCTGAAACTAGTTCTGTAATAGATGTTTCTGGATCATCAGCCATATTTGATGTTAAGAATACAAATAGCTATACCCCTACCAAAGTAGTGACTAAAGGGGGTAATGTTTCTATTAGCGCTCGTGAAGGCATGCTGCTCGACTCTTCATTTAAAGCGACATCTACAGATGGTTTAGGTGGTAGCTTAGAGGTTCAATTAACACGTGGTAGCTCACGAAGTATAGGATTAAAGTCGGCGCTTTACCCTGGCACTGCTCCAAGTATTGAAAATGGGTTCAATCAAGATCTGTTAATAGATCAAGATCAATTATGGTACGTTGATTTGAGTCAATCGGGTACTTTTGTTCCTGCGAGCTTGAAAGCTGGGGACTCAATACGCACATTTGCGGGCGGACTTGCCAAAATATCTATCGATAAAATTATGAGTGCTGGCTTTAGTGGTGTTGCATTAAAATCTGAATATGGTGTGAGGTTTACTGGTGATGCAGATTTAGTAACATCACGTAGCCTGAGTTTTAATACCAAAGTGCTTGAAGCTAGCAATGGTTCCACAGTAAAACTTACATCGCCGAATGTGATAATTGCCAATGATGTCGAGACTATGCCTCTAAGGCCTAATAATGAATATCAGGCAGCCACAGCTCTTCTAGGTGATGCTAATTTAATTGTAAATTCTAATTTGCTTAATCTGAATGGACAGTTTGCATTATCACATTTCGCCACGACAACACTCAATAGCACTGGTGATATTAGAATGACAGGTGTGAGTGACCCCAATGTCCAAATAGGAGAATTGAATCAGACCCCGTTGGGTAAGTTGGTCACTGCTGGCGAACTTAATTTTAACGCTCGTCAGCTTTATCCAACATCACTTTCGGATTTTACAATTACTGTAAATGGCCCTGGCAGTAAAGTTACTTTTAATAAAATAAACCCAAATGGCGGATACGATATAGTGCTGTCAGCGGGTGGAAAGCTTAATGTTAATGCGGAAACGATAAATCAAAATGGGGTGCTAATTGCGCCTTTTGGTACCATTGCTTTAAATGCAATCGATACGCTTAATCTAAATTCTGGAAGTCTTACCTCAGTTTCTGCAGGAGGTTCGTTAATTCCATTTGGCTATACGGACCGAGATGGGTTAGATTTTTTATACGATTTTGGTCCAAACAGTCAGCAATTTAAAGCACCACCAGAACGTTCAGTAATCCTGAATGCACCAATTATCAACCAAAAAGATAAGAGTACCGTCGATATTAGTGGCGGTGATAATTTATTTGCATACGAATGGGTACCGGGTATAGGCGGTAGCAGCGATGTGCTTGCCGCAAATGCTAATCAAAGTGCTTTTGGTAAAGGCACTATCAATACATGGGCAATTATGCCAGCTAAGAACCAAACTTTTGCAGGCTTTGATACTCAGTATTGGCAAGGTAGCCATGTTCAAGCGGGTGACGCAGTTTCCATTTCTGGTATTGTTGGATTGGCTGAAGGTTATTACACCCTATTGCCTGCCCGCTATGCTTTGTTACCAGGCGCAATGTTATTGTCTTCAGTTTCAGGTTATCAGGATATTGCATCGGGCTCATCACTAAAACTTGCTAACGGTAGTACGATAGTATCTGGGCACTTAGCGGCTTACACTGATAAGGGGTACATACAAACATCACGTACCGCTGGTTTTGTTTTGCGGCCAGGGGCTGATGCTTATAAATTAGCGCAATACAATACCATTTATGCCAGCACTTATTTTAAAGCAAACACAGAAGTGCAAAAACCAGCTGACGCAGGTCTTTTATCAATTGCTGCGACTTATAACCTAGTACTCAATGGTTTTGTTAATGCGAAGCCCGGGCAAGGTGGATTTGGGGCAGAGGTTAACATTGCAGCACCTAAATTGCTTGTGGTTGGCGCTGGTGAGCAAACGGGGCAGGTCAATAAAGATGGCATAACTTATCTTGCAATAGACGATCAAACGTTAGTTAATTTCAAAGCAGCCAGTTTGTTGCTAGGCGGTTCACGAAGTAACGGCAAGTTAGGTGTGATTGCCAGCAATGTCCGCATGAGTGAAAATGCAAATTTATCAGGCCCAGAAGTGATATTAGCGGCTACTGACGAGGTGGTTATAGATGCCGGCGCACGTATCAAAGGTACAGGTGGTGGTGCTACAGCCAAAAACTTAACAATAGGTGCGCTCGCTGATATTAATGGTAACGTTAGTGTTGATGGTGATGGAGCGTTAGTAAGAGTTTCAGCTGGCCCGGCTTCAAAAATAACACGCTTAAATAGCGATGGTAACAGAGGTAATTTGATTGTTGGGTTAGCTGCTATTGTCAGTGGTGACGGCTCTTTATTACTAGATACTTCCAAAGAAATGGACATTAAAGGTGATATTGAGTTTGCTGCCGGGGCCGCTTTAGGTTTCTCAGCTAGTCGTATTAGTTTAGGGTCACCTGATAACAATAAAGCTGTAGCAGAAGGCTTATGGCTGAATCAATCACAGCTTGATAAATTCGTTGATGCAGGTAGTCTACTTTTGCAAAGTAAATCAACGGTAGATCTATATGGCGATGCAAGCTTTGGTAATAATAACTTTGATATGACCCTGCAAACTGGAGGCATCGCTGGCGCTCAGAACGCTGGTAAAACCGCCACTATTACTACACGCAATCTGACCATAGCCAATAATGATAATGCAATCTTTGTTCAGCCAGCACCAGCGTTAGTGGGTGGCACTGTGACAGATTTGGTTACGGGTAAATTAAACATAAAAGCTACAAAAGTTGTTGCTGGTAATAACACCGTGCATTTGGCAGGTTTTGATCAAATAGAAATTACGGCAAGTAAAGAATTTATTGTGCAAGGTAATGAAATGCGTGACAGCAATCAACGTTCACCTAATAAACTAGTGGTAGATAAAAACCTAACCATCAATACGCCACGCATTACAGCAAGTAACAATGCCGATTATGAGATTGTGGCGGGTGATTTTGCTGATCCAGAGACAGGCGGATTACTGAAAGTACAAGGTACTATTGGTGCCCAACCAGAGTTGAATACTGCAGTATCTCAAGGTGCAAAGCTTAAGTTGAGCGGTGACCAAGTCTTATTAGCTGGGGGCACTACAGATGTTAACAGCATGACAGAACGTCATGGCGCATTGATTGATATGCCTGGCGGAATAACAAATTTGGAAGCAACTGGGTTAAACGCTACGGACAATATTATATTGGAAAATGGTTCACGTATCCTTGCACAAGGTAGTGCTTATAGCTTAAATAATCAAACAGTTGATTTACCAGCAGGGCAGGTATTCCTCACCTCTAAAAATGGCGATGTTAGTTTACAACAAGGTGCTTTAGTTGACTTAACAGCGACTGGGATTGCCGAGGCGGGTAAGCTAGTAATTTCTGCTGTAAAAGGTGAGACTAGGCTAGCTGGTAATATTAAAGCGGCAGCAGCAGGATCTCTTGGTAAAAATGCTATCGCAACGATAGATACCAAAGTGATTGTGGATATGAGCAAAACTATATCTACATTAAGTACTTTTTCTGGCGCTCAGACTTATCGTGTGCGCGGTGATGCAGTTGTTGGTGGTGATGTGATTATTTCATCATTCGATAATATAAAAGCCAAAGATATAAAAATAATGGCAGATAATGGCAAGATTGTTATCAATGGAAAAATTGATGCCTCTAGCGACAAAGGTGGCAGTATTGAGGTCTTTGCTAAACATGATGTCACAGTGAACTCTGGTGCAGAGTTGCTGGCAAAAGGAATGGCAAAAGGAATGGCAAATGCTATTAGTACGGCAGGTAGTCTAGGTAATGGTGGTGATGTTTTGCTATCTTCTGAAAGCGGAGTTGTTAGTACAGCAAAGCCAGCTTCCAATGGATTGGGTGGTGCGTTAATAGATGTTTCAGGTGACCAATTAGGCTCGATTAAAGGAGAAGGCGGCGAGGTGATTTTTAGAGCCGCTAGAAAAGGGCTTGGCGCTGGCAACGAAGTAAATGTGGATATTGAAGTTGCAGCTGCAGTAACTGGGGCAAATCGTGTATTGGTTGAGGCGGTAAAGAAATATAACATCGACACAATTAACACTGAAGAGATATCCACAATTAGCAACGAAACTAATACGTTTGTAACAAATATTGCTGCTTTGATGGGTAGTTTCCATAATACACGCGATGGAAAAACACCGACCATTGCACCGGGAGTAGAGGTAAATAGTGCAACCAATCTTGTCCTCTCTACAGATTGGAATCTGGGTAATTCACATACAAACTCCTTAATCCCAAGCGGCGGGATTTTGACATTGCGTGCTGCAGGCGACTTAAAACTCAATGGTAATATTGATTATGAGCAATTCAATGCGGGTAACAGTCTTACTCAAAAGTCTGGCAATTGGAGTTATAGACTAGTAGCAGGTGCGGATGCAAGTGCAGTAAATCCAGAATCGGTTATTCAAGATAATGGAGATATTGCTTTGGAGAATGCAAAGTTTGTGAGAACGGGTACAGGATTTATTCATGCAGCGGCTGGAGATGATATAGAGCTGGGTGCAAATGGTAATAAAGGTGCGGCTATTTATACGGAAGGTCTTGGACGACTTATTGCGCAAGGTGCAATGAAAATCAACTCTCCAGCAGACTTTCGAGTTTTAATTACAAATAATTTTGGCACACCTTCCTCTCTAACCTCTAATCGCGAAGTTTATGCGGATGGCGGAGGTGATGTTGTTTTAAATGCAGGTGGAGAAGTATCTGGATCCGCCACGAGCGCAGAAACGCAAGACGTAAAAAAATGGCTATACCATGCCGCTTTGGCAAACAATACTATAAACCCACAAGCAAGGTGGTGGAGCCGTTACAATAATTTCACCAATGGCGTTGCGGCGCTTGGTGGCGGTGATGTTAAAGTCGTTGCAGGTAGTAACGTAAGCAATATTCAGGTGGCAAGCGCCACCAATGGCCGCATGGGTGGGGACGTTAACACAGCACCTGACATTATTAACTTCTCTGAACTTGGCGGCGGTGATGTAAGTGTCAAAGCGGATGGTTCTGTTAGCCAAGTATTGTTACATGCTGGCAAGGGTGAGATTTCAGCCAAGTCCGGACGTGATATTAATACATCTATTTCTATCATGAACTCTATCGTTAATCTTGTGGCAACGAAAAATATTGAAATCAATAGCACTTCTAATCCAACGCTTGGGGGTAGCGCAGTAAATGGTAATAACAATAAGGTTGTATTTTATACCTATGATGATCAATCTTCTATTAACGCAATTTCAAAGGTTGGCGATGTTATAGTCCGCAGCGATGATAGGGCTTTCCCGTCAAAATTAACAGCAGTAGCGCCTGAGGGTGATATTAATATTAAAAATGTAGTTTTGTACCCATCAGTAACAGGAAATGCCACCATATTGGCCGGAAATAATGTGGTGATCGACAGCTTAATTATGTCTGAAGTTAATCCTGATAGCTTGCCTCTCATTGATTCGCCTCAACTTAAAAGTGCCGTTAACAAAACTATCAGCGAGTTAATTAACTATAACAATACATCAGGCCACACAGATGGCTTTTTGCATAAAGATGATAATGAGCCTGTGCGTATTTACGCTCAGAACGATATTGCCTTTAAGGTTCAAAATCCATTAGTTACGCCTAAGCGTGTTGAAATTAAAGCTGGCCATGATGTGGTTGACCCAAATGTGATTGCACAAAACATAAAAGCGACAGATGTATCTGTGATTACAGCTGGTAATGCTATACGATACAATGAACCGGTGCGTAATGGTGACTCAATTATTGCAACAGAAGCTGGAATACAGATTGCAGGGCCTGGCAGATTACATTTAATTGGAGGTCGGGACATTGATTTAGGTACATCTGATGGTGTTCGTTCAGTGGGTAATTTATATAATTCGTATTTACCTGAGCAGGGCGCAGATATATTTGCAAACGCAGGTGCATCAGCAGTGGCTGATTACAATGGCATACTTAATGCTTATGTAGACGTGACATCACAATATTCCAATATTTACTTACCGCAACTCACCGCGTTTATGCGTAAACTTACTGATGACCATAGCCTATTAAGCAGCCAAGCTTTAGCTAATTTTAAACTGCTGGACAGGTCATCACAGACTGCATTTATTAACCATGTGTTCTTTACGGAATTAAAAACAGCTGGGCGTGAGACGATTAAAGCAGGAAATGATGACTATTCACGTTCAGAGCGAGCCATATTGCATATGTTCCCTAGCTTTACTACCAATCAAAATCTAGTATCTCAATCAGGTTCACTGATGCAAGATTTCGGTAAAATCGCGAATGAAAAGGTACTTCATCCAGGTGATTTGAATCTATTTTATAGTCAAATTAGAAGTGAACGTGGTGGGCGGATAGAAATATTGGTGCCTGGCGGCTTAATTAATGCAGGTTTAGCGGTCGCTGGTAATCTTCAAAAGCTAGACACAAATTTAGGTATTGTTTCACTGCGGGGTGGTGAACTCTTAGCCTTGGTAAGAAATGACTTCCAAGTGAATCAATCTCGTGTATTTACCCTAGGAGGAAGTAATTTAATGCTTTATTCTGCGCTGGCGGATATTGATGCGGGTAAAGGATCTAAGACTTCATCATCTACTCCGCCACCTGTAATACGGATCGTGGATGGAAAAGTGACTTATGACTACTCCGGGGCTGTTTCAGGCAGCGGCATTGCTGCATTAACTGCGACAGGTGGTAAGCCTGGTGATGTTGATTTATTTGCACCCTATGGAGAAATTAATGCGGGAGAAGCAGGTATTCGATCGGAAGGTAATATCAATATTGGGGCGCGTGTTGTTATTGGCGCTGATAACATTAAAGCAGGCGGAGTGACTTCAGGCGTCACTGCCCCAAGCACTGCCAATGTGAGCTTTAGCGCTCCTGTTTCTGCTGACTCATCTAGCAGCGCAAAACAGTCTGATAAGGCGACAGACGCCGCCTCTAAATCTGCAAACAGGACAGCAAATGCATTGCCATCCTTAATTACAGTTGAGGTGCTTGCTTTGGGCGATGAAACAAGCACTGCAAGCGATTCAGAAAAAGATGAGAAAAAGAAGGTTAAAAAATCACAAAACTAGCCCCTAGTTTTAACCTTACTGTCACAATTAATCAGTAAAATAGTTAAAACGCCTAAAGGCTGAGTCATTTTTTGTCTCGGCCTTTTTCATGCTAGGGAGCTTTAGTCATAAAATGTTGCAATACTTTCATCATAAAATAGTCGCAGTGATATGCCTGACGCTATGCTTAGCCCAGCCTTCAAAGGCTGCGGAGGTGAATGGCTTTTTGTCCGACTCAGGCGCACCCTATGAACGTAATGATCCGCCAATCAATTGGGCCCTGGATGAAGAGGAACAGCTCAGTCAAGCGCAAGCTAAAGAGACTCAAGCAAAATCAACTGTATCTGACCCTAAGTCAGAAGCCAAAGCCGAGGCGCAGGATACCAACTTCTTTGATATTCTTGAGTTTCAGGTCGAGGGCAATACTAAGATCACTAAGATGCAAGTAGAAGCCGCTGTTTATCCGCAGATGGGCGAAAGAAAGACCATCAACGATGTAGAAAAAGCACGTGAAGCTTTAGAGAAAGCCTATCACCGTATTGGTTTTCTGACGGTACTCGTTGATATTCCAGAGCAGGATGTCGACAAAAAAATCGTGCGACTCAATGTGACCGAAGGTAAAGTTGGTACCTTGCGTGTGAGGGATTCTAGGTACTTTACCTTAGGGCGTATCAAAGCATTATCAGCTTCTGTTGCGGAAGGACAGGTTCCGCACTTTCCCACGGTACAAAAAGACATTGCGCGCCTCAATCGCACTTCAGATAAACGCGTCACCCCAGTCATGAAAGCGGGTAAAAAATTTGGCACCGTGGATGTCGATCTCAAAGTGGAGGATAGTCTGCCAGTTCATGCAAGCATCGAATTAAATGATCGATATACCCAGGATACCACGCGCTTACGCTTAAGTGGGATGATCCGCTACGACAATCTATGGCAGCGTGAACATAGTCTTTCGCTTAATTTCTTGACCTCTCCCGAGAATACCGGCGATGTTCAGGTCTTATCAGCCAACTACCTTGCGCGCTTTGATGACACGGATATGTTGCTCGCTCTTTACGGCATCAACTCAAACAGCAGTGTTTCAACGGTGGGCGGCATTAATGTGCTCGGTAAAGGTAATATTTTAGGCGCTCGTCTGATTAAGCCGTTGCCAGCACGCGATAATTTTTATCATTCAATCGCCTTCGGCGTTGATTACAAAGATATCCAGCAGACGGTGCAGTTTGGGCAAACGATCAACACCCCAGTGACCTATATGCCATTCTCAGCCGTCTATTCCGCGACCTTGCAAGACAGCACTGGGGTTACGCAATTAGGCTCTGGGATTACCTTTGGTGTGCGTGGCTTGGTGGCGGATGAGGCTGAGTTTAAGATTAGACGCCAGAATTATGACACCAACACCTACGCCAAGCCTGACTTCTTTGTGTTTAAGGCGGATTTAAGTCGCACGCAAGCATTGCCATGGGGCTTTCAAGGTTACGCCAAGGTGGATGGCCAGTTTTCAGGGGATCTGTTAATTTCAAATGAGCAGTACCTCGCAGGCGGCGCAGACACCGTAAGGGGTTACCTAGAATCGCAAGCTGTCGGTGACAAAGCTGTACGTTCAACACTGGAGCTCAGGACCCCTCGCTTATTCAAAGGCGTGGATTGGTTACAGGAGATGCGCTTATCAGCCTTTTATGATATTGCAAGAATTGGCATTATCGACCCCTCAGTCGGACAAGATACCAAAAGATTGCTTTCTGGTGCTGGGATAGGCTTAAGGATGAAGGCCTGGAAGCGCTTAAGTCTTAACTTTGATGTAGCGACACCGCTCGAAGATTTTGGCGTGACCAAGCAAAATATGGTCACAAGCCATATGCGTATTTGGTATGAGTTTTAAGGTTTTTTTAGTGTGAATTGTAAGGTGATTATTTATTTAATCTATTGTTTATTCAAAGGATATTCAGAATGAAGAAGTTTCTATTAGTGTTAAGTTTGCTCGCAGGACTCATGCCGCTCTCAAGTAGCGCTGGCTGGAACAGTGATTGGGAAAATCAAAAAAAGATTAGTATCAATGCGCTAGGCGTTACCCCTGCCCAGGCTCAGTTTCCTGTGGTCGTGCGTTTACACTCAGGTAACTTTGACTTTACATCAGCGAATGTGGATGGTTCTGATCTTCGTTTTATTGCGGCAGATGATAAGACCGAACTAAAGTTTCATATTGAAAAATATGACTCGGTGAACGAGTTGGCTGTGATCTGGGTGCAGTTGCCAAAGGTAGATGCAGCTGAAAAAGATGCGCACTTCTGGGTTTATTCAGGCAATGAAAAAGCCACCGCAAGTGCAGATGCAAAATTAACTTGGGATGCCGCAACCGTTGCTGCATTTCACTTTGCAGAAAAAGCCCTGTTGCAAGATAGCTCAGCGAGCGCACTAGTTGCGGCAGGTGAAGTGAGCGTTCAAAAATCAGCATTATTTGGCGAAGCGGCAGTCTTTAATGGCAAAGCGCTAACTATCGCTGCGATTCCAGGCCTTAAAGGCACTGCAGCTTACACTTGGTCAGCCTGGGTGAAGCCCGCCAACATTACCCAAGCGGCAACGCTGGTGAGTTTAGGAGATGCTTTAACTCTAAAAACAGAGGGCGTTAAATTAAGCCTTAATGGCGGCAAGTTAGCGGGCGGAGAAATCAAAGCCGCGACATGGCAACATGTGGCGCTTACTGTCGATGGTACTAAAGCTAATATCTATATCAACGGTATCTCAGTTGCCACGGGGGATGTGCCAGCGGTCGATGCATCAAGCAATATCAAAGTGGGTGACGGCTATGCGGGTGAAATCGATGAAATGCAACTTGCTAATCTGGCGAGAAGCCCTGAGTGGTTAAAGCTGAGCGCAAGCGCGCAGGGCATGGATAGTCAGCTTTTAAAAATTGAAGAAAGCGATGATGAAGAGGGCGGCGATGGTGAGCCAAACTATATCGCGATTTTGATTAGCAGCTTAACGATCGATGCGAAAGTCGTGATTGGCATCTTGGCGATCATGTTCGGGATCAGTACTTGGGTGATGGTTAAAAAAGCGAAGTTAGTGTCTATTACCGACAAAGACAATGCCTTGTTCTTAAAGCGTTTTCAAAATGCAGGGAATGATCTTCTCTCATTAGACCAGGGCGGAAACTATGACAATTCAACGCTTTTTCGCCTTTATAAGGCTGGTTTGCGGGAGATTACTAAGCGTCAGCAACCAGGTCAAAAATTAGCACTGAGCGGCGCTGCGATGGATGCAATTAAAGCAGCGATTGATGCGGATTTAGTGCGTGAAACCCAAAAACAAAATGCAGGCATGGTGCTCCTCACCATTGCGATTTCAGGTGGTCCATTCTTAGGACTACTTGGCACCGTGGTTGGGGTGATGATCACCTTTGCGGCGATTGCAGCGGCGGGAGATGTGAATGTGAACGCGATTGCGCCAGGGATTGCTGCGGCCTTGCTAGCAACGGTCGCGGGTTTAGCAGTGGCGATTCCGGCGCTCTTTGGCTATAACTACTTAGCGAGCCGTATTAAGAACATCACCATCGCCATGCAGATTTTTGTGGATGAGTATGTCACACGCACTGCTGAGCTTTACGGTAAGCAATAATGGCTGATTTTTTAGCAAGCGTGTTAGTGAATATGCTCTTCAACGTGACAGTGCAATTTGGGGGCAGACAATATGTCTGAAGGCGTCAAAGAAGAGAATCAGCTTTATGACGAGATTAACATCACCCCGATGTTGGACTTGGCATACGTGCTGCTCGTGATTTTTATCATCATGACGACCGCTTCAGTTCAGGGGGTGAAGGTGGAGACCCCTATCACTCAGGCGACGGCGCCCTTGGCGAAGCCCAAGATGCGCGCCATTACGATTACCAGCGATGGCGCGGTGTATTTGGACGCTTATCCAGTGGATATGGCGACCTTAGAGCAGCGCTTGGCGGAATATAAGAGTGGTAACCCGAGCTTGCCGGTGGTGCTTAAAGCCGATGCGGTCGCGCATTTTGATAAAGTGTCCGAAGTACTGGGGATCTGTAAAAAACTTGATATTACTGAAGTCGGTTTAGTGACCAAGAAGCAGGCTGGATAAGCAAATGCAAGTACAAAACGACGCACAACCTTACGACACCATTAACATCACGCCGATGCTAGATTTGGCTTATGTGCTCTTGGTGATCTTTATCTTGATGACCACAGCCGGCGTGCAAGGCCTCACCATGAACTTGCCTAAACCTTCTAATAAGCCCAGCACGGAAAAGCACGATGTCAAAATTGTGCAAGTGCAACAAGGTGGCGGCGTGTTAATTAATGGCATTGGCGTGAGCATGGCAGAGCTTGAGTCTCAGCTTAATGCGGCGAAGGCTAAAGATGCGCAGTTTAATGTGATGATCCGCGGCGACGCCGATGCGCCCTATGCTGGCGTCATTAGCATAATTGATTTAGTCAACCGTTTAGAGATCAGCAATGTGGGTTTAGTGACCGGTAAGATAGGCACCTAATGCAAGCGCAAGTGATTCCATCAAGCAGTTCTGTTTGGTTAAAGCGTGTGGCTTTAATTTTATTGGGGCTATTGCTATTAGCCGGTTTAGTTTACTTGGGCAAGGCCTTGATGTCGGGAGGTAAAACCCATAAAAAAGCTGTGACGACGGTGAAGCTCTTGCCAGATACACCGCCACCGCCACCACCACCGCCAAAAGAGCCGCCGAAAGAGCCGCCGAAAGAAATCAAAGAGGTGAAAGAAATTCAGCAGCCTAAGCCAGACCCATCACCGCCAGCGGAAGTCTTGAAGATGGAAGGCGCCGCAGGGGAAGGCGCAAGTCCTTTTGCGGCAGGTGCGGTGAATAACGAATACAAGGGTGGCGATGTGGGCACCAAGATTGGTGGTGCGAATAAGTATCAGTTTGCTTACTACACTGGCATGATCAAAAGCCAAATTGAACAGGCGCTTGCTAAAGATAAAACGCTGGCAAGTGGCGCATACAAGGTGGTGGTCAAGGTGTGGGTTGCGAGTAATGGACGTATTCAGCGTTTTGAAATTGCTGGCTCGAGTGGCGATCCAACGATAGACGCCTTGATTAAAAAAGCGGTAGATGAGATGCCAGCCCTGACTGAATCCCCGCCCTCAGATATGCCGCAACCGGTCAAAATGCGTGTCACAGCACGGTCAGTCGGTTAGCGGTCATGGGTATTTAATACTGTTGTACTTTTTAAAAAACTTCATGGAATTAAAATGATGCAAGCAAATAAAAATATGTCAAACATCGTCAACCTTGGGCAAGTAATACCATTGCTGCCTCAGCATCTGATGCTTAAGCCTATCGCGGCGGCAATGGTGGCGATAGCCCTAGGACTGACCGTCAACATCGCGCATGCGGGGGAGCGAGAGTCCTTAGAACAACTCCGCTCAACCACGGTTAACCTTGTGAACTTATTAGTGCAAGAGGGCGTGTTGAGTAAGGCAAAGGCTGAGGAGCTATTAAGACAAGCAACCCAAGATGCAGCTAAAGCGCGTGAAAAAGATGCGATTGCTGAGGCGGAAAAAGCACAGGCCAATCCACAGGATGTTGGCGTTGAAAAAGCCATCGATGAAAAAATGGTGCGTGTGCAATATGTGCCAGATATCGTTAAAAAAGAGATTAAGGACGAGATTAAAAAAGATGTGATGGCTAAGCTCAATTACAAAGCAGGCGAGCGCTTAGGCGTGCCAGATTGGATAGACCGCTTGCAGTGGGAAGGCGATTTGCGATTGCGTTACCAAGGCGATCGCTTTGCAGAAGGCAACCCTTCTGCTGATATATATAATCCGGCTAATTTCAATAGCCCAAATCAAACCAATACCACGGAAGATCAAGATCGAATGCGTATCCGCGCTCGTTTGGGCGTTAAAGTAAAGGTCAATGATTGGATGACGGCAGGCGTTGGGTTAACAACAGGTAGCGCAACTGACCCAATTTCCCCAAATCAGACGCAAGGCGCGAAGAGTGCTAAATATAATTTTGGCTTAGATCGTGCTTATCTTAAAGCTGAGGTAAAACCTTGGCTGAATTTAGTGGGTGGCCGTTTTGCTAACCCATGGCTGTCAACAGACTTGGTGTGGGATCCTGATTTAGCATTTGACGGGGTAGCGGCAAGCTTTACGCCAAAAGTTACCGAAAGCTGGTCAAGCTTTTTAACGCTAGGTGCATTCCCTCTTGAGCAGACTGAAGTTCGTCCACTGAATAACTTAGGTGGGGCGAATGACCAAAATAAGGCTAAAAGTAAATGGATGTATGGCTCGCAGGTTGGGATTAAATGGACATCACCTAACTTATCTACGGTGAAATTAGGTTTGGCCTTATACGACTTTAGTCACGTGGAAGGAATAAAAAATACTGTGGATGACAATGCTTATGATGGCACAGCGCCAGCTTTTAGGACTAAGGGTAACTCTTACTATGATCTTTCATATAACCCGGCCAAAGATTCCACTGCTAACTATGGTCTTGCTTCTAAATTCCGTACGCTTAACTTAACTGGCCAGGTAGATATTGCGACCTTTAGTCCTGTTCATGTAATTCTGACCGGTGATTATGTAAGAAATATCGGTTTTGATGCCCAAGAAATTGCAATTAGAACAGTCGCCGCTGCGCCTAATAAAGAAGTCAATGGTTATCAAGTGAAACTTGCTGTTGGGATGCCTAACACTTACAAACAAAACGATTGGCAAGCCTTTGCTGGCTATAAATACCTTGAGGCTGATGCAGTGTTAGACTCCTATACAGATTCCGATTTCCATTTAGGCGGCACTAATGCCAAGGGCTGGCTTGTGGGTGCGAGTTACGGCATCGACAAAAATGCATGGCTCACAGCAAGGTGGTATAGCGCAGATGAAATCACCCCGCGCCTTAACGAAAAAGGGGCAATATCGCCTCTGGGCATCGATGTGCTGATGCTAGATTTGAACGCTAAGTTCTAAGGCGACGAAGAATGGAAACTACGATCATGAAGTCGATATCGGTGCCTACTAACATTATCCTTGGACTATTTATTACTGCTAGTCTGCTAGCGAGTCCTGCTATTGCCGCGGATAAGAAAGACAAAGCTTCACGCCGAGTGCAGCAGATTCAACAAGAAAAAGCCCAGTTGCAAAGTCAGCTCGATCAGACATTGCAAACCAAAGCGACCTTAGAAGCAGACATGGCGAAGGCCCAGGAAGATAACACCGCCTTAAAATCGAGGTTGGCCGCTGAAAGCCGTAAGATTGGTGGCTTGGAAACGAGTTTAAAAGAAATCACCGCAGAACGTATGGATTTTGAGGCGAAATTGCTCAAAACGCAGACTGAGTTAGAAGCTACTAAAACGGCTTTAAGTGAACTTGATGCAAAACATCAAGCGAATTTATATGATCTAAAAGTGAACGAGCAACAACGGGCTAACTTAACCGCCACCACCATCCAAAAAACCAAGGTGATTGATGCTTGTGTGGCGAAAAATGCCAAACTTTATGATTATGGCTTGGACCTTGTCAAGCTATACGAAAATCCTAGCTTGTACAGAAGGATTGTATTAAATGAGCCGTTTTCACAACTCAAACGCGTGGAACTTGAGAATATCTTACAAAACTATAATGACAAAATAGATCTAGAAAAGGCCACAGGGCTTCAGTAGCCTTGAAGTCATTGGTAATGCATGACATCAACTTCATCAGGTGGATGTGACCCCCCCCGGCTATAACTAATCTTATACCTATAAAAGACTGACCGAATTGTCATCGCGCTGAAACATAAATAAATTATAATGAGTAAATTTTTCCTTTTACTGGACTTTATGTGTCATCTGATTCCAACCCGCTGTCGCTCGACGAATTTGAACTTTATTCCAAGGAAAAATTAGCCCGTGGTTTGGAAGCCATCGTGCGCGAAAATGCTCTGGAGGCTAAGTTTCAGCCGATATTCGATTTTAATACAGGTGAGGTCATTGCTTTCGAAGGCTTAGGGCCGATTGAGCTCACGCGCGCCGCAAAGGTTAACGCTTCTGTCCTTGAGGGGGAGTATTTATCTCGGCAGATTGTGCTTGCGACTTATGCAAAACGAGGCCTGGTCGGTAAAGTATTCCTCAACGTCAGTTTAGATGTGTTATTGCAATCTGAAGTGATAACTGGAGAAACGCTCAAATACTTAGCTGAGTCTGGTTTGTCACCCAGTGAGGTCGTCATCAAGCTGAGCAAAAGTGAAAGTGCACTAGAGGATCAATTATTGAAGCAAGCGATTGACCATTACCGTGCCATGGGCTTCCAGATTGCACTGTGTAATCTGAATCAAGGGTTTACCGGATTATGCGCATGGGCATCACTCAAGCCTGACTATGTTCAGCTAGATCATGCATTTATTGTTAATATCCATCAAGACAAGGTCAAGCTCGAGATCGCTAAATCCATTTATGAGGTCGCCTTGCATGCTGGCGCAAAGGTCATTGCTGAGGGGGTTGACGCCCATTCTGACTTAATGGCGCTGCGTGATATTGGGATTCGATTTGGGCATGGTAACTATCTCGCTGAGCCCGCAGTTTCGCCAATACAAAGTTTGCAGCAGGAGGTTCTTAAATCCTTACTTCGCATGGAGTTGCCCCGCGAGAATCTTCTGCAAACGAGTGCTACGGTGACTAAACTGCTGACCTATGTGTTGCCTGCGAGTCCTTCAACGACTAACGCCGAGGTGTTTGCGCGCTTTGAATCCAATCCCGAACTCTATGCCATTCCTGTGGTGCAGGATGGAAAACCTTTGGGTTTGATTAATCGGAGTCGCATGATCGATAATTATGCACGCCCCTTCCACCGTGAGTTGTTAGGCGATAAGTATTGTGAAACTATGATGGATGGCAACGCCATCATTGTTGATTATCAGATGAGCGTTCAAGAATTGAGTGAGTTGATTTTAAATAACGATCCTCGGCATTTGTCATCAGGGTTTATGGTGGTAGAGGCAGGCGTATATGTGGGCATGGGTAATGGCCATGATCTGTTGCGCCTCATCTCTAGTATGCAAATCAATGCTGCACGTTATGCGAATCCGCTGACATTATTGCCTGGCAACATTCCTATTTGTGATCAGATGGATCTCCTGATTCAGGCAAAAGCTTCCTTTGTGGTGTGCTACTTCGATTTGGATAACTTTAAGCCCTACAATGATATGTATGGTTTCCAAAAAGGGGATGAGGTGATTCAACTGACTGCGAAGCTTCTCAGCAAGGCCTGCGGCTCGTATGATTTTATTGGGCATATTGGGGGTGACGATTTTATTGTGCTGTTTCAAAGTGTGGATTGGGAAAAGCGTTGCCAAGATTTCTTGAGCGATATTGCGCTGAGTGTCCCGCATCTATATTTAGAAGAGGATAGGTTGCGCGGTGGCATTGAGGCTGAGGATAGAAAAGGCATTAAGCACTTTTATCCTCTCCTTACCATGTCGATTGCGTCGGTCAAAGTCACGCCCGGCATGTTCAATTCACACCATCAAATTTCTGAAGCCTGCACCAGTGCTAAGAAACAGGCCAAGAAGTCTCCCGGCAACAGCTTATTTATCGAACGTCGATTGCCTTTTATTCCCGTCCCGATCAAGCAGGATGAGTTACTGCATTAAGCGCTTAGGCGATGCGTCTTGCGTCTTGGCTAAATAAGGGATGGCGACTCAGTGCAATGGCGATCATGCTAATCGCAATACTTAGCATGATCAGCCCCCCGCCATTCAAAAAGTCACTCCAGAATAGTAATAAGCCGTGTGCGTCGCCAGCCGCATTCACTGATTTTTCTATGCTAGCCCACAGCATATAAATAAATTGCATGGGAAAATCGAGTAGCATCAAAATCAATATCCACGGCGTCCCCCAGCAGATGCGATAAACGTATGGAACAACATATGTTCGGATTTTCTTTGCGGGCTGGAGTGCGTTTCGGCTTGCAGATTCGCCTGCTGGCCAAGCGAAGACGAAGGTCAAAAATATCACCATGGGTTGCAAGGCGTAATCGAGTGGAATACGAGTGCCGCTTAAGAGCGTACTTAGATTAAGAAAATATTGCTCGCCAATAAAAAACGGTCGGCTCACTATTCCCTCGAATTGCACAAACTGCTGACCTTGATGTTCGATGATGCAAAACGATGCAATCTCTATACGACTATCTAAATGGCTAAGGCTAAAGCGATAGAGCGGCAACATCGCTTCCATTAAATATCGGCCGTAGCAGTGGGCGAGGGCTGCGAAGCTAATGCCAAGGAATAAAAATAGCAGGCTACGGCTGCGTATCATGCGTTGGATTGCCCTGCGGGCTCAGGACAGTATCTGTCTGGTCTTGATCGTTTAATTGTATTGACGGATGTTTAAGCAAGCAATAATGGTAAAACAGCCCAGCAATAGCAATGAGTGTGAGCGGCGCAATGGTGCCATGTAGCAGTTGAAACAAGGCTTTGTCTGAACGAAATGCGTAAAACAAAATCAGAATTCGTACTTCATTGACGATATAAATTAGGCCCGTTCCTAAGAAAATATTCAAGCATTTTTTGCGCCAAGCCATGGTCACGCTCATTAGGGCGGCAATTAAAATAAACAAAGCCTCTACCCCTTCACAACCTATTTTTATGACCAAGCCGCCACCGGGCGCAACAATTTGATTGCCGACTGCGCTGGCTCCAATTTGCGGCGTGAGCAGATGAATCAACATCACCGCAGGTTTGATCGTAATGGTGCCGCGGATAACGTGCCCGATGGCATTATCGCGCACCATTTGCCACCCCGCTTGCATGAGGATAAATAATAAAATAAATACTAGCGCTTGCTTTAACAACGCCCCCGCAGGGCTAGGATTCTCTTGATTTGGATTCTCTTGGTTATGGTTGTCTTGATTGGCGTTAGTTTGGCCGTGCCATTCTGATTGATCTGGCCAATAGTCAACCCCTGGAATCGGCTCAGCCATTAATGGTCTTTGCCTTTACTTTGGGTATTGCCATTTTTTGAAAGCATATTATTAGGCATATTAAGTGATCTTAATTGCGCTTTGCGGCCAATGAGTATCATCACCGCCATCATGAAGATCATTCCCCACTCAGGCAGCGTTGGGCTATCCCCCATCTCTGGACTAGCACTCATGGCGACTGTCACGGATGCCGCATTATTTACTTGAACGCTGTCTGGTACATCTGAACTGGCAATCGCTAAGAGTTGCGTGTTGCTGTTGATGCTATTCCACTGCACCTGCATAGTCAGTGAGGTAGTGCTGTTGACGCCGAGCGAACCGAGTAGGCAATTCACGAGGTTACTGGTGGCTACGCAATAGGGGTTGCTAGACACTAAGGTCGCGCCCGTGGGGAGTGTGGTGGTGACCGTCACGTTTGTTGCGGCTTGTGGGCCGGTATTATACACTGTTATCTCGTAAGATTGAGGTGAACCGAGAGTAATGTCTCTTGGCCCGCTAATACTCACGCTTAAATTGGCATTCGCAGCAGGGTCAAGGCGCCAATTGAGCTGAAGAAATCCTGCGGCACCGTCATTACCATCAACCGCAATTTTATACACTTGGCCTGCCTGTGCTTGCAGTAACACACTGCTCGTACCTATACTAAAGCCATTATTATCGTTGTGAGCAATATTGCTCAATGCGTTCACGGCAGTGCCCGTGTAAACGGCTAGCAGGGTGTCGTAATTGCTGCCCTGGGTATCGATACTCAATTGCCCGCTTGCTGGCGCGGTCCATTTCCACCAGACCGATTGCCCGCCAGGTTTGCCCACATGGTTAGGCTCGCCCGTTTCTTTGGTTGCTAATATGGATGAGCTGCTGATGCTGCTGATGTTGCCCGTGTTGTTGGCACTAGATAGTTCAATGGCAGAGGCGAAATTGTTATTCGCTGGCAGATTTGCCAGCGCTTGTAACAAGTCTAGTCGTGGAAAGTTTCGGTTGTTGCGGGTATCGGTCACCCTGGGCACTCTAGAATTGATTAAGCGATCTTGGATATGAGTCACTGTTTCGGAGGGAAACGCAGAACGCAATACTGCGATTGCCCCCGCCACATGGGGGGCGGCTTGCGAGGTGCCGCTTAAGGTGATGCCCGCAGAAGTAATGTTGACGCCGGGTGCTAACAGAGTGAGAAAGCCGGCGCTATTTGAAAAGCACACCACTTTATCGGCCGCGGTTGTAGCATCGGTACAGCCCGTTCCCCAAGCTCTACCGCCCAAACTGCTGTCATAGACCGCACCCACGGATATGGCGTCTGGCGCGCAAGCGGGGCTGCTCAATCCGTCGATATAGCCATTATTGCCTGCGGCAGCTACCACGCTAATCCCTGCGTTTTTTGCTTGTAAGATGGGGGTTGGTGACCAGTCAGTTAAACGATTACATTGAGTGGCAAATTTAATTGGACCACCGAGGCTAAGGTTAATGGCTACAATGTTATGAGCTAGACGATTATCAATGCTCCATTCTATTGCTGTAATGATGTCATTTGCATAAGCGGCGCCTGCCGTATCAAAGACATTGTATGAAATGATTTTACTATCGGGGGCTACTCTCAAGACGGTGCCTGCTACGTTGGTACCGTGATCATGAATAATTGCCGCTTGCCGAGGCCCTGTGATTTTGTTTGAAGTCACTTCATCTATTGAAGCGATCACCTTGCAGCTGGCCGGTGATCCTATTGCAGTACATGATCCAAAATCAGCCTTGGTGTAATCGACGCCGTTGTCTATTACGACCACTGAGGTGCCAGCCCCTTGCTTGTCTAGCTTGTAAGAAAGTGTTTGATTGATGAGGCTTAAGTTTTCCGTGGAAACGAGATACATCTTTTCGTTGATATGCACGGCTTTAACTCCGGCTTGCGCCATAAAAGCTACAAGCGCAGCTTTAGATTTGAAGCGTTTAAAGCCCATCGGCAAATGGCTGTAGCTTTGTAAATCTTCAATCTCTGGGCGCCTGATCGGCAAATCGACCTGATCTTTAAGCGCTTTATATTTTTGAACTTTATAGGCGCGGATTTCGTCATTATCGTGGCGCTTAGCCAGTCTACTTCGCATCTTCTTGGTGACGGTTTCAATCTCTGCGTCGTCGTACTCGATGATGAGGTCAACCGGATTGCCTGCGTCAAACTCGCGGTTTAGCTGATCTGATAATGCTGTGGGGAGGATGGCAGCAGCCATGGCTAGCTGTGAAAAGCATACCAGCGTGAGCAGCGTTAAAAAAAAGACGCCAATTAAACGGTTGTAATTAACAGGTGCCATGATGATGGGTTTCTATTCCTTGTTGATCTTTTTGCTAATAATCATTCTGCTACTGGGCTATCTTTAGTTAGACCCTGTTGACTTAGTCTTTAATCCAGCCCAGTTTCTTTTTAATCCAATAATCAGGCAATATCGCCAGTAAGCAACCAAGACCATCAGCGGCGTAGTCGCCGATGTCTGCTGATCGGCCAGGAAAATACAGTTGGGCAATTTCATCGCAAGCTGCAACGCTGACCGTCATCAGCAGCACAAGCGGTAAGGGCATTTTTCGGAAGGCTAACCCAATCAGCATGGCCATGAGGCCATAGGTGCCAAGATGCATGACCTTATCCCAAGGCGGATTAAATAAGCTTCCAGCGCCTGGTTGTCTGCCGCCAATAAAGATTCCAATAAGCATCAGCACCAAGCCGATCATGGCGAGTACTTGCACCCAACGATGTTTGTATTGATGTGGTTTAGTAGGCATTTTTTTCTTTTCTTAAAAGCATGGCGATCGTTTTGAGCACGATATAAATATCCAGTTTAGGGCTCCAGTTGCGTAAGTAATCAATATCATATTCGATACGGCTTTGCATTTTATCTAAAGTGTCGGTCTCACCGCGGAAGCCATTGACTTGCGCCCAGCCAGTGATGCCAGGGCGCACCTTGTGGCGCACCATGTAGCCTTTGATGATTTTACGGTAAGTTTCATTGTGCGCCACGGCATGTGGCCTAGGGCCAACAACACTCATGCGACCTTGCAATACATTCATAAATTGCGGTAATTCGTCTAGCGATGTTTTACGTAGAAGTTTGCCAAATGCGGTAATACGCTGATCCTGCATGGTGGCTTGCACAACCACTGCGCCATCTTCAGCCACCGTCATGGTTCTGAATTTGTAGACTACAATTTGTTTACCGTCCAAACCATAACGTCGTTGTTTAAAAATAATCGGGCCGGGCGAGCTCATTTTCACGCCCAGACTGATGATGAGTAAAATGGGTGAGATGGAGACTAATGCCGCCGCCGAAAACAATAAATCGAACATGCGTTTGATGATGCCATCGACCCCTGCAAAAGGGGTTTCATAGAGGGTGATGACAGGAATGCCATCGACTTGGCCGACATTCCCTTGAATCAAATCGCTTAAAAATATATCCGGTAAGAAATAGATGGAAGCCGTGGTGTCTTTGAGCTCATCGAGCAATTTGACGATGCGTGGTCGATTTTCCATGGGCAGTGACATATACACAATATCCACTTGATGCTGCCCCATGTATTCAGCGATGTCTGAGACTTTTCCCAAGATAAGGTGCTGAAGATCACCCAATTCCTCGCTTAATCTGTCGACCGTGCGGTCGTCAAAAAATCCCAAGCATTCTGTATTGTTGTATTCCGAGTTTTGTAAGCTCGCTGCAATCGAAATCCCTTGTTTATTCATGCCTGCAATAATCGCGTACCGTTTTGGCCCTTGCATTTGTAAGATGAATGGCGCAAAAGCGCGCAGTGTAAACACCGCAATAATTTGGAAAAGCGGGGTCATCCATAACCATTGTTGTACGACATTCCTGTCAATAAAGCCAGGATGGTTTGTGGCAAAAGAAAATGCGATGACTATACTCGCAGTAATTAGCCAAGAAACCACAATATTTCTAATGATCTTGAATGGTGCGACATTAATTTTAGTGTTGCCAGGAAAGGTGAGTGAGAAAACAATGACTGATACAATTAGGTACATTGGATTCAATTCGCTATCTACCCAAATCGCAATCCCCCAAAGGGTTAAGACAATAATGAGCGGCTCTACAATCGATTCTAAAATAACAAGAATGTTGTCGCGAGATAAAGCAATACCAGAGGCTTTACGAATTGAGTTGCTAGCATTGGATCTGTGCGGCATGGCTTGAACTTTTTTATTGTTAAGACTGATTGTTAAAAGTGCTTGAGGTGGCTTTTAAGAACTTTACGTTTTTTTTACTGCATTTACTATTTCGTTGCTTAATTTAAATTGATTTTTTTATTTGCGCAAACAGTGTTGACTACCAGCAGATAAAACGCTTTTAAAGAAATTTACTTAATACTTTGAGGGATGAACGTTGCATTTTTATTACAATAGAGTGGCCAATAAATTAAATGAATAAACTTGTAAATAGTTGATTGATAATTTTAATTGAGCCAATTATGATAAGGAATTAGGAGAAATTACAAGTATTATTGCGGTAAATTCTAAGTTAATTTTATGCGCCAACTATATTGTTGGATGCAAAAATCGTGAGCGCTTTAATTATTTTGCAGACTTTTACCATCACCTTTAATTTACATGACACCATTAAGTTGGGGAGTCGTCACGACCACAAATACCATGTTCGCTGCGCTTTTAGTTTGCCGCGAGCCTTGTGCTTTGCGTTAGTTGCGCCTCTTTTAATGACCTCCACATTAGCGCTCGCCGATGCGCAAGATACCGTCAATGTCATCGCCGGCTTGAGTCGAACGATGGATGATAACTTTTTCCGTAAGGCTGTTGCGCCTGTTTCTGAAACGATTACAACATCGTATGCAACCCTCAGTGTTAACAAGCAGTACTCCATGCAGCGCCTAAATTTCGAGTACACCATTAGAAATAACGCTTATCAAAATTTTGGTTCGCTCGATACTGTTAACAATGATTATAAAGGGTCTTGGGCATGGTCATTAACGCCAAGGCTGACGGGGAGCGTATCGGTGTTGTACACCGAATCAGCCAGGGGCTTTACAGATGCAACCTTCGTTTCTGCTAATAAACTACCTATTCTAACCAATGAGGTGCAAAATATCTTGATGGACTGGGCACCGCAGGGGAATTTGCATTTACTGGGCGGATTTACCCGAACCGTTTTTCTCAATTCTAGTAACTTCTTCCCGGATCGCGGTAATACAACCAATTCAATTGACTTGGGGATTAAGTATGTATTTCCATCTGGCAGTGAAGTCACCATGATGCAGCATCAGCGTGAGGGTGAGTTTGCAAATATTAATCCGAGCTTGCCACAAACGTTTTCAGAAAATGAAACGGAAGCTAAATTCAAATGGCTTGTTTCAGCGAAGTCTTCAGTGAATATGCGGCTGGCCTTTCTTGAGCGTTTGCACGATCAATACTCATCCAAAAATTATTCAGGCTTGGTGGGTGATGCGAGCGTTAGCTGGGCGCCTACGTCTAAATTGCAACTGACGGCCTCAGCGGCTAGTAGCATTAGTGTTTATCAGAGCCTTCTTGCGAATTACGCCAGAAATAATACCTTAAGCTTTACCCCGACTTACGCCTGTACCAATAAGATTATGGTCACGGGCAGCGCAAGCATTTCTGAGCGGGTAGTTAAAGGGATCAATGAAACGGACACCATTGAAAATGCGAGTTTAGGCGTGGATTGGATGCCAAGGCGTTATGTGAGCTTTGGCGCGAAAGTGCAAAAGATGAGCAGAACGTCGTCTACCGCCAATAAAGATTTCTCAGACTTCATGACAACATTGACGGCGAATGTTAATTTTTAGCGCTGGCGCGATTTTTATTACAGCTTTACGCGACCTAAATAATTAAAACCTGAAAATTATAAAAGCTTCTATAAAAATCTCTCATTAAAAAGCATCTAATCCCATTGATTAAATTGTTAACAATTCTGGCTATTGCTGCTTTTAATTTAAGCCTGGCGCTGGCAGCAGACAATGACCTTGCGCCGCGCAATAGAGCCAGCACGCTTGGCCCTGAGCAAGTGGCACTGGTGATTAATGATGCGGACCCGAGCAGTGTAAGAGCGGGAGATTACTACCGCACAACGCGCGGCATCCCCACCGAAAATGTCGTGCATGTGAGTATCAAAAATGCGCCCAATCGATTATCGCTAGCCGAATTTACTAGCCTACAAGCTGAAATTGAAGCGCAGTTAAACGCTAAAGAGCAAGTAATCCTATTGGCATGGACTGCGCCTTATGCAGTGGAATGCAATTCGATTACTTCAGCGCTGACCTTGGGTTTTGATGCCAAGCAGTGTATGGATACTTGCGGGGTAGGTAAGCCGAGCCCTTACTTTGATTCGGCAAGTAAAAAGCCGTTCGATGATTTGCGTATCCGCCCAGCCATGCTGTTGACTAATGATTCTTTCATGCGCACCAAGGCGCTGATTGATAGAGGGTTACAAAGTGATGCTGGGGTATTTAGAGCAACCGCTTATTATTTGACGACTTCTGATACTAATCGCAACAGCCGTGCGCCTTTTTTCCCGCCGACAGGATTAAATATTCCACGTGCGGGGCTCGCGATTATGAATATGCGATCTGATAAATTAGTGGGCGCCCGTGACGTCATGATCTATCAAACAGGCTTAGCGAGAGTGGATGGTTTGGAGACTCTAGGTTTTTTGCCTGGTGCATTAGCCGATCACCTTACCTCATTTGGTGGGGATCTGACTGGCAAGGGTCAGATGAGCGCGCTACGCTGGTTAGATGCTGGCGCGACAGCAAGTTATGGGACGGTTTCTGAGCCTTGTAATTACTGGCAAAAATTTCCGAATCCAACCGTATTGCTCAAATGGTATGTAAACGGTGCCACTGCGATTGAAGCGTACTGGAAGAGTGTGGCATGGCCAGCGCAAGGCGTATTTGTCGGTGAGCCATTAGCGGCGCCCTATGGCCGTTTGTAAATTTTTCATTTTTTAGTTGCATTTGACTACTTCGGTCAACATTTGTAATAAAAATGAAACCTATATTTCATATAATAGGTTAATGAAAAAGCATCAAAAGTGTTAACAGCATCAAAAGTGTTAACAGCATCAAAAATAAGTAGTTTTTAAGTTTTTTATAAGGAATGCTCATGCATTGCAACACACATTATTTAATGAAAGCTCCAAAGCCAGGTCTTGCTAAGTTGTTATTGTTGCTTGCACTTGTTGGTCTTGTGACTGCTTGTGGTAAAAAGCATGGTGATGAGAAATCAAGCCAATCTATCGTCAGTGTGGATGGTGAAGAAATCACGGTGCATCAAGTGAATAATGAATTGCAACGTGCCAATATCCAACCTGCCCAGCAAGAGGCGGCCAGTCGTCAAATTGTGCAAGGTTTGGTTGATCGTCAAATTTTGCTTCAAGCGGCGCATAAAGAAAAATTAGATCGTAAGCCGCAAGTGATGCAGGCGATTGAAAATGCAAAAATGCAAATTTTGGCGCAAGCTTATTTGCAAGAGCGTGTTGTTTCAGTGGCAAAGCCAACTAGTGCTGAAATCGATGAATACCGTGCGCAGCACCAAGATATTTTTGCCAATCGCAAAGTTTACGTGACTGACGAAGCCGTATTTTCTTTGGCGGCAGGGAGCGCCGCTAATTTGCAAGAAATTGCGAAATCTGAAAAAACGCTGAAAGAGTTAGAGGGCTTGTTGAAGGAGCGTCAAGTGAAATATGCAATTAAGCGTGTTGCGCATGCTGCTGAGACGCTACCGCCACAATTGCTAACGCAATTTAGCAAAATGGCCGTTGGTCAAATGGTATTTATTGGGGCCAATGTTCCAAATGCACAAACCATGGCGGTGAGTATGGCTGAAATTAAAGTGATGCCAATTTCAGAGAAAGATTCAAAGCCTTTGATTGAAAGAATACTAACGGAACAAAAACGTAAACAAACAGCGGAAGCGGAAATGAATCGTCTGCGTGAAGCGGCTAAGGTTAGATACATCGATAAGAAATTTGATCCAGCCAATGCGCCTAAAGTTGAAAAGCCAGTTGAGGCTGCTAAGCCGGCTGATAATGCACAAGAGGAAGCTAAGAAAAAAATGGAAAGTAGTGTGAGTAAAGGCTTGAATGGACTTTAAGTTGTTGAAATTGTTTTAAATGGTGCTAGGCTTTAATTTAGCCTTTAATTGAGCTTTAATTTAAGGGGTGTGTGATGAGGAAAATCCTCGCAAGTTTGATGTTCTTGCTAAGTGTTTGGGCGCATGTCGCTTCAGCGGATGAAGGTAATTATCTGTTGGGTTCTGGCGATATGTTGAAAATTACGGTTTACAACAACCCTGATTTAACCCTTGAAACGCGTATTACTGAAACCGGCACAATTAGTTTCCCGCTGTTGGGTGAAGTGGAGCTTGGGGGCATCACAGCATCGGCGGCAGAAAAGAAGCTTTCTAATCAGCTTGAGTCAGGTGGCTTTGTGAAGCAAGCGCAAATCAATATTTTGGTGGTGCAGTTCCAAAGCAAGATGGTATCGATCTTGGGGAGCGTGTTTAAGCCGGGTCGTTATCCGCTAGACCGAAGCATGAATCTTACTGAGGTCCTTGCGCTTGCCGGTGGTGTGCCTGCTGATGGCTCCGATATGATTACGGTGATTGGTAAGTCGGGCAAGGTTGAATACGACTTACGTAATATCGTCAAAAAGGGCGATGGTTCACAAAATATTAACTTAGTTGGCGGCGAGATTATTTATGTACCACGCGCTCCTATGTTTTATATCTACGGTGAAGCGCAGCGTCCAGGTTCATATCGTATTGAACGCGACATGACGGTGATGCAAGCCTTAGCGATGGGTGGTGGTCCTACAGTTCGAGGAACGCAACGTGGTGTTCAATTGCATCGTCGTAATGCGAATGGGGTGGTGGAAGTGCTCAGCCCCGAGCTGACAGAACTTGTTAAGCAAGATGATGTTCTCTTCATTAAAGAAAGTTTGTTCTAGGGCGATATGAATGAATTTCTCTGAATTCCTACTCATATTAAAAGCTAGGCGCATGATTTTTTTCGTGACGCTAGGCTTAGTGGTCATCTCAACCTTAATGGTTAACTTGATTACCCCAAAAACTTATAAAGCAGTGGCCTCTATTGTATTGAATGCCAAAGGCGCTGACCCGGTGACAGGGCTAGTAGTGCAAGCATCGATGATGCCAGGCTTTATGTCGACACAAATTGATATTATTACCAGTGAAAAAGTGGCGATTAAAGTTGTTGAAAATCTTAAGCTCACTGAAAATCAAGCCGCAGTTGCCAAGTTTAATGAAGCCACAAAAGGTCAAGGTGAAATAAAATCTTGGATGGCTAAATTGTTACTTAACAATGTTAGTGCGAAACCATCGCGTGACAGTAGTATCGTTGATATTTCATTCACGGGTGTTGATCCAGAATTTGTGACCACTATTGCGAATGCTTTTGCTGAAGCTTATCAAGAAGTTAATATTGAGTTAAAAGTACAGCCAGCGCAAAAAGCCGCAGAGTTTTTAGGTGTTCAAACTCAAGTGTTGCGCAAAAATCTAGAAGAGGCACAAGCAAAGCTTTCTAAATACCAACAAGACAAAGGCTTAACCAGCGTAGCTGGGAGTATGGATGTGGAAAGTGCACGTCTTAATGATTTATCTTCACAGTTGGTTGCAGTACAAAATCAAGCGAATGAAGCGAGCACTCGTCAACTTCGTACCGGTGGTACAGGCGATGAATCTCCTGATTTGGCAGCAAACCCTATGGTGCAAAGTTTAAGGATGGATATTGCCCGTGCAGAATCAAAATTCTCAGAGCTTTCTCAGCGCTTAGGACCTAGTCATCCACAATACCAACAAGCCTTAGCTGAGATCACAAAACTCAAAAGTCAATTGCAAGAAGAAAAAGTTAAAGCACGTAGCACTATTGGCGGTACTGCAAGTATTCACAAACAACGTGAAGCAGAACTTCGTGCCGCGCTTGCCGCACAAAAAGCTCGCGTGCTTGAACTCAATCTTACTCGTGATCAATTGACTGTATTACAGCGTGACGTTGAAAACGCCCAGCGTGCAATGGATCAAGCAGGTCAACGCTTTACGCAAACAACGCTTGAGGGTAGCGCTAATCAAACGGATATTGCTATTCTTAACCCAGCATTGCCGCCACCCTCAGTCGAAGGTCCTCGCGTCAAATTTAATACGATTTTGGCGTTTTTCTTAGGGAGTTTGCTGGGTGTCTTTATGAGCTTGACGGCAGAAAAAATGGATCAGCGTGTGCGCTGTAGAAATGTTGTTTGTGAGCTACTCGATTTGCCAGTATTGGCGGTCATCAGTAGTCGCCGTGTCGGACCATTTTTTAAACGCCTGAAGCCTTTATCTCGCAAAGCCAACTAATTTTAGAGTTAGGAAATTTTAATGGAAACAAATATCAATACTTCGACAAGCTCTGGTGGACTACCTAAGCAAAGTCCTATTGGTGGGCTGTTAGTTAAACTGGGTAAAATATCTCAGAATGACGTTGAGCGAATTGTTAAAGCTCAGCAAGATAAAGGGATGCGTTTTGGTGATGCGGCGATCTACTTAGGGTTAATTACTGAAGCTGACATTAATCATGTCTTGTCTATTCAGTTTAATTACCCATATCTTCAGGCGAGTAATGGCAATTACAGTCAAGAACTAGTTGCTGCTTACGCGCCATTCACGCCGCAAGTTGAGTCGCTTCGAACCTTACGTTCTCAGTTGATGAAAAAGTGGTTTAGCGAGGGCAACAAAGCATTAGCGATTGTCAGCGTGAATCCTGGAGAAGGTGGTACTAATCTAACAGCCAATCTCGCTATTTTGTTCTCGCAATTGGGGATGCGTACCTTATTGCTCGACGCGAACCTACGTGAACCTCGTCAACATGAACTTTTTAATTTGACTGAGAAGCGTGGCCTTTCAGATATTCTAGCGGCGCGTAACGACAAAAGCTTAATTAGCAATATTGAGGCTTTCCCAAATCTATCTGTTTTGGGTGCTGGTACTTTGGCGCCTAATCCGCAAGAGTTGCTCAATCGCGCGACCTTCGCAAGCTTTATGAATCAAACGATGGAATCGTATGACGTCATCTTGGTAGATACCTCGCCAGCCGTTGATTCCGCTGATGCGCAAGCGATTGTTGCGCGTTGTGGCGGAGCGGTGATAGTGTCAAGGCTTGATCACACCAAAATGTCAGATTTAGCTTCAGTTAAAGCGCAAATATCAGTGACAGGTGCGCATATTGTTGGTGCAGTCATTAATGAATTTTAAGCAGCCAGTTTAAGTCTATTTTTTGTGGCCTAAGGCTTAGCTTTGCATCCATAATTTGTGGTGATAAACCCAGTACAACTTGCTATTAATCTAGTCTAGTCAGTCAGAGCTCATCTGATAAGCTAGGCAAGTTTTTTATGGGTTTTCTGAAAAATATCACCTAATAGAGACGAGCCATCTCTGCGGTTGTCATCCGTTTGTCATGATGGACCCTCAAAATATCAGCCTGAAATAGATGTGGGCTTTAAGTGTAAAATAGGCGTTGGCAATCCGCTTACATGATTAAAATAGATAGAAGCATCCTCATATGAATAAAGTTGCACTGATTACTGGAATCACCGGCCAAGATGGCGCTTATCTAGCCGAGTTTTTGTTAAAAAAAGGTTATATTGTTCAAGGCATTAAACGTCGCGCCTCTTTATTTAATACTGACCGTATTGATCATTTGTACCAGGATCCGCACGTTTCAAATCGCAATTTAGTCCTGCATTACGGTGATCTTACCGACTCTACTAATCTGATTCGCATCATCCAACAAGTTCAACCAGACGAGATTTACAATCTAGCTGCGATGAGTCACGTTGCGGTAAGTTTTGATACACCAGAATACACCGCCAATGCAGATGGCATTGGTACTTTGCGCATATTGGAAGCAATACGTATTCTTGGTTTGGAAAAGAAGACTCGTTTTTATCAAGCCTCGACATCTGAACTGTATGGTTTGGTACAAGAAACTCCACAAAAAGAGACCACCCCATTTTATCCGCGCAGCCCTTATGCGGTTGCTAAGCTTTACGCTTATTGGATTACCGTTAATTATCGTGAGGCTTACGGTATTTATGCATGTAATGGCATTTTATTTAACCACGAGAGCCCAATTCGTGGTGAAACGTTCGTTACCCGTAAAATTACCCGTGCTTTAGCCCGCATTAAACTCAATCTGCAAGATTGCCTCTATCTTGGCAACATGGATTCTCTGCGTGACTGGGGTCATGCTAGAGACTATGTTGAGATGCAGTGGCTCATGCTGCAGCAAACGCAAGCAGATGACTTTGTGATTGCGACTGGCATTCAATACAGCGTGCGCGACTTTGTGAATATTGCCGCTAAAGAGTTGGATATTCATATTACTTGGCACGGAGAAGGTGTGGACGAAACTGGCGTTGATGATAACGGCAATGCGATTGTAAGAGTCGATGCGCGTTATTTTAGACCTACTGAGGTAGAAACTTTGCTTGGTGACCCAACCAAAGCCAAAGAAAAACTAGGCTGGACACCTAAGACGACTTTTCATGAGTTGGTGGCCGAAATGGTCCGTGAGGACCTCAAAAGTGCAGAGCGTGATGAGTTAGTCAAAGATCATGGCTACTCTGCGTATGATTACCACGAATAATGCTTAACAACCTAGACGCTAAAATTTATGTCGCTGGCCATCGCGGAATGGTGGGGTCGGCGATTGTGCGTCACCTAGTGGCTAAGGGTTACACCAGCATCATTACCCGCACACACGAGCATCTTGATCTGCTCGATCAAAAAGCCGTTTTTGCATTTTTAGCGGAAACCCAACCAGACTATCTCTTTATTTCGGCGGCTAAGGTCGGCGGAATTCAGGCCAACAACACTTACCGCGCTGATTTCATTTATCAGAACCTAGTGATTGAAGCGAATCTGATTCATGGAGCCCATCTTGCTGGTGTTCAGCGCTTGTGCTTCTTAGGCTCAAGCTGCATTTATCCGCGTGATTGCCCGCAGCCGATTAAAGAAGACTATCTGCTGACAGGCCCGCTAGAGACGACTAACGAACCATATGCCATTGCTAAAATTGCAGGCATCAAACTTTGCGAAAGTTACAACGCGCAGTATGGCCGTCAGTATGTGTCAGCCATGCCCACTAACCTTTACGGCCCCAATGATAACTATGATTTAGCTAATAGCCATGTCTTGCCAGCACTAATCCGCAAAGCATATGAGGCTAAACAAGCTGGTAGCCAAGACCTTGTCATTTGGGGTTCGGGGACACCTAAGCGTGAGTTTTTGTATGTCGATGATATGGCGGATGCTTGCGTTTTCTTGATGGAAAAAAATATCCACCAGGGCATTTATAACGTTGGTACAGGGTCTGACGTCACCATCCGTGAATTAGCTGAGGTGGTCATGGAGGTCGTGGGGTTTGAGGGCGGCATTGTCTTTGATCAAACTAAGCCAGACGGGACTCCCAGGAAATTACTGGATGTGAGCAGATTAAAAGCACTGGGCTGGCAAGCTAAAATCCCATTAATCGAAGGTATTGCACTTGCCTATGCAGCAGCATCTTTTGTGACAGAGGATGTAAGTGCATGAGTGGGGCGAGTTTATTAAGTGGTTTAGTATCGGACTATCGACTGGTTAAGCAACATTTGCTGGCGAATCCTGCTATATGGTTGATGTGTGCCGGCTTGGCACTGATGTTTACGCCAACCTTATATGACTTATATTTTGTGAGTGAATTATGGCTCGATGATCAGCATTCACATGGACCAATTATCTTGGCCATCTCGCTTTGGTTGCTCTGGAAGCGCTGGCATGAAGCCCCTGATTTGGCAAGTTTGCAATCATCTCCGGCACTTGCTTGGGTTTGCTTTATTATCGCAGGTGGCTTGTATGTGCCTGGTCGTGCATTAGATATTATTTATTTCGAAACGGGTGCTTTTGTTTGGGTTTTGGCTGGAGTGATCCTCATGGCTGGCGGCACCAAGCTACTCAGCCTGTTGAAGTTTCCACTATTTTTTATGCTATTTATGATTCCATTACCCAACACGCTCATTGGCCCGCTGACTGGGGCAATGAAGGAGGCGGTGTCTTTGGTGACGATGACGATTTTAGGGTGGGCTGATTTTCCTGTCGCGAGAAATGGTGTCATTATCAGCCTTGGGCAATATCAGCTATTGGTGGCGGATGCTTGCTCCGGCATGCGCACTTTATTTATGCTCGAAGCGCTTGGCATTCTTTACCTCAATTTAGTGCACTTTTCATCTAGGCTTCGCAACATCGTATTACCCATCCTGATTATCCCCATCTCATTCACCGCTAACGTGGTGCGTGTGATTGTGTTGTCGCTCATCACATACTATTTAGGCAGTGAAGCAGGGCAAGGATTTTTACATGGCTTTGCCGGCATGGTGCTGTTTGTTGCTGGGTTATTAATGATGTTAGGCGCAGATCATCTGCTACGTTTATTGAGTATAAAACTTCATGCTCGCTGAGACGACAACCATGCCTACACAAAAGCTGAATCTTCAGCATTGGCTAGCGGTAATATTCATGCTTATCTGTACGCTTTTTGCTTGGTGGCTCACCCCCCAAGAAAAGTGGTTTGAGCATGTAGGCCAGCCACAGTTTGAACAAATCATCCCCCCAAGCTTTGCTGATTGGGCGCAAGTTCCTGATGGAAGCAACACGCTCATTGTTAACCCGCAACAGCAAGAAGCCTTGGATGATCTTTACACTCAGATTGTGAGCCGCACTTATGTGCAGCAAAGCACGGGTCGCCGTTTAATGCTATCGCTCGCCTATGGCGACAACCAAACCTTTTCCAAACAGTTGCACCGCCCAGAATCTTGCTACTCATCGCAAGGCTTTAATATTCAAGCATTGCATGCAGAGCAAATACTAGCCAATGGTCATAAGATTGAACTACAGCGTATGACTGCGCAAGTGAGTGATAGGCAAGAGCAAGTCAGCTACTTTATTCGTATTGGAGATCGCGTAGTGAGCGGTCCGCCGACCAATATAAATTTAGCCCGAATGCACATGGGGCTTAAAGGATACATTGCTGATGGATTGTTGTTTAGGGTTTCAGAAATATCGGATGACGACAACTCCTCACAACAACTGCATGATCAATTTATTAATGATTTGCTAAAAACGCTCAGTCCGGCTCAGCAAGCCATGTTGATTGGCCAAAATTAAACCATGGCTGACTTACTCAATATTCTCTATCTTGGTCCGATCAGCGGTACTTGTTTAGATCGCGCGAATGCTTTGCGTCGACTTGGCCATCAAGTTACACATTTAGATTTGCGAACACTGTTACCCAAAACCTCATGGATAGATAAAGTGACTTGGCACTTAGGGGGCAATTTGCTGGGCCCCCTATTGATACCCAACTTACGCAAAGCCTTAAAAGATGAGCAGTATGATCTGTGCTGGGTGGATGGTGGCGAGTGGGTCACGCCTAAAGTGATCAGGCTATTACGCCAACATGCCCAAAAAATCGTGAGTTACAGTATTGATGACCCACTGGGTCCGAGAGATGGTCCACGCTTTAAAGCCTATCGTCAGGGCTTGCCTGTCTATGACTTAAATGCGGTAGTGAGAAATGCAAATGTGGCAGAGGCTTATGCTTTAGGGGCCGTTGAAGTGTTAAGGATTTATCGGAGTGCTGATGAAGAATCTCATGCACCAAGAAAGCTCTCAGAAAGCGATCATCAAGCATGGGGTGCTGAAGTACTTTTTTTGGGCACATGGTTTCCTGAGCGAGGTCCATTTTTATTGGATTTAATTTCCCTGGGTGTTCCGTTGACGATTCAAGGATCTGGATGGCACAAAGCACATGAATGGCCGCAATTAAAAGCTTATTGGAGAGGCGGTTCAATTGCTGGGGATGACTATGCCAAAGCCATCCAATGTGCCAAAGTTAATTTAGGTATGGTGTCTAAGGAAAATCGCGACCTTCATACGACTAGGTCCTTAGAAATCCCAGCGGTTGGCGGACTGCTGTGTGCTGAACGTACTATCGAGCATGCCCAAATGTATGAAGAAGGGAAAGAGGCATTGTTTTGGAATGATGCACAAGAGTGCGCTGAAATGTGCAAACTGGCACTTGCCGATGAGCCTAGTCGCCAAGCCATGGCAAAAGCTGGCCAGCAAAGATTGAATCGGAATGGTCATTTTAATCAAAAACAAATGCAGTTGATTATTGCTGGTATTGATTTTTCTGAGAGTCACAGTCAGCAATCCACTTCTGATTTTGAAAAATCAGAAAGTTTGAAAGCGCTATAGCAAAATGAAAATAGCCTTATCCGTAGCTGCTAAATTTCATACCTTTGATCTGGCAAGGGAGCTTTATGCTCGCGGTGTATTAGCGAGTATTTTTACGGGCTATCCTCGATTTAAGCTAAAAAATGAAGTGCTGCCCAATGCGTTGATAAAAACTTTCCCTTGGGTACAAACCCCTTATATGGCGTTTCCTTTTATGCAGCATTTACCCAGATCTTTCATTAGAGAATGGGAAAATCTTTCAGCCATTACATTTGGTGATTATGTTGCCCGTAATTTGCCAGAATGCGACCTGTATGTTGGGCTTTCTGGTTCAGCTTTGCCAGCAGGAAA
Source organism: Candidatus Methylopumilus sp. (assembly GCA_040401435.1). Lineage (GTDB taxonomy): Bacteria > Pseudomonadota > Gammaproteobacteria > Burkholderiales > Methylophilaceae > Methylopumilus_A. The sequence continues at coordinate 59,668 of JBBAON010000008.1, forward strand.
AAAAGCGCATCAGCGAGGGGCTAAGTTTATTTGTGATCGAGGCTCATCACATATTCGCGCCCAAGATGAATTATTACGCGAAGAGCATGCGCAATGGAATATGCCTTTTGATGGCATTGACCCAAGAACAATTGCTAGGGAAGAGCTGGAGTACGTGGAAGCCGATAGTATTACGGTGCCATCGACCTTTGTTTATAGATCATTTGTTGAGCAGGGAATCCCAGCTAATAAGCTAAGATTGCTTCCTTATGGCGTTAATCTCTCGCGTTTTCAGCCAGTAGAAAAACCAGACCCGCAACGTTTTGATATGCTTTTTGTGGGTGGCATGAGCTTGCAAAAAGGTGTGCAGTATTTAGTGCAGGCTTATCAGAGAGTGAATCACCCGGCAAAATCATTGACCTTTGTGGGTGTGCCATCAGCAACCCTAATTGATGCATTAACCGCACGTGGGCTATGGCCAGAAGATGCAATTGTATTTGGGCATATGCCCCAAACAGAACTTAAGCAGATAATGAGCCGAAGTCATGTTTTAGTACTTCCAAGTATTCAAGACGGCTTTGGTATGGTGATGGCTCAGGCCATGGCCTGTGCTTGCCCAGTCATTGCAAGCAACCATACAGGGGCTGAAGATTTAATGACGGATGGTGTTGAAGGCTTTATTGTGCCAGTGCGTGATGTGAGGGCGCTGACTGAAAAGCTTCAGCATTTGGCAGATGATCCAGCGCTGAGAGATGAAATGGGTAGTCAGGCATTACAAAAAGTACAAGGTCTTGGCGGCTGGAGTGATTACGGGGATAAGGCAATGGAAATTTATACGGATATGACGAGATGAATTCAAGACACATCAATCAAATTACAGTCGCCTTGTTTGATATTAGAACAAGTAAGCATTTTATGAAATCAATCACACATTACGAGGAGGAAAACTGTCAATGAGAGTTTCTTCGTTCATTATTTTAGTATTGCTTTTATCTTCGTTAGCGGCTTTTGTTGCTCAACTACTCATCGATTTTTCAACAATTAATATTGCTACCTCTTGCCTTGCACTTTTAGCAGCGCTTGTCATTTCAAGTTATATTAAAAGAACAGATGCCATTCAAACGGATCCTTTATCTACATTTGCAATTTTCGGGTTTGCAGTCACTACCCAAGTTGGCGCCTTGTTGTTTCAATCCTTGGCATGGACATCGCTAAGTGAGGGATTGCGACAACCGATAGAAACGTTCGCTACGCTTTTCGTTTATCTTATCGTGGCTTTAGTCGCGCATAGTTTTTTTAGGATGCTTACAAGCGATAAAACCGCAAAGCCGTCTATGATGTCGGCCTTATTAGAAAGAGCGCGACTTTACGAAGTCCCGCCTTCTGGGGCGCTTTGGATGATGGGATGGTTTGGTGTGCTTGCGATCTTTTTTGGCCGTGGTGATGCGGTCGGTAGCAAAGTCTGGGATGGATTTAGATTTTTAATTTACACGCCATTTTTAATTCCTGTTTATTTGAATTTGATCGGTAAAAGTTACGCGAATGCTTCAAGAGAGTTTTTCTTTTTGGCAGCATGGTTTTCGTTACTTGTGATGTTTGGGATGTTGCTAGGGACACGCGCTATTATTTTTACAGGGTTTATGATCATCGGGCTTATTTATTTATTAGCTGGATTGCGAAATAATGCATTTTTAAAAAGTAATCAAATTTTTAAGTTCAGCGTATTTTTTGTCCTGATTTTGCCCCTAGTTGGACCTGCTTCAGACTTGGCAACCGCTATTCAAATTACGAGGCAGAGTAATGATAGATCGATAGAGCATACGTTTGATGTTGCCCAAAAGCCTTATTTGCTTGAAAAGTATAGAGCGACAGAAGTCAGCAACGCACAATATGGCGCGTATGACGAGGCTTATATCAGCAACTCCATATTTCAAAGATTTGTAGAAACCAAGTTCCATGATAACGCCCTTTATTTTTCATCTAAATTATCGGATGGTGGTAAAAAGGCGCTTGCTGAAAAAACAAGTGATTTATTATTTGGAATCTTGCCACAACCCTTTTTAGATTTTCTAAAAATCGATGTGGATAAGTTGACATTAAGATCTTCCATGGGTGATTATTTAGCCAACTTTTCATCAGGTATCCCATTTGGCGGATACAGAACGGGTTCTATGTTTGCCCAAGGTCAAGCGCTCATTGGGCCATTTTTCATCGTCACGTATTTTATGATTTGTATGGCATTATTTTATTTGATGAGCTTGCTAAGCAATAAGTCCAATTCTGTCGTTACACTCTCCTCACCAGGATTGCTTTTAATCTGGAGCTTTTTCATTTCAGGAATTACTGCCGAATCGCTTCATCAAATGACAGCCTTCCTTGCCCGTAATTTGATGCAATCCCTTCTTATTTATCTGCTTTTATTTTGGCTCTTCAGGTTATTTACAAAACCTGTAATGTTAAACAAATCAGTGAAATAAATTGCTTCAGCTTGATTTAAGAAAGGGGATAGAGAGATGTCATGTGAGCTAATTTGTACGGGTTGGTATTCGTCTAACGAACCTAGAGTATATCAAACCTTCGGTGACGAAAGTGTTCGTAATCAGTCATTTAGGTCATTATGGTGGCAGTCAGTAGATACTTTCATACAGCCAAAGCATGTGCTAGTGGTTGACTCTGCATCATCAGTTAAACCGCATGATGATCTTTTTTCATCAACCAAGACTACTCAAATAGAATTACTCAAAAACCCAGGTCACGCGCAAAACTGCACTACACATTACGCAGGTTGGATGGCATCTATATTAGTTGGTTTGGAGTTCTCACTGCTCAATGATGTAGATTTTTTCCTCTATGTCGAGCAGGACGCCTTAGTTTATGGAAAAGGCTTTGTGGAAAAAATTAAGCAAAAATTATTACAAAACGATTTTGTTTTTGGAGATGGTGGCAAGTTTGCCGAAATTGAGCAAAGTGTTTTTGCCGTTAACAAAAAAGGAATTAGAAAATTTTTATCTGCGTTGCACGACATTAACTATTCAGACCGAGTGGTTTCACCAGAAATCAAATTCATGTATGCCGCTTCATTATTAAAATCATCTGGACTGGCAGGCGCGTTGTCTTATAACCAGCCAAGACTAATGTGTCGTCTTTACAATAAGTTATTTTGTCGTGTGATGCCCATCGTTAAACAGTATGAATTGTTACCTTTTGGGTATGGCAGAGTTAGGCCGATTAATTTTGCCGATGATACTTTTTATTTCCAGCAGGGCTCGGTTGATGAGATTAGTGCATACAAAAAACTGACCGGCTTCAACGATATGCTGAACAAGTAATGATTGTTCAGATAAAGAGTGATGATTAATGAACGCCACCAAACGCTTTTTATCAGGTAGCGCTGCATCATGGGCGAGAATTATTCTGAATGTCATCACTCAGTTTGCACTCGTTCCCATCTTTCTTTCTCATTGGTCTGTGGAAGAGTATGGATGTTGGTTAGTCATCGCCTCAGTCACTGGATTGGCATCACTGTTTAGTACTGGGCATCAATCATTTCTTGAATTTGAGTTTTTGAGGGTTGGCGACAAAAATCCACAACAGCTTTCTTTGTTATTTTATTCCTCTATTCCATTTGCACTTCTTCTCTGTTTGCTTGAACTGATCTTGGTGGCTGGCGCCATATTTTTCGGCTGGCTTGATCCAATGTTTGATTCAAACAACCCATTAGATCGACACTTATTGAACCAATCTTTTTGGGCGATGATTGTTTTTTCTTTGGGATGGCTAGTCAATACGGGTATTGGCGGTTTGGGTGGTCGCTTAGTTTCCCCTTTTGGTCATTTCCCAAGATTTGCTTGGTGGAGTTTTGCTTTGGCGCTATCGTCGGCGGTAGCCTCGGTAATAGCGGTTTATGCAGGCGCTGGCTTGCTAGACACTGCCATCGCGGTGACGCTGACAAGCACGATGATCAATATTCCTATCCATATGGATTTATGGCGTTTATTGAAGCATCATCATCTAAACCCAATTAAACCAGATTTAAAAATGGGTGCAAATCTCACCATAAAATCTATGGCATTAGCGCTGACCAATGTGATCGAAAATCTTCGACAACAGGGCATTCGCGTATTTTTGAGCACCATTGTTGGATTGTCTCAAATGACAGCATTCTCTACGACAAGAACAATTAGTAATGTTTCTTTGCAAGGGATGTCCACCGTGACTAGTCCTGCCATGCCGGAGTTTATGCGATATTTGCGGGAAAAAGATGGCGCACGTGTGGACTCCGTCATGGGTTTTCTATTATTTTTAACCGTGATCGTTTTTGCACCCATCTTAGTTGGACTGCAATTAATTATTCCCGACATATTTCTGTTATGGACGCGTGGGAAAATAGAATTTGATGGATTTTTATTTGGACTTTTCTCGATTAGTTTGATGGTTTATGCAATAGGTAGGCCATTGTTTGCAATTATTCAAGGCAATAATCTTGTTAAATCTCAACTCATCATCTCTACCGCAGTTGGTTTGATAGCCATAGTTGGCGTTATTGTCATGTCTACTTACTTTGGCATCAGGGGCGCCGCCGCCGCCTTACTTTTTGCTGAAATTGCAGGATGTATGTTGGCTTTGATTTATTCACTTAAATGGCTATCTATTCATCAGATGCAGTTGCCATATAAGCTATTTTATTTAGCGGGCACATCGATGTTAATGGCTGCTTTTGGCATCCTGCTAATGGCAGCGATGCCTGAAAAAAAGTTAATGATATTTAGTACTGTATTCATTTTATGTGCATTGTTAGGCTATGTCTTTGTTCGGCAACTTCCCAAGATAGCACTAGATAAACTTGAAACTATTTTGTTAATGCTCACAAGGCAGAAGCGGGCGCTATGAACCTCGTTCTATTCACCCACCCCCACTTTTTAAACTCTCAAAGCATGCCGTTTGCCCATACTCTTGAGCATGCTTTACCGACCTAAGGCTAGGATTAAAATGGAGGTTAAACAAAAATCTAATACTATGACTAATTTTAATAGATACCCAACACTTGATTTATTTCGTGCAATTGCTGCATTAAGTGTATTTGTTCATCAATTTTATCAGCAGAATGCAGATTTTTTTGATAAAAATTACAATTCTCCATTTTTAAGTTTGTTAGGTGGGTGGGGTGTTACGCTATTTTTCGTCATTAGCGGATTTTGTATTCATCATTCTAGACTTCTGTCGGTTGAGAAAAATGGCAGATTCGATTTGATGCAGTATTTCTTTCGGAGATTTTTTAGAATTTATCCAGGTTTTGTTGTTTGTGTTTTAGTTTTCTTTTTTGTAGGGCAACATTTCACCTCTAATTTAGTCCCCAATTCTCAGCCAATAGCTATATTTATGCATTTGGGAATAATTAGTAGTTTTTTTGTTGACTACAATGTCGGGATCAACAAGGTATTGTGGTCGGTTGTTGTTGAGTGTCATTTTTATATTATATATGCAATGTTATGGCGTAAATTCACAGGGGTAAATTCGACTATCAGGATGTTGCTGCTATCCTTGTTTATAGGTGCGGCGACGTTTGTATTGTCAGTGACTTTATTTCCGCAGGGTGCTGAGCGTGTTCTGATTCAGAAAATCTTCTTGGCAAGTTGGTGGGTTTGGTGTTTAGGCGTTTTAGTTGCGGAATTGATTTATAAGAGATCCATTTTTTTCAAGACCACCTTTGCTAACCGAACAGCTTTGCTGGCGATTATAATTATTTCTTTTGGCATAGCTTATTTACCATCCTTATACAGTCTTCAACTTCAAAGATTCGCCCTTCCTTTTTTATGCGCTGGACTAATATATTTTGCGCTTCAGGATACATATAGTATCAACCATGTCAGATCTCTTTATTTGATAGGAGTAGTCTCTTTCTCACTTTACTTATACCACCCTCTTGCTTTAATGATAGGTGTTCAGTTGAAGCTAGATTTATTTTGGCAAGCTATTTTGGTTTTTCCATGTGGAATAACTTTTGCAATTCTAGGATATTACCTTATTGAAAAGCCTGGTGTTGCTCTCGGGAGTGCGCTATTTACTATGCTAAAAACTCTTAATAAACGTGCTTTGTTTTAGATTAAGTGAATTTGTCTTGAAAATTATTCTATTAACCCACCCCCACTTTTTAAACTCTCAAAGCATGCCGCGTTTCGCGCATATGCTTGAAGAGGCTTATTTATTGAGAGGGCATGAGGTGAAAGTTTGGTCGCCACAGCCTGTTGCTTATCAGCTTGTGCCAAGTGGGCGTTTTTCTAAATGGGCAGGTTATGTGGATCAATATATTTTATTCCCGCTTTGGGTGCGGAGGCAGTTAAAAAAACAGCCATCGGATACTTTGTATGTATTTTGTGATCAAGGCCTTGGTCCATGGGTGCCGTTAGTCAAAAATAAAGCACATATTGTGCATGTACACGATTTGCTGGCTTTACGGTCTGCCCTTGGTGATGTGCCAGAAAATCCGACCTCGTGGTCTGGCAGGATTTATCAACGCTATATTCGGCGGGGCTTTAAGCAAGCCAAGCACTTTATCTCTATTTCAAATAAAACCCGTGACGACTTGCATCATTTTGGGCAGGTATCTGCAATGAGTTCTCATGTGGTTTATAACGGCTTGAACTATCCTTATGCGCCTATGGCTAAAGCTGATGCGATGCGTGTGCTAAGTGATGCGAATTTGCCAGCGCATTCTGATGGCATGTTGTTGCATTTAGGTGGCAGCCAATGGTACAAAAATTTAGCGGGCGTGATTCGTATTTATATTGAATATGTCAACGCCGAAAAAAACCCTTTACCGCTTTGGTGTATTAGCCCTAACCCTAACCCTCGGGTGCAAGCTTTGCTTAAACAGGTACCGTCAAATGGAAAGGTATTGTTTTTTCAAGGGATTGATAACCATGCCTTGCAAGCAGCTTATTCATTGGCGCGTACCTTTGTTTTTCCGAGTCTTGCTGAGGGCTTTGGTTGGCCAATTATTGAGGCCCAAGCTTGCGGATGTCCAGTGCTGACTTCTGATGCAGCACCAATGAATGAAATTGGCGGGGTGGCGTGTGCTTATATTCCAGTGTTAAAACCCAAAGATGATGCTGAGTTATGGGCAAAAAATGCCTCAAATACATTAATTGCTTTGTTATCACTTCATGACGCGGCGCGAAATAAGCGGGTGGCAAGGGGCTTAACGCATGTGCAGCAATTTAATGCGGAGCACGCGATAGAAAGCTATCTGAATCACTATCAACAAGTCATGCTTACAACAAGCCATTCATAAAAATATGATGAATCCTACTAAACATATGCTGAATTAAGCCCAAAAAGAAGCTACCCATGGAAATTTTACATATTATTTCTTCGATTAATCCCACATGTGGTGGGCCAATGGAGGGCGTGCGTCAAGTTGGCACAAAGAAGATCGAGATGGGCCACTCCGTCAGTGTGTTGACCTTGGATGACCCCGCTTCACCGTTCATCGAAGATTATCCGCTTAAGGTCCATGCTATTGGCCCATCGGCAGGTAGTTATCGCTATAACAGCCGTTTAGTGCCTTGGCTTAAAGAAAACGTGGATCGTTATGATGTAGTGATAATTAACGGATTGTGGCAATACCATGGTTTTGGTGCTTGGCGCGTATTGCATCGTAAGGATATCCCTTACTTTGTCTTTTGCCATGGCATGTTAGATCCATGGTTCAAACACACTTACCCGCTTAAACACTTAAAAAAATGGCTGTATTGGCCTTGGGCTGAGTATCGATTACTCAGAGATGCAAGAGCAGTTTTTTTTACTTGTGAAGAAGAAAAAATCTTAGCCAGACAATCCTTTTGGTTATATAAAGTACGCGAACAAGTGGTGAATTATGGCACTAAAACACCGCCGAGCGAGCGTGAAGCTTTAGCCGAAACTTTTTACACCCAGTATCCAGCACTGCGTGAAAAAAGAGTGTTTCTATTTCTAAGCCGCATCCAAGAAAAAAAAGGCTGTGACTTAAGTATTGAGGCATTTGCAGAAGTTGCGGCCAAGGATATTAACCTTCATTTAGTGATCGCTGGCCCTAGCCAACAAAAATATCAAGAAAAGCTCCAAGCACTCGCACAGCGTTTAGGGGTTGCTGACCGTATTACCTGGACAGGCATGCTGCAAGGCGGCATGAAATGGGGCGCCTTTTATGCTAGCGAAGCTTATGTCTTATCTTCGCATCAAGAGAACTTTGGCATCGCGGTGGCAGAAGCGCTTGGTTGCGGCATTCCAGTTCTCATCTCGGACAAGGTCAACATTTGGCGAGAAATTGAAGCTGACGGGGCTGGCATTGTTAATCCGGATACCTTAGCGGGCACCAAAGAAAGTTTTAGGCACTGGTTGGCTTTAGATGAAACCGCCCGCCAACAAATAGGAGTAAATGCAAAGCGATGTTTTGAAAAGCGCTTTACCATTGAAGCGATGGCTAAAAGCATTTTACGAAATCATCAGAAGTGGATTAAACGCAAAGATGATCATGGGTTAAACAGTCATGATTAATTTAGGGTTCATACAATGATTATTCAAGGCAATGATCCTTACACGCAACCCTCTTTTTCCTTGCACAATAGAATAATGCGGGCAATTTGGGGCGTGGTATGGTTAATACTGTTTCGTACAAGCCCACGTCCGTTTCATGTGTGGCGCAGGTTTTTATTGCGCTTGTTTGGCGCAAAGCTTGGTAAGCATGTCAATGTATATCCGACAGTAAAAATATGGGCGCCTTGGGCGCTTGATATTGGAAGTTTTGTTGGGGTGGCGGATGGCGTTACGCTTTACAACATGGCGTCGATCACAATTGGCGATTACTGCGTGATTTCTCAGGGGTCACATCTTTGCGCTGGCTCACACGATATTGATTCTGCTAACTTTCAGCTCATCACCAAGCCTATTTCGCTTAATAGCTATGTGTGGGTTTGCGCAGAGGCGTTTGTCGGACCTGGTGTGAAGATTGCAGACGGTTGTGTATTGGGTGCAAGAGCTGTGGTTGTGAAAAGTATTGTTGACCCTTGGACAGTTTGGGCGGGTAATCCCGCCGTGAGAAAAAGATTACGTAAAAAGGTGATTGAATGAGCGGTATATCAGTACTGATACTGACTAAAAATGAGCAACAAGATCTTCCGGGATGTTTGGAGTCTGTGGCCTGGAGCGACGATATTCATGTTTATGACTCTATGAGCACTGACAATACCGTTAAGATTGCTGAGAGTTTCGGCGCTAAGGTAACGCAACGTCCCTTTGATAACTGGTCTAGTCATCAAAATTGGGGCTTGCAAAATATTTCGTTTAAGCATGAATGGGTTTTTTACATTGATGCTGATGAGCGAATGACAAGTGAATTAGTTGAGGAGGTCATTGCTGCTGCAAATAGACCAAAAGACTCTGTAGCTTTTCGAATTCGGCGCCGAGATTTTTTCAACGGTACATGGCTGAAACACGTTCAGGTCTCACCTTTTTACATGCGCTTATTTAGGCCAGAGAGAATGCGTTATGAACGTTTGGTGAACCCTATTTCCATCGCTGATGGCGCTGTGGGTCAGTTAAAAGAAAATCTAGATCATTTTCCATTTAGCAAGGGGATTGGGCATTGGTTAGAACGACATAATGCTTACAGTAAGTTTGAAGCAGAGCAAATCATAAATAACCGTCAGCAAAATAAAGCCTTTTCCATTATTAAGGCTTTTACAGCGAGCGATTTCCATGAGAGGCGATTTAACCAAAAAGAGTTGTTTTATCGAATGCCGCTTCGCCCTTTAATAAAATTTATTCTACTTTATGTTGTTAAGCGTGGCTTCTTGGATGGTCGGGCTGGGTTACGTTATTCGATTTTACAAGCGATTTATGAGTATATGATCGTGCTAAAAGTTGATGAACTACAAAGATCAGCAATTTCTAAGTAGTTTGCCATGAAAATCCTCATCTACAGTGCCAACTTCGCACCTGAGCCAGTAGGTATAGGCAAGTACTCGGGTGAAATGGCCGCTTGGTTGGTTTCACAAGGCCATCAAGTTCGCGTGGTTGCCGCGCCGCCATATTATCCTGCTTGGAAGTTAGATCAAGCCTATGTTTGGCCTCCTTATCGTCGAGAACAATTGCAGGGTGTGGATGTTTGGCGTGCGCCTTTATGGGTGCCAAAAACTCCTGGTGGTTTAGTGCGTATTGTGCATTTATTAAGCTTTGCGGTTTCATCCTTGCCTGTCATGTTGTGGCAAACACAATGGCGCCCCAATGTAGTAATGGTGGTTGCGCCCGCTTTGGTTTGTGCGCCAACCACTCTTTTGGTGGCTAGACTAACTGGCGCTAAAGCTTGGTTGCATATTCAAGACTTTGAAGTGGACGTGGCTTTTCAGATGAGCTTGTTAAAAAGCCCATTGTTGCAGCGCATGGTGCTTGCTGCCGAACGTGGTTTGCTGAGAAGTTTTGACTATGTTTCATCTATTTCTGGCCGAATGTTAGATCGACTTCGTCAAAAAGGGGTGAAAGAACATCGAGTCAGATTTTTCCCCAACTGGGTGGATATTTCGCATATCTATCCTTTAACGGCGCCTAGCAATTATAGAGAAGCACTTGGCATTAAGCTCGACACTAAAGTGGTGTTATTTTCTGGCACAATGGGAGGTAAGCAAGGGTTAATGGTGATTCCAGAAGCCGCTAAAAAATTAGCGCATCGACAAGACTTGATGTTTGTTGTGTGTGGTGACGGTGTCATAAAACCGCAATTAGAAACGGCTAGTATCGGGCTTGGCAATATTAAATTTTTGCCCTTACAGCCATTTGAACAACTCGGGCAATTATTAGGCTTGGCTGATATTCATTTATTGCCACAAAGCCCAGAAGCGGCAGATTTGGTTTTGCCCTCTAAACTCTCAGGCATGTTAGCAAGTGGCAGAGCGATAATTGCGACTTGTTTGGCAAATACAGAAATTGCTAATGTAGTTGCCCAGTGCGGTTTGGTGGTTGCGCCAGAAGATAGTGATGCTTTGGCAAAAGCCATTGAGCAGTTATTGGATGATAACGAAGCCCGTTTGCACTTTGGCAAGCAGGCTAGGCTTTATGCGGAAGAAAATTTAGCAAGAGATTCGGTGCTTGGAAGATTGTTGGAGCAGTTACAGTAGTGCTTTTTAGGGGATGTGAATTGGAACAGCAAGTCAATTACCCAGCCGTTGGGGATATAGTGATTTTTCAACCTGAATTTATTGAATTTGGTGGTGAGGAGCGGGTGATACTTTCTCTTTCAAGAGAGTTGTATGCGCAAGGCAAGCCCCATTCAATTTTGTGTTACTGGGATCATATTAATTTGGCGAATTATGCAACTTGGCCATTAAAAGTACATCAATTAAATCCATCTAAGAACCCCATCAGTAAAGTTTTATCTTTGCGCCGTTGTTTGCAGTCCATTTATCAAGTGGGTAGCCCAACACCAGTTTTATTCAATATCCAGTCGGCTTATCACGCTGGGCTGGCGACAAACGCGCCGTATCATGTCCGTATTCCCGACACTTATAGTTTACTGGGCTTTAAGCCGGAGAGCGCTCAGAAGGAGACCCTTTCAATTCTTAAATGCTTCAAAAGTAAACTAATGAGCCTGATCTGTCATTTCGCAACTCGTCGTGGTATTCGAAATTCTAAACAATTCGTTACGAATACGCTTGCCTTGTGTGAATAAATGCACCATTTATACGGTCGAAGCGCTGAAGTGATTTACTTGGGTGGCTTTGGTGGCTTAATCGACAATGTGCCTGAGCGTGCAGCAGCTCCTATTAATTTATTTACGGTTTCAAGATTGCAAACCAGTAAACGTATCGATTGGATTTTGTATGCACTGGCAGAAATAAAACGTGATGAAAGCTCTTATCCAGCCTGGTGTTTACATATTGCGGGCACTGGCCCTGACCAAAATACGTTGCAGAACTTGTGCGAAACGTTAGGAATCAGCGATCAAGTTATTTTTCATGGTTTTGTGAGTGATGATCAATTACAAAAACTATATGAAACTTCGCATGTTTTTTTAATGCCCGCTAAGCAAGGTTTTGGCCTTCCTGCGATTGAGGCGCTTTATCAAAAGCTTGGCTTGGTCGTGAGTGATGAATCTGGCGTTGTTGAAATTTTGCAAGATACTAACTGGGTCACCATTGCACATGGTGGTAAAGATGGATTTGTGAGCGCGACAAAGGAAATGCTTAAAAGGGTTGAGGATCCAAGATTTTATCAAAATCCTATGCCGGAGTTGCCAACTGAAGCTTTATGGGCCAAGAAAATTATTAGCCATTTTGGATGGTAATAGATTGGTAACTTATCGCAATAAGACCATAGATGTAGCCAAGGGATTGGGAATTATTCTTGTTGTATTTGGCCATAATGCACTTGCAAATGTTGAGATACATAGTTTTATCTTCTCATTTCATATCCCGTTATTTTTATTGCTTTCAGGGATTTTTTTCAACCCCTCACAATCTTTCACCCAACTCATCCTCACAAAATCTGATGGACTGCTAAAACCTTATTTTTTAGTCGTTGGGGTGCTTGGGTTAATTAAGTTTATTGCCGGCGCGAAGTTGCCATTATTGATATTTTCGATACTTTATGGCAACGGAAGCAACACATGGCCCCCTCTTTGGTTTTTACCCTATCTTTTTGTTTTGTTTTTGTTCGCTTGGTTTTTTATAAATTTAATACCATCTAGATATGCTAATTCATCTTGGTTAATTTCAATACTTATTTTGGTTTTGTTCATGCTCGGTTATATCTCACTAAAATTTTCTAAGCATCAACTTGGTACGTATGGACTTCCATGGAGTTAAGATTTGGTTTTTTGTAGCAACAGCAACTTTTTGTTTAATCCATTATTTTTTTGATGAAACTATAGATTTAAACTTAAGATGGTATGGTGACTTTCTAATTTGTACAGTTCAGGCACTAAGTTCGATTTACCTAATTTTCGTACTATCAAAATTTTTGAGTTTATCTACCATTTGCAATAAAGTACTAGCTTATATAGGTAATGGAAGTTTATTTATTTTGATTTTTCATTGGCCCTTTCAACAAAAATCATTCACCTTTTTTAATGCTCATTGGGCTGAAAAGACATCATTGGAAATTAATTCCTTATTATCTTTTACAATTGGCATTATTTTTCCTCTGCTAATTTGGGAGGTGGTGAAGAGAAATTATCATTTATCTAATTTAATGCTTCAGCGAAAGTTAACAGCTAGGGTTTAGTTAAATTAAATTACGATTGAATTAGATGTGATAACTCAGGTATTTTTTATAAACATTGACTATTGATCAAACAGAGCTTCCGAGTGTGTTTCGCCAGTGATTATCTTTTAGTTTTTTGTACCATATACAATTATGCTTAATCAGGAAAACGTTAAATGGCAACAAAGAAAATTCTAATCACAGGCGGTGCCGGCTACATTGGCTCCCACACTTGCGTAGAGCTACTGAACGCTGGTCATGAGTTGGTAGTAGTGGATAACTTGAGTAATAGTAAGTTTGAAGCTCTGGCTAGGATGCAGCGGATTACCGGCAGAGAATTAGTTTTTCATCAGGTGGATGTGCGTAATAAGAAAGCTTTGCGTGCGGTATTTGCGCTGTATGATGTTGAGGCCGTGATTCATTTTGCAGGGCTCAAAGCGGTGGGTGAGTCGGTTCAGCATCCCTTGCGATATTACGATCATAATGTTGGTGGGGCTGTTGCCTTATGTGAAGTGATGGCTGAGTTTGCCGTGAACAGGCTAGTTTTTAGTTCTTCTGCTACTGTCTATGGTGAGCCTGATGTGATGCCGATTCGTGAGGATTTTCCAGTAGGCGGCACAACGAACCCTTATGGCGCGAGTAAGTTAATGATAGAAAATATTCTTCATGATTTGCATGCTTCAGATCCAGCATGGCGTATTGCTGTGCTGCGTTACTTTAATCCTGTGGGGGCACATGCTTCTGGTTTGATCGGTGAAGATCCAAACGGAATACCTAACAATTTAATGCCTTATATTGCCCAAGTGGCGGTGGGTAGACGAGATTGCTTGAATATTTTTGGCGGTGACTATGCAACGCCAGATGGTACTGGCGTTCGCGATTATATTCATGTGGTTGATTTAGCCAAGGGGCATTTAGCTGCGTTGGATTATCTTTCAAAAACACCGGGTTTGTTGACCGTTAATCTAGGCACTGGCAAGGGCTTGAGTGTGCTAGACATGGTCAATGCATTCCAGACGGCAAGCGGCATTGAAATTCCTTATCAGATTGTCGAGCGTCGCCAAGGCGATATTGCATGCTGTTATGCGGATCCAGCCCTAGCGGCTGAAAAATTAGGCTGGCGTGCAGAGTTGGGGGTTGATGAAATGTGCAGTGATGCTTGGCGTTGGCAATCGACTAATTTGAATGGCTATGATGTTTAGCATGTGCTGGTTGATTACTAAAAAAACGGGTCATTTAATAAGTTAAGCCCAACTTGACTGAGCAATAATATCTACCCATTTACCCTTAATTTGTTTCCTTAACGCCTGTTGCTTTTATTTCTCAGTAAATACTTTTATTTCACGGATCACATCTCTAATTCATTGTAAGTTATGGGTATTGTTCAATACTAATTTTCAAGACTTATTTAAGGTATAATTTAAATGCCATAAAACATGTCAAAATTATGACAATTTTTAGTGTATTTGAGTTATTTGGCACTTTTATGCAAGCTATTAGAAATAGTCCGTGAATATTGAGGTTTTAGAATTGGACGCATTAAATAAAAACAAGCTTGAGACGGACAGCTCAGTGGATGAGCTAGTCTCTGCGAATAAGTTACTTCTTGCCCAAAATGCAGCATTGACCCTTGAAAATAAAGAGCTAGGCATTATTGCGTCCATTTTTCACTCCCAAGAAGGAATGTTGATTACAGATGCAAACCTGTCTATCGTTCAAGTGAATCAATCTTTCACTGACATTACAGGTTATCTTTTAGAAGAAGTGATAGATAAGAAGCCAAATATACTGAATTCTGGCAGGCATGATCAGGCGTTTTACAAGCAAATGTGGCAAAGCTTGAACTATCACGGAAAGTGGGAAGGTAAAATTTGGAATCGCCGCAAAAATGGTGAAGTTTATTCCCAATATTTAAGTATTGCTGTGGTGACCGATGCCTTAGGTAATGTCACGAATTATGTGGCGACAATGAATGATATTACCAAGGGCAGAGCGGCTAAAGAGAAGATTGCTAATCTGTCTTACTATGATCCCCTAACGCAGCTACCTAATCGTCGTTTATTTCTTGATAGGCTTGTTCAAGAGATCGACGCGATGTCGGGCAATGGACGTCGCGCTGCTTTGCTATTGATTGATTTGGATCGTTTTAAAAATTTGAATGATACGCTTGGACATCATCTAGGTGACTTATTAATCGAGCAACTAGCCACTCGTTTGGTTCCTAGCATTCGAAAAAAGGATCTCGTCGCGCGTTTTGGCGGGGATGAGTTTTTTATCTTCTTGACTAATTTAACTGGGACTGAAATTGAATGCGCGTCCAGGGCCCAAAAATTTGCCACGAAAGTAATGGCGACTTTTGATACGCCATTTGAGCTTGATGAACATCACTACAGCATGACAGCTAGCATAGGGGTCACGATTTTGGGTGGTGATGAAACCTCTTCGAATATGGTATTAAGACAGGCCGATATTGCCATGTATCAAGCAAAAGCGAACGGGCGAAATAGAATTTGTTTCTTCGAAGAGAAGATGCAAGACGACATTAGCCAATATGTGCAACTAGAGCATGAATTAAGAAACGCAATTGCGCTTTCACAGTTCGAATTGTTTTATCAAGTGCAAGTCAATGATAAGCAAAAGCCATTTGGTGCTGAAGCCCTGATTCGCTGGGACCATCCAGCGCTTGGTTTGGTTGCGCCAGGGTACTTTATTGAAATAGCGGAAGAAACTGGCTTAATTGTGCCGATAGGGCAGTGGGTATTAGAAGCAGCCTGCAAACAATTAAAGGCTTGGGAAGCCATCCCTCAAATGCGTGGTCAAACGCTTGCAGTCAATATTAGTAGTAAACAATTCCATCAAGAGGATTTTGTCAGTCATGTAAAGTATATTGTTAAACAGTATGCTATCCACCCTGCTTTGCTCAAGCTGGAACTGACTGAAACTGCATTTTCCCAAAACATCGAGACATTGATTTCAAGCATGAACAAATTAAATGGCATTGGCGTTCAATTCGAACTCGATGATTTTGGGACGGGCTATTCTTCTTTGCAATATCTTAAAAGATTGCCGCTTGAACAGCTCAAGATTGATCAATCATTTGTGCGTGAGATTGAGTTCAACAAAAACGATCAACAGATTGTGCGCACGATTATCTCCATGACGCAAAACTTAGATTTAAAAGTGATCGCAGAAGGTGTGGAGAACCAAAACCAAATGCAAATTCTTCTTGATGGCGGCTGCCATCGCTTTCAAGGGTATTACTTTGGTAAGCCTCTGCCTATTGCTGAATTTGAAGCGTCGATTGCAAACCCAGGCGTTTAGTTTTATTTAAAATGATAAATGGGAGTGATCATTTCAGCGCTTTTCTAGCGCTATGAATTCTCAGGCTCTTTCCTAAATTTAAAAAATGAGCTTGAGACTTTAAATGGCTTAATCTTAAGTTTCAGATCTTATATTTGGTATCTTTCAGCCTGAATCCCTTCAGTTCGATATTTCAAGTGATGTGCATTTTTTGTGATTTTGCGTGCATAGATTGAACGAATTTACTTATTGGGTTGTCTTGTAAAATGCTTATTGTTAAAAGGCTCAAAATCTTTGCGAGCACCCGAATTTGCTTTGCCATAGACCGTAAGCTTGGGTTACAATTAGCGAGATTTTGAGGTTAAAAAAACTTCAATGATTGCATTTCGTAATCATCAATCGCTGTGAAACTGGAGTTTTAACGTGCTGGAAAATTATTTTCCGATTCTTTTGTTTATCTTAGTGGGCTTGGCTGTTGGTATTGGGCCGCTGGTACTTGGTAAACTCGTCGCTCCTAACCGCCCTGATGCAGCCAAAAATTCCCCTTATGAATGTGGCTTTGAGGCGTTTGAAGATGCCCGCATGAAGTTTGACGTTCGTTATTATCTCGTCGCTATTCTCTTTATTCTTTTTGATCTTGAAATCGCATTTTTATTTCCTTGGGCCGTTGTGCTCAAAGAGATTGGCCTTTTCGGATTTCTAGCCATGATGGTATTCCTTGGTATTTTGGTCGTCGGCTTTATCTATGAATGGATGAAGGGTGCATTGGAATGGGAATAATTAAACCGGTTGCACTTAATATGAGAGTGTTTAAATGAGCATTGAAGGGGTTTTAGAAAAGGGCTTCGTCACGACGACGCTCGACACGGTCATCAACTACACTCGTACTGGTTCAATGTGGCCGATGACCTTTGGTTTGGCATGTTGCGCGGTTGAAATGATGCACGCGGGTGCGGCGCGTTATGATTTGGATCGCTTCGGCATTGTGTTCCGTCCAAGCCCACGTCAGTCTGACGTAATGATTGTGGCTGGCACGCTCGTCAATAAAATGGCTCCAGCGCTTCGTAAAGTGTATGACCAGATGGCTGAGCCACGTTGGGTCATCTCAATGGGCTCATGCGCCAATGGCGGCGGTTACTATCATTATTCGTACGCGGTTGTTCGCGGCTGTGACCGTATCGTGCCGGTTGATGTCTACGTGCCGGGCTGTCCTCCCACAGCAGAAGCTTTGCTCTTCGGCATCATTCAGTTGCAAAAAAAGATCAAACGCACTAACACGATCGCTCGTTAAGGTAGATACAAGATGACGCGATTAGAAACTCTCAAAGAAAATATAGACAAGGTCCTGGGTGACCAAGCGACTAAATTAACAGTCGCATTAAATGAATTAACGATTGAATGTACACAAAAAGATTTAATCAAGGTAGTAAAAAAACTACGTGACCACAAAACGCTTAAGTTTGAACAGCTAATTGATTTGTGCGGAGTAGATTATCAAGACTACGCGTATGGGACATGGGAGGGTTTGCGCTTCGCGACTGTTTACCATTTTCTTTCAGTAGCGCTTAACCATCGCATCCGTCTTAAAGTGTTTGCGACAGAGGATGACTTTCCGGTTTTTCCGACATTAGTCGATCTTTATCCGGCAGCGAATTGGTTTGAGCGCGAGGCATTCGACCTTTACGGCATCATGTATGAAGGCCATCCTGATTTGCGTCGTCTGCTCACGGATTATGGTTTTGTGGGCCACCCATTCAGAAAAGATTTCCCGATGATTGGGAACGTGGAGATGCGTTACGATCCAGAACAACAGCGTGTGGTGTATCAGCCTGTGTCAATTGAACCTAGAAATAATGTACCGCGAGTGATTCGTGACGAGGGCTTCCATAATGGCTGAGATTAGAAATTACACCATGAACTTCGGCCCGCAGCATCCTGCGGCGCACGGTGTTTTACGTTTAGTGCTTGAACTTGATGGTGAAGTCATTCAACGTGCTGATCCGCATATTGGTTTGCTTCATCGCGGTACGGAAAAGCTCGCTGAAAACCGCACCTATTTGCAATCAGTCCCATATATGGATCGCTTGGATTATGTGTCCATGATGTCTAACGAGCATGCTTATGTTATGGCGATTGAAAAGATGATGCAGATTGATGTGCCGCTCCGCGCGCAATATATCCGCGTCATGTTTGATGAAATTACTCGTATTTTGAATCATTTGCTGTGGTTGGGTGCGCATGCCCTCGACGTTGGAGCGATGAGTGTTTTCTTGTACGCTTTCCGTGAGCGTGAAGATTTATTTGACGTTTATGAGGCAGTTTCAGGTGCGCGTATGCATGCAGCTTATTACCGTCCTGGCGGCGTTTATCGTGATTTACCTGAACGCATGCCGCAGCATTTGGAAACAAAATTCCGGAGTAATAAGGAGATTGGTAAGCTTAATGAGAGTCGTCAAGGTTCAGTGCTCGACTTTATTGAGGATTTCGCAAACCGATTCCCTGCGCTTGTAGATGAATACGAAACCTTACTGACCGATAACCGTATTTGGAAACAGCGCACTGTGGGTATTGGGGTAGTGACGCCAGAACGCGCACTGGCGCTTGGCATGACAGGCCCTATGCTTCGCGGTTCTGGCATCGAATGGGACTTACGTAAAAAACAACCTTATGAAGTTTACGACAAACTTGATTTTGATATTCCTGTTGGCATAAATGGCGATTGTTACGACCGTTACTTAGTCCGTATTGAAGAGTTTAGGCAGTCAAATCGCATCATTAAGCAGTGTATCGAATGGTTACGTAAAAATCCTGGTCCAGTGATTAGCAATGACAATAAAGTTGCGCCGCCTGATCGCGAAGGCATGAAAACTAATATGGAAGATTTGATTCACCATTTCAAACTCTTCACAGAAGGTTTCCATGTGCCAGTAGGTGAGGCCTATGCCGCTGTCGAGCATCCTAAAGGTGAGTTTGGTATTTATATGATCTCAGATGGAGCCAACAAGCCTTATCGTTTAAAAATTCGCGCGCCGGGCTTTCCGCATTTGGCGGCTTTAGATGAAATGACAAAGGGCCATATGATTGCTGACTTGGTCGCCATCATTGGTACGCAAGATATTGTGTTTGGGGAGATTGATCGATAATGTTGTCTCAAGTGTCTCTCGATAAGATCGAATATGAATTAACGAAGTATCCGAAAGAAAACCGTCAAGCTGCGGTGATGTCTGCCTTGCGTATTGCGCAGACAGAAAAGGGTTGGCTCTCTAAAGAAACCATTGCCTACGTTGCCGAATACTTGGGTATTCCAGCGATTGCGGCTTTGGAAGTAGCGACCTTTTATAATATGTATGAGTTGCAGCCCGTTGGTAAATATAAAATCACGATCTGCACTAACATTTCTTGCATGTTGCGTGGCTCTGATGAAATCGTTGATCACCTTCAAACCAAACTTGGTGTTGGTTTTAATGAGGTAAGCGCTGACGGTCAATTCTCCCTAAAAGAAGGAGAATGCATGGGCTGTTGTGGGGGTGCACCTTTAATGCATATTAATAATACGCACATGCATGAGTTCCTCACGCCAGCTAAAGTCGATGAAATCCTCGGGGAGTTAAAGTAATGTCACTCCATAAAACCCCGGTTGTTGCAGATTTAAGCAAACAAACTTTATTGACGCTTCGCACGCTATCTGCGTCTCAAGATGTGAATCCGGGTACCCTTAAAAATTACGAAAAGCTTGGTGGTTACGCGCAGCTCAAACGTATAGTGACTGACAAAGTAAAAGCGACTGACATTATCACGGAAGTGAAAACTTCAAACTTGCGTGGTCGCGGCGGCGCGGGTTTCCCAACGGGTCTTAAGTGGAGCTTCATGCCACGTTACTTCGACGGGACTAAATACCTCGTTTGTAACTCGGATGAAGGCGAACCAGGCACGTTTAAAGATCGCGATATTATTCGTTACAACCCACATCAATTGATTGAAGGCATGGCGATCGCGGCTTATACCTTGGGTGCCCGTGTTGGTTACAACTACATTCACGGTGAGATTTGGCAAGACTACGAGATTTTTGAAGAAGCACTTTTAGATGCCCGCAAAGCTGGTTATTTGGGTGAAAACCTTTTCGGCACGAATTTTTGTTTTGATTTGCACGCAGTGCATGGCTACGGCGCTTATATTTGCGGCGAAGAAACCGCATTGATTGAGTCTATTGAAGGCAAAAAAGGTCAGCCAAGGTTTAAGCCACCATTCCCAGCAAGTTACGGCGTGTTTGGTAAGCCAACTAACGTAAACAACACAGAATCTTATGCTTCGATTCCTTGGATTTTGCAGCACGGTGGTCAAGCGTTCCAGGATTTAGGAGTGCCTAATTCAGGGGGCACTAAGCTCTTCTCTGTGTCTGGCCACGTTGAAAAGCCAGGTAATTTTGAAGTGAAAATGGGAACGCCATTTGTTGAGCTGTTAGAAATGGCGGGCGGTATTTGGAAGGGGCGCACACTCAAAGCGGTCATTCCTGGCGGGCCATCCACAGCAGTCATGCCGGCTTCAGCGATTATTGGCGCAACGATGGATTACGAAGGTTTATCTAAAGCGGGTTCTAGCTTAGGGGCTGGCTCGATGATTGTCATGGATGACACCACTTGTATGGTGAAAGCGCTTAAGCGTTTGTCTTACTTCTTTTACGAAGAATCATGTGGTCAATGTACGCCATGCCGTGAAGGCACTGGCTGGGTATATCGCGTGCTTAAACGCATCGTCGATGGTGAAGGCAAGATGGAAGATTTGGACTTATTGACAGATATCAGTAACAACATCTCAGGCCGCACAATTTGTGCGCTTGGGGAAGCTGCAGCCACCCCAGTCCTCAGTTTTATTAAGCATTTCAGACCAGAATTTGAATATTACATTCAGCATGGCAAATCCATGGTGACAGGCAAATAATATGTTGAAGATTGAAATAGACGGCAAACAAGTCGAAGTCGAAAACGGCACCACCATTATTGATGCGGCAGATATGCTTGGTGTAGCAATTCCTCGTTTCTGTTACCACAAGAAATTGTCTGTCGCAGCGAACTGCCGTATGTGTTTAGTGCAGGTTGAGAAATTCAATAAACCATTACCAGCTTGCGCAACGCCAGTAGCTGATGGCATGAAGATTTTTACCCGTTCTAAATCAGCGGTTGAAGCGCAAAAGAGTGTGATGGAATTTTTGCTGATTAACCATCCACTTGATTGTCCAATTTGCGATCAAGGCGGTGAGTGTGATTTACAAGATATCGCTGTGGCTTATGGGACTAGTGGTTCCCGCTACACCGAAGAAAAGCGTGTCGTTTTTAATAAAAATATTGGTCCGCTTGTCAGCACTGATTTGACCCGTTGTATTCAATGTACCCGCTGCGTGCGGTTCTTAAAAGAGGTGGGCGGGATGCAAGAGCTTGGTCTTATTGGCCGCGGCGAACACGCGGAGATTACTGCTTATGTAGATAAGAGCGTG
Organism: Candidatus Methylopumilus sp.; assembly: GCA_040401435.1. GTDB lineage: Bacteria > Pseudomonadota > Gammaproteobacteria > Burkholderiales > Methylophilaceae > Methylopumilus_A. The sequence goes on from JBBAON010000008.1 coordinate 81,671, forward strand.
GATTCTGAATTATCTGGCAACATTATTGATTTGTGCCCAGTAGGCGCACTAACCAGTAAGCCATTTCGTTACTCAGCACGTAGCTGGGAACTGACACGTCGCCCAACGATTGCGGCCCATGACGGCTTAGGCTCTCATGTTGAAGTGCACGTTAAGAATGACCGCGTCATGCGCATTGTGCCGCGTGAAAAAGAAAGTATTAATGAGTGCTGGTTATCTGATCGTGACCGTTTCTCATACGATGGTTTAAATAGCCCAGAGCGCTTGACTAAGCCAATGATTAAACATCACGGCGAGTGGCACGAAACCGACTGGAAGACCGCTTTAGAGTATGCTGCGCGCCAAATCAAAGAAACTGTAGAAGAAGATCCAGCAGGTCTGGGTTTCTTGGTTTCACCAAATTCAACAATGGAAGAGGGTTTTCTGACCAAAAAAATTGCCAAAGCGCTTAATTGTGGCAATGTTGATCACCGTTTACGTCGTAGTGATTTCCGCCTCGATGGCCGTTTTCATGGCACCCCATGGATGGGCTGTAATATTGAAGACGTGCAAGCTATGGACCGCATTTTGGTGGTAGGTAGTAATTTACGTAACGAACACCCACTTCTCACGCAACGAATTCGCCGCGCGGTCGCGAATGGGGCTGAGTTGTCAATGGTTAATCCAATGGATGACGATCAATTGATGAGAGTTAGCCATCAAGCGATTTGTTCGCCGAATGATATTGTGAATGTATTGGCACAGATTTTAAAAGCCATGTCTGGCTTACAGCGCCTATCCCTTTGTTTGCCTAAATCCATTAGTGATTTGTTGGAAGTTGTGGTGGTGCGTGAGAATAGTCAGGCCATCGCTGAGAGTTTAGCTGGACATGGCGAGGAAGTGGATTTGGTGAATCCTAAGAGTGCATTATTCTTAGGTAACATTGCGCAATATCACCCACGTTATGCTGAGATTTACACTTTGGCTGAAGCGATTGCTTCGCTTTGCGGGTCAACTTTCGGTGTGCTATTTGAGTCATCAGACCGTGTTGGCTTAGACATGGCGCGCGTGATTCCAGGTCAAGATGGACTTAACGCTAGAACCATGCTTGAGCAGCCCAGAAAAACATACTTACTTATTAATGTCGAGCCTGAGTTTGATTGTGCAAATCCTGCTGTGGCAAATGCGGCCATGGAAAAAGCAGAGTGCGTCATTGCTTTGACAGCTTACAAATCAAGCGCGCTGGATAACGCAGATGTACTGCTACCCATTGCGCCATTTACAGAGACCTCTGGCACGCGTATGAGCATGGAAGGGCGCGTGCAGAGCTTTTTGGCGGCAGTGAAGCCACTCGGTGAAGCGCGCCCAGCTTGGAAAGTATTGCGTGTATTAGCGAATACTTTGGGCTTGGAAGATTTTAATTTTGAAAGTAGTGAACAGGTAAAAACTGAATTGTTTGGTGGTGAAAAACCGTCAACGGTCGTTTGGAATCGATTAAATAATAATCTTCGTATTTTGTTTGACGTTAAGGTGCAAGAAAAAACTAACGTGCTCCAGCGATTGGGTGAAGTACCGCAATATCGAATGGATTCAGTGGTTCGCCGCTCAAGCCCGCTCAATAAAACGAAACAGGTGACTGAGCCGGTTGCTGGAATGAACGCAAAACTCATGGCTGAATTGGGTTTGCAAGAGAATGACTTGGTGGTTGTTAAACAAGGCATTGGCTCTGCGAAACTTAAGGTTAAGCTTGATCATGGCCTAGCTAAAGGCACGGTACGTGTTCCAACAGGATATGAACTGACTGCATCATTGGGTGAGTTAATGGGTGAGATCGAGGTAGTGAAAGCATGAGTGGACTCATTGATTCATTCTTAGCGATGGGGGCTTCAACGTTTGGCACATATTGGCCTGCGGTTTCGCTCACTGTTTGGACCTTGCTTAAAATTATCGCCATCGTTTTGCCATTAATGGGCGCTGTTGCATATTTAACGCTCGCTGAACGTAAAGTAATTGGCTTTATGCAAGTGCGTATTGGCCCTAATCGTGTAGGTTATTTTGGTTTATTGCAACCTTTGGCCGACGGTATTAAATTGCTGATGAAGGAAATCATTATTCCTTCAGAGTCCAGCAAAGGTTTGTTTTTGCTTGGCCCAGTGCTTGCTATTGCGCCTGCTTTTGCGGCTTGGGCCGTCATTCCATTTGATCCAGAGATGGTGTTAGCGAACGTTGATGCAGGTTTGCTTTATATTTTAGCAATGACCTCTGTGGCGGTTTACGGCGTAATTATTGCGGGCTGGGCATCGAACTCTAAATACGCGTTCTTGGGTGCGCTTCGCTCTGCCGCTCAAATTGTTTCATACGAAATTGCGATGGGGTTTTCTCTAGTGGGTGTGCTGATGTGCGCTAACTCTCTCAACCTCGGCAAAATCGTAATGGCGCAATCGGGCGGTATTTTTGAATGGTATTGGTTACCACTTTTCCCGCTTTTTATTGTGTATTTCATTAGCGCTGTGGCTGAAACCAACCGTGCACCGTTTGACGTGGCTGAAGGTGAGTCTGAAATTGTAGCGGGCTTCCATGTAGAGTATTCAGGCATGTGCTTCGCGGTATTTTTCTTGGCTGAGTATGCCAATATGATATTGGTGTCGATGCTTGCTGCGATTATGTTCTTGGGAGGCTGGTTATCACCAGTGCCATCGCTGATTCCAGATAGCTTCTTGTGGCTATTAGCGAAGGTTGCATTCTTACTCTTCTTCTTCTTATGGTTCCGTGCGACCTTCCCACGTTATCGTTATGACCAAATTATGCGTCTAGGTTGGAAAGTATTTATCCCCATTACCTTGGTTTGGATTGTGATTGTGGGCGGTTTGATGCAAACGTCTTGGGGCTATTTGTTCCATTAACTGGGCGATAAAGAGCTAAAAATGTTTAATAAAATTAAAGAGATTACTTCGAGTTTAATGCTGATGGAGCTGCTAAAAGGCATGCTCATTACTGGCCGTTACTTCTTTGCTCGCAAGATTACCATTCAGTACCCAGAAGAGCGAACACCCATCTCATCACGCTTTAGAGGCTTGCATGCTCTTCGTCGCTATGATAACGGGGAAGAGCGTTGTATCGCTTGTAAGCTTTGCGAGGCGGTATGTCCCGCAATGGCGATTACCATTGAATCAGAGCAACGTGATGATAATACCCGCCGCACCACTAAATATGACATCGATTTAACTAAGTGCATTTTTTGCGGCATGTGCGAAGAGTCTTGCCCAGTCGATTCAATTGTTGAAACCCGTATCTTTGAGTACCACGGTGAACAACGAGGTGATTTGCTTTACACCAAAGAGATGTTACTTGCTGTGGGCGATAAGCACGAAGCGCAAATTGCTGCTGACCGTGCAACAGACGCTAAATTTAGATAAGGCAATTGAGCATGATTTTTCAAGATTACGTTTTCTATTCGCTTGCCATTATTTTGCTGTTCGCTGGACTGCGTGTGATTACCGCACGAAATCCGGTGCACGCGGCATTATTCTTGGTGCTTGCGTTCTTCACTGCTGCGGGCATCTGGCTCTTATTGGAAGCTGAGTTTTTGGCGATTGCCCTGGTGCTAGTCTATGTGGGCGCCGTGATGGTGTTATTCCTCTTTGTGGTCATGATGCTAGACATTAACTTAGACAAGCTACGTGAGGGCTTTTGGGATTATTTACCAGTGGCTGGGTTTGTTGGCGTATTAATGGCCGCAGAAATGGTGATGATTCTTGGCACCAAGCACTTTGGTCTGGCTCGTATTAGTGCGCCAAAAGCACACGCGGCGGATTACAGTAATACTGCTGAGTTGGGCCGAGTGCTTTACACCGATTATTTAATGCCGTTTGAATTGGCCGCGGTAGTGCTTCTTGTTGCGATTGTGGCCGCGATTGCACTTACATTGCGTGACCGTAAAGATTCAAAATTTATTAATCCAACTGATCAAGTGCGTGTTAAACGTGCTGACCGTATTCGTATGGTAAGCATGCCAGCCGAAGTTGAAGCGGCTGCGGAAACAGAAAAGGCAAAATCATAATGGTCAGCTTGTCACACTATTTGATTTTAGGCGCATTGCTATTTGCGATTAGCGTGGTTGGAATCTTTCTTAATCGTAAAAACGTAATTATTTTATTGATGGCGATTGAGTTGATGTTACTTGCGGTGAATTTGAATTTTATTGCTTTCTCGCATTATTTAAACGATATGGCTGGCCAAGTATTCGTATTTTTTATTCTCACAGTGGCGGCTGCAGAGTCTGCGATTGGCTTAGCGATTTTAGTTGTGCTCTTTAGAAATTTAAGAACAATTAACGTGGATGACCTTGATAGCCTAAAAGGCTAATTTCAAATAATGAACATGCTATCTATGAATATCTCAATGCAACAAATTTACTTAGCAATACCACTATTACCACTGATTGCTTCAGCAATCGTAGGTATCGCAAACAAAGCCTTACCTCGCTACTTTGCTCATATCCTTACGATATTAGGGGTAGCTGGCGCGTTTGCTTTATCAGTGTATGTGTTTTTGGATGTTTTGGAAGGCCATACTTATAACGGCACGGTATACACGTGGATGACAACCGGCAATTACACATTCCAAGTGGGTTTCTTGATCGACAAACTCACCACCATGATGATGTTGGTTGTGACCTTTGTATCGCTCATGGTGCACATCTATACTATCGGCTATATGCGTGAAGATGAAGGGTATCGACGCTTTTTTAGCTATATCTCACTATTTACCTTCTCTATGTTGATGCTGGTCATGGCGAATAACTTCATGCAGTTATTCTTTGGCTGGGAGGCGGTAGGCTTGGTTTCATATTTATTAATCGGCTTCTGGTATACCCGACCAACTGCTATTTATGCCAACCTTAAAGCCTTTTTGGTGAACCGTGTTGGTGATTTTGGTTTCTTACTTGGTATTGGTATGGTGCTTTGGTGCTTTGGCAGTCTTGACTATACGGTCGCTTTTGAGCAGGCGCCTAGATTTGCCCATGCCACAGTGGACATTATTCCAGGTGTGCATTGGTCAACAATGACCGTGATTTGTATTTTGTTATTTATTGGTGCGATGGGTAAATCAGCGCAAGTACCACTCCATGTTTGGTTGCCAGACTCAATGGAAGGCCCAACCCCAATTTCAGCATTGATCCACGCCGCAACCATGGTAACAGCAGGTATCTTTATGGTGGCGCGGATGTCACCGCTCTTTGAATTGTCTACCACTGCACTCTCATTCGTGATGGTAATTGGTGCAATTACCGCGCTCTTTATGGGCTTCCTTGGTATTATTCAAAATGACATTAAGCGTGTGGTGGCTTACTCAACGCTTTCACAATTAGGCTATATGACAGTTGCTTTAGGTGCTTCAGCCTATTCGGTGGCAATTTTCCATTTAATGACTCACGCGTTCTTTAAAGCCCTACTGTTCTTGGGCGCTGGCTCCGTGATTATGGGGATGCACCATGACCAAGATATCCGAAATATGGGTGGCCTTCGTAAGTACATGAAGATTACTTGGTTGACCTCATTAATTGGTTCATTAGCATTAATCGGTACCCCATTCTTATCTGGCTTCTACTCAAAAGATTCGATTATTGAAGCAGCAAAGTTATCGCATATTCCTGGCAGTAGTTTTGCTTATTTCGCAGTACTTGCAGGTGTATTTGTAACTGCGTTCTATTCATTCCGTATGTACTTCTTAGTCTTCCACGGTAAAGAACGCTGGATGGGAGCGAAAGCGCATCATCAAGAAGCAGGTCACGACGACCATGCGCATGATGATAATGAGCATCACCATGGCTTAGGTCTAAATGAAGTGCCGCATGAACAGCCATGGGTTGTGACATTACCACTCGTGTTATTAGCGATTCCATCACTCGCGATTGGTTTTATTGCGATTGAGCCGATGTTATTTAAAGGCTTTTTCGATGACATCATTTTTATTGATAGCGCAGCGCACCCTGTGATGCATGAGCTTGCTGAAGACTTCCAAGGCGCGGTTGCGATGGGCTTGCATAGTTTTACATCGCTTCCATTTATCCTAGCCTTGTCTGGTGTGGCTTTGTCATGGTTCTTCTATATGAAGCGCCCAGATATTCCTGCTGCAATCCAAGCTAAATGCGGTTTGATTATGGTTGTACTTGAAAATAAATATGGCTTCGATCGTTTTAATGAAAAAGTATTTGCTGGTGGTTCACGCCTTATCGGAAGCAAACTTTGGAAAATTGGGGATGTTCAGTTGATAGATGGTGTAATGGTTAATGGCACCGCTAATTTGATTGGCCGCATCTCTAAAGTTGTTCGTGGTCTGCAATCAGGGCTGATCTACCACTATGCATTTGCCATGATTATTGGCGTATTTTTATTACTTAACTTATTCATGGAGGTTTAAATGACAAGTTTGCCTCTTCTTAGTCTTGCGATTTGGGTGCCTGTCTTAGCCGGCATCCTGATCTTATTTACTGGCGATGACAAAAATGCATCATCTGCCCGTTGGATTGCTTTATTGGGCAGTTTAGTGTCTTTTGCTGTGACTATTCCGCTTTATATAGGCTTTAATTTTTCAGATGGCGGCTTCCAGTTTCAAGAAGGTTTTAGCTGGATTCCGACGTTCAATATTCATTATCACTTAGGGGTGGATGGCATCGCTGTGCCTTTGATTTTACTCACAAGCTTCACTACGATTTTAGTGGTGGTGGCTGCCTGGGAAGTTATCCAGAAGCGTGTCGCACAATATATGGCGGCTTTCCTAATTATGTCTGGCTTGATGATTGGCGTATTTAGCGCGTTAGACGCCATCCTCTATTATGTGTTTTGGGAAGCGATGTTGATTCCGATGTTCTTGGTGATTGGTGTGTGGGGCGGTCCAAACCGAGTTTATGCGACGATTAAATTCTTCCTCTACACCTTGCTCGGTTCGCTCTTGATGTTGGTGGCGTTCATTTATTTGTTCTACCAAACCAACAGTTTTGAAATCGTGGATTACTACCAGTTGCCTATGACATTACAAGTACAAGTTTTGGTGTTTTTGGCCTTCTTTATGGCGTTTGCAGTGAAGATTCCAATGTGGCCAGTGCATACATGGTTGCCAGACGCTCACGTTGAAGCGCCAACCGGCGGTTCAGTGGTGTTGGCAGCAATTGCCCTTAAGTTGGGTGGTTATAGTTTCTTACGCTTTGCCATGCCAATTGCGCCAGACGCTGCCCATTATTTGTCAGGCTTTATGATTGCCTTATCACTGATCGCCGTGGTGTATATTGCGTTTGTGGCACTGGTGCAGCAAGACATGAAAAAGTTGATTGCTTACTCTTCGATCTCGCACATGGGGTTTGTGACGCTTGGTTTCTTCCTGTTTAATTCGATTGGCCTTGAAGGTTCGATCGTACAAATGATTTCGCATGGCTTTATCTCTAGCGCAATGTTCTTGAGCGTCGGTGTGCTCTACGACCGTATGCACTCTCGTCAAATTGCGGATTATGGCGGGGTAGTCAACACGATGCCTAAGTTTGCAGCCTTTGCGGTATTGTTTGCAATGGCAAACGCTGGTTTGCCAGGCACGTCAGGTTTTGTGGGTGAATTTATGGTGATTTTGGGTGCACTTCAATCTAACTTCTGGTTCGCATTTTTAGCATCAACAACATTAATTCTTGGCGCGGCCTATACCTTGTGGATGGTGAAGCGTGTGCTCTTTGGTGAGATCGCTAATGCTCATGTGGCTGAGCTAGTCGATTTAAATAAACGTGAACTGCTGATCTTAAGCACACTCGCTATTTTAGTGATTGGTTTTGGTGTTTATCCTCAGCCGATCACAGAAATGACACATGCAACGGTTGCGCAATTCTTAGATCACATGGCACAAACAAAAATACCAGCAGGTTTATAAGGCGAGTTGAATCGCCGGATACGAATGGAAATATAGAAATATGCATGGACTTCAAATAGATATTATTTCAGCGCTACCAGAGCTCTTTGTGCTCTCCATGGCGATGATCATTTTATTGACGGATTTATTCCTCAAGCCTTCAAACCGTATCGCAATTTTTCTATTAAGCCAATTCACTTTGTTGGGTGCAGCCGTCATTACGCTCGCTACTCATCACCCAAGTGTCAGTTATGCCTTTAGCGGTATGTTTGTGGATGATTCATTCGCTGATGTCATGAAGCTGATGATCTATCTCAGCACCTCACTTTTTTTAGTCTATACCCGCTCATACATTACCTTGCGCGGCTTGTTTAGAGGTGAGTTTTACGCCCTAGTATTATTTGCGGTGGCGGGCATGATGGTCATGGTGTCTGGGCAACATTTCTTAACGCTGTACATGGGTTTAGAGTTATTGTCTTTGTGCTTGTATGCCCTAGTAGCGCTTGATCGTGACAACGCGCGTGCTACAGAAGCGGCCATGAAGTATTTTGTGTTAGGGGCTTTGGCTTCAGGTATGTTGCTTTATGGCATGTCGATGATTTACGGCGCAACGGGTAGCTTGAATATTTCTGAAGTAGCGAGTGCGCTTTTAAATGGCACACAAGACAAGCCAGTGCTTGTATTAGGAACGGTGTTTATTGTGGCTGGGTTAGCTTTCAAATTAGGTGCAGTACCATTTCAAATGTGGGTGCCGGACGTTTACGAGGGCTCTCCAACGGCTGTGACATTGTTTATTGGCTCTGTCACTAAGCTCGCTGCGTTTGCATTTTTGATTCGCATCTTGGCGCAAGGCTTGTACGTGCTCGCGATTGATTGGCATAGCATGCTCATGATCATGGCCGTGCTTTCCATCATCATCGGCAACATCACGGCGATTGCACAAACCAACCTCAAACGCATGCTCGCTTACTCAACGATTTCTCATGTCGGTTTCTTATTGTTTGGTTTGATGAGCGCCAGCATGAACGGCTATATCTCATCCATGTTCTATATTGTTTCTTATGTGCTGATGACCTTGGCCGGGTTTGGCATGATTTTATTGCTTTCGCGTAAAGGGTTTGAGGCTGAGCAGTTAGATGATTTGAAAGGCCTTAATCAACGCAGTCCATGGTTTGCATTTATGATGCTGATCACCATGTTTTCAATGGCTGGCGTTCCTCCGACATTGGGCTTCTACGCTAAGTTTGCAGTGCTTCAAGCAGCCTTGCAAGCTGGCTTTTTGTGGCTGGTCGTATTTGCTGTGCTGATGGCTGTCATCGGTGCTTTCTATTATTTACGTGTCGTAAAACTCATGTACTTTGATGAGCCAACGGATAACACGCCTATTATCAACCCGCCAGAAATGAACATTTTGCTAAGCCTTAATGCGCTAGCGTTATTGGCGTTAGGGATAATGCCGCAGCCTTTAATGGATATGTGTGCATACGCCATTGCACATAGTCTGCAATAGATAAGCTCGACATGACCAATTTCATCCTATTGTTGTTAGCATTGGTCCTTGCTAATTCCCCTTGGTTTTCAGAGCGTTTGTTTTTTGTGATTCCGATTAAGCACCAACCTAAAAATGTCGCTTGGTGTTTATTTGAATTAATTACTTTGTACTTCGTTATCGGATTGATTATCCGTTATGCTGAGTCTTCAAAAATGGGACAGGCTGCACCGCAGAAATGGGAGTTTTACGCGATCACTGCCTGTCTATTTTTAGTCTTAGCATTCCCTGGTTTTATCTATCGTTTCTTCTGGAAAAAGTAATTCAAGTAAACTTCCAACTTTCCCAGGCGGCTACTGATTAAGATATTTCACATCAACCTCTATGTTGTCTTGATTGTTAATATCAACATCCTTTTTAAAGGATACCAATCTTAACTTTGACAAATCCAATCGGTTGTCATCAACATGTCATGGTTTCAAAACGCTTCATACTATAAAATGTATCATGGATCCTAATCTCCCCGAATCTTTTTATTGAAGTGAAGAATAATGAGCAAAACCTCGAGCCACGAAGATCAACATTTAATTGAAGAACGTCTTTCATCTGAATTGGTATTGGATGGTGGATTTCTGAAAGTTAAACGTGATCAAGTGTTATTGCCAAGTGGCAATCAAAGTCAGCGTGAGTATATTTTGCATCCAGGGGCGGTGCTGATTATTCCAATGCTTGATAATGGGAATTTGCTGCTTGAGCGCCAATTTCGCTATCCCTTAAATCGTGTGTTTGTTGAATTGCCATCAGGCAAGATCGACCCTGATGAGGATCTGCTATTCACTGGTCAACGAGAGTTGCTAGAAGAAACTGGTTACGCTGCAAAAGAGTGGATGTATCTTGGACATCAACATCCATGCATCGGCTACTCTGATGAAGTGATTCACATGTTCTTGGCCAAGGGCCTAGAAGAGCGTGACACAAACTTTGATGAAGATGAAGCCATCGAGTTAATTGAGGCAAGCTTAGATGATTGTTTGCAAATGGTCGCCACTCAACAAATTACTGATGGTAAAACCGTTTTAGCCTTGATGTATGTTGAGAAATATTTGCAAGGGATTTGGCCAGCCGTATCTCTGAATGCGCAAGGTTAAAGGCCAAGCGTTGTTAGATAAAGTGCTCATTGTTGGTTGTGGTGATTTAGGCGTTGAGCTTGCGCACCAACTTCAATCACAAGGCTTCACGCCTATTGGTTTGCGCCGTTCATTAATGGCAGACTCTTCATTCGAGTGCGTCCAAGCAGATGTTACTGAGCCGAGATCATTGTTGAGTCTTTCAAATTCAAATCCTGATTTTCTTGTTTACTGTGTTGCGGCGAGTGCGCAGACCGATGAAAGTTATCGCCAGCATTATGTCGAAGGCTTGCGCAATGTGCTCAATGCACTCGATGACGCGAGCAATCTCAAGCACGTATTTTTTGTTTCTAGCACCAGAATGTATGGCCAAATAACGGATGCCTTGCTCGATGAAAACACCGTTCCACAAGACATGGATTTCGGTGGTCAGCGTTTATTAGAGGCGGAAAATTTGCTAGCTCAAGCAGGTAAGTCTTGGGGATGCACTGCATTAAGGTTGACTGGAATTTATGGGCCTGGTAGAAATCGCATGATTAACCTAGCGGCTAACTCATCTAATTGGCCTCTACAAAATACTTTTTCTAATCGCATTCATCGCGACGATGCTGCGGCATTTATTGTGCACTTGATTCAGATGTTTCTTAATGATCATCCCATTGAAGACTGCTATGTGGTAACGGATAGCAGTCCTACTTCACATTATGAAGTCTTGCACTGGATAGCTGCCAGAATGGGTATCAAGGTTGAGGGGGTTATGCCAGAAATTGACGGTGGAAAACGCATGTCGAATGAGCGCATGTTATCAACATGTTTCTCTTTGCAATACCCGGATTACAAAGTTGGTTATTTAGCCATGCTCAAAACGGCTTGAGATCCTGAAGCCACAATTTCTAGCAATTCATCTAAATCTAGCGCTGTTGTAAATGGATTCATCAAGGTGGTACGTAACCAAGTAACGCCATGCAAATTCACTTGGGTAATATGGAATGCACCGCTTTGAATAATGTGTTGGCGAATATCACTTTGGTGTTTGTTTGTTGCTTCCTGGCTTAACTCTTTATTAAAATACCTAAAACACACGATGTTCGTTTCAGGCTTCATCAGTAATTCAAAACTAGACTTCCTATGAATTTTTTCGGCAACGACTTTAGCTTTAGCGAAAGCTTCATCTACCAATGCCCCCATACCCACTGTTCCGTATAAAGAAAATGCAGCCCAAAGCTTCAGCCCCATCATACGCTTGGTACATTCCAAAGTGCGGTAGCTTAGATTAAAGGCCTCATCTTCATGGCTGTCGCCTTGGAATAAATACGAGGCGTCTTGGCTAAAGGCGGCATAGCTATGCTGTTCATTTTTGAATAATACGGCTGAAACCGCTGCTGGCATATACATTAACTTATGCCCATCCCACACCACCGAATCAGCCAGTGCAATGCCGCTTAACTTTTCACGATGAATGTCTGAGAGGAGTGCGGAAGCGCCGTGTGCACCATCCACATGAAACCATAGGTCATGCGCTTGGCAATACTCGCCAATGGCTTGCAGCGAGTCGATGCTGCCTGTGGGTGTGCATCCTGCATTGGCAACCACAGCGATGATGGTTTCTTTATTTTCTAAACAAGTTTGATGCGCATTTTGCAGCGCTTTTAAATCTAATCTGCCATTTTTATCGGTCGCGATTTTAATTACGCTATCACTACCTAGCCCCATTATCCCGGCGGCACGTGAAACGGAATAGTGCGCATGTTCTGAAGCAAGGATTTTTAAGGGTGACTGCTTGGTAATGCCATCTTTCCAGATATTAGAGGATGGATTCGCTTTGCTTGTGCTGACTTGCCTAGCAACTAACAAAGCGGTTAGATTGGCCTGCGCGCCACCGGAGGTCAGCACCCCACCAGCACCACTCCAAGCATGCTCATCAATGAGTGTGCATAGCCAACGAACCACTTGACGTTCTAACATCGTGGCACTTGGGCCAGCTTCATAAACCGCCATTGCTTGATTAGTCAGCGATGCGACTAAATCGCAAAGTGCTGCCATCGGCAATGGGCAAGACACTTGGTGCCCCATATTGTGCGGATGGTGTATCGTCAAGTTGTTGGGCAGAATTTCTTGGCTGAGTTTTTCTAATAAACCTTGCGGATTAATGGTCGATTTCTGAGGTAATGGCACATGCCAATGTTGATCTTCAAGGCTCGGGACTTTCCAATTTAAGACTTTTGAAGTGCCTGCGATATTCGCTTCTAAATGCGCCGCCAATAAATCAATTAATTGATGGCCCGTTTCAGCAAATTGCTGGGCATCAAACATTTCAGCGATGATGGGGTTGCTATGCTTCATTTATGTTGTCTTGCTTCTAGTTCTAAACCAGCCAGTAATGCTCATGCGTTCTCGTTTGGCAGGTAACACTTCATGTAAAAAATCGCTCGATAAAAATACAACCAAAGTGCCGGCTTGAGGCGTGATGTCAATAAAACGCTTATCCTCTTTTTTATCGAGATACATTCTGAGTTCACCGCCATCATCAGAATGCCAGTTATCGTTCAGATACAAAATGCAGCTCACTTTGCGCTCTTCTTTGCCGGTAAATTGGTCTAGATGTTTTTGGTAGCCAGTGCCTGGCGGGTAAATTGCAAAGTGGCTTTCAAACTCAAACAAACCTAAAAAGAAAGCCTGATTAATGGCTTGTTGGAGTTCCGCCATTGCACCGAGGTAAAACATTTCAGCTTTGCTTGCTTGGCTCTCTTCTATCCAATGAATAAAGTCACCACGTAATGTTGCGTTTTCGACTTTGGTGATGCCGGTTTTTGCTTTGTGCATTTCGCCGGCGTTTTGCAAAATTTTGGATTGAGCTGCTAGAGCTGAAATCTCTTGAGGATTAATAAACTGCTCAATCACCGCATAGCCTTTTTGTGCGATATTCTCAATAATGGTTGAGATTGAATTTTGTAGAGTGGGTGATGACATGGCCTTTATTATAGCTTGATGTGGGATAAGCATCATTTGCTTAATAAAGGTCAATGCGCTAGAATTCGCACCTCTTTTGAAAAGATAAATAGGCGGTTAGCTCAGTTGGTTAGAGCGCTTGGTCGACATCCAAGAGGTCACCAGTTCGAATCTGGTACTGCCTACCATCTCTGTTCTTTTATCCAGCCTTATACTTCTTCAGCGTTGACCTCGTCCTTCTATCCAGTAAGCTCCATAGTGCGACCTTCTCATCGTTCTCTAACATCTCGCAGCGCTCATGCGCGAGTCTTAATTCTTCTAGTTGAACGAGCTCGGTCACTTCCTCTGCGATTCTATTCAATAGGTCTTTCTCATCTGTACTATATGCTTCTAGTGCGCCTGCCGTTGGCGTGATCGATTGCTTGGGTGCTTTGATCTTTTTGTCTGTCTTTGCTTCTTTAGTCTCGCTCTCTTTCATCTCCACCATGGGCAAATCTTCGCCCGCATAGATATACATCCCCAGTCCATGGAGTGAGATCGCTTTGGCTAAGCATCGTTGCATGGCAGTGTTGACTGAGAAGGCATCTGGGTTGTGTATAGCTTTATTCCTAAAGTCCATCACAGGTAACTGCGCTGTTCTAGATTTACCAAAGGCATGCACCGTACAAAACACCATCATGGTTTCTCCAAACGCTCGAGGCTCTGCATATTCCCAACTAGCACCCTCATCAAGTTGCAATAACTGATCTACTGCCCAAGACCATGACAGGTAAGCTAAGCCATTCTTACGCTCGATATAGTCATTGACGTTAATTTGTCTTAACTCTGTGTAATGCATCATTATCTCCCTCCACCTCAAGCTGCCTTGTCATCTAGAACAGGACCTTCAATACCCTCATCAATCAAATACGATAGCCGAGACATATCTTTGAAATGAGCTCCATTCAAATTCGTATTAATCTCTTCCATCGCTTGTTCATACATCCAAGCAATAGTCTTCCTATCCATGAGCTCAATAATATTGATCTCACTATCCACAGGTCTTATCTCATCCACATAATCAAAGGTCATACAGATACAGACATCATAAGAAGCGCCTTCACATGCCACCGTTGCCCACTCGTAGTTCCTTGTTCGACTATTACCCATC
>JBBAON010000009.1:0-81362 GCA_040401435.1 Candidatus Methylopumilus sp.
CCACTCGTAGTTCCTTGTTCGACTATTACCCATCACGTTCTCCTTGTTTATGAAAGTTAATTGACGAACTAATGTTAAGTATTCTTAACAAATATGTCAAGTAAACTTAACGTTAATTTATTTTAATTTGTCGAAATTAAAAGCTTAAGGCAACAAAAAAGCCACGACTGGCGTGGCTTTTAGACGGTTAAATTTATTGAATTATTTCTTGGGACTGCCCTCGCCGAGAATAATCCAGCGTGCCGTGAAGGGAGTTGAGTCTTCCAGTTTGAATGCATACCTAGCATCAACATACTTTATCGAACCAGCTAACCATTGATTTACAACGCTGCGAGATGCGCCACACAAATTCCCAAACTCAGTTTGGTTAGTTATTTTGAGTGTTTCCATCATGTGTTTGACGCGCTCTGCGGTAGTGCTCAAGTGACCTCCAGAATAGCCAAGTAATGTATATTTACTTTCATAAGAAATTATAAACTTTTTATGAAGTATTTCCTCATCAAGCTCAATAATTAGCAGGCTATTCGTTAATGACCTCAGCTTCGATGATCTTGGCTTTGCCTTCCCTGTATTTTCTGAGCGCCTCCATGGCACGGTAGATGTCGGAATCCAACTGGATTTGGTACTTGCTAAAGAGCGCCATGTCATCGCCTTGGGGGATGCGGCTTGCAATTTTCATGTCAGCTTTAAATTGATAGGCCTGATGGAAATGACTATTAGTGGCGATGAAATTTCTAGCAGTTTCCTTAATTTCTTCAAGTGCTCGTGAAATATATTTTGTATCCTTTGAAAAATCTTGCCAACTCAGACCATACGCTTCGGCTTTGTCAGTCATCAGTTGATAAATGTGTGGTGCATTCTCTTCGATGTTCAGCAAGGTGACGGGCTTATGCTTCTTGATGTAGTTTTCATGTTCATTGATCACCGCCTCAAAGTAATGGTAGCTTTGCTCGAAGGCCTCAGAGACGTGTTCGGACTTGCTCCTGGCTGCCAGGGGGTGCCGAAAAAATGTGCCTATGCGCTCGGCGATCACATTGTCTGACATAGAAATTCTCAGTTTAGCCGCCTCAGCCTCGCGAAGCCTAATCTGGCGGATGGTGCCGACAATAATTCTTTCAACTATGCTAACTTCTATGGCGTCAGTTGGTTGCAAGGCAGCAGCAATGTCATCTGCCAGCTGGCTGAGTTTGTCTTGGTTCTCACCTTGCAGCAATGGAATCGCGGCATAGATGCCGTGAGTCAATGCATTTTGGCTTGCCTTTGCTTTACCTGCGGCCGTCTTGGGACCAGTCGATTTTCTGGCATTTTGTTGATTAGCTTTGGCTTGTGCGACGCTAGTCATAGTGGGTTCCTTATCAGTTGGTTGTTCATAATTGCTAGATTGGGGTTTTTATAAAAAACTTCAAGGGTTAACAATGGCTTATCCAAAATAATTTGGTATTTTTTTAATGGGTAATTTCACAATTACCTTAATCTCCAAAACGAACCCAATTGTGCTCTAAGCCATACACGCCATGGCTTTCAGTGATATTCTCTAAAATGCTGAGTTTCAAAAGTTGATTTTACGACTTAATCCAGCCCATATCTTGGACTCGCCTTGCCGTGTCTAGTCATCTGTGACAAAATACGGCTCTAATTTTATAAAGCCGTTTTGCGGCTTTTTTCATTCTTAATTGGTCCAAAAATATGCCTATTATTCGATTGCCTGATGGCTCAGAGCGTAGCTTTGAAAACGCTGTAACCGTTGCTGAAGTTGCTGCAAGCATCGGCGCTGGCCTGGCCCGTGCTGCCTTAGCTGGAAGGGTAAACGGTAATTTAGTGGATACATCATTTTTGATTGAAGAGAATGCAGATCTAGCGATCATTACTGAGCGTGATGCTGAAGGTGTTGATGTTATCCGCCATTCAGCTGCCCACTTATTGGCTTATGCGGTAAAAGAGTTGTTTCCTGATGCGCAAGTAACCATTGGCCCTGTGATTGATAATGGTTTCTATTATGACTTTTCCTATAAGCGCTCATTCACGCCAGAAGACTTAATCGCCATCGAAAAGAAAATGGCTGAGCTCGCTAAAAAAGATGAGCCAGTCACTCGTAAAGTATTGCCGCGAGATGAAGCTGTGGCGTATTTCAAATCGATTAACGAGCATTACAAAGCAGAAATTATTGAGTCCATTCCTGCTGACCAAGATGTTTCACTTTATACCGAAGGTAGCTTTACGGATCTTTGCCGTGGCCCGCACGTGCCATCTACGGGTAAGTTAAAAGCGTTTAAGTTGATGAAGCTTGCGGGCGCATATTGGCGCGGCGATTCAAATAACGAAATGTTGCAACGTGTTTATGGAACGGCTTGGGCCAAAAAAGAAGATTTGGATGCGTATCTATTCCAATTAGAAGAAGCTGAAAAACGTGACCATCGTAAGCTTGGTAAGCAGTTAGATTACTTCCATATGCAAGAAGATGGTCCGGGTATGGTGTTCTGGCATCCGCGTGGTTGGTCGCTATGGCAGGAAATTGAGCAATATATGCGTGCTAAGTTTGTGGAGTTCGATTATCAAGAAGTGCGTACACCAACGATTATGGATAGAACCCTTTGGGAAAAGTCAGGCCACTGGGAAAATTATCGTGACAATATGTTCACGACGCACTCTGAAAATCGTGATTACGCAGTGAAGCCAATGAATTGCCCTGGCCACGTCCAAATCTTTAATAGCGGTTTGCATAGCTACCGTGACTTACCATTACGTTTGGCTGAGTTTGGCTCATGTCATCGTAATGAACCATCAGGTTCATTGCACGGCTTGATGCGTGTGCGTGGATTTACCCAGGATGATGCGCATATTTTCTGTATGGAAAGCCAAATTGAAACTGAAGTTGCGACCTTTATTCAAATGCTATACAAAGTGTATGGCGATTTCGGCTTTAGTGATGTGTTGGTAAAGTTATCAACTCGCCCTGAAAAGCGTGTGGGCTCGGATGAAACTTGGGATCAAGCGGAACAAGCCTTAGCTTCTGCATTGACGCAAAATCACTTAGCGTTTGTTTTACAGCCTGGTGAGGGCGCTTTCTATGGTCCAAAAATTGAATTCACCTTAAAAGATAGTCTTGGTCGCTTATGGCAAGTTGGTACTATTCAACTGGACTTCAATTTGCCAGTGCGTTTGGGTGCTGAATATGTGGCTGAAGATAACTCACGCAAACATCCTGTGATGTTACACCGCGCCATTGTTGGCTCTATGGAGCGTTTCATTGGTATCTTGATTGAAAACTATGCAGGGGCCATGCCAGTTTGGCTCGCACCTGTGCAAGCAATGGCACTCAATATTTCTGATGCGCAGGCCGAATATGTGACGCAAGTTGTTGCGGAATTGAAGAAAAATGGCTTTAGAGTTGCATCGGACTTGAGAAATGAGAAGATTACCTATAAAATACGGGAACATAGCTTGCAGAAATTGCCTTATTTGCTAGTGGCAGGTGAGCGAGAAATGCAAAGCGGACAAGTAGCCGTGCGTACCAGAAAAGGCGAAGACCTAGGTTCTATGCCATTGCAAGCGTTTATAGAACTCTTGCAAGGTGAGGTTAAAGCTAAAGGTAGCGCGGCTTAGTTTTTTATAAAGACGCTCAATAGAGCGCAAAAATTTTGGAGAATTTGCGATAACTCAAGACAAAGAAGTAAGAATCAACGGTGACATAACAGCACAAGAGATTCGTTTGGTAGGCGTGGATAATGAGCCGCTCGGTATTGTTTCATTGAGTGAGGCTCTAGCTAAGGCTGAAGAGATTGATATCGATTTGGTAGAAATCGCACCGCAAGCAACTCCGCCAGTGTGTCGTTTGATGGATTACGGTAAGTTTAAGTATGCCGAAAGCAAACGTCAGCACGAAGCCCGTCTTAAGCAAAAGCAGGTTCAAGTTAAAGAAATTAAGTTCCGTCCGGGTACTGATGATGGTGATTACAACATCAAAGTGCGGAACATTATTAAGTTTATTCAAGACGGCGATAAAGCAAAGATTACTTTGCGTTTTAGAGGTCGTGAAATTACGCATCAAGAGCTAGGCTTAGCTTTGTTAAAGCGTGTTGAAGCAGATTTGAAAGAATATGCAGTGGTTGAGCAGTTCCCGAAGATGGAAGGCCGCCAAATGGTGATGGTGTTATCAGCGGTTAAAAAGGCTAAATAGTTTTAGCTGAGTTAATGTTGTGAAAGAATACAAACCCACTTAAGTGGGTTTTAAAGAAGTAGTACCAAGTTGTAGCGTCGTGGCCAAAGGCATGCCCGAACGCTCTTTTTAATATTCCTTTAGGAGAAAAAAATGCCAAAAATGAAGACCAAGAGCAGCGCTAAAAAGCGCTTTAAGTTCTTAGGTAATGGCAAGGTAAAGCGTACGCATTCGCACCTTCGTCATATCCTGACTAAGAAGACCACCAAGCAAAAGCGTAAACTACGCGGCACGGCGATCATTTCCCCAACTGATGTCAAGCGCGTCCGCGCAATGATGCCAACACAATAAGGAGATAGATTATGCCTAGAGTCAAACGTGGTGTCATTGCTCGCGCTCGTCACAAAAGAGTTTTAAACGCTGCCAAGGGTTACCGCGGTCGTCGTAAAAACGTTTACCGTGTAGCCAAGCAAGCGGTAATGAAGGCTGGTCAATACGCTTATCGTGACCGTCGTCAAAAGAAACGTCAATTCCGTACTTTGTGGATCGCGCGTATTAACGCTGGTTCGCGTGAATGTGGTTTGACATACAGCCGTTTCATGAACGGTTTGAAGAAGGCCGCGATTGAAGTGGATCGTAAAGTATTAGCTGACTTAGCAGTATTTGATAAACCAGCATTTGCAAAATTCGTAGACTTAGCAAAAGCTGGCCTCACAGCTTAGTTAGTGTAGGATTGAAAAGGAGGCTTTTGGCCTCCTTTTTTTATTTAATCTCTGCCAAAACATGGCGAGAATATTGACTTAAAAAATGATTTTGATCATTTTAATATTGGGCTGAACTATCAGTCTAAAACTAACGGTCGAACAATATGCAAAATACCTCATTAGAGTCTTTGATTCCTGAAGCAGAGCGGGACTTTTCCGTTTGCGTAAACATCAACGATTTAGAACAAGCCAAGGCTAAGTTTCTTGGAAAATCTGGTTCCTTGACCGAAGCCATGAAGGGCTTAGGCAAGTTGAGCAACGAAGAGCGACCAGCAGCAGGCGCAGCGATTAACGTGGTGAAGCAAGCAGTTGAAGCTGCACTTAAAGCTCGCCGTGATGCGATTTTGCTTGCTGAGCAAGAAAAACAACTGGCAGGCGAATCCTTAGACGTGACTTTGCCAGCGCGTGGACGGGGCAAGAGTGGTTTGCATCCGGTTTCTTTAACACTTGCGCGTGTTGAGTCTCTTTTTCATTCAATTGGTTTTGATGTGGCTGAAGGTCCTGAAATCGAGTCGGATTTTTACAATTTCACCGCACTCAATATTCCTGATAATCATCCTGCACGTGCCATGCACGATACCTTCTATGTAGATGCCACAGACGGCAGTTTAGATTACGTGCTTCGAACTCATACATCGCCTGTTCAAGTGCATTATATGCAAGATGCGATGAAAAATAAAACAGATATGCCCCTTAAGATTATCGCGCCAGGTCGTGTTTATCGTGTGGATTCAGATGCAACGCATTCTCCTATGTTTCATCAAGTTGAAGGTTTGTGGGTAGATGAAAATATTAGCTTTGCCAACTTAAAAGGCGTCGTGCAAGACTTCTTGCAACGCTTCTTCGAACGCGATGATTTGCAAGTGCGTTTCCGCCCCTCTTTTTTCCCGTTTACTGAGCCATCCGCTGAGATGGACATGAGCTGGAACGGTGGTTGGCTGGAGATTGGCGGTTGCGGCATGGTGCATCCGGAAGTATTTAAGCATGTGGGTATTGATGCTGAAAAATACCGCGGTTTTGCGTTTGGTTTAGGCGTTGAGCGTTTGACGATGCTTCGATATGGCGTTAATGATTTACGTCATTTCTTTAATAACGATTTGCGCTTCTTGCAGCAGTTTGGGCGATAACTATGCAATTTTCTGAACAATGGTTACGTGAATACACCAACCCTGCGATTGATACCGATGCGTTAAGTCATTTGTTAACGATGGCGGGGTTGGAAGTTGAAGGGTTGGATGGAATTGGTGCTGAGTTTACCAAAGTGGTGATTGCGGAAATTATCAGCGCAGAAAAACATCCTGATGCTGATTGCTTGCAACTACTTATAGTGAATATTGGTGCTGCAGAGCCGCTACAAATTGTCTGTGGTGCAAGTAATGCTCGTGTTGGTATTAAAGCCCCTTGCGCATTGGTGGGTGCTGTATTGCCTGGCTTTGAAATCAAACAGTCTAAAGTACGCGGTGTTGAGTCATTTGGCATGATGTGTTCAGAGAAGGAGCTTGGCTTGTCGGCTGAAAGTGCCGGCATTCTTGAATTGCCTGCTGGTGCCACTGTTGGTCAAGATATCCGTGAATTCCTCGGTTTAAATGATAAATTATTTACGCTTAAACTTACGCCCAACCGCAGCGACTGTTTGAGTCTTGTTGGGATTGCGCGTGAAGTAGCCGCACTCACTGGCGCTGAGTTGGTATTGCCGAATGCAGAAGCTGTAAAAGCAACGATCGATGATGCTAAGTCAGTCACCGTTGCTGATAAAGAGGCTTGCGCGATTTATTCAGGTCGTATGGTTAAGGGCGTTGATGCACAAGCAATAACGCCTGCATGGATGCTGCGCCGATTAGAGCGAAGTGGATTACATAGTATTAGCGCCATTGTTGATATTACAAACTACGCATTGCTTGAACTTGGTCAGCCTATGCATGCGTTTGACGCGGCGAAGTTGTCTGGCGATATTAATGTGCGCTGGGCAAGCCAGGGCGAAGAGATGGCTTTGCTGAATCAGCAATCGGTGAAGCTTGATAAAGATATGTTGGTAATTGCTGATAGCAGCGGCGCGATTGCTTTTGCAGGCGTCATGGGCGGGGCATCAACAGCTGTTTCAGATAGTACACAAGATATTTTCTTGGAAAGCGCATTCTTTACGCCTGATACCATTGCTGGGAAAGGCCGTCGTTTCGGCATTAGCTCAGACTCATCTTATCGTTTTGAGCGTGGCGTGGATTACGGCAGAACTCTGCAAGCATTAGAACGAGCAACAGCGCTTGTGCTTGAGATTTGCGGCGGTCAAGCGGGTCCTGTGACGGCAGTCAATGGCACAATGCCAGTGCGCGTTCCAACTAAGCTTCGTATGGCGAAATTAAATTCAATCCTAGGCATCACTTTAGAAGAAAGCTTAGTTGCTAGGTTGTTTGACCAGCTGGGTTTTGCTTACGTTTTAAAGGCGGGGGTGTTTAAAGTATCACCGCCTAGTTATCGATTCGATATCGAGCGTGAAGAAGATTTGATTGAAGAAATCGCACGCTTACATGGTTATGACAATATCCCAGCAATCTCGCCAGTTGCTGATTTGCGGATGCTACCTTCGTCTGAAGGCCGTGCGGCGCGTCATGTTTTCCAAGATGCATTGGTTGCTAACGATTACCAAGAGGTCGTAACCTATAGCTTTGTGGATGAAAGCTGGGAGCACGATTTATTGGCGAATGCCAATCCAATTAAGTTAAAGAATCCAATTGCGAGCAATTTGAGTGTGATGCGCTCATCTATTTGGGGCGGCTTGCTTGATGTGTTGGTTTATAACTTAAATCGTCAACAATCGCGTGTGCGATTGTTTGAAATTGGTCCAACCTATCATCATGCCGCTAATAATACTTATGCTGAAACTACACGTATATCAGGTTTGGCTTATGGTGATGCGTTGCCGGAGCAGTGGGGTGAAGCGGCACGCAGTGTTGATTTTTATGATGTTAAAGCCGATGTGGATCATTTAACCTTCGGCCGTGCAGAATATGTTGCAGCAGAACACTCAGCCTTGCATCCTGGCCAAACCGCAAAAGTCATGCTTGACGGTAAAGCCATTGGCTGGATTGGTAAGCTACATCCAAAATGGCAGCAGAATTATCAATTGCCGAAGGGATTGGTTTTGTTTGAGCTTGATTTCGCGGCACTACAACAATGCAAAGCGCCAGCTTACTCGGAAGTGTCTAAATTCCCTCCAATTCGCCGTGATATGGCAGTGTTGGTTGATGAAAAAGTTGCTGTGAGTGCATTGTTAAATGCGATGCAGGGTGCAAATGTTGAATTTGTAACCGAAATTGGCTTGTTTGATGTGTATCGCGGCAAGGGAATTGCGGAAAATCAAAAGAGTTTGGCATTCTTCGTAATGATGCAGGATGGTCAGAAGTCATTGGTTGATGCAGATGCAGATAATGTAATGGCGAGCTTGCTTGATGTGGTTAAAAAACAGTTCGGTGCAGAGTTAAGATAGTCTCCAAGTGTTTGTTAAAAAACATAAGTATTGTTAAATAATGTTAAATAGTGTTAAATAACTATTTGATAATAACACAATATCGATAGTAAATTTATAGATAATTCAAGAATGTAGTTAAGGATTGGGCATGACACTCACAAAAGCAGATATGGCAGAAATGTTGTTCGACCAAGTTGGTCTAAATAAGCGTGAAGCTAAAGATATGGTCGAAGCATTTTTCGAAGAGATTCGTATTGCGCTTGAGTCTGGCGATACCGTTAAGCTATCTGGCTTCGGTAACTTTGAATTGCGTAAAAAATCTGAGCGTCCAGGCCGCAATCCAAAAACAGGCGAAGAAATTCCAATTACAGCGCGTCGTGTTGTGACCTTTCATGCCAGTCAAAAACTAAAAAGCAAGGTAGAGGAAACTTATGGCGGAGCAAGCGCTTAATACCGAGCTTCCACCGATCCCTGCAAAACGTTATTTCACGATTGGTGAAGTCAGCGAATTGTGTGGGGTAAAGCCGCACGTCTTGCGCTATTGGGAACAAGAATTTACCCAATTAAGCCCAGTCAAACGTCGTGGCAACCGTCGTTTCTATCAGCACCACGAAGTTCTCCTTATTCGCCGCATTCGTGCACTTCTTTATGATGATGGCTTCACTATTAGTGGCGCCCGTAATCTGCTTGATGCAAAAGGTCGCCTCAAGTCTGAAAAGAACAAGCCTGCCGAAGGCGATGTTATTGATGGTTTAAGCGCTGCGCCATTAAGCCAAGATGCTGGGTTAGAGGTGCAAAACTTGCGAACTGAACTTACTGAAATTTCAGCGATCTTAAAAGTCGATTAGTAATCTATTTCTGACAATCGTTAGGGCTTCGTCAGTGTAACGCTTTAAGCTATAATGCAAAGCTTGTCGCGCTTGCGGCAACCTGATCGGGGCGTAGCGCAGCCTGGTAGCGTACTTGTCTGGGGGACAAGGGGTCGCAAGTTCAAATCTTGCCGTTCCGACCAAAAAACAACATATACAAAAAACCAGCTTAGTGCTGGTTTTTTGTTATCTATACAGTCTATTTTGGGCGCACTCGCCAAACGCGGTTGCCGACATCGTCAGCAATTAGTAGATTGCCATCTTGATCAATTGCCAATCCTACTGGTCTTCCGCGAGCTTCATCGTTGACGACAAAGTCTGTGACAACATCAATGGGCATGCCATCGGGTTGATTGTTTTTAAAAGGAACAAACACCACTTTATATCCGCTTCTTGGTTTTCTATTCCACGAGCCATGCTCACTGATAAATGCGCCTAAACCAATGTTTTTATTAAAAGCTGACTGGTTAGAGAACACTAATCCAAGCGCTGCAACGTGAGCGCCTAATGCGTAATCTGGGCTTCGAGGCCTTAACCCTGAGGGCATCATCTCTTTGACCCTTGGGTCTTTTTGATCACCATAATATACATATGGCCAGCCAAAAAAATCACCCTCATGAACGGAGGTGAGATAGTCCGGAACCAAATCATTCCCAAGTTCATCACGCTCGTTGACTACTGTCCAAAGCTTTCCTGTGTTTGGATGCCAAGCAAGACCATTGGGATTTCTAAGCCCTGAAGCAAAAATATTCTTCTGCTTTGTTTGAAGATCCACTTCCCAAATTGCGGCACGGTCAACTTCATTGGCTAGTCCGTTTTCTCCAATATTGCTGTTCGAGCCAACAGTGATGTAAAGCTTAGATCCATCTGGGGAAGCCATCAGATTTTTAGTCCAGTGATGATTAAGCTCCCCCTCTGGGAGGTCAATCACTTTCTCTGGGGGATGCTGCTCAGTATTAATGCTTGTTTGGCCAGCTTCGTAATGAAAACGAACGATGGCATTGGTATTGGCAACATATAAGTCGTTTCCGATGAGTGCCATGCCAAAAGGGGAGTGGAGATCGCTTAAGAATTCAGTAGATAATTCTGCAATTCCATCATGATCATGATCTCTCATTAACGTTATTTTGTCTGGGCTGTCCCTTCCAGCACCGGCTCTTTTCATGACGAACTCTGTGACCAAGGCTTTTAAGCCCTTGGTTTTTTGAGAGGGCTGTTTGTTGCTTTGTGCGACTAAAACATCGCCATTTGGCAGCACATAAAGCCAACGAGGATGCACCAATGCTTTCGAGTAAAGATTAACGGTTAATCCCGCTTTCACACTAGGCATTAAGCCATCTGGCCATTCAGATGCCTTTGCAATATTTACGGTAGGAATTATGGACAAGCTTGGCTCAGGGAGGGCGGGATGCAAACCGACACTTTGAAGCTGTTCAGAAGATTTTGGCATAAATTGGCAAGCGAATAGCGCGCTAATTAAAAGACATAACACTATTTTTTTCGTCATATTGATGATCATTTTGATGTGGAGTGCGTTTGTTTTAAAAAAGCGTGTTGAATTATTCGTTTTCTATTGTATTCTTAAAAGATGAGTTTAACCTTAGAAATCGCAGAGAGTGTTCAGTGCATTGACGCGCAAAGTTGGAACGCCTTAACAAGTGGCATGCCTCTGCTCAGTCATGCTTTTTTGAGTGCACTAGAAACCTCAAACTCTGTTGGACATGGCACAGGGTGGCAATCGCGTCCATTAGTTGTTCATGACGATAGGCAGCTCGTTGGTGCAATACCCTTATATGTGAAGTCACACTCTTATGGCGAATATGTTTTCGATTGGTCATGGGCCGAGGCCTATCAGCGTAATGGCCTAAACTATTACCCTAAGTTAATTGCCGCTATTCCTTTTAGTCCTGTCACGAGCGCACGTATTTTAGTTGCGGATGTTGCAAACGCCTCAGCAATTCAATCCCTGATGTTGCAAGCCTTATTAGAAGTAATGCACAAGCATCAATTGTCATCTATACATGTCTTGTTTCCAGATCAAGATTCAGCGGCATTACTTAAGCAAGCAAGGTGGATGGAACGTCACGGGGTACAGTTTCGATGGGAAAATGAGGACTTTAAGAGTTTTGATGAGTTTTTAAGTCAACTCAACCAAGAAAAACGAAAGAAGATTAAGCAAGAGCGTCGGAAAGTAGATGCTGTTGGAGTGATCTGTAGGCGGATTAAAGGTCAAGATATCACTGAGGAGGAATGGGACTTTTTTTATCAGTGTTACCAAAATACTTATTTAGAGCATCGTTCTAAGCCATATCTCTCAGCGGATTTTTTTAAAAGCATCGCGCTCAGCATGCCTGCACATATTTTGTTGATCATCGCCACTCTTGATGGTGTGCCAATCGCGAGCGCACTTAATTTCTACGATCAAAAGACCTTGTACGGTCGCTATTGGGGATGCATGCAATATGTCCCCAATTTGCACTTCGAGCTTTGTTATTATCAAGCGCAGGAGTTTTGCATTGAGGAGAAAGTGCGCTTCTTTGAGGGCGGCGCGCAAGGTGAACATAAGTTAGCACGTGGGTTTAAGCCTACAGCTACCTGCTCATTTCATCAAATTGCAGATCCAGAATTTGCTCAATTAATAGAAGACTTTTTAATACGGGAGTCAGTCGGGGTTGCTGAATATACGAACGAGCTTGAACAGCGGGCTCCATTCAAATTAAACATCGCTTCAAGTCAAAGCTTCATTGTTAATAGCAATGGCGAATAAAATTTTCTTGGCTATTATTAAAACCTTTTTGCGCAGATAGCTCTCAACTTCTCACACATAGTTTTTCTTTGCCGCACCATTGATAGCCAGCAGATGCGATACAGCCATGGGCATCTTTGTCTTCTCCAACCATCGGGTGTGGTTTAGCTTTGCATCCGCAGACTTTGCACAGAAAAAATGCGACCAACATAAGCTGGCGTTTCTTCATTTATTTATCCCAGCTGCCATAGCCTTTAAATTGTTCAAACACTTCCTGCATTTCTTGCGGGCTTAAAAGACGAGGTTCGGCGATTTGCAATGCGCGCCAATATTGCTCGCACAGTGTTTCTACCTCAATCGCAACCTCTATCGCTTGCTGCAGAGTTTTGCCGACAGCAATCATGCCATGATTCGCCAATAAGCACGCTCGGCGATCTTTGAGAGCTTCTAGGGCATGGTCTGATAGTGCTTGCGTGCCAAACAGAGCGTAGTCCGCACAGCGAATGGTGTCGCCACCAGCCACTGCAATCATATAGTGAAACGGTGGGACGTCTTTGCGTAAGCTTGCGATTGTGGTCGCAAACATGGAGTGAGTATGAATGACTGCGCCAATTTCTGGCCTTGCTTGATAAATATCGTTGTGAAAGCGCCACTCAGAAGAGGGTTTCCCCACAGTGACTGCTTTTCCTTGCATGTCCATTTCTACCATGCTGTTCGCTTGCATGTCATTGATAGGCATGCCTGAGGGGGTGATGACATAACCATTGCCGTGTCGCACACTTGCGTTACCAGATGTGCCTTGCATCAGGCCTTGGTTTTGAAGGGTTAACACGCTATCTAGAAGTGATGCATTTACCATGATGATCTCTATTTAAATAGTTGTTTAAGCGCGCTTGGCGTCGTGATACCGCGCTCGGTAATAATGCCCGAGACTAAACGTGCGGGCGTGACATCAAAAGCGGGGTTAAGTGCATGCGTGTGTTCAGGCGTAACGCGGACGGACTGAATAGAGCCATCGCTGGCTAGGCCTTTCATGTAGCTCACTTCATCTGCATCACGCATTTCAATCTCAATATCGCTAAGGCCATCTTGTATGGTCCAGTCAATAGTAGGCGAAGGCACAGCGGCATAAAAAGGCACCTTGTTATCAAAGGCGGCCAAGGCCTTGAGGTAAGTGCCTATCTTATTACAGATGTCACCTTTGCTTGTCACGCGATCAGCGCCGACAATGACCATATCGACTTGTTCGTGTTGCATTAAATGGCCACCAGCATTATCGCTGATGACAGTGTGCGGAATGCCATGCTTGTCTAACTCCCACGCTGTGAGGCTTGCACCTTGATTGCGTGGGCGAGTTTCATCCACCCAAACGTGTATATTCATGCCTGCATGATGCGCTGCATATATTGGTGCTAGGGCTGTGCCCCAGTCTACCGTAGCGAGCCAACCAGCATTGCAGTGGGTCAAGATATTAAAGATACTTTTGTTACTTTTTGCGAGCGCGGCATGTATCAGCGTTAAGCCATGCTGACCAATCGCATGGTTGATTTGCACATCCTCATCACAAATTAACGCAGCTTCGCGCCAAGCCCCTTGGTTGCGAGCTTCTAGAGGTAATGTAGCTAGAGCGTTTTGCATGCGATTCACTGCCCAACGTAAATTCACCGCCGTTGGCCTGCTTTGCAATAAAGCTTTTGTTGATCTTTCGATATGAATGTCGCTAGGATTTTCTTGCACCGCAAGTGCCATTCCATAGGCTGCTGCTGCACCAATAAGTGGCGCACCTCGCACTTGCATCGTTTTAATGGCAAGGATCATTTCGTCGAGATTCCGTAATTTCTTGACTTCAAAGCAATGTGGAAGCATGGTTTGATCGATAATGCCGACGCAAGAAATTGCATCATTTTTGGGCGAGTCCGCACCAGTAATAGGCCAAATGGTACGGTAGACTTTTTCATCAATTTTCAAGTGAAATTTCCTTAAATATTTATTAATTTTTTAAATATTTTTCTTGCATTTCTTTTAAGCTTAAAAACAATCAAATCCTATCCACAAAAACTGTGGATAAAACTGTGGATACCTGTGAGTTGAAAGTCTAACTCACGATTTTATATAGGTTTTTCTTAAAAGCTTAAATTTTAATCTTCTATTTTTACTCTATAAATCAAATGGTTGCTAGGCCGGTATTGATTCTTAGGGGAATTTAAGCCTTGTTAATGTATTACTTGAGGTCGTGTGAATAACTTTACTAAATTTGGCAAAATTTCCAATGTATTGTTCGTAGTCATTTCAGTCACTTGCGTATGATTTATATGCCTTAACGAGGCAATCAGTTGTGAAATTTTTAACAATTGATCAGGCGTATTTCTCCTGTTGTTTTTGAGCCATTCTGGCGGGATGTCTGGCGCATCCGTTTCTAAAACAATCGAACTTAGGGGAAGGGTTGAAACAAGCTCGCGAATTTTTAACGCGCGGGAGTAGGTGAGTGTGCCACCAAATCCTAATTTAAATCCCAAATTGATAAAAGCATCGGCCTGCTGACGACTTCCATTAAATGCATGTGCTATGCCGCCACGGACTTTGTATTGTCTTAAATGCTTTAATATATCGTCGATTGCTTGCCGCACATGCAAAATCACTGGCAAGTCATATTGCTTAGCAATTTTAAGCTGTTCCACAAAGTAATGCTCTTGAAGTGCCTTGTCATAATCTGGAATAAAGAAATCCAAGCCTATCTCTCCAACGGCGACTGGCGGATTTGCACTTTGCATTTGCTTGGCAATTTCTTGTGCGAGAAAAGCCAAATCTTCTGGTTGGGATGTTGCCACATACATGGGATGTATGCCCAGTGCATGAGCGCAACATGCGTGGTTGCGAGCAAGTTGTGTAACGACTTCAAAATTCCTGCGGTGGACTGCTGGCACGACCATCATCTTAATGTCGCTATTAAATGCTTTTTGAATAACGCTTTCACGATCTGCATCGAATTCGGCAGCATCAAGGTGACAATGTGTATCAATTAATACCATAAATAAGTTTATAGCTTATTAATCGGTTTGGCTCTAATGCGAATGTCTTGACCAAATTGACGCACCTCGAGGATGTCAAGTTCTACTTTGTCTTTCATCGTATCCAAGGCTGGAGTACTGAACATGCCTCGTGCCTCTGAGCCCAGTAAAGTGGGTGCATAGTAAAATACAAATTCATCAACTAAATTAAGTGCCAGCAGGGCACCGTTGAGTGTTTGCCCAGCCTCAACCATCAGTTCATTGATGCCGCTTTCTGCAAGGTGGCTTAGCAGTTGTTTTAGACATACTTTGCCGTCACTAGCGCTAAGGTGAAGCAAATTTGCACCAGCTTTGTTTAAAGTTGCGGCTTTTTTTTCGGCATCAAACACATAGGCGATGAGCGTGTTGCCCCCTTCTAGAATTTTAGCGTCTGGCGAAATACGTAATTGACTATCGACCACAACGCGAAGAGGTTGGCGCGCTTGGGGAATGTTGCGCACATTCATTTGTGGGTCGTCAGCCAAAACAGTTTCTATGCCTGTTAAGATGGCACAGGATCGGGCGCGCAAGTGTTGCACATCCTGCCTTGCCGTTTCACCGGTAATCCATTTGCTCTCGCCATTCGCGAGGGCTGTTTTGCCGTCCAAGCTGGCTGCGATTTTGACGCGCACAAAAGGGCTATTTTTGATCATGCGTGAAATAAAGCCGGCATTAAGTTCTTTTGCTTGGATTTCCATCAAGCCGTATTCAGTTTTAATTCCCGCCGCCGCTAGCCTTGATAAACCATTACCTGCAACTTGCGGGTTTGGGTCTTGCATGGCGGCAATTACGCGTTTAACCCCTGCTTTAATTAGCGCATCCGCGCAAGGTGGCGTTTTACCAAAGTGACTACAAGGCTCAAGTGTGACGTAAACGTCTGCGCCTTGAATAAGTTTGGGAAAATGCTCCTGGGCATCCTGTAATGCCATAATTTCGGCGTGTGCTTCACCTGCTTTTAAATGCGCACCTTGGCCAATAATTTGACCATCATTAACAATAATGCAACCGACACGTGGGTTGGGAGTGGTGGTATATAAACCTTGCTCTGCTAATCTCAGCGCAAGACTCATGAATTCGTAGTCGGCTTTGGTAAACATTATGGATTATCTAGTGTTCAAAATTTCAGATAACTTGGGTTCAAAATTTTAGTTAAGAAGATTTCAAGATCTTGAATTTTTTTTGGGGTCAAGATCGCGAATCACCGTATTAAAATCATCCACGTCTTGAAAACTACGGTAAACAGATGCAAAGCGAATGTAAGCCACTTTATCCATCGCTTTTAATTCATGCATGACGCTTTCACCAAGTGAGCGTGCCATGACTTCACGCTCACCTTGGCCAAGTATTTTTTGAACAATGTGTTCGATTGCTCTGTCCACATACTCGGTTGGCACTGGGCGCTTGTGCAGTGCGCGGGTAAAAGAGCTGCGCAATTTTTCACGGTTGAACTCTTCACGCGTGCCGTTTTGCTTCACGACTTGGGGCAAATGCAATTCTGCGGTTTCGTAAGTAGTAAAGCGTTTGTCACAAACTGCACATCGACGACGGCGCCGAATGGAATTTCCTTCGTCATTCACGCGTGAATCAATCACCTGTGTGTCATCAGTGCTGCAAAAAGGACATTTCATCTAAATAAGTCTTAAGTAGGTTAATCGCGTGCTTTATTAACCATAAACTGGAAACTGAGAAGTTAAGGCGTGTACTTTTGCTTTGGTTGCCAAAATCACTGCTTCATCCGTTGGATTGTCTAATACATCAGCAATCAAATTAGCGACTTGTCTTGCTTCTGCTTCTTTAAAACCACGCGTAGTAATCGCTGGTGAGCCAATGCGAATGCCAGAAGTCACAAATGGGCTTTCTGGATCATTGGGAATAGAGTTTTTGTTCACGGTAATGTGTGCTAAACCTAAAGCAGCATCAGCTGCTTTACCTGTTAAGCCTTTAGGGCGTAAATCTACCAGGAACAGATGGGATTCTGTTCGACCAGAGATAATGCGTAAGCCACGATTTGTGAGCTCCTCAGCCATCACGCTTGCATTTTTCAATACTTGCGTTTGATAAGTTTTAAATTCTGGCTGCAAGGCTTCTAAGAAAGCCACTGCTTTACCTGCAATCACGTGCATCAATGGCCCACCTTGTAAACCAGGGAATACATATGAGTTGATCGACTTTTCAAATTCCGCTTTAGCTAAAATAATCCCGCCACGTGCGCCGCGCAATGTTTTGTGCGTGGTTGAAGTCACAAAGTCAGCATGGGGTACTGGATTTGGATAGACGCCGCCAGCAATTAAGCCTGAGTAATGCGCCATGTCCACCATAAAATAAGCGCCTACTTTTTTAGCAATTGCTGCCATGCGCTCCCAGTCGAAGCGAAGAGAATAAGCCGATGCGCCGCCAATTAAAAGCTTTGGTTTGCATTCAATCGCAATGCGCTCCATTTCGTCGTAGTCGATTTCTTCTTTATCGTTTAAGCCGTAAGGAACGATGTTAAATAATTTGCCAGAAAGATTGGCTGGTGAGCCGTGTGTTAGATGGCCTCCATGACCCAAGTTCATCCCCATGATGGTGTCACCTGGTTTTAAGATCGAGAAGTAAACCGCTTGATTAGCTTGTGAGCCGGAGTGTGGTTGGACGTTGGCATATTCAGCGCCATATAATTTTTTAATACGTTCAATAGCGAGTTTTTCAACTTCGTCAACGTACTCACAGCCGCCGTAGAAACGTTTACCAGGATAGCCTTCAGCGTATTTATTGGTGAGTTGTGAGCCTTGTACTTCCATTACGGCAGGGCTGGTGTAATTTTCAGAAGCAATCAATTCAATATGTTCATCTTGGCGAATGCGTTCAAGTTCTACATATTTTGCTAATTCAGGATCTACAACACTCAACGTTTTTGCTCGGCTAAACATAAGTCACTTTCTCGTAGGCTTAAAAAATAATTACGTCATTTTATCATAATGGGCGTCAATTCACCCCTTCTGTTGACTGCATCTAAGCGGTATAATTCAAGCTAATATTGAATAATTTTTAAGGTGATTAAAATGAAATGGACAAATGTTCAAGCAATTGCAGAAGCTTTATATGATGCACATCCTGATATTGACCCTAAAGTAATTCGTTTTACTGATTTACATGCTTGGGTAATGGCTTTGGATGGATTTAATGATGAGCCAAATAACAGTAATGAGAAAATATTAGAGGCGATTCAACAAATTTGGATAGAAGAGCTGTAAGCGTGCAAATTCCCAAAGAAATCTTTAAGGCTTACGACATTCGTGGCATCGTAGGTAAAACTCTCACGCCTGAGATTGTAGAATCCATTGGGCAAGCACTTGGTTCAGAGGCTTTGGCAAGAAAACAAAGCACTATTTGTATTGGTTATGATGGACGTTTATCAGGACCTGAGTTGGCAGACGCGTTGTCTAGCGGAATTCGAAAAGCAGGCGTGAATGTTATTCAGATTGGCATGGTTGCCACGCCTATGGTCTATTTTGCAGCATATGAGCTAGGTACGGCTTGCGGCGTCATGGTCACAGGCAGCCACAACCCACCTGATTACAATGGACTGAAGATGGTATTGGCGGGCGAAACGCTATCAGGTGAGACTATACAAAGCTTACGCACCCGAATTGAAACGTGTGATTTTGCTATCGCTTCAGACATCGGTTTTGGCAAAGAAAGTCATCATAATATTGCTTCCAGTTATATCGCTAAAATTGCTTCAGATGTAAAACTAGCGCGCGGCATGAAAATCGCTGTAGATTGTGGCAACGGCGTTGCAGGCGCTTATGCCAAGATGCTATACGAATCGCTCGGATGTTCTGTGCAAGAGTTATTCTGCGAAGTAGATGGCCATTTCCCCAATCATCATCCCGACCCATCTGTGCCAGCAAACTTAGTTGACTTAATTAAAGCGTTAGCCAAAGGCGATGCTGAGATTGGCTTGGCTTTTGATGGTGATGGCGACCGTTTAGGGGTGGTTACTAAAGATGGCAAGATAATTTATCCCGACCGCCAATTGATGCTTTTTGCTGAGGAAGTTTTAAAGCGTAACCCTGGCGCGACGATTATTTATGATGTGAAATCAACTCGTAACCTTGCGCCTTGGATTAAAGCGCGACACGGTAAGCCTTTGATGTGGAAAACGGGCCATTCGCTAGTGAAAGCCAAAATCAAGGAAACGAGTGCAGATCTTGCAGGCGAGATGAGTGGCCACTTTTTTTTTAATGATTTAGTTGATAGCAGCAACCCTGCTATAGGTCGACGCTGGTATGGCTTTGATGATGGTCTGTATTCAGGAGCGCGTTTGCTGGAAATTTTAAGTAAAGTCGCTAACCCAAGCGAAACTTTAAATAACTTACCTGATAGCGTGAGTACCCCTGAGCAACATATTCAGATGCAAGAGGGCGAACCCCATGCGCTGATTGCCGCTTTGCTGAAATCCACCAAGTTTGACGGTGCAACAGAAGTCATTACTATTGATGGTTTGCGTGTTGAATACCCCGATGGCTTTGGCTTAATGCGGCCATCTAACACCACTCCAGTTATTGTGCTGCGTTTTGAGGCAGATTCTGAAGGCGCATTAAAGCGAATTCAGAACGTTTTTAGAGCGGTGATTTTAGGTGCGGCACCGCAAGTTAAGTTGCCGTTTTAATAGGCTGCCGTTTTAACATTTTTTAGTATTCACTTTGTGGTAGGCCAATAACAATTGCTTGTGCATCTCGCTGCCTTCCATGTTAGCCCCTAGATTATTTAGGCCAAAGTAACGAGATTCACGGCTAAGCAATTGCTGAGCTTGTTGCAAAGTTTCGGCGCCGTACATGAGTGCTAAATTAGCGTTAAATGGCTCGGTGTGCGTTAGCTCAGTCATTTCTTGAAGTTGTATAAGGTCTGCAATACATCGATAAACGCGGGCACGTTTTTCCGGTAACTCGCCAAATTGGCTAATCCAATCACAACCTTCTAAAATCACATCAATATCATCGACCGCTAAACCCAATAATGCTTTGAGTTCGCCAACACGTAAATCAGCCCAAACGCCCCCAGCATCTGCCGCAAGGCCAATTAAGGTAGTCACAGGGAGTTCATCGGCTAGCTCAAGGTCTAACAAAGTTTCAAGGAGTTCAGCACTTTCTTCTTGTGACAGGTCTTGCGTGCGTAATAAACCTGGACGAACCAAGTTTCCCACCGTATTGTTTTCCCACTCAAGCTCTTCTACGGGGTAGATTTCAGACATGCCTGGAACAAAAATGCGGCAAGCGTAGACATTTAAATGCGTGAAGTCTGAAATGTAGATATCGTGACCACTTGCGTGGATAGTATCGCAACACCATTGGTAATCTTCATCAGTGGTAGTGCCAAAGTTCCAATCCACAAATTTATAATCTGGCGTATCGCGGAGGAAGTTCCAGCTAATCACGCCACTTGAGTCCACAAAATGGATTTCTAGGTTTTGTGGGTCTACAATTTCTTCCATATCAAAACCTGGCGCAACAAAGTTTTTGAGGCCATCAATTGCACGACCTTGCAATAGCTCCGTTAATGCACGCTCTAAAGCCACTTCAAATCGAGGATGTGCGCCAAAGCTCGCGAAACAACCTTGGTCTTCTGGGTGCAGTAAGGTGACGTTCATTACAGGGTATTTGCCACCTAATGAAGCATCTTTTACTAAAATACCATAACCCGCGTCGCGCAATCCTTTAATGCCAGCGGCAATGCGTGGAAAACGGTTAATCACAGCTTCAGGTACATCTGGCAAGCAAATGCCTTCACGAATGATTTTGTATTTAATGTCGCGCTCAAAAATTTCCGCCAATGCCTGAGTGCGAGCTTCTTTTAGGGTGTTGCCAGCTGACATGCCATTGCTGACATACAAGTTACCAATTAAATTCACAGGGAAATAAGCTACTTCATCGTCACGCAAACGTGTGTATGGAATAGCGCAAATGCCACGCCTGGCATTACCAGAGTTTAGGTCAATGAGTCTAGTCGCTGAAACTGTACCTTCTGGATTATAGAATTTATGAAGCTCTTTGTTAAGCAAGCCAGCTGGCCATGCATCGCCAGCAAGTGGAAACCATTTTTCATTGGGGTAATGCACATAATCTTGATTACTAATGGCTTCGCCCAAGTAAAAATGCGTCCAAAAGTAATTGGTACTGAGGCGCTCAAAGTATTCACCAAGCGCACTCGCTCTTGCTGCAAGTTGCGATGCACCTTTGCCATTACTAAATAGACGTATGCAATCACGATCGGTCACATGCACTGACCAAATGCCTTCAATTTCATTCAGCCATGAACGCTCTTCTACATGAAAGCCAATATCTAGTAGCTTGGCTTGTAGAGTTTTAATCGAGTATTCAAGCGAAGCGTCTTTGCTTGGGATGAAGGTTTCTGTGATGGCGGTAGGTGTGTTTTGCATCGTGTGGCTTTCAAGCAAAAGAAATAAAAAAAGGCCGTCAGAATATCACGGCCAAGTGAAGTTCATGTGAGATTGTTAAGTGATCACAGTTGGCTTATCTCGCCTCGTTCTTTGTTTCAGTTCGGAAATCTGCAAGGCAATTTGTATCATTTCAGCAAGAGCGAGTTGAGCATCTAAATCGTGTTTACTGCTGTCCGACTCAAAAGCTTCTAAATAGATGCGAAGCGTGGCGCCAGATGTGCCTGTGCCAGAGAGCCTAAATATAATACGTGAGCCATCGGTGAATAAGATGCGCAGGCCTTGCTTGGTGCTGATGCTGCCATCAATTGAGTCTGTATATCTAAAGTCATCGCATTCTTGAATGGTGTAGCGTCCAAACGACAAGCCAACAAGTGCGCTAAGGTTGTTACGTAAATGCTCAATTACTCCATTAGCGGCATCAAGCGGTAAATCTTCGTAATCGTGACGTGAGTAAACATTGCGACCAAATTGCAGCCAATGACGTTTCACAATTTGTTCAACGGATTGGCATTTAATTGCCAAAATATTCAGCCAAAATAATACCGCCCAAAGACCGTCTTTTTCCCGCACGTGGCTAGAGCCTGTGCCAAAGCTTTCTTCGCCGCAAAGTGTTACTTGGCCGGCATCCATTAAATTACCGAAGAATTTCCAGCCCGTGGGCGTTTCAAAGCAAGGAATGTCCAAAGACTTTGCCACCATATCGACCGCCCCACTGGTGGGCATGGAGCGAGCCACGCCAGCAATGCCTTTGGAATAGCCTTTGACTATTCTTGCGTTGG
Source organism: Candidatus Methylopumilus sp. (assembly GCA_040401435.1). Classification (GTDB taxonomy): domain Bacteria; phylum Pseudomonadota; class Gammaproteobacteria; order Burkholderiales; family Methylophilaceae; genus Methylopumilus_A. Next base: position 22,270 of record JBBAON010000009.1, read on the forward strand.
CGGCGATCAGCGCAAGACTGTCTGAAGGTGTCACAAAAAATCCTTTGCCTAAAATCATATTGCGGTCACCATCACCATCTGATGCTGCGCCAAAGTCAGGGGCATTTTCGCCAAAAATAATATCGACCAATTCACGCGCGTAGGTAAGGTTAGGATCCGGATGGCCACCACCAAAATCAGCCAATGGAACGCAGTTCATCAGGCTATCAGTAGATGCACCAAGTCGTTTGATAAAAATCTCTTGGGCGTAAGGGCCAGTCACCGCGTGCATGGCATCAAACTTCATGCGGAAGCCAGAGGCGAGTAAATCTTTAATTGCATTAAAGTCGAACAAAGACTCCATAAGTTCTGTGTAGTCCTCAACCGCATCAATCACTTGCACCTTCATGCCGGCCAATTCAGTTTCACCAATCACGTCAAGTGCCACATCAGGCGCAGCGATGATGTTGTATTTAAATATGGTTTTTGATTTCTCAAAAATTGCTTCCGTTATTTTTTCTGGGGCGGGGCCACCATTCTCAGTGTTGTACTTAATGCCAAAGTCACCATCCACGCCACCAGGGTTGTGGCTAGCTGAAAGAATAATCCCGCCAAAGGTTTTGTACTTGCGAATAATGCAAGACGCGGCAGGCGTAGAAAGAATGCCGCCTTGGCCAACCAACACACGTCCAAAACCATTTGCCGCCGCCATCTTGAGGATGATTTGAATTGCCTCACGATTATAATAACGGCCATCACCACCTAAGGTAAGTGTTGCGCCTTGCGGTGCTTCGATAGAATCAAAAATACTTTGAACAAAGTTTTCTAAGTAATGCGGCTGTTGAAACACCGCCACTTTTTTACGTAGGCCAGATGTGCCTGGTTTTTGGTCCGCACATGCTTGGCTGGTGATTGTTTGAATATTCATACTTCTTAGCCTCTGCTTGTTGTTTCTCAGGTTGACACTCAGCTGCTTTAACTTGATAATTGCGCCCCGCATGGGAGATTAGCTCAGTTGGTAGAGCAGTGGACTCTTAATCCATTTGTCGGGGGTTCGACCCCCCCATCTCCCACCAAACATACATTTTATAAAAAAAGGCCTGTTAATTAACAGCCCTTTTTTTATGTCTGAAATATCAATCCATAACATCTAAAAAACTATTGATGGAATTTTAAGCTTTTTATTCAGAGTTTGCTTCAAAGTATTTGATGGCAGAAAGTTTCGGGAATCTCGAGATTTTGTATTAAAAAAATTGCTAAATGTCTAACGAAAGCAGTTTGTTGGATTGATTCGATGATGCTTGGGAGTTTTCACTTACCGCAATCGTAAAAAAAGGCCGATTGATAGGCGCTCTTAATATGAGATGGCGAATTGAGGCGTCTCAATCATTGCAATTTACTGCTGAAATAAAACCTAGTCCTTACACCAACAAACCCAATATTTTTCACTATTATCAAGAAAATCACAATGTTTGCTAGCGCACTGTGATCATTAATATGTCGGCTTATATTGAGTTGTGGCGAGAGCGAAATTTGTTCTCAAGACCTCACTTCTCAATTAAGAGATAACTACCACCAAAGGATTTAACTATGTCAAACAGCAACGAATCAAGCGCATTACATACTAAAGCTGGCCACGACCATGAAGCGGCAGCAAAACACCACTTCAACGCTGCAGAACATCATGATCACAACAAACTTGAAGATGCAAAAAAGTCTTCTAAGGACGCAATGGACTGCTCTTCTACCGCCCACAAGCACTCAACTAATGCATGCGTAAGCTCAGCAAAATAAGCTAGTCAAAAAATGCATTAAGCTCACCAAAACGGTGAGCTTTTTTCGTTTTATGCGTCGTAAAAAAACTTTATGAAATTCTATAAAAAAGGATGTCTTTGTCCAATGTTAAAGTCAAAAGTAAAGAGCGGCTATTGATTAAAGCGTCTATGTATTCATAAAGCTTGTGAAACATAGTGATTAAAACGAGTACAAACTTTTAACATTATCAGAAAAATGAATGTTCAAAAGGACAGCCAATGGACTGGATTATCTTTAAGTATGCAGTTACCGCCGGGATAATCGTCTTCATATCTGAGCTGGCTAAGCGCAACGACAAGTTGGGTGGCTTGATCGAGGCATTGCCCATCATGACGATCTTTACGCTGGTCTGGCTATTTATGGAAAATCAACCCACTGAGAAAGTTGCCAATCACGCTTGGTATACATTCTGGTATACGATACCAACGCTTCCGATGTTCATCTTCTTTCCTTGGCTGCTAAAACGCTTCGGCTTTTGACCAATTTTGATAACCAATTAACAGCCAAGGCTGTGATGTACCATGAGTAAGACTTACCAGCATCAAAAGGGCGCAACCATTGTGTTATTCGCTTTGTTGCTGACAGTGCTAATCGCGTTAATAGGCTTAGCCATAGATGGTGGTTACTTGTTGCTTCAAAAAAATCGTTTGCAAAATACAGCGGATGCGGCGGCCTTGGCTTGTGCGATTAATTCAACGACCTGCGGTTCGGGTGGGAGCAATATCTTCCCTGATGTCAATCTATACGGTTTTAGTGTGCAAACTACCCTTCCGGTTGCTTGCCCCAAAACTGGTCAGATCAGTTGTGTAAAATCAGTGGCCTCTGCAACGTGGAACACTTTTTTTATGGGGGTGCTGGGTCAAGCAAACATGACATTAAGTGCGAGCGCTATTGCAGGCCAAAATTCGGGTGGCCCCAAATGTTTGATGACCGATACTGATTTTAGTATCAACGGCACTAATAATATCACACTTAACGATTGTTCTGCTGCAATTAGCGGCAATTTTAGCACCACCCATAATTCAGGCATGATCATCAATCCTAATCCAGACAGCAATACAATCACCATTTATAATGGAAACACAACTACATGCATTCAATGTTCACCTTTACCTGTCAGCGCTTCTGGTCCAATGCCAACGCCTCCAAGCTATACTGCGCCTGTTATTCTAAATGCTGCCGCACCAACCTATAACGCAAGTACTAACACTTATACTTATTATCCTGGCACTTATTCAGCCGCTGTTGTATTTAATAAAAGTCACAAATACCAACTGTCGAACGGGCTTTATGGTGGGGCTTATGTCTTTAATGGGGGCTTTGACACAGGCTCGGCTATCGTCACGAATAGCGTTGGCGGTGTTTCTCTTTATATTCCGGGGAGTCAATCACTTTCACTTTCTGGGACGGTAACTTTAAGCGCGCCAACGCCATCGGGATGTGTTGCGGGAAGTGCTGTCGTGATTAATCACCCATATACAACTGCTTATCGTACTTTGAGTATAAACGGCTCTAAAGATCATTTAAATCTAACAGGTATTGCTAATTTGTCAGCCGATAACTTCAGGATTGATGGTTCTAGCACCGCTTTAAGTGTTACCGGCTCTTTAGTTATCAATTCAATGGTACTGCATGGCAATATGAATCCTAGTTACTCAGCTAACCCTTGTAATAATGTCTATTTGACAGGTTCAATCGGGCTATTTCAATAGTTTTTTTATCAGCTACAGGTTTATTAGTTCAAAGCGGCTATCCAGTAATTAGAAAAAATCACTAAATCTGGTCAAGATCAAGACTCCAGCATCTTGGATCTCACCAGCTTGGCTTGGTGTTCACAAAGATTCCATGAACTTGGGTCAACTAACCTGCATTGATTATCTATTAAGGTGCTTAATGCGTTAGATTGTATTGAATAATGTAGGTAGCAATCCCCGCAAAGTAGCCAATTAAAGCTAACCAACTTATTTTTTTGACATACCAAAAGAATGGGATTTTTTCTAAGCCCATGGCTGCAACGCCTGCGGCTGAGCCAATAATTAAAATAGAGCCACCAGTGCCAGCACAATAGGCCATAAATTCCCATAAAAAACTATCTGCTGGGTATTGCGCTAAGTCATACATTCCCATTGAGGCAGCTACAAGCGGAACATTGTCGACGATTGCGCTGACCAAGCCTAACAGGGTCACAATTAAATCTTGCCGACCGATAGTTTTATCTAACAAGCCTGCTAATGATTGCAATATGAGACTATGTTCAAGGGTTGCCACCGCTAAAAGAATACCAATAAAGAAAACAATGGATGACATATCAATCTGTTTTAAGGCATGAGTAAGGGTAAGCTCTTCTTTATCTGTCTCATCTTTTTTATAGTGCATTAAGTCGCCAATGAGCCAAAGGATGCCAAGACCAAAAAGAATGCCCATATATGGAGGTAAATGCGTTAGTGTTTTAAACACAGGCACTAATATTAAAATACCATGGCCTGAGTAAAAAACTATATTGCGTTCAAGCATTGAGGTGTTGGTTGTCTTTAAACTTTCCGTTGGTGCTGAAATGCTTTTGCTACGCATTGAGTAGCTGATGACGAGTAAGGGCGCTAGTAAGTTGACGATCGACGCTAAAAATAAGCCCTTGATAATTGCAGTAGTCGTGATCTGACCACCAATCCAAAGCATGGTGGTTGTTACATCTCCAATAGGAGACCAAGCGCCGCCAGCATTGGCTGCAATAACAATAAGCGCCGCAAACAACAGTCTATCGCTTGGTTCTTTTAATAGCTTTCTTGCGAGCGAAATCATCACGATAGTGGCGGTTAAGTTATCTAAAACCGCACTTAAACAGAATGTAATTAGACTGATAATCCAAAGTAAGGAGACAAGCTTTGTAGTTTTAATGCGTGAGGTAATTACTTCAAAGCCGTTATGGGCATCAATTACTTCAACGATGGTCATTGCGCCAATTAAAAAGAAAACAATTTCTGCTGTGGATGCAATCGTTTCACTGAGTTGGTGCTTTACCAGGATGTGGTCGTTAGTCGCAACTGCGTAAACTGTCCAAAGTAAGCCCGCGCCTATAAGTGCCGTAGCTGACTTGTTAATTTTAATCGGGTGCTCAAGCGTAATGGCGAGGTAGGTAACAACAAAAATAACAACGAGTGCACTTAGCATTTTTTAACCATAGATCATTAATTAGATTTGGATTTTAACAGACTATGCATTCAAAATTAGCACACAAAAATTTGCGCTTTACTAAAAAAGTTGAAAAGTAAATCCTCTTCACTTTTAGCTTAACAATTTGTGCTCAATGTTGCTGGAGGTGAAGCTTAACCAAGGATAATGGAACTTAACTATTAATGTGCTAAATTACAAACCTAATTGTTTTTCATAATAGGATTAAAAGTCATGAATCATCTTAATTTAAATGCAAAAAAATGTACGCCTTGCCAAGGTGGCATCGATCCTTTAGGCGTTGAGGAGGCGAATACATTGTTGATGGCAGTTCCTGGTTGGGATTTGATTGATGATTCAACAAAAATAAAGCGAACATTCAAATTTGGTAATTTTATGCAGGCCTTATCATTTACTCAAAAGGTTGGTGAGTTATGTGAACTTGAGGGCCATCACCCAGATATTACAGTGGGGTGGGGGTATGCTAAGGTGGTGTTTCAGACCCATAAGATCAACGGCTTACATGAGAACGATTTCATTATGGCTGCTAAAGTCAATGCCCTAGCAGACTGAGATTTGCAGGTTAATGATTAAATGGCATCACTCTTGCATCAATACAATTCACATATCCCAATAAATTGAATCTTAACGTGGGGTTTATCAAACTTAAAAATTTCATAAGTGTCTATGCTGTAACCGCTTAGCTTGTTGATTTCTAGGGTGCGGTTAAATTTTTTGCTAGTGCAATTGATCAATTTTTGGGTTATGTCACAGTTAACTTTGTCTGAAAACAACATGGTTTGGGTGCCATTAAATGCATAATTTTTAGAGTCGGTCTCTTCAATATGTGGGCCATCAACGATGGCGCGCGTTGTGCTGCCTTCGCAGAAGTACTTGGTATTCTCGGCTTCAGCCTTCGTGTTTAAGGCTAACATTAAAATAATCAAATGTTGAGCTTTCATATGTGCTCTGTTTTTAGGGAAAAGTGTAAATCGTATATCAAACGTCATCTTACGATAAAATGGATTTTGTTAGCACAAATACCAGAGAGTCATTAAAAGCATTTTGATATTATGCAGTTGAAACTATGACCGATAAAGTTAGCTCAGAAAAAGACAATCTCACGCCGTTTATGCGCCAGTACCTTAACGTTAAAGCCCAACATCCCGATATGTTGGTGTTTTATCGTATGGGTGATTTTTATGAACTATTTTTTGAGGATGCTGAAAAGTCAGCACGCTTATTAGGCATTACACTCACCAAGCGCGGCACTCATAATGGTGAGCCGATTAAGATGGCTGGCGTGCCATATCATGCGGCTGAGCAGTATTTGGTCAAGCTCACCAAAATGGGTGAGGCGGTGGCGATTTGCGAACAAATTGGCGACCCGGCTAAAACTAAAGGCATTGTTGATCGCCAAGTTGTTCGCATTCTTACGCCAGGTACATTAACGGATAGCGCCTTGCTTGACGATACCAGAGATAATTGGCTACTCGCACTTTGCTTTGGTGAGGGTTTAGTTGGTTTGGCTCGCATCAATCTAGCTTTAGGCGAGTTGATTTTGAGTGAGATTGCACCAGGATTGCTTGCGCAAGAGCTTGAGAGAATTGGACCATCAGAGCTGCTTTTTGCGGACACTGTGAATCATATCGCAGTGCAGAATACTGTTTGCGCCAAAAAGCGTTTAAGCGCTTGGCAATTTGATTTGGATTCAGCCAATACCATACTCACCAAACAATTTAATACGCATGATTTAGATGGCTATGGTTGTGCCGATTTAAGCTTGGCAATCTCTGCGGCTGGCGCTTTGCTGGATTATGTGAAGCATACTCAGCGGACGACCTTACCGCACATCAATGGCTTAACTGTGGAGCAGTCTACTCAGTTTGTTCAATTAGATGGCGTAACGAGACGAAACTTAGAAATTGACCAAACTATTCGCGGTGAATCGTCGCCAACACTATATTCACTCCTCAACACCACTCAAACTGCAATGGGTGCGCGGTTATTGCGATATTGGCTGCACCATCCATTACGTGATTTAAATGCGGTTTCAGCACGCCATAATGCAGTTGCCGCTTTGATGCGAGCTGATGAAACGGCGATTCGCGAGGCCTTACGAAATATTGGTGATATTGAGCGCATTACAACCCGAGTGGCACTCAGAACGGCAAGGCCAAGAGACTTGTCTGCATTGCGCGATAGCTTGTTACAGTTGCCATCATTGCAAGCTTCGCTGGGTAATGTTCAAGCTGATTTAGTAAGGCAAATTACTGGGCAATTAAGCGTGCCAAAAGTTGCATTAAATCTGCTTGGTCAGGCCATTCAGCAAGAGCCTTCAAGTGTGTTGAGAGAAGGTGGTGTGATTGCTGATGGCTATGATGCGGAGCTTGATGAGCTTCGCGGTATGCAGGCGAATTGCGGCGAGTTTTTACTTAAATATGAAGCGGAAGAGCGCGAGCGTAGCGGGCTTGCGAATTTGAAAGTGGAATACAATAGTTTGCATGGTTTCTATATTGAGATTAGCCGCGCACAGGCTGAAAATGCGCCTGCTGAATATCGTCGTCGCCAAACCCTTAAAAACGCAGAGCGTTTTATTACGCCTGAATTAAAAGTGTTTGAAGATAAAGTGCTTTCAGCAAACGACCGTGCTCTAGCGCGCGAAAAAATGCTGTATGAAATAGTGCTTGACCAATTAGCCCCAGAAATCAATGCTCTGCAAGCAAATGCAGTGGCAGTTGCAAAGATTGATGTGCTTAGCACATTTGCAGAGCGTACATTGTCGCTCAAATATAATGCGCCTGAGTTTGTGACTGAGGACGGCATTAATATCGCGGGTGGTCTTCACCCTGTGGTTGAACAGATTGCTCAGCCATTTATTGCTAACGATGTTGCACTTTCACCGTATCGTCAATTGCTCTTAATCACTGGCCCTAATATGGGTGGTAAATCTACTTTTATGCGCCAAACCGCACTGATTGTGTTGCTCGCACATTGTGGTTGTTTTGTGCCCGCGCAATCTGCAAAAATCGGCAAGATAGATCGTATCTTTACCCGAATCGGTGCTTCAGATGACTTAGCAGGTGGGCGATCTACCTTTATGGTGGAAATGACGGAAACCGCCAATATTCTGAACAATGCAACAGCGAATAGTTTGGTGTTGCTGGATGAAATCGGACGTGGCACATCAACTTTTGATGGCTTAAGTTTGGCTTGGGCTTGTGCCAAACAATTGCTTGAAAAAAACAGTAGTTACACGCTTTTTGCGACGCATTATTTTGAGCTTACAAGATTAGTAGAAGAATTTAAGCAAGTGGCAAACGTGCATTTGGATGCAGCTGAGCATGGCAATGGCATTGTGTTTTTGCACAGTGTGCAAGAGGGTGCAGCTAACCAAAGTTATGGATTACAAGTCGCCGCACTTGCCGGCATTCCAAAGAGCGTTGTGGCGTCAGCTAAACGAAAACTTACGCAGCTTGAGAAGCAAAATATTGATGCTGGACCTCAAGTGGATATGTTTGTGGCAGATGCCTTTCCTGATGCGCCGCTTCATCCTGTTGTGAGCGCGTTAGAAACCCTAGAGCCAGATGAGCTGACCCCTAAACAAGCATTAGAGTCGCTTTATCAACTAAAAGCACTACTAGATCATTAGTTTAATTTATGGACAATGCGCTTCAGATTGTTTTAATTTTAGGCAGTGCGCCCGATGCTGTGAGGGTGAAGTATTTGGATTTATCACCTATTACTGCATTAGTGGCAATTAATAATGCTTGGAATTTACGTCTTGATTGGGATTATTTAATCCATCCTGAAGATTTTCCAATTGAAAGGCACCCACAAACTAAAAAAGTCAATCAAGCCATCGTAACTGCCGAGCAATATGTGGACATTCAAAACCAATATGGCGGCTTTGTTTATGCGGGTGGAACCATGGCCTTTACCGCTGCTTATTGGGCCTTGGGAGCTTTGCGACCTGACGTGATGCTCTTCTTAGGGTGTGACATGGTGTATGAAGATGATGGTGAGGCGGGTCATTTTTACGGGCAGGGAAATGCTGATCCGTTACGTGACGATGTGACATTACAATCTCTGGAAGCCAAGGCTAGTCGCTTGAACTACTTTGCAGCTCAGCAAAATTGCCTTTGTTTGAATTTATCTGAAAAACCAAGTTCACGTTTGGTTTTTCCTAGGGTAGATGCAGTTAGTTTGGCGAAATTAAAAAATTGTACAATTCAAGCCCAGTTAAAAGAAATGACAGCGCCGCACTTGGTTATAGGAGCGCATGATTGTTTGGCAAAAGAGCGGGAAGCTAATTATTATTTCGCTAGTGGGCGCTATTGGGAACATTTAAATGAGATTGATGGCAGTGAACTTAATGCGATTGATGCAAAGTGGATGGCTTGGATGAAAAGCCTAAATCTTTAAAAAAGCCCCCAAGAGATCATCGAATACTTAGATTTGGTTGAATGCTTGGGGGCTTATTTTAATGCGAATTATTTAGCATTAAGACCTAAGAGTTATCTAGTGATGGTGACCGCCAGCGCCGTGAACATGGCCATGAGCCACTTCTTCTTCAATGGCTGAGCGGACATCAGTGACGGTCGCTTTGAATAACACGCGTTCCCCCGCCCAAGGATGATTACCATCCACGACCACTTTGCCATCATCAATATTTGTAACTGTGTATAAAATCACATCGCCAGTTTCGTCTTCACCTTCAAATTGCATGCCGACTTTAAGGTCTTTACTTGGGAATGCTGCGATTGGCTCCATTTGAACCAATTCTTCGTCATATTCACCAAAAGCATCTGCTGGTTCAAGGGTGATTTCAATAGAGTCTCCGATGGCTTTGCCGTGAAGCTCTTCTTCTACGCGTGGGAAGATATTGTCATAACCACCGTGTAGATAGCTAACAGGCTCTGCGCTTGACTCAAGCACAGTGCCTTCGCTGTCGCGGAGTTCATAAGTCATCGATACTACGGTGTTCATGGCGATTTGCATGATGGTTTCTTTCAAATGGAAAAAATTATCGTGAAATTTTACCTGATTTCTTCTTGGATATCGCAATGCGCTATCATACAAATATGAAAAAAAATCTAAATTTATATTCTGAACCGTTTGCTTTGCTTGGCGGCATGAGTGCGGAAACTTTTCTTAAAGACTATTGGCACAAAAAGCCTTTATTAATTCGCGGTGCAGTTCCGGGGTTCGAAGGTTTCTTAACGCCAAATGAATTGGCTGGATTGGCGTGTGAAGAAGATGTGCAATCACGCTTAATTTCTTACGTTAAAAATCAATGGAAGCTGGAACAGGGGCCATTTACTGAAAAGCGATTCGCCAAATTGCCTGAACGCGATTGGACATTGTTAGTGCAAAGTGTGAACCATCATTTACAAGAAGCGAATGCATTGTTAGCACAATTTAATTTTATTCCTTATGCGCGTTTAGATGATTTGATGGTGAGCTATGCACCAGATGGCGGGGGAGTTGGTCCGCATTTTGATTCTTACGATGTGTTTCTTTTGCAAGGCAGCGGAGCGCGCTTGTGGCACATTAGTGAACAAGAGGATTTAAGTTTGCTTGATGGGGCGCCGCTTCGTATCTTAAAGAACTTTAATACTGAACAAGTATTTACGCTGTCTGCAGGAGATATGTTGTATCTGCCACCACAAGTTGCTCACTGGGGCATCGCTGTGGGCGATTGCATGACTTACTCTATTGGCTTTAGAGCACCTTCAGCAAAAGAACTTGCTGGCGAATTTTTAAATTACTTGCAAGAGCATCGCACATTGTCAGGGATGTATGCAGATCCAGATTTGGCTTTGCAAGTGCACCCATCTGAAATAGGCGATCGTATGGTAAAGCAAGTGTCATCTATTTTGGATGGTTTGAAATGGAACGATGCCGATGTGGTCGACTTTTTAGGGCAATATCTCACCGAGCCAAAATCTCATGTGGTATTTGATGCGCCTAAAAATATGACTTTGCAGGTTTTTGAAAAGCGTATGAAAACACAAGGTATGCAATTATTTTTTAAAAGCCAACTGTTATCAGCAAATAATTCTTTCTATTTAAATGGCGAGAAGATATTCGTTAATGAAAACTCTGTAAGCCTCTTTATGAAGCTTTCTGATAGGCGTTTATTATTGCCAAAGGATATTTCAGAGGCGTCGGATATCAATCATGCATTTGTGGTTGAAATGCACACCTGGTATTTGGCGGGCTATATTATATTTTTGTAATAATGCTCAGAATCGTCATTAAATTAACTCGTAATAAAAAGATATTTTGCAGAAATATGACATTTGCTTAATTAAAACGTGATGAATTGTTAAAAAAGTAGTGTTTTTTTTAAGGGATGCTGTTAAAATTTTCTCACTCGGTGCTTAGATGTGCCGTAATGGTTTAATTTTTTTATATATGTTAAGGGAATTTAAAATGACACGTTCTGCTATCCTTGCTGCTTTATTAGCTCTTGCTTTAACTGCTTGTGGTCAAAAAGAAGAAGCTGCTCCTGCTGTTGATGCTGCTCCTGCTGCTGAAGCTGCTCCGGCTGCTGAAGCTGCTCCAGCTGCTGACGCTGCTGCTCCAGCAGAAGCTGCTCCAACTGCACCAGCTGCTGAAGCTAAGTAATTTAGTTAGAGTCTACCGTTAGTTCGCTAACCTAAACTCAACAAAAAAGCCGACTTCTTGTCGGCTTTTTTGTTTTTGTCATTGATAAAAATCTAATTTAAATTTTTATCTGTGTGTTCAAACCTTGAGAGATTTAAATCCTCTACCCACTAAATTTCCCGCCAATCAAATCCTTTTTCTTGGTCAGCAATGCCAATCCAATCTTTGTCGCAATTAAGCGCGCTGCTAAGTGCATTGATTGCAAGTTCTGGTTTGTTATTCCTCTCGCTTAAATGTGCTGCAATAATATGTTTTAGATGGCTATTGTCTAGATTTCTAAGAATATTTGCTGCACTTGTATTATCAAGATGGCCTAGACGTCCACTGACACGATGCTTAAGGGACATGGGATAAATGCCATTCATCAGCATGTCTATATCGTGATTACACTCGAGCATGAGCGCATCACAACCACTCAGCATTTCTTGAATGTGTGGTGTTGAGCATCCTGTATCTGTTAGCACACCAAATGTTTTGTCACCATTAGAGAACACATACTGCACTGGTTCACGAGCGTCGTGTGGAACAGGGTAGGGGCTGACCTCTAACTCATCGATATTAAAGCGGGTATGGCTATCAATAATGTTGAGTTGAATTAGCTCGGTGGGCAAGTTTTTTTCAACCATTCTGAATGTGCCGTGTGTCAGCCAAACAGGAATACGATATTTGCGGGCAAGCTTAAAAACACCCCCTGCATGATCTTCGTGTTCGTGGGTAATTAAAATGCCAGTGAGCTGGTTTGGCGTCAGGCTAATGCGAGCAAGTCTTTGCTCGGCATCCCATAATCCAAATCCACAATCCAGCAATAGCCTAGTTGCACCTTGTTCAATGATTAAGCCATTGCCAGCACTACCACTGCCAATTGAAGAGAACCTCATTGAGAAAGCGCTTTAATTATTTTAATTGCTCATAAAGTAGATTGATAATCACATTGGCTGTATTGGATTGATTAACATTACCTTCTTTATCAACAATCGTGACCTTAGAACCGGCTTCGCCATTTTCTTCCAATTTGACACGGTATTGTTTAGTTGGATCAACCGTGGTTTTTTCAGCTGGTTTCCAAAATTTAAGCTTGTCCGTTAGTGATGAATCTTCTTTTTTAGCTTCTACAGTCGGTTCAGGCTTCTTCTCTTCTTTTGTATCATCGCCCCAGAATTTTAGAGTGTCGAGTAGGCCCTTCTTATTTTTTGGCGAAGTGTCGATATCAACGTCTGTATATCGAACAAAATAAACACCATTCGAGCGGTTTTTATCTTCAACCACAAATCCAACGCGGTCCAATGCTAAGCCAACTCTTCTCCAAGCACGATCAAACTCATCGTTAATAGCTAGTGTTAGTGTGCCGTCAGCTGCTTTGTTCAATGAAGCGCGCAGCTGTGATGTGCTGGTGGTCATAATGCTACGAGACTTTTGATCTTCAACCCCAAGTCTAACCATCAAGCGACGAAGCAATTCTGCATCTAAGTCCTCTGCATCAGCACGCTCTTTCTCAGCAATTGTTCTTGCTTGGTTTTTTGGTGCATAGCCAGTGTCGAATTCACCTAGTCTATTTCGTACTTTGACTTTTCCGTCGTCAGGCGTGTCAGAAACCGAACGATGGCTCATATAAATTTCAGTGGTTTCAGCATTCTCACCACGATCAAGGCGTGTGCGGAATTTTTGACGATTAGCCAATGTATTAAGTCTATCTAACCAACCTTGGAATTTATCCAAGTAATTGCCTTTGTCATCTTTTGTCAGGCTGGTTGGATCCACCCATTCAGTTTCCATAACGCCAGTGTCAGCATTTTCAACACGCACTGCAAAGCCAAGCTCTGCCCAAAATTCACGAATAACCGGCCAAATTTTTTCTGGGGGCGCTTTCACTACTAGCCAACGCTGTGAGCCTGCCCTTTCTAAACGGACGCTATCAGGTGTGGGTAAAATCTTTTCTTTCTCAGCGGGACCTTCTTGACCTTGACTAAATTCAGAGTAGGTTGTTGAGCCGCCAGGGACCGAATAAGTGTCGTTAGATGAAATTGAAGTTAGATCCGGAGGTACTTCTAGCGGTCTTGCTCGGCCGGCCCCTTTATAGTCAGGTGTATTATTCATAAAAGGGATGGAGTCGCAACCTGTTAGTGCTAGCGCTACTAAGCTAGCGAAAATAAATGGTTTGATGTGATTTTTTTTCATGCAATGTCTCTTAAGGTAATCCATTATTTTGGCAGGATATTTGCATTTTTCATCGCGGTTAATAACGCTTGATGATTGGATGCTGAAAGTTGTACGAGAGGCAAACGAATGCCCGTGCTTATTAAGCCCATTTGATTGAGCACCCATTTCACGGGAATAGGGTTTGCTTCAACGAATAGTTTTTGGTGCAGTGCGAACAACCTAGTGTTAATGGTGCAAGCTTCAGAGGCTTTACCAGACATTGCTGCCACACACATTTCGTGCATTAATTTTGGTGCCACGTTTGCTGTCACTGAGATGACGCCTTTGCCGCCAATAAGCATCAGGGGCATTCCCGTTGCATCATCACCGCTGTAAATCGCAAAGTCTTTAGGTGCGCGAATTATCAAATCTGTACCGCGTTCAATACTGCCTGTCGCATCTTTAATACCAACAATATTTTTAATTTCTGCAAGCCGAAGTGTTGTTTCGTTTGATAGATCAACTCCAGTTCGGCCCGGTACATTGTATAAAATTTGTGGAATATCCACAGCTTCAGCAACAGTTTTGTAGTGTTGATATAAACCTTCTTGCGTTGGTTTATTATAATAAGGCGCAACGAGTAAGCAAGCATCCGCGCCCAAGTCTTTGGCGGCTTGCGTGAGCTCAATAGCTTCACGTGTCGAATTTGCGCCGGTACCAGCAACCACAGGGATGCGACCAGCAACATAATCTACCGTGGTTCTGATGAGTTCTCGATGTTCATCGTAATCTACCGTAGGAGATTCACCCGTTGTGCCAACAATAACAATCCCATCTGTGCCTGCATTGATATGAAAATCAATGAGTTGATGAAGAGATGGAATATCAAGACTACCGTCCGCAAGCATGGGAGTTACGATAGCGACAAAACTGCCTTGCAGCATGATTAAACCTGACAAATTAATTAAATCACATTTTAACTGAAAGTAGACTAAGAAGAGTACGTTTTATTTATGTTATTGATGGAATTATTCGCTTAATCATCAGTCATTGTAAAGTTATAAGTAAATGCGATTTGGATATGGTTGTTTTCGCATTATGATGAAAACTTCAAATAAGGCTAAGTATCCGCGGGCCTCTGAACGAAGCCGGATAAAAGCTGTATAATTATTTCTTTTCAACCACAACTTAATTTTTAAGCTGAGGCTATGGTACAAAACTATATTTTGTTGTTTATTGGCGCTGCGCTTGTAAATAACATTGTGCTGGTTAAAATTTTGGGCTTGTGTCCGTTTATGGGCGTATCAAAAAAGCTCGAAGCTTCTGTCGCGATGGCGATGGCGACCGCTTTCGTCCTAACGATAGGCTCAGGCACAAGCTATTTCATCAGCGAATATTTGCTTGGAACAGACTTGTTCTATCTGCGCACGGTTTCATTCATTGTGGTGATTGCGGGTGTAGTGCAGTTTACTGAAATGTGGATGGAGAAAAACTCCCCAGTGCTTTATCAAGTGCTCGGTATTTATTTGCCATTGATTACCACTAATTGCGCGGTCCTTGGCATCCCCTTGCTTAATGTCCAGCATAAGCATAATTTGTTTGAGTCTTTAATATTTGGCTTCGGTGGCGCGCTTGGTTTTTCATTGGTGCTTATATTGTTTGCGTCCATGCGTGAGCGTTTGGAAGCAGCAGATGTGCCAGCAGTATTCCAGGGAGCAGCAATTGCCATGGTCACGGGCGGCTTAATGAGTCTAGCCTTTATGGGGTTTGCGGGGTTAGTTCGTTAATGTTAACGGCCGTTTATGTTATGTTATTTTTGGCCTTGTTACTTGGCGTTTTGCTGGGTTATTCAGCGCTTAAATTTAAAGTAGATGGCGATCCTTTAGTCGCACGTATTGATGCAATTCTGCCGCAAACACAATGCGGTCAATGCGGATTCCCTGGATGTAAGCCTTATGCTACTGCGATTGCGGCTGGGGAGGCGGATATCAACCAATGTCCGCCTGGCGGAGATGCTGGTGCTCGTGCTTTGGCTGATTTAATGGGAGTGGAATATAAGCCGCTTAATGCTGAGCATGGTTTGCCAAAACCAAAATCAGTGGCGTTGATTGATGAGGCAACTTGTATTGGATGTACGCTTTGTATTCAAGCCTGCCCTGTAGATGCAATTTTGGGCGCTGCAAAGCACATGCACACCATTATTGCTTCAGAGTGCACTGGTTGCGAGCTTTGTCTTGCCCCTTGTCCTGTAGATTGCATCACTATGGAGCCGATCGCTGAATCTCCTGATAACTGGAAATGGCGATATCCAGTTTTTGATATTAAATCTGTTGGCCAAGCTAGCAACTTTCAAGCTGGCATTAAACATTAGGAAAAAATGACTTCATTACTTAATCTTGTTAAACAAAGTTTTGGTATTGGCACAGTGGCCGTTTCGGGCGGTGTGCACCCACCAGAGCACAAGCACGAGTCTACGACTAGAGCCATCGGTCAATTGCCGCTGCCAAATCAGCTCACTTTGCCTTTGCGTCAACACGTCGGCAATTTACCAAAAATATTGGTTTCAGTTGGGGATCGTGTACTTAAAGGCCAATTAGTAGCGGAAGCTGAAGGCAATATCTCTGCGGCTATTCATGCGCCAAGCTCTGGCACGATTACGCATATTGATGATGCGCTCATTCCGCATCCGTCTGGCCTGCCAGATCGTTGCATTACGATCGCTGTCGATGGCAAAGATGAGTGGATTGCTCACGCGCCGATTGATTGGCGTAAATTAGATACAGAACATGATAAATCAAGACTGCTTGATGGTCTTCGCAGTTCAGGTATTGTAGGACTCGGCGGTGCGGCTTTTCCAACACAGGTAAAGCTGCGTACTAATACTAAATCGTCTATTGATACTTTAGTGCTTAATGCTGCGGAATGTGAGCCTTACATTACTTGTGATGACATGTTGATGCGTGAACGTGCAGATCAGATTTTAAAAGGGCTGGAAATTGCCCAGCATCTTTTAGGCGCGAAGGAATGTTTGATCGGCATTGAAGACAATAAGCCTGAAGCAGCTGAAGCGATGCGCCTAGCTTGTGCTAATAGTCCTTTAGCCAAATTGGTTACATTAAAAGTGGTTGTCGTTCCCACTCAATATCCAAGCGGTGATGCGCGTCAATTGATTCGTTTGCTCACTGGTATTGAGGTGCCAGCGGATAAGCGCTCAACTGATATCGGCTTACAATGCTTTAACGTCGCAACCGTGTTAGCTTTGCATCGTTACTTCGACTTTGGCGAGCCATCTATTTCTCGTATTGTGACTATTACTGGTAATGTAAAAGAGCCTGCCAATTATGAGGTCTTATTTGGTACTTCGGTCGCCGATTTGGTTCAAGCGGGCGGGGGGGCTTTGCTCGATACGGATGGTTACATTATGGGTGGGCCAATGATGGGATTTAATCTCCCATCTGGGGCTGTGCCGATTACCAAAGCCTCCAATTGTGTGATTGCAAGTGCACCGAATTTATTTGCCCCAGCGCCACCTGCTATGCCCTGTATTCGCTGCGCGCGATGTGCTGATGTGTGTCCGGTGAGTTTACAACCGCAAGAACTTTATTGGTTTGCTAAATCAAGCAATCTAGAAAAAGCACGTGACTACAATTTGTTTGATTGTATTGAATGCGGGTGTTGTACTTATGCTTGCCCAAGTAATATTCCGCTTGTGCAGTATTATCGTTTTGCAAAAAGTGAAATTATTGCGCAGGACCGATCAAAAGAGGCCGCCCATCTGGCCCGTGAGCGGAATGAATTTCGTTTAATGCGCATTGAACGTGAAAAGCAAGAGCGAGCTGAAAAGCACGCGCAAAAGGCTGCTGGTGCAAAAACAGAAGCCGCTAAAACCGAAACTGGGTCTGCAGCCGAAGTAGCTGACGATCCGGCAGTACTGGCAAGGAAAGCCGCCATTGCCGCTGCGATTGAGCGTGCAAAAGCTCAAAGGGCTGCTGCTGCGCCTCAGAATGTTGCAGATGCAATTCCTGCGGTTCAAGTAGAAATTGCGGAGATTGACGCTAGGCGTGAAGCTGCAAAACATTCTGTTAAAGACGCGGCAGCGATTAATGACGCCCAGGAAGAAAAATGAATCGATCTCCATATTTAAGCAGTGCGCCTAGCGTCAGCATCATTATGGTAAAGGTAATGCTGGCTCTTTTGCCAGCAATCGCAGCCTATGTGTGGGTGTTTGGTGCGGGTATTTTGGTTGTGCTTGTTCTCGCATCTATCACTGCAGTGCTATGTGAAGCATTGATGCTGAAGTTGCGTGATCGTCCAATCAAACCTTTCTTGATGGATGGTAGTGCCTTGCTAACCGCGTGGCTGCTAGCACTTTCACTGCCGCCCTTAGCGCCTTGGTGGCTTGTTGTGGTCGGTACGTTTTTTTCCATTGTGATAGCAAAACAGCTCTACGGTGGTTTGGGTTACAACCCTTTTAATCCAGCCATGGTTGGTTATGCGGTATTGTTGATTTCTTTTCCGGTCATTATGACGCATTGGCCAGCGCCGCTTGAGTTGGCGGAAGCTAAATTAAGTTTTACAAATCAATTGCAATATATCTTTGGCACTTCAGAGGGTTTGAACCTGGATGCAGTGAGCATGGCCACCCCGCTTGATTACCTGAAAACGCAATTAACGCTTCATCATACTGTGCAACAAATCTCATTAGCTCCCCAGTTTGGGCTGTTGGGTGCCAAAGGTGGTGAGTTGGTGGTGGGTGCTTATCTGTTAGGTGGTTTGTATTTGCTTCAACAGCGTCTCATTACATGGCATTTGCCAACAGCTTTTTTAGGCGTCTTGGCTTTGATGGCAGGTGCATTTTATTTGATTGACGCAACGCACTATACCCATCCGCTTTTTCACTTATTTACTGGTGCATCAATATTTGGGGCTTTCTTTATCATTACGGATCCCGTGAGTGGCCCAACAACCCCAAGAGGAAAATTGGTTTTTGCCGCAGGAATTGCGGTACTGACATACTTAATTCGTGTTTATGGCGGTTATCCTGATGGGGTGGCGTTTGCGGTGTTGCTCATGAATATGTGTGTGCCGCTAATTGATGCTTGGACTCAGCCACGAGTGTTTGGGCATGCAAAATGAATGCGACCATCTTAAAACACGCCGTTAAAACAGCATGGGTAATGATTGCATTTACCATTATTTGTACGTTTGGGTTATCAATCATTCATCTCTCAACTAAAGCGCCTATTTTGAAAGCGGAAGCAGATTTTCGTATGCGTTTATTCGGTCAGATTTTGCCAGTCGCTATGTACGATAATGATTTGCTTCATGATGCCATTAAACAAAACGCTGGCGGCGATTTAGGTAATCGTGATGAAACGATGATTCATCGGGCACGCTTAAAAAACGAGCCGGCCGCAGTGATTTTAGAAGCGACTGCGCCAGATGGGTATAGTGGTGACATCAAGTTGTTAGTGGCGATTAAGTCAACAGGTGAAATCGTTGGAGTACGCGTGTTGGATCACAAAGAAACGCCAGGTTTAGGGGATTATATTGATATTGGGCATGGCGATTGGATTAAAAACTTTGATGCCCAGTCATTAGCAAAAACCAAAGATGAGGCTTGGTTCGTAAAAAAAGATGGTGGTCATTTTGATTTTATGACAGGCGCGACCATTACACCTCGAGCAGTTGTAAAAGCAGTGCATAAAGTATTAAAGTTTTATCAATCGCATCAACAAGCTATTTTTGATACTCCATTGGGTCAAGCATTGGCCCAGTAAATGCTGATTGCATAAAGGAAATTAGATGAGTGAATTAAATCAAGAATTAATTTTAGAGCCTGCAGGAAATGTAAAGCCACAAGTCTTTTACAGTGAAATCGTTGAAAATGGTTTGTGGAAACAAAACCCAGGCCTTGTTCAGCTATTGGGACTTTGTCCAACTTTGGCGATGACCATCAGTTTAGTGAATGGTTTTAGCCTAGGGGTAATGACGGCAATTGTCATGGCAGCGAGCAATGCCAGCGTGGCACCTATCCGTCAGTGGGTGCCAAGTGAAATTCGTATTCCGGTATTTATTTTAATTGTCGCGGCTTTGGTGACGATGATCGACTTATCTATGCATGCTTATTTACAAGGCTTACATTCAGTGCTGGGTATTTTTATCCCGCTCATTGTGACGAATTGTATTGTGCTCGCTCGGGTTGAAGCTTTTGCTGCTAAAAATCCTGTTGTGCCATCAGCGCTTGATGGCTTTATGATGGGATTTGGTTTGGCGCTTGTTCTCGCAGCGCTGGGCGGTATCCGTGAGATTTTAGGTAACGGAACATTGTTCTCGGGGATTGATTTGGTATTCGGGCCATCCGCAAAATCGATGGTATTGACTGTTATTCCAGATTACAGTGGGTTTCTTTTTGCTATTTTGCCACCAGGTGCATTTATTGGACTTGCTGCATTAATTGCGCTGCGCAATTGGATAACACAACGCAAAACATCAGGTGATGCCACCAATCCCATTTCTGTTCCCATTGCATCAACCTAGAACGGACGATTTCTATCATGAATGCCGAAAAGCGTACTGAGATTTTTCGTCGACTGTCGATTGCTATTCCCGAACCTAAGACGGAACTTAATCACAGTAGTGTTTTTGAGTTACTTATTGCGGTCATTTTATCTGCTCAGTCAACTGACAAAGGGGTCAATCTAGCGACCGCAAAATTATATGCAGTCGCCAATACCCCATCTGCCATTTTCGCCTTAGGCGTGGGTGGCTTAGAGAGCTTTATCAAGACCATCGGTCTTTATCATAGTAAAGCTAAAAACGTCATTGCGACTTGCCAGATCTTAGTCGAGCGTTTTGATAGTATCGTACCCGATACCCGCGAGGCACTTGAGAGCTTACCCGGCGTAGGCCGCAAGACCGCCAACGTGATTTTAAATACTGCATTTGGCCAGCCAGCCATTGCAGTGGACACCCACATTTTTCGCATCGGCAATCGCACTGGTCTTGCGCCAGGCAAAACTCCTTTGGCTGTTGAGTTGAAGCTCATGAAAGCGGTTCCTAAAGCGTTTATGCAGGATGCACATCATTTAATGATTCTCCATGGGCGATATACCTGTATGGCTCGGCAACCAAAATGCAGTGAATGTGTCATTCAAGATTTGTGTAAATATAAAGCGAAAACAGCATAAGAAATATGGCTTTGTTTAATCCAACCCGCGACCAAGTAAGGCAATTCTTTTTTGATACTTGGGCTAAATTTCAGTCTAAACAAAAACTGACTGATTTAGAAGTGATTGCCTTGAAAGTCATTCATATACACCCCGAATACCATGCCGTTTTGGATGCACCTGAGCGCTACATGGAACAAGCTTACTTTCCTGAAATGGGTGAAACCAACCCTTTTTTGCACATGAGTCTTCATATGTCTGTCTTGGAGCAAGTGGCGATCAATCAACCAATTGGGATTGCACCCGTTTACCAAGCGCTAAAGCAGAAGCGGGGCAATGAATCAGATGCACAACATGACTTGATGGATTGTCTTGCAGAAACTATTTGGCAAGCCCAACGTGATGGTACACAACCTAATTCAGAATCATATCTAGCTTGTATGAAAACTAAGCAACAGGAATAAGCTATTATTAGCTAACTTGAGATTTTTCATTCAGATTGCCATGCAGTAAGCTAAAGTAATTAGAGGGTTCTAGCACCGTAGGTACTGCAATATCAAGCATGTTTGGATAGTCTTTGCTGTAATGCAGACCCCGGCTTTCATGGCGCTCCATCGCACTGCGGACGATCAATTCAGCTACCTGCAATAAATTTCGTAACTCAATTAAGTTATTTGTCACACGGAAGTTACTGTAAAACTCGTCGACTTCGTCACGTAACATTTGAATCCGATGCATCGCACGCGTTAATCGTTTGCTAGTTCGCACAATTCCCACGTAATTCCACATCGTACGTCTTAGTTCATTCCAATTATGCGTAATAATCACCTCTTCATCAGCATCCGTTACTCGGCTTTCATCCCAATAGGGTAGTGAAATAATTGGTTTGGCTGGTTGCGCCAATATGTCTTTCGCCGCCGCTTGACCAAAGACCATGCATTCCAAAAGTGAGTTGCTGGCGAGACGATTAGCCCCATGTAAGCCAGTGCAAGCTGTTTCGCCAATGGCGTATAAGTTTGCTAAATCACTGCGGCCTAAGTGATCTGTCATCACCCCACCACAGCTGTAGTGGGCTGCTGGCACTACAGGAATGGGCTCTTTGGTCATATCAATCCCAAGCTCCATACAGCGACGGTAAATGGTAGGAAAATGTGAAATCACGAAGTCTGCAGGCTGATGAGAAATATCTAAAAATACGCAGTCCAATCCGCGCTTTTTCATTTCAAAGTCAATAGCGCGTGCTACTACATCTCGCGGGGCTAACTCACCACGTTTGTCATGCTGAGGCATGAATTTTGTGCCATCAGGCAATCGTAAAATACCACCTTCACCACGAACTGCTTCAGTAATTAAAAAAGATTTAGCGTTCGGGTGGAAAAGACAAGTTGGATGAAATTGAATAAATTCCATATTAGCAACTCTGCAACCAGCACGCCATGCCATGGCGACGCCATCACCTGTACTTACGTCTGGATTGGTGGTGTAAAGATAAACTTTACCTGCGCCGCCTGACGCCAAAACAGTTTGTTGAGCAGCAATCGTGATAACTTTGCCAGATTTGTTGTCAAGTACATAAGCACCTAAGCATTCTGTGTTGTCTTGGGGTGCGCTAATGCCAGCTTTACGCGATGTAATTAAATCGACCGCAATGTGGTCTTCTAGCACAGTGATATTAGGATGGTTGAGGACTTGTTCAGCCAAAGTTTTTTGGACGGCATGACCTGTAGCGTCATTAGCATGGATGATACGTCGATGACTGTGGCCACCCTCCTTAGTTAAGTGATAGCCGCTTCCATCATCTTGGCGAGTAAAGGAAACGCCTTGCGCAATTAGCCACTCTACGGTTTCACGAGCATGACTGGCAACTTGTCTAGTGACTTCTTTGTCACAGAGTCCAGCACCAGCGATAAGTGTGTCTTGAATATGCGCTTCAATAGAGTCATCATTGGTTTGTACGGCTGCGATGCCGCCTTGTGCCCAACTACTTGAATTATCGTTAATTTTGCGCTTACTGACCAAGCATACTTTTTTAACTGAAGCGACTTTAAGTGCCACGGTTAGACCGGCAAGTCCACTCCCCACGATTAGTACATCAAATTGCCTCATAGATACCCATTACATTGAACTTTGTGCAGTTTAACGTTGTCTGTAAAGCATAGCTAGATAATAAAAAAGCTTAAGGGGGTTGAGAAATGATTGATGTAAAGAATATCGCTGAAATTTCCCAAATTGGTTTTGTTGGTACTACTAGCGCGGGTTATACTTCGACTATGACGGACAACAAAAAAACGGAGCGCGCCGCTTCCAACAACGATAGTTTTGGCAGTCAGCCTGTTAGCGGTGCGACACCCGGCAATCGTGAAATCGATCAGGCGCTCGTAGAGCGTTCACAACGGGGTGATCAACAAGCTTTCGGTATGTTGGTTGAGAAGTATCAACGTAAGCTCGGTCGTCTGCTTTCCAGAATGGTGCGTGATCAAGCTGAAGTGGAAGATGTGGTTCAAGAGTCATTCATTAAAGCATATCGGGCATTGCCAAACTTCAGAGGCGACAGCGCGTTTTACACATGGCTCTATCGCATCGGAATTAATACCGCTAAAAATTATTTAGTTTCTTTAGGTCGTCGTCCACAAGTGAGTTATGACGTAGAAATTGAAGATGCTGAAAACTTTGAAGACGCACAAGAACTTCGAACAGCTGAAACACCTGAAACTGAATTAATGACCAAAGAAATTGCAAAGACTGTCAATGAGACGATGATGGCTTTACCCGACGAGCTCAGAACTGCTATTACTCTTAGAGAGTTGGAAGGTTTGAGTTACGAAGAAATTGCAACTTTAATGGGTTGCCCAATTGGAACCGTTCGTTCACGTATCTTTAGGGCGCGAGAAACAATTGCTGCAAAACTTAGGCCTTTGCTTGATACGCCTGATGATAAAAGATGGTAGTAGATTTGTATTTGAATGAGTGCGTTCTTTACACGCAAGATAGAACTTAAAAGTAGGAGTATTAAATTGAAAGAGAAAATATCAGCTTTAATCGATAATGATTTAGCTTTAGAAGACGCTGAATATCTGATGACGGCAATGAAAGCCAATAAAGATTTGGCTGGTTCTTGGTTAACCTATCATCTGATAGGGGATGTTCTGCGAGGTAGTGATGTACTTCGTCATGATGTTACTGCAAATATCATGAGCGAAATTGCCAAGCATCCATCAGTGCTAGCGCCTAAAGTTTCAGTCAACAAAAAATTCAACGACAATAAACCGGTTGTTTGGTCAATCGCCGCATCAGTCGCGGCTGTATTTTTTGTTGGTTTAGTCTTGTTAAAAAATCAATCTTTGGAAGCTAATGTTGGTTCCATTGAAATCGCACAAGTCCTCCCTTCAGAGTATTTACGTGCACACCAATCAATGTCACCAAGTAATGCTGCTTACTTTATTCAGCCAGCAGCTTTTGTATCAACTAATCAAGAACAAGTGCACTGAAATAGCTGAAATAATGCTTAAAGCGATGCAAAAAAATCATTTCTTAACAATCTTGACGCTTGGCTTCCTAACCGTCACATCTATGACAGTCAATGCGTCTCAAGATGATGCTTGGTTGTTGTTGCAAAAAGCTTCACAAGCTGCCAGAGAGCTTAGTTATAAAGGTGTATTTGTTTATCAATCTGGAACTACATCAAAATCTGTTCAGCTCACGCACATGAATTCTGGTCAGGGTGAGTTCGCGCGTATGGTGGTGTTAGATGGCGCTCCAAGAGAGGTCTTGAGTCAGGGTTCGGAAGTGGTTATTTTTAGCCCTAAAAATGAAAAGATCATGATCGAAAAGAAGCGTGGGCAGAATATGTTTCCAGCATTACTGCCAAGTAACATGGATGCGCTTAAGTTCAGTTATCAGACGACCGTGGGTGGAATTGAAAGAATTGGTGGGCGCGATGCGATGGTGGTTAATCTTATTCCAAAAGATCAAATGCGTTATGGCTACCGGTTTTGGGTTGATAAAGAATTTGGTTTGCTATTAAAAGTCACAACGGTGAATCAACGTGGCGACGCCTTAGAACAGATAGGGTTTAGTCAGCTTTCGCTAATGCAAGGTCAGGGCTTAGATTGGTATAAACCTAAAATTGATCCAACTAAATCCTATGAGATGGATTTGGAGTCTCCAGCTAAAGCTATCACTTCAGAAATTGATTGGGACGTCTCTCAACTTCCTTCAGGCTACCGTAAAGTAGATCAGGTCAAACAGCTTGTTCAAGGTAAAGCATTGCCTGTAACTCAAATGATTTTTTCTGATGGATTAGCGTCGATTTCGATTTTCATTGAGCCCTTGGTGAAAGGGTCAAAACCCAAAGTTGGACATACCGCTGTTGGGGCCACAAATTTTTACGCATCTATCAATGAAGGTCATCAAGTCATGGTAATTGGTGAAGTTCCTGAAGCGGCGGTTACGCAGTTTGCAAACTCGGTGAGCTTTAAGAACAAAAAGTAGTCAGTCTGCAATATAATATTTAGCCTTAAGCACAAAAGTCATTCACAATGACATTCTGTTATTTTCAGTATTGAAACCAATATCATGATTCAAGAAAACGCGATTATTGTTAGCGTCGACCAAAATGTAGCCAGCTTAGAAATTATTCGTAATAAGCCTTGTGGTTTGTGCGGTCAATCTCGCGGTTGCGGCATTTCTATTTGGGGGCGTTTGTTAGGCCATCGCTCTAATATTTTTAAAGCTCAAAACACCGTTAACGCAAGCGTGAATCAAATCGTTGTGGTGGGTGTTGAAGAGAGCGCCTTATTGTTGAGTTCTTTTGCTGTGTATGGCATTCCCTTAGCATTATTAATTTTAGGTGCCGTACTGGGTAGCACGGTGTTTTCTGATGCTTTGCATGCTGATAGAAATACTGCATTAGGTGCTGTGTTAGGTTTGTTTATAGGCTATGTGTGGTTAAAAGGCCATCATCAAGGCGGTACGCTAGATGCGCGTTATCGTCCTGTGATTTTGGGTTTAGCAGATCCATCAAATCTGCAGTCAATTGTTAATGTCCAGTGTAAAGAAAGGTAAAGGTATGATCAAAAAAGTAGTCGTTATTTTTTTATTTTTGTTTATATTTTCAGGAATGGCTTTCGCAAAAGAGTTGCCAGATTTTACGGAGCTTGCTGAAAAGCAGGGCCCATCGGTAGTAAATATTAGCGTTACGCAAATGGTGCAGGGTAATGGCAATCCATTCGGTGGCATGCAAGACGATGAGCAGTTTAATGAGCTATTTCGTCGTTTTGGCTTGCCTGTGCCAGGCGGTCCAAGAGGCCAAGCACCTCAGCAAGAGTTTAAATCCCAGTCTTTGGGTTCAGGTTTTATCATTAGTGCGGATGGCTATATTTTAACGAATGCGCATGTCATTAATGCGGCCGATGAAGTGATTGTTAAGTTGTCAGATAGACGTGAATTTAAAGCTAAAATTATTGGCTCAGATCGTCGAACAGATGTGGCGTTGCTTAAAATTGACGCAAGCGGTTTGCCTAAGGTTGCAATCGGCGATGCAAACCAATTAAAAGTGGGTGAATGGGTGGCAGCCATCGGTTCTCCGTTTGGCCTTGAAAACACAATGACGGCCGGTATTGTGAGTGCTAAAGGCCGTGCTTTGCCCCAAGAAAATTTTGTGCCATTTATTCAAACAGATGTGGCAATTAACCCAGGTAACTCAGGTGGTCCATTGTTTAATTTGAAGGGTGAAGTGGTTGGCATTAACTCTCAAATTTATAGCCGTAGCGGCGGATCTATGGGCTTATCTTTTGCTATTCCAATTGACGTGGCCATGGATATTTCTAGCCAAATTAAAGCTGGTGGTAAGATTTCTCGTGGTTGGCTAGGTGTTTCCATTCAAGAAATCACTAAAGACTTGGCTGAGTCATTTGGAATGAAAAACACCAATGGTGCTTTAGTGGCTGGTGTTGAGAAAGGTGGCCCAGCAGAAAGGAGTGGTTTGATACCAGGAGACGTGATTCTTAGATTTGATAATAAGCCGATTAACACATCGTCTGATTTGCCGCGAGCTGTTGGGGGAGTGAAGCCAGGAAAAGTGGCAAATGTTGAAGTTCTTCGTAAGGGTTCAATAAAAACTTTACCGGTGACTGTTGGTGAAGCGCCTAATGACAAGGATGAGGTGAGCTCGCCAAGCAAAGGTGCGGCTAAGCCAGAAGCTAATCGTATAGGTTTAACTTTGAATGAGCTAACGCCACAGCAAAAGAAAAAGCTTAACGGAAGAAATGGCTTATTGGTGATTGATTCTCAAGGGGCATCGGCAACTGCCGGCATTCGACGTGGTGATATCGTGATGGGCATAAACAACGCTGAAGTAAGCAACGTAGAGCAGTTTGCTAAGACCTTGGCGGCTATTTCAAGTGGAAAAACAGTAGCAGTCTTAGTGTTGCGCGGAGAAAGTACTTTGTACGTACCTATTAAAGTTACGGATACGAAGTAAAGCATTGCAGCAATTAGGTCAAGGAAATAGCCCCAGCATCTCATGGTGTTAAGGCCTTAATTGCTGTAAAATCAAACCTTAGTAGTAGGTTGCAGGGGCGCTTAGGCGCCCTTGTTGTTGGTATAACTTTTGCACTGAATTTATGAATAATATCCGTAACTTTTCCATCATCGCCCATATTGACCACGGTAAATCAACCTTGGCTGACCGCATTATTCAATTATGCGGGGGCTTGTCTGATCGCGAGATGGAGGCGCAAGTTCTCGATTCTATGGATTTGGAACGTGAACGCGGCATTACCATTAAGGCGCAAACTGCGGCTTTGCAATACAAGGCCTTAGATGGTCAAGTTTATCAGCTCAATCTAATTGATACTCCAGGTCACGTTGACTTTTCATACGAGGTTAGCCGTTCATTATCGGCTTGCGAAGGCGCGCTGTTGGTGGTGGATGCAAGCCAAGGCGTTGAAGCGCAAAGTGTGGCTAACTGTTATACCGCATTAGATTTAGGTGTTGAAGTGACTTCAGTGCTGAATAAAATTGATTTGCCATCTGCCGACCCTGAACGCGTAATTCAAGAAATTGAAGATGTAATTGGTGTGGAAGCGCAAAATGCAGTGCGCTGTTCAGCTAAGACGGGAGAAGGTGTTCGCGATGTGCTTGAAGCCGTTGTGGCAAGAGTTCCGCCACCTGTCGGTGACCCAACAAAACCACTTAAAGCTCTCATTATTGACTCATGGTTTGATAATTATGTGGGTGTGGTAATGTTGGTGCGCGTTGTTGATGGCTCACTTAAACCAAAAGATAAAATCCGCTTAATGGCTACAGGTGCTGTGCATTTGTGTGAAGAAGTTGGCGTTTTTACCCCTAAGTCATTCCAAAAAACATCACTTTCAGCGGGGGAAGTAGGTTTCATTATTGCGGGTATTAAAGAGCTCACAAGCGCAAAAGTGGGCGATACCGTTACCTTGGCGGACAGACAAGCAACAGAAGCCTTGCCTGGCTTTAAAGAAGTACAGCCACAGGTGTTTGCGGGTTTATATCCAGTTGAATCAAACCAGTTTGAAGCGCTACGCAATGCACTTGAAAAACTGCGCTTGAATGATGCTTCGTTACAGTTTGAGCCAGAAAACTCAACAGCACTAGGCTTTGGCTTCCGTTGCGGCTTTTTGGGTCTATTGCACATGGAAATTGTGCAAGAACGCCTAGAGCGCGAATATGACATGGATTTGATTACCACAGCACCAACGGTAGTCTATGAGTTGTTGCTCAAGACTGGTGAAGTAGTTCAAATTGAGAACCCATCACGCTTGCCAGAGCCTTCACGCGTTGAAGAAATTCGTGAGCCTATGATTAATATTAACTTACTGATGCCACAAGATTATGTCGGCCCAGTGATGACGCTATGTACGGGTAAACGAGGTATCCAAAAGAATATGCAATACATGGGCAGGCAAGTGATGCTCAGCTACGAAATGCCGCTCAACGAAGTGGTGCTCGATTTCTTTGATAAGCTTAAATCGGTGTCTCGTGGCTATGCTTCTATGGACTATGAATTCCTAGAGTTCCGTGCCGCTGATTTGGTTAAGTTAGACATTATGGTGAATGGCGACCGCGTCGATGCGCTTTCTCTTATCGTGCATAGATTAAATGCGGTTTATCGTGGTCGCGAAGTGGCGGCTAAAATGCGTGAGTTAATTCCTCGTCAGATGTTTGACGTGGCGATTCAAGCCTCCATTGGTGCCAACATTATTGCGCGTGAAACAGTTAAAGCCATGCGTAAAAACGTATTGGCAAAATGTTATGGTGGCGACGTTAGTCGTAAGAAGAAATTGCTAGAGAAGCAAAAAGAGGGTAAAAAACGCATGAAGCAAGTGGGTAATGTTGAAATCCCGCAAGAAGCATTCTTAGCCATTTTACGTGTTGAAGATAAATAAAAGATAACAATAAAAATTAAAGGGCAATTAGCATGATGTTCGCGTTATTTATGGTCGTAGTTTTATTAGTGACTGGTTTTATCTGGTTGCTGGATATTCTTGTTTTGCGTAAAAATCGTGCGATCAATGCGCCAGATCCAATGCTCGTTGAATATTCAAAAAGCTTTTTCCCCGTTATTTTAGTAGTCTTCTTGATTCGCTCCTTTGTTGCTGAGCCTTTTAAAATACCCTCTGGCTCTATGATGCCAACCTTGCTTGCAGGTGATTTTATTTTAGTAAATAAATTCACATATGGTTTGCGTGTGCCAATCTTGAATAATACATTTATTGAAATGCATCATCCTCAACGTGGCGATGTATTTGTTTTTCACTACCCACCAGATCCGTCGATTGATTACATCAAGCGTGTGGTTGGCTTGCCGGGTGATAAGATTCTTTATCAAGATAGGCAGCTATTTATCAATGGCCAAAAGCTGGATATGACTTACCTTGCTGACTACACATATGAAAGTGGTGGCTTGAATCAAGTGCATGCTAAACGATTTGAAGAGCAGTTAGGTAATGTCAGACATGAGTTGTTAATTGAAGAAAATAGCATGAGCCGCGAAGGCGCTTTTGAAGTGCCTCCTGGCCACTATTTTGCAATGGGTGATAATCGTGATAATAGCCGAGATAGCCGTTATTGGGGCTTTGTACCAGAGAAAAATCTAGTAGGCAAAGCCTTCTTTATTTGGTGGAATTTTGATCAATTTAAACGTATTGGTACGAGCATTCACTAATGGTCAAAGCTCCTTTTCAAAGATTTGATGTTAATGCAAAGTTTAAGCCGTCGGCTGAGCATTGATTAGATTCTGATTCCACCATGACTAATCCTACTGCTTTTGGACTTCAGCGTTTAATTGGCTACAATTTTCATCAACAAGCTTTATTAACACAGGCCTTAACGCATCGTAGTTTTGGCAGTGTTAATAATGAGCGTTTAGAGTTTTTGGGTGACGGTGTTCTGAACTTGATTATCGCCAGCCAACTTTATATTGCGTTCCCTAAATTAGATGAGGGTGATTTAAGTCGCTTACGTGCCCATTTGGTCAAAGAGCCAACGCTGGGTGAAATAGCATTGGCGCACAATATTGGCGAGGCCTTACGCTTAGGTGAGGGTGAGTTGAAAAGTGGTGGTTGGCGTCGCCCCTCAGTATTGGCGGATGCCTTGGAAGCAATTATTGGCGCGGTATTTTTAGATGCTGGCTTTGATGCTGCTGAGGCGGTTGTAATTAAATTGTTTACACCTTTAATTGAAAAAATAGACCCGAAATCTATAGGCAAAGATCCTAAATCCTTATTGCAAGAATATCTACAATCTAAAAAAATCGACGTACCGAGCTACGAAGTCTTGGCAATTGAGGGTGAGGCACATTCCCAGACTTTTCTTGTCGAGTGCAAAGTTGCAAAATTCAATATCACCACACAAGGTGAAGGTACGAGTCGCCGTAACGCTGAGCAAGAAGCAGCTAAGCTTGCCTATCAACAAATAACAGCCTAAGCGCTTGCGTAAAATGAAAGCTTACCCATGACTCAAAATACACCATTCCGCTGTGGCACCGTTGCCATTGTTGGTCGTCCAAATGTTGGTAAATCGACCTTACTCAACCACATTATGGGGATGAAGCTCAGCATTACCTCTCGAAAAGCACAAACAACTAGACATCGCTTACTTGGAATTCACACCACCGAAGATACGCAATTCTTGTTTGTCGATACGCCAGGCTTTCAGCAAAAGCATATCAATGCACTGAATAAAACACTCAACAAAACAGTGACGCAAGTACTTAATGAAGTCGATGTTGTGCTTTTCGTGATTGAGCCTATGCATCTTGGCGATGCAGACAAAATCGTCTTGAATTTATTGCCGAAGGATAAGCCCGTTTTGTTGGTTGTGAATAAGGCAGATTTGATGGGTGATAAAGGTAACTTATTGCCATTGATTCAAGACTTTGATTTGTTGTTCCCGTTCGCTGCGATTGTCCCTGTGAGTGCTAAAAAGAGCTTGTATTTAGATGAGCTATTAAGTGCTGTGCGTAAGCACCTGCCTGAACAAGACGCCATTTATGGTGAAGATGAAATTACTGATAAAAATGAGCGTTTCTTAGCAGCCGAATTGTTACGTGAAAAAGCTTTTCGCTTTTTGGGTGAAGAGGTCCCGTACGGGATTACTGTTGAAATTGAAAAGTTTGAAATGGAAGGTAATTTGCGCCGTATTCATGCCGCATTTATTGTGGATAAAGAAAGCCAAAAGCCAATGCTAATTGGCAAGGGTGGCGATAAGCTCAAGAAGATTTCAACAGAAGCTCGTCAAGACATGGAAAAGCTGTTTGATGGTAAGGTTTGGCTTGAAACGTGGGTGAAAGTAAAAGGTGGTTGGGCGGATGATGAGCGTGCGCTCAAAAGCTTGGGTTATTAGATCATTGGGTTACTAGAATTTAAAGGCTTCTAAATGGTTGTTAGCAGTATCTCTCGTCAGGACAATCAGCCAGTTTACGTTCTGCACACTTATCCGTTTAAAGAGACGAGCCTAGTCGTTGAGCTTTTTACCCGTGACTTTGGACGAGTATCGGCGGTCGCAAAGGGCGCTAGAAGACCGCGCTCAGCGATGCGTGGCATGTTGCAGTCATTTCAGCCTTTGCTTGGTGCATGGTCGGGTAAGTTAGAGCTTAAAATGCTGCATTCTCTAGAATGGTATGCTGGCTTGTTAATGCTTCAAGGCGAGGCTTTGATGTGCGGCTTTTACCTCAATGAACTGCTGCTTCGTTTATTGCCACGTGAAGATGCTCACGAAGCCTTGTTTGATGAGTACACACAAACGTTGAAATTGCTTTCGCTGGCACCGGATGACTCAGCCAATATTCTGCGCCGGTTTGAGTTACGTTTATTGCAAGCATTAGGCTATGCCGTTCCATTAACTCACAATATGCGGGATGAGCCAGTCATTGCTGAAGTACAATATTACTATGTGCCAGAAGTCGGTCCCGTATCTCACAAGCATGACTATCAAGAAAATGGCGTACGATTGTCTGGTAAAACACTGCTAGACATGGCGCAGGATGATTATGCAGATGCGCAAACGCAACAGCAAAGTAAGCTGTTAATGCGGCTTTTGCTGGCGCATTATTTGGGTGATAAGCCCTTGCACACCAAACAACTTTTAATTGATTTACAGGATTTATGATGGCAAGTTCCAACATCAAATTAGGCGTCAATATCGACCACGTAGCCACTTTGCGCCAAGCGCGTGGCACTCAATATCCAAGCGTGGTGCAAGCAGCGTTGCGTGCCGAAGAAGCTGGTGCTGACAGCATCACTATTCATTTGCGTGAAGATAGACGCCATATTCAAGATGCGGATGTTTACGCGCTTCGTCCATTACTTCAAACGAAAATGAACTTTGAAATGGCGGTCACCGACGAAATGGTGGGTATCGCTTTAGAAGTGAAGCCACAAGACGTTTGCTTAGTGCCTGAACGCCGCGAAGAACGAACAACAGAGGGCGGCCTTGAGGTCGCTGGTAATTTAAACCGAATTAAATCAGTGTGCAAAACGCTGGCTGATGCTGGAATCCGAGTTTCCTTGTTTATTGCCCCAGATATAGCGCAAATCAACGCGGCCAAAGCTGCTGGCGCACCTGTTATTGAGATACACACAGGCAAGTTTGCAGATAGCGAAGGCGCTGAGCAAACTAAAGAATTGGCACGTATTCAACAAGCGACAGCGCATGCTCTGTCTTTAGGATTAGTGGTGAATGCAGGGCACGGTTTGAATATCCACAATGTGCATCAAGTTGCGGCTATTCCTGGCATTGAAGAGCTTAATATTGGTCACGCTATCGTGGCACATGCTGTATTTGTAGGTTGGGAGTTCGCCGTGCGTGAAATGAAAGCGCTGATGATGGAGGCAGCCCGCTAGGCCATGATTTATGGTGTCGGCACAGACTTGGTTGAAGTGGCGCGAATTCAAGATTCGCTAGATCGCTTTGGTGATCATTTTGCGATGCGTGTATTAAGTGAACGCGAGATGCAAGAATTTCAGCGATCGAATACAAAAGCACGTTTCTTGGCTAAACGTTTTGCCGCGAAGGAAGCCTTTGCTAAGGCACTCGGCACTGGTATCCGCAAGCCAGCTACCTTTGAGAATATTGGCGTGGATCATGACGATTTAGGTAAGCCAGTATTTGATTTGGCGCTTGAACTACAAGTATGTTTGGAAACAAAACACATACAGTTTGCTCACCTTTCTATTTCAGATGAAAAAGCGTTTGCAACTGCTTTTGTTGTGCTGGAAAAGTAAAGATGGTTGAAAGTGTTTCACCAGATTATGAACGTCGCTTTAGCGGCGTTCGCCGTTTATACGGACAGCAAGGGTTAGTTAAGCTCCAAGCTTCTCATGCTTGCATAATCGGTATAGGCGGTGTGGGATCTTGGGCGGTTGAAGCTTTGGCGCGAAGCGCTGTTGGCTTCATCACACTGATTGATTTAGATAATATTGCTGAATCCAATGTAAACCGCCAACTACACGCAATAGATGGCGCTTTTGGCATGGCCAAAGTGACCGCAATGGCACAGCGTATTAAGGCGATTAACCCTGCTTGTGCGGTTAATGAGATTGAAGAATTTGTGACGCTAGACAATGTGGCTGAAATGCTAAATGGCAGTTTTGACATGGTGCTAGATGCTATCGACGATGCAAAAGCTAAAGTGGCAATAGCTGCCTATTGCAAGAAAAACAATATCCCACTTGTCTCCGTTGGCGGGGCAGGTGGCAGACTAGATCCAACTAAAATTAAGCATGGTGATTTATCACAGGTGGTCGGGGATAGATTGCTTGCTAAAGTGCGAAATCAACTCCGTCGGGACCATGGTTTTCCTGGGGGGTCAACTAGCCACAAGAAGAGCCCAGCTAAGTTTGGTATCACAGCGATTTATTCTGATGAACAAGTCTTGCAACCTAATGCAGAGATTGAAGAAAGTTGTCAGGTTGAAACCGCAATTACAGGCTTAAACTGTGCTGGCTACGGCTCATCAGTTTGTGTTACAGCCCCATTTGGCATGGTTGCTGCGGCAATCGTTTTAAATCAGCTCTTGAAATAAATACGACAAACCCCATTTAAAATTAGATATTTTTTACCAGTAATTTAGGAGCTTTCAATATGGCGAATTCATCATCTCAAAAAGAGACTTTAGGTTTCCAAGCAGAAGTAAAACAGTTACTTCAGCTGATGATTCACTCTCTATACAGTAATAAAGAAATTGTTTTGCGTGAGCTCATATCTAACGCATCTGACGCATCAGATAAATTAAGATTTTCTGCGCTTTCTGATGACACGCTTTACAGTGGTGATAGCGATTTAAAAATTCGCATTGCTTTTGATAAAGCGGCACGCACTTTAACTATCACTGATAACGGCATTGGCATGAGTCGCGATGAGGTGATTGAAAACATAGGGACGATTGCCAAATCAGGTACAAAAGAATTCTTCAATTCGCTAACGGGCGACCAAGCTAAAGACGCCAATTTGATCGGTCAATTTGGTGTGGGGTTTTATTCAGCGTTTATTATTGCGGATAAAGTGAGTTTAACCACGCTTCGTGCGGGTGAAGCTGAAGGGGTCAAATGGGAGTCAGTGGGAGCAGGCGACTTCACTTTAGAGCCTGCAGATAAGAAAACTCGGGGTACTGAAATCGTCTTATATTTGCGTGAAGGTGAAGATGAGTTTCTCAATGACTGGAAACTCAAATCCATTATTCGTAAATACTCAGACCATATCACCTTGCCGATTGTGATGAAGGCATCTGAATGGAAAGATGGCGAACAAGTCCCTACGGATGAAGATGAAACTGTGAATAAAGCTTCTGCTTTGTGGGCACGCGCTAAAAGCGATATTACCGAAGAAGAATATCAAGAGTTCTACAAGCATGTTTCACATGACTTTGAGAATCCGCTGGCTTGGAGTCATAACCGCGTAGAAGGCAATCAGGAATATATTTCCTTGCTTTATGTGCCAAGCAAGGCCCCGTTTGATTTATATGACCGAGAGCGTAGCCAAGGCATTAAGCTTTACGTGAAGCGGGTGTTTATTTTGGAGGACGCTGAAAAGCTGATGCCGCAATATTTGCGCTTTGTGCGCGGTGTGATTGACTCGGCTGATTTGCCACTCAATGTTTCGCGTGAAATCTTGCAGCATTCTAAAGATATTGATGCGATTAAAGCTGCTTCAGTGAAGAAGGTATTAGGCTTGCTAGAGGACTTAGCTGAAAACAACGCGAAGGAATATCAAGCATTCTGGGGCGAGTTTGGCCGCGTGCTAAAAGAAGGCCCTGGTGAAGACATTGCTAATAAAGAAAAAATCGCTGGCCTGCTTCGTTTTGCGTCAACCAATTTGGACACTGAAGCACAACTAGTAAGCTTTAAAGACTATATTGATCGGATGAAAGAAGGTCAAGAGGCAATTTATTTCATCACGGCAGACAGCTTTTCTGCAGCGCAACACAGTCCGCATTTGGAAATCTTCCGCAAAAAAGGCATTGAAGTAATGCTGCTTTCAGAACGCGTGGATGAGTGGATGTTAGGTGTTTTGACAGAGTTTGATGGTAAGAAACTACAGTCTATTGCTAAAGGTGACTTGGACTTAGGTAAGCTTGAAGACGAGTCTGAAAAAGAAGCAAATAAACAAGTGGAAGATGCGGCTAAAGACTTAATTGAAAAGATCAAAGCAGCATTAGGTGATCAAGTGAAAGAAGTGCGTGTGACGCACCGTTTAACTGATTCCCCAGCTTGTTTAGTGGCAGGTGAGAATGACTTGTCTGGCAACTTGGAGCGTATGCTCAAAGCGGCAGGCCAAAAAACACCCGAAAGCAAACCAACACTAGAAATTAATCCAACGCATGGTTTAGTTACGCGCTTGAAAACTGAAAAAGATGATATGAAATTTAATGACTTAGTGCATCTTTTGTTCGATCAAGCTTTGTTGGCAGAGGGCGGGCAGCTCAATGACCCTGCCAGCTTTGTAAAACGGATGAATAGCTTATTGATGAATTAGATTGTATTCATCTATTAGGCCCTCTTTGATTGTTGTAATAGTAAAACGATAAAGGCATCAAGATAATGACACCGAAGACCAACATATTATTACGCCCACTGATTTCTGCGCTTTCAAGTCGAAACTACATCAAGATTGCTTTGCTTGGCGCGGCAATATTCCTGTCTATTATTGCATCAGCCGGCGGGAGTATTGCAGGTCGCGTGGTTGGCGTGGCAGATGGTGATACCTTAACGGTGTTAGATGATATGAACCAACAACATAAAATCAGACTAGCCGGTATTGATGCCCCTGAAAAAGTTCAGCCTTTTGGACAAGCAGGTAAAAAATTGCTTTCTGAGCTTTGTTACAACAAACAAGCAACAGTGGCGGTAGTGAATACAGACCGCTATGGTCGCACTGTAGGGGATGTGACTTGTGAAGGCGTTCATGCCAACGCTGAAATGGTGAATAGTGGCCATGCTTGGGTATACCGCAATTACGACAAAGGTTTCGAGCAATTCTATGCGTTAGAAGGAAGCGCTAAAAAGGCTAAGCTAGGTTTGTGGGTGGATGAAAACCCAACACCACCTTGGGAGTGGCGTCGCAGTTGCAAACTCAAAGATTAAGGCTGTTAAAAACCTTTTAGCTTGTTACAATCGCTTTTAGATGATCTTTTAAGCGATTCCTATCTTTATATGCGTCTCGTTATTTCTATTTCTCAGCAAACTTTGACTGTGCTCAACACACAGAATGAAGCCCTTCTGCACTTTTCTATTTCTACCGCCGCGAACGGTGCTGGCTGTAAAAAGAATAGCGGGTGTACGCCTCTTGGTAAGCATATTATTCGCGCCAAAATAGGCGAGAGTGCTCCAACGGGAAGTGTGTTTGTGGGTAGACGTCCTACAGGTGAGATTTGCACGCCAGCACTCATGACTGAATCTCCAAATCGCGATTGGATCTTAACCCGTATTCTTTGGCTTTCTGGCAGTGAAGTGGGTGTCAATCGTTTAGGTGATGTCGATACCATGCAGCGTTATATTTACATCCACGGTACGCCAGATAGAAACGCAATGGGCGTGATTGGCTCACATGGCTGTGTGCGTATGCATAACGCTGACATGATCACTTTATTTGATACGGTGGAAGCTGGTGTAGAAGTCGATATTCAGCCATGATAAAGCATTTGTTTGGCATAATTCCGGTTGTGTTTGGCGTAGTCTTGCTTACCTTTATTTTAGTCCATGCTGTTCCTGGGGACCCTGTTGAAGTGATGTTAGGTGAATCAGCAAGTAACGCAGATCGTATGCAACTGCGGACAGACCTTGGCTTGGATGACTCTATTTGCGTTCAGTTTGGAAATTATCTAAACAAACTTGCTCATGGCGATTTAGGCGTTTCTATTCACTCTAAAAAACCAATTGTAGATTTGCTCGCAGAACGTTTGCCTGCCACCGCTAAATTGGCCTTGTTGGCCTTATCTTTTGCCATATTAATCGGACTGCCTTTAGGGATTGTTGCTTCACTAAAAGTGAATCAATGGCCTGACAAATTAGCCAGTTTTCTAAGTCTTTCTATTTCCGCCATGCCGCATTTTTGGATAGGCCCCATGCTAATGATGATTTTTGCGCTTTGGCTAGACTTATTGCCCGTGAGTGGAATGGAAAGTCGCACCTCTATTATTTTACCTGCCTTAACTTTGGGATTTGGTTTAGCGGCCATTTTGACTCGAATGATTCGTGCCATTATGTTGGAAGTTCTGCATGAGGATTTTATACGCACAGCCAGAGCTAAAGGCTTAGCTGATCGTGCCGTGATTTTAAGGCACGCTTTACGTGCCGCATTGTTGCCGATTGTCACTGTACTTAGCTTGCAGCTGGGTAGCTTGCTGGCAGGTACCGTGATTACAGAAACTATTTTCTCTTGGGATGGAATCGGCCGCCTTTTAGTTGAATCCATTGAAAAGCGTGATTATCCTGTGACACAGGCTTGTGTGCTGGTGGTGGCCCTACTTTATGTCATGATCAATTTAGCCACTGATATTATTTATACTAAAATAGATCCGCGCGTGAAGTTTGCTTCATGAGACTCAAGATCTGGTCAGTTTGGGTGTTAGCTTTTTGGGTGCTTGCGGCAATTACTGCAAGTTTTGTTGATTTTCAGCCCAATCAAATTCATTTAGATTTGATTTTGGCAAAGCCCTCTTTTCGATATTTATTTGGCTTGGATGATTTGGGTCGTGAAATTTTGCCGCGCTTACTGGCTGGAGCTCAAGTTTCTTTATTGGTAGTGGTGTTAGTTACAACCATTACTGCCTCTGTGGGGATTATGCTTGGCTTGGTTTCTGGCTACTATGGTAGTTGGATAGACCGTACTTTAATGCAAGTTACCAATGTGTTTTTGGCTTTTCCTGGCATATTGTTGGCGATTGCCTTTGCGGCAGTGTTAGGTGCTGGAATGAGTAACTTGATATTAGCGCTTTGTATTACTTCGTGGGTGGGCTATGCCCGCCTAACGCGTGCCCAAGTGCTATCCTTAAGACAGCGTCAGCATGTCATGGCGGCGGAGTCTTTAGGAGCATCTTCGCCGCGTATTATGCTTAAGCACATGTTACCTTTGTTAGCCGCACCTTTGCTGGTGGAGGCTACCTACAGCATGGCTGGGTTGGTGATTGCTGAAGCGAGTTTGTCATTTTTAGGTCTGGGTATACAAGCGCCTAATGCTTCCTGGGGCGCAATGTTACGAGACGGTGTGCACTATATGTTGATTGCGCCACACTATGTGTTGGCGGTAGGCTTGAGTTTAATGTCGCTGGTTTTGGCAGTAAATTTATTGGGCGATCGATTGCGCGACTATTTGGACGTAAGAGGATAAAGAAATGACACTTGGCCCAGTAATGCTAGATGTAGTTGGTAAAGAACTTACCCCAGAGGATATTAAGAGGTTGCAGCATCCTTTAGTGGGTGGTGTGATTTTGTTTTCACGCAACTTTGCATCGCCAGCCCAATTAAAGGCGCTGACAGCAAGTATTCATGGTGTACGCCAGCCCCCGTTATTGATATCTGTCGACCATGAAGGTGGACGGGTTCAACGATTTAAAGAGGGATTTACTAAGATTCCGCCAATGCGTGAGTTTGGAAAAATCTGGGATGACAATCCTAAAAGAGCAAAAGCGTTGGCAGAAGAAGCGGGTTGGATTTTAGCCGCTGAATTGCGTGCGCATGGTGTGGATTTCAGCTTTACGCCAGTGTTGGATATGGATTATGGCGAAAGCCAAGTGATTGGTAATCGTGCTTTTCATGTGAAAGCTCAAGCTATTCATGAACTGGCCTATGCCCTGATGAACGGCTTAAAACGTGGTGATATGCCGGCAGTGGGAAAGCATTTTCCAGGGCATGGTTATGTGGTTGCAGATTCCCATGTCGCGATTCCTTTGGATGAGCGCGAGTTTGATGAAATCGCGCAAAATGATATGCAGCCATTCCGTCAGATGATTGATGATGGCATACAAGCGATTATGCCGGCTCATGTGATTTATTCTAAAGTCGATAAAAATCCTGCGGGTTTCTCACCGCGCTGGTTGCAAAAGGTTCTACGTGAGCGTTTGGCCTTCGATGGGGTGATTTTTAGTGATGACCTTTCCATGGAAGGGGCTGGGGTAGCTGGTGATGTTACAGCGCGTGCTTTAGCCGCGCTTAATGCAGGGTGTGATATGGTGCTCTTATGCAACCAGCCAGATAAAGCCGATGAGTTATTGGTAAATCTTAAATGGGATATGACAGGTGCAAGCCGGGCAAGATTGGCGCGTATGCATGGTGGTCGATCTCCAAAAGATATGGACCATTTGCATGAAGATGCGGAGTTTGTTGCGGCGGTAAAACGTGTCGATTTAGTAGGTAAGTCTGAGCAGGATTTGTTTTAGTAATCTTTTAATGATTTGTCACAAAAATAGGCTTGAAACTTAATCCTAAAGTCGCTATCTTAGAGGTGTTGCTGTTTGGCAATATTTTGATAAGGAAAATTGTAATGTTTGATGATGTTCAAGTAATTGGTCGTTCAACTACTGCTGCGGATATTCAAAACCGCGTGCTGCGTAACACTTACGCCTTGCTTGGTTTAACCATGATTCCAACCATCATAGGCGCTTACTTTGGTCTGCAAATGAACTTTGGATTTATGGCGGCTCATCCGTTCATTTTTGCAATTGGCTTTATAGTGGTGATGTTTGGAATGTTCAAACTTATTGCTGCGAATCAAAATAGTGTTGCAGGCGTCTGGCTTTTATTAGCCATGACGTTTATCTTCGGCCTTATGCTGGGTCCCATCCTGCAAGCGGCTTTACATCTTCGCAATGGTGGTGAAATAATTGGTCTCGCGGCCGCAGGTACTGGAGTTACTTTTTTTAGTTTGGCTGCCATTGCCTCTAGCCCAGCGCGTGATTTTAGTGGTTTAGGTAAGTTCTTATTTGTTGGTTTGATTTTAGTATTAGTTGCTTCGCTAGCAAACATGTTTTTTCACTTTGATCCAGCCCACTTGATGATTTCAAGTATTTCAGTGCTTATTTTCTCAGGCTACATTTTGTATGATGTAAACCAGATAGTACGCGGTGGCCAAACTAACTATGTGATGGCAACGTTGAGTTTGTATCTAAATATCTACAACCTATTTGTGAATTTATTGAGTATTTTGATGAGTTTGATGGGTAACGATAGAGACTAAGTGAATCAATAACCGATTGGTTGAATATTTAAAAACCCGCTTCGGCGGGTTTTTTTATGAAATTTAATTTTTGCTATTTTACTGGCGTGGTTTTTTATTTAGTCGACGTTGCTTAAAAAAATCGGAGAGTATTTGACCTGCTTCTTCTGCAAGCAGCCCGTTTTTGACTTTAGTGTGATGGTTGAGTTTTTCTTCAGTCATTAAATTAACCACGCTGCCGCAAGCGCCTGTTTTAGGGTCACTAGCGCCATAAATGAGGTTTGTAATACGTGCATGCTGAATCGCACCTGTACACATTGCACATGGCTCTAGGGTGACGTACAACGTGCAATCAACCAAGCGATAATTGCCAATATTTTTAGCAGCATCACGCATCGCTAATATTTCAGCATGGGCGCTTGGGTCTTGAAGTCTAATAGGGGCATTGCTACCACGACCAATAATCTCACCATCTTTAACGACGACCGCACCCACAGGCACTTCGCCATTTTCGGCGGCCCGCCTAGCAAGGTCGATTGCCGCTTGCATGAATATTTTGTCTTGTTCGTTCATCTCGAAATTAAGCTTTTAAGATTAATTGTCATTCATTTTACTTTTAATTCATTAGAATGGTCATCATTGCATACGTATTGTTTATTTTATGAAAAGGGCTTTATGGAAATTCGACGCTCAGCATCACGTGGTCATGCTAATCATGGCTGGTTAAATAGTTATCATTCGTTTTCATTTAACCGCTATTACGATCCTTCGCGTATGGAGTTTTCTGTCTTGAGAGTGATTAATGAGGATATGGTTGCACCGGATCATGGTTTTGGCATGCACCCGCATAAAGACATGGAAACCATCACTTATATGCTAGCTGGTGAGCTTGCGCATGAAGACAGCCTTGGTAACGGTTCTGTGATTAAAGCAGGAGATGTTCAACGAATGACGGCTGGTAAGGGTATCGTGCATGCAGAAACGAACCCATCTTCAACAGAAGAGGCCCATCTGCTTCAAATATGGTTAACGCCAGCGCAGAATAACCTCACACCTAGTTACGAAGACAAACATATTGATGCCTCACGCAAGCAAAATCGCTGGTGTTTAATTGCATCGCAAGATGCGAGAGATGACTCATTGTTGATTCATCAGGACGTTAATTTATGGGCGTCTTGTTTGCAGGCAGATCATTCACTTCTTTATCAAGCGCTTGAAGGTCGCAGTGCATATTTGCAATTAGCGAAAGGTAGTTTGCGCGTAAATGGAGAGTTGCTAGGGCAGGGCGATGGGATTGCGTTAGAAGTGTCTTCTGATTTGACTATCCAAGCAGAGACCGATATCGAAGTGCTTATGTTTGATTTGCCGTAAATTTAATATTTTTATTCGGAGTTTCAATGCGTCAATTATCTAAAGTAATATTCCTAGCTATTTTATTAGCTTCATCAGTGAGTGCATATGCTGAAGTTGAAACATATAAGATCGATAATGCCCATAGCTTTGCAAATTTCAGGATTCGTCATGTTGTATCAAAACTGTCTGGCACGTTTAGCGATGTGACTGGCAATATCAGTATTGATCGCGCCAATCTCTGAAACTCTTCCGTGGATGCTAAAATCAATTTATTGAGTGTGAATACAAGTTCCACTAAGCGTGATGAGCACATTAAAAAAGAAGAGTATTTAGATGTGGGACATTTTGCGGATATGCAATTTGTCAGTACAAAAGTGATTGCGAGTAAAAATGCCAATGAAGGGGTAATTACGGGCAAGCTAACCTTGCATGGTGTTACGAAAGAAATGACATTTCCTTTCAAGTTATTAGGCTATGCTAAGTATCCTTGGGGTGGCTATCGCAATGGTATTGAAGCGCATACAAGCCTAAAGGCTTCGGATTTTGGTTTTACATGGGGCAAAGCTGGTAGCCCAGTCGGTGACGAGGTTGAAGTAACTTTACTGATTGAAGGCATTAAAACGAATTAAGTTTTTGAACCATTTTATTTTAGAAGTTTTGATAAAGGATAGACGATGAGCGATTTATTTAGCCCAATAAAACTAGGTAGCATTGCGATGAGCAATCGTATGGTGATGGCGCCATTAACCCGTAATCGTTCTAGCATGGAGGGCGTTCCGCAAGATATTAACGTGACTTACTTCGAACAGCGCGCTACCGCTGGATTGATTGTTACTGAAGCAACCCCAATCTCAATGATGGGTCATGGTTACCCTTTATTACCAGGTATTTATACTGATGCCCAGGTTGAGGGCTGGAAAAAAGTAACAGATGCTGTGCATGCCAAGGGTGGCAAGATTGTGATTCAATTGTGGCATGTGGGTCGTATTTCTCCACCCAAGTTTATTAAATGGTGCAACACCAGTTGCACCTTCAGCAGTGAAGCCTGCGGGTAAAGCTTTAACCTTTAATGGATTGGAAGATTATGTTGAGCCACGTGCTTTAGATGCAAGTGAATTGCCAGGTATCGTGGCGGATTACGTTCAAGCCAGTAAAAGTGCCATTAAAGCAGGTTTTGATGGCGTGGAAATCCATTCAGCTAATGGTTACTTGCTAGATCAGTTTTTACGCGACTGCAGTAATAAACGCTCTGATATTTACGGTGGAAGCATTGAAAATCGTGCGCGATTACTGATGGAAGTGACAAAGGTAGTAGTAGAAGCAATAGGCTCCGATAAGGTGGGTTTACGTCTTTCACCAGTGAATCCATTTAACGATATGTCAGATAGCAACCCACAAGCACTATTTAATTACGTGACTGAACAACTCAATCAATTTAAATTAGCTTATTTGCATGTGGTCGAGGGTGGTATTCATGGCGGCGGCGTGGCTAATCCATTTGATTTTGATACGATGCGTAAACTTTGCAAATCTCCTTACATGGCGAATTTGTCTTACGACAAAGCACGCGGTAATGCGGCGATTGCATGTGGTCATGCGGATGCTGTAGCCTATGGCGTGCCCTTTATTGCGAACCCTGATTTAGTTGAACGTTTCCGAAAAGACGCACCTCTTAATGAAGCGGATTCAAAAAGCTTTTACGGAGGCACTGAAAAAGGCTATACCGACTGCCCAACTTTGTAAGCACTAAACTTAAAAGTTAAAATTATGAAAAAGCCAGCGATTACCCAAGTAGTTATCGACCCAACCATTGCAGAGCGCTGGAGTGGAAGAGCATATGACGAAAGCAAGCCAATTGCGCATGAAAAAGTACTAGCCCTATTAGAAGCTGCTCGGTGGGCACCATCTTGTATGGGTGACCAACCTTGGCGGATTTTGGTTTGGAATAAGGCTCTTGACCAAAAGTCTTGGCAACAAGCTTTTGACTGTCTTGTGGAAGGCAATCAATCTTGGGTAAAAGATGCTCCATTTCTGTGTTTGATTTGCGCGGATACTTTATTCACTAAAAATGGTCAGCCTAACCGCTGGGCAGAGTATGACACCGGTGCGGCAGCACTTAACCTTTGTCTGCAAGCAAGCAGCATGGGCTTAAGTGCTCATCAATTGGGTGGTTTTAGCGTGGATAAAGCGCGAGCAACCT
This sequence comes from Candidatus Methylopumilus sp., assembly GCA_040401435.1. Lineage (GTDB taxonomy): Bacteria > Pseudomonadota > Gammaproteobacteria > Burkholderiales > Methylophilaceae > Methylopumilus_A. The sequence continues at coordinate 66,943 of JBBAON010000009.1, forward strand.
TTGGTATTCCCGAGCAATATACTTTGATGGCGATGATTTCAGTTGGTTATCTAAAAGATATAGATGAGGTGGCAGGTGATTTGCTTGCGCGTGAAACAGCACCACGAAGTCGACGTGAGATGGGCGCTTTGTTTTTCGATGGCGCTTGGGATAAGCCGATTGTTTAATGTTTATCGGACAGCTTGTTAAGAGCGAGTTTCGGTATTTGCATGGCATCTGATAGAATGGTTTTTAGATAAAAAATTGTTTTAAAAAATCCAGTAAAAAAATTAAAGATAGGAAACATCATGGCTGTAGTTGAACTCAATAAAGAAAATTTCAAAGAAACTATCGTCAATAATCCATTTGTGATCGTTGATTTTTGGGCGCCATGGTGTGAGCCATGTGTTGCTTTTACACCAGTGATTGAAGCTGCTGCAGAAAAAAATCCTGATATTTTGTTTGGCATGGTGAATACTGAAGCGAATCCTGAAATAGCTGAGTACTTTGAAGTCACCAAAATTCCAGGCATTTTAATTGTTCGTGAACAAGCAGGTATTCATGCGCAACAAGGTGAAATAGGTGCGCCAGCCTTAGACAAACTTATCGAATGGGCACGTGATTTCGATATTGAGCAAGTGCGTCAGTATTACGCGGAAGAAGATAAGAAATAATCCGTATTGGAATGAAAAAAGCCGCTTATCTCAGCGGCTTTTTTATTGACTGCAAAACAAATCATTGGCTTGTAATATCGTATTTATAGGCCAGCCAAAAACTTAGTGGGGTCAATTGATTTTCCCTGATAGCGAATTTCGAAGTGAAGCTTTATTGCATCAGTCCCAGAGTTGCCCATTTCAGCTATCTTTTGTCCTTTAAACACTGCTTGACCTTCTTTTACTATAATCTTGCCGTTATGAGCGTATACAGAAAGATAATCTTTATTATGTTTCACGATCACTAGATTGCCATAGCCGCGCAAGTCTGAACCGTTGTAAATCACTTTGCCATTTGCTGCGGCGTTAATATCTTGCCCAATCACGCCTTCAATATCAATACCTTTTGCACTAGCGCCTTCATTAAATGCTGTTTTGATTTTGCCTTTGGTTGGAGCCCCCCAATCCATTGAATCTTCGCTCACTTGAAGACTATCAGTGGGTTTGGTTTCCAATGCTTTTGTATCAGTCGCTTTATTATCATTTGGTTTTGTGGCTTTATTATTGCTTACAGCCTGTTCACTGTATGGTTCTCGCATTGCTTTCGGCGAGTTAAGTGACGGAATTTCAGCTGGACTGACAATGTTGTTTTGATTTTGGGTAATTTTGCTCTCACTATTCAGCGGTTTGATAACAACGCCATCGTTATTATTAACTTGGGCTGGGTTGTTGCTTGAGGAGCTATTAATTTTGAGCTGCTGACCCACGCGAATGTTGTATGGCGCGCTAATGTTGTTGTTTTGGGCGATCTCTTTGTAGTCGTCGCCAAACTCAAGACCGATGCTGTAAAGCGTGTCACCTTTCTTGACGGTATAGCTTTCTGGGCGCCAATCTTTGCTGTTTAGATTACTCTTTATGCTGGTCTTTTTAATCGCTTGCGTTGTTTTTGCTTTAGGCGGTTCAGATGAGCGTTCAATGACGGGGGCTCGATTAGGTGTACTAGAGCAGGCTGCCAATATAAGACTAAAGAGAGCAACATTAAGCTTTAGCATGGTTCTCATTAGTTCGTTCCACCAAGTAAAGGTACAAACTTCACAGGCTCTAGTTTTGTTTTCTTGAATTCTGGAATCCCGTTATTGTCGATATGCTCGATTAAATACAAGATTTGTTCCTCAGTACCAACAGGAATCACCATGCGGCCACCTAATGCAAGCTGGTGCATTAAATCCTCCGGAATATGACTTGCGGCAGCGGTAACGATAATGCCGTCAAACGGACCAAAGTCAGGCAATCCCATGGTGCCGTCCGCATGTTTAAGTTTGATATTGCTCATGCGGATTTCGCGTAAATGTTTACGCGCTTTCATCACAAGCGGGCTAATGCGTTCTAGTGAATAGACTTCGCTAGCTACTTTAGAAAGAACGGCAGTTTGATAGCCACAACCAGTGCCAATTTCAAGCACCTTGCCAAGCGGGCGGCCTGCCCGCAATATTTCTGTCATTTTCGCAACTGTGTAAGGCTGAGAGATTGTTTGGCCAAAGCCAATCGGTAAGGAGACGTCTTCATAAGCACGTGTAGCAAGGGCTTCATCTACAAAAATATGGCGTGGAATTTCTCCCATGGCCGAAAGCGTGACTTCGTCTTTAATGCCTTGTTCACGCAAGCGTGAAAGCATTCTTTCTCGCGTACGTTGTGAGGTCATGCCAATGCCTGAGGTATTTCTAATCACGCTATTTCACCCAGTTTTTTAATGCATGTAATTGGTTGTGATTGGTCAAGTCAGCCTGTAAGGGTGTTAGGGATACTTGATTGTTGGCCACAGCATAAAAATCTGTGCCTTCACCTGCATCAGCAGCGGCGCCAGCCAGACCAACCCAGTATAGCGTTTCACAACGTGGTGACTTAGATTTAATAACTGGCTCAGCCTTATGTCGTTTGCCTAGGCGGGTAACTACCTTGCCTTTAATTTCTGAGTAATGCACATCAGGCACATTGACATTCATTAAAACAGGTGGTGGAAAAGCATTCGCTTTATAGTGTTCAATAAGCTCAACAATAACTTTAGCAGCTGTTTCAAAATGAGTAGCATTATGCTGAGACATTGAAACTGCAAAAGAGGGAATGCCCAGCAAGTAGCCTTCCATCGCCGCGGCAACTGTACCTGAATAGATGGTGTCATCACCCATATTCGCACCATCATTAATGCCTGAAATAACCATGTCGGGGAGTTTTTCGATTAAACCAGTGACTGCCAAATGCACGCAGTCAGTAGGCGTGCCGTTTATAAAGTAGAATCCATTGCTAGCCTGACGCACGGTTAGTGGTCTGTCTAGTGTAAGGGAATTGCTGGCACCACTTCGATTCCGTTCTGGTGCAAAGACCACAATGTCTGCGACTTTTGAAACGTGTTCAGCAAGAGTGGCAAGGCCTGGTGCAAAGTAGCCGTCGTCGTTAGAAAGAAGAATTAACATGAATGAATTATATCGCTTATTTGTTTGGCTATTATTTTGCCTGCCTTGTTAATTTTGCATAAAAAATAGTACATGCAAAGAAAATTACAGTCAGTAATACTTCGATCAACGCGAGCTTTGCCGAAAGGCCTTGATCAGCCCAAGCTCTTACTGCACCTTCAGTGAAGTATATCAATATGAACATGCTTGCCCATTGATAAGTGTAACGACGGCCATTGAGAATGCCGAAAAGTGGCAATAGTAGTGGAATGGCTTTAAGTACTAATTTTGAGCCTTCTGGTTTAATTGGCGCTAATACACATTCCCAAGCTAAACTTAGGATAATGAGAGCGACCAAGCTAAGCGACGCACCAAGTCGTAATTTTTGAACGGTGTTTGCGGTGTTGGTCATTATGCGCAAAGCTTTAAGGCAGTTTCCGCTAAGCGTTTGCCAAGAGCGATACAAAGCTTCTTTTCGTCGTCGCTGAGTGGTTTGTCATCCATCGCGCCACCAATATGGCTTGCGCCATAAGGTGTGCCTCCAGAAGTGGTGTTGCCAAGCGCAGGCTCTGAATAAGGCAAACCAACTAAAATCATACCATGGTGCATAAGCGGCAACATCATGGTGAGTAGCGTTGTTTCATTGCCACCATGCATAGAGCCTGATGAGGTAAATACTGCGGCAGGCTTGCCAATTAGCGCGCCTTTTAGCCACAAGCTTGTCGTACCATCTAGAAAATACTTCATCGGTGCTGCCATATTACCAAAGCGAGTCGGGCTTCCAAGTGCCAAACCAGCGCACTCTTCTAAGTCTTTAAGTTCAACATAAGGCGCGCCGCTCGTTGGCACTTCTGATTCAGTCGCTTCGCAGTTAGCTGAAACTTTTGGCACAGTGCGAATACGGGCTTTAGCACCTGAAACGCTCTCAATGCCGCGGGCAATAGTTTGCGCCATGTCTCGGACAGCCCCGCCTTGTGAGTAATAGAGAACTAGAATTTCAGCCATTTATATATTTCTCACTAATTCAGTCGCTTTGCCGATATAAGTAGCAGGCGTTAACTCCATTAAGTACTGCTTAGCTTCAGCAGGAATTTGGAGTTCTTTAATTAAAGACTGCAACGACTCTCTAGAGATAGCCTTGCCACGTGTGTATTCTTTAAGTGTATCGTATGGATTTTCATAACCATAACGACGCATGACGGTTTGGATCGGCTCAGCGAGCACCTCCCAGCTATTTTCTAAGTCATCAGCTAATTTTATAGGATTGATTTCAAGCTTATTTAATCCTCTCAAGCATGAGTCATACCCCAAAAGTGTATAGCCGAATGCTACGCCCATATTGCGAAGAACGGTAGAGTCGGAGAGGTCACGTTGCCAGCGAGAAATCGGCAACTTTTCAGCAAGGTGACGGAGAATGGCGTTTGCCAAGCCTAAATTACCTTCAGAGTTTTCAAAGTCGATTGGGTTTACCTTATGTGGCATTGTTGAGGAGCCGACTTCGCCCGGTTTTAGTTTTTGTTTGAAATAGCCAACTGAAACGTAACCCCAAACATCTCGGTTAATATCAATCAGGATAGTGTTGATGCGAGAGAGGTTATCGTATAGCTCAGCCATATAATCATGTGGCTCAATTTGGATGGTCATTGGGTTGTAAGTTAAGCCCAAACTTTCAACAAATTTCTTAGCAAACTTTTCCCAGTCTACATTTGGATAAGCTGATAAATGCGCATTAAAGTTTCCGACCGCGCCATTGATTTTGCCCAAAATTTCATTGGCGACTAATTGTTTTTGCTGTCGTTGCAAGCGGTAAACCACATTTGCAAACTCTTTGCCCATGGTGGTTGGTGAAGCTGTTTGGCCGTGTGTACGTGCGAGCATTGGCTGAGCTGATAGTTGCTGAGATAGCTCAGTCATACGAGTAATGAGGTTGCTTAGGAACGGCAACATCAATGTATTGCGCGCGCCCTTCAGCATTAGGGCATGAGCTAAGTTGTTAATATCTTCACTTGTGCAGGCAAAGTGAATAAATTCACTGGCTTTTTTGATTTCTGCATTGCCATCAAACTTTTCTTTAAGCCAATATTCAAGCGCTTTCACATCATGGTTGGTGCGCGCTTCAATTAATTTTACTTGCGATGCATCTGCTTCACCAAAGTTAGCAATCGCATCATTTAGTTCTTTAATCGTTTCTTTACTTAATGGCGTAACTTCTTCGATCTCAGGTAAGGCAGCCAAGGCCTTAAGCCATTCAACTTCCACTAAAGCACGGTGCTTGATAAGTGCATATTCACTAAAGTAAGCGCGGAGTGGGTCAACTTTTGATTGATAGCGACCATCCAAAGGTGATAGCGCATTAAGTGGCGTGAGTTCCATAAACAACCTTTTTCGATGCTGATTTAGTTCAAAATTACGAATAAACTAATTTTACCCTACATCAGGCTTAGTCAAAAATTGAGATGATGCTTTTTCTGTATTTATTTTATGGATTGCCTTATCAAAACGAATAAAACCAAATTGGTGGTAAGAAGAAAAGTGCAATATTTAAGTATTCGTTAATCGTAAAAAAGCGTAATCTTTCAATGATGAAAAGAAAGCAACTCAAAAATTTTGTATTCTTTTGGTGCATGACACTGCTTACTTGTGCCGCCTATGCCAAAGAAGGTTTGCCAAATTCCTCATTGCCTTTCATGACGGTTGCTGAAAGCATTGCGGCGATGGATAAAGACCATGATGGCATTGTCAGTGTCCATGAAATACGTGTTTTTATTGAGTCCACGCATGGAAAAGGTTACCAAGGCAAGGTCTTTGATGCTATGGAAAAGTCTGCCGACAATAAAAGTTGCGGTTCATCTTTTGCAAAATCTCTTTATTAATTTAACCGAAAATTATTAACTTGTCGGTTCCGGCATATTCATTGCACCTCATTCAGTAGGTTTTGTCGGCAGTTTTTAAGCTATCGTTGGAAGCCAACTGCGCCGCCTGTATAATTGTTTCTAATTATTCATTTATTTAAAAGCTTGGAATTTAAATGCTGACCATTTACCACACTCACATTGCTGAACGTTCAGCTCTTGGCCTGCCTCCGTTGCCGCTCAGCACTGAGCAAGTTGCATCACTTGTTGAACTACTTAAAACAACACCTGCGAGTTCTTCAGATGCACCAGAACTTGTTGATCTCCTCGAGAACCGTATACCTGCAGGAGTTGACCAAGCTGCATATGTAAAGGCGGCGTTCTTAGCGGATGTGGCAAAGGGTACTGCAAAGTCAGCCTTGGTTTCACCGAATCACGCAGTGAAGCTGCTTGGGACGATGTTAGGTGGCTACAACGTTCAAGCATTGGTGGCCTTGTTAGATAGCAGTGATGCTGCGCTTGCAGCAGGAGCCGGTCGTATTTTATCAAACACCATCCTCATGTTTGATGCATATCACGATGTGGCATCTAAAATGAAGGCAGGTAATGCGCATGCGAAGAAACTGATTGAATCTTGGGCGGCAGGTGAATGGTTTACTGCGCGGCCTATACTTGCCGATGAAATTCGTGTGGTGGTATTTAAAGTCTCAGGTGAAACCAATACAGATGATCTTTCTCCAGCACAAGAAGCTTGGTCTCGTCCTGATATTCCGCAACACGCCAAAGCAATGCTTGTTAACAAGATGCCTAATGGTATTGCGCAGATAGAAGCACTCAAAGTCAAGCACGGTTTACCTATTGCTTATGTCGGTGATGTGGTCGGTACAGGTTCATCACGTAAATCAGCCATTAACTCACTTCAGTGGTTCATGGGTGATGATATTCCTCATATCCCAAACAAACGTAATGGTGGTGTAGTGATCGGAAGCAAGATAGCACCTATCTTCTTTAACACCGCAGAAGACTCTGGTGCATTTCCAATTCAATGTGATGTGAGTCAATTAAGCACTGGCGATATCATTGTGATTCGTCCTTATCAAGGTACTATTAGTGATGAGTCAGGTTCAACTCTTGCTGCCTTCGACATGGCGCCACTTACCATTGCGGATGAAGTTCGTGCCGGTGGTCGTATTCCTCTGATCATTGGCCGAGGATTGACAACCAACGCGCGCAACACATTAGGCTTGCCACCTTCAGATCTTTTTATTCACCCAATCGCCCCTAAAGATACTGGCAAGGGTTACACCCTCGCACAGAAGATGGTGGGCCGTGCTTGTGGTTTACCTGAAGGCGTGGGTGTTCGTCCTGGCACTTACTGTGAACCTAAAGTAACAACAGTAGGCTCACAAGACACCACAGGCGGCATGACCCGTGATGAACTGAAAGAGCTGGCTTGCTTAGGCTTCAGCGCTGACTTAGTGATACAAAGCTTCTGTCATACCGCAGCCTATCCTAAGCCTGTGGATATCAAGTTACAACATAGTCTCCCTGAGTTTATGTCTAGCCGTGGCGGTGTATCGCTTCTTCCTGGTGATGGGGTCATCCACTCATGGCTTAATCGTATGGTATTACCTGATACCGTGGGAACGGGTGGTGACTCTCATACACGTTTCCCAATTGGTATTTCCTTCCCAGCAGGTTCAGGCTTAGTGGCCTTTGCGGCTGCATTAGGGGTGATGCCTCTTGATATGCCAGAATCCGTGCTTGTTCGCTTTAAAGGTGAAATGCAACCGGGTATTACCTTACGGGATTTAGTGAATGCCATTCCGTATGCGGCGATTCAAGCAGGTGAACTCACCACAGATAAAAAAGGCAAAAAGAATGTCTTCAACGGCCGAGTACTGGAGATTGAAGGCTTGCCTGATCTGAAAGTAGAGCAAGCCTTTGAGTTTGCCGATGCTTCTGCTGAACGTTCAGCAAATGGTTGTACGGTTCGCTTAAACAAAGAATCTGTGATTGAGTTCTTAAACTCTAACATCGTGCTCATGCAGAACATGATCGACCATGGCTATGAAGATGCCCGCACCCTTAAACGCCGGGTTGAAGCAATGCAAGCATGGCTTGCGAATCCAAGCCTGCTTGAACCAGATGTAGACGCTGAATATGCCCGCATCTTTGAGATTGACCTCAACCAAATCAAAGAGCCGCTGGTCGCCTGTCCTAACGACCCAGATGACATCAAACCACTTTCTGCTGTCCAGAACGACAAGATTGATGAAGTGTTTATCGGTAGTTGCATGACCAATATTGGCCACTACCGCGCAGCAGCGAAAGTACTGGAGGGCCAAGGCGCAATTCCAACCAGACTATGGGTTGCACCGCCTACGCGGATGGACGAAGCGCAGCTCAGAGACGAAGGTGTTTACTCAACCTTCGGTATCGCAGGGGCGAGAATGGAAATGCCAGGCTGTTCACTTTGTATGGGGAATCAAGCCCGTGTTGCTGACAAAGCTACGGTTTTCTCCACAAGTACCAGAAACTTTGATAACCGCATGGGCAAAGATGCTCGCGTTTACCTAGGCTCTGCTGAGCTTGCTGCGGTGTGTGCAAAACTAGGCCGCTTACCAACAACGGCAGAGTACTTACAAGTGGTCGGTGACACGATCAGTGCACATCATGCAGCCATCTATCAGTACCTCAACTTCAATTTGATGGATGCGTATCAACCTAAAAAAGTAATAGGCATTGCTCAAGTTTCTTAGTTTTTTAAAACTTCCTAGTGTGTTTAAATTTCTTAGTAAGCTCCTAGCAAGGTTCTTTAAGTTCGATATGACATTGAGCTTAAAAAATCTGTTGCCAGCGATTGCTTTTTTTGGCGGATTTTTGTGGGATGCGCTCACGATTGGTCGCCAAATTAATCCTTCTGATTTGTGGTTGCTTGCGTCATATTTACTTGCTGCTGGTTTGATTCTTTATTGGATGGGGCATAGAAGTCATTCCTATGTCTCAATGTCTGGAATGGAACAATTAAAACATTCCATACGTCCAGCGTGGCAAAAAAACGCCCTAATTTTTATCTTACAATTTCTATTCGGCAGCCTATTTAGTTGCCTATTTATTATGTATTTTAAAAGTGCGAATCATTTCCTCGCGCTGTTTTGGTCATTGGGGTTGGGTTTCTTGCTCGTTGCTAATGAGTATATTGACAATCAATACCATCGATTTACGCTGACTTGGGCGCTTTTTGGTTTGTGTGCGATTTTGGTGTTTAACTTCTTACTGCCTTTTATATTGGGCAGTATTCTTCCGATTTGGTTTTATTTGAGCACGCTTGCTGGCGCTGCACTCACCCATTATTTACGTCAAAAAACACCAGGATGCCCAGGGCGATCTTGGCCTGTTTGGGCGATTGCTGGGGTATTGAGTTTTACTTACATATTAGACTTTATTCCGCCAGTCCCATTGGTGAAGCGCGATATGCAAATCGGACTCAATCTTGAAAAAAATAATGGCGACATGGTAATTGAGATAGAAAAGTCGCCTTGGTATAAACCTTGGCGTTTGCTTTCTAATGATTTGCATGTGCCTGCGGGAGGCCGTGTTTATTGCGTTTCGGCTGTGTTTGCGCCAAGCGGGATTAGCACATCGCTTTATCATCGTTGGGAGCATTACAATGAAAAGCAGGGCTGGCAAGCAGCATCGCGAATTGGTTTTGGCTTGTCAGGTGGAAGGCAGGGCGGTTTCCGAGGCTATACCTACAAACAGAATATACAGCCAGGAGAGTGGCGCATAAAAGTTGAAACAGAAGATGGTCGAACTTTAACGGTTTATCACTTCAATCTTTATAAAGAACCAGCCTCAGATACGCACTTGGAAGCACAAAGTATTTAACTAATATGGTTGTTGATCTCAAAACTTGCGCCATCATCAATCGCAAGTTTCTCAGTCAAATAAGGCATTACTTCATTCAATGTGTTCGGCAGTGTCCAAGGTGGATTAACAATAAATAAGCCACTGCCATACATACCAAAGCCATCAATCGAGGGCTCTTGAACTGTCAAACTTACATTGAGCCAGCTTTTTAAATCGAGTTGCTTTATTTTTTCTATCATTTGATGCGGTTCTGGGCGCTGAAGTAGCGGATACCATATGATGTAAGTACCAGTAGCGAAGCGTTGCAGACTATCTTTAATCATCTCAACTACGCGTTGATAGTCTTGTTTTTCTTCGTACGGCGGGTCGATTAACACTACTGCGCGTCGTGGCGGTGGCGGCAGTATCGACTTGATACGAGAAAATCCATCATTCATGTCAACTCTGACGGTGCGTCGATGACCTTTGAAGTTTTCGTGCAAAATATCAAAGTCGCTTGGATGGAATTCAAATAAGCGCATACGGTCGTCTGCTCTGAGAAGCGCTTGAGCACATAGCGGTGAGCCAGGATACATTTTTAGCTTCGCCGTTTTAGGGCTAGAAGGCTGATTTAAGGTTTTAATATAGCCCACATAATTTAATAGCGGCTGAGGTAAGTCGCTTTCGTTCCAAAGTTTAGCAATCCCTGATTCATATTCCGCATTTTGTGTTGCATAGCCAGCGTCTAGTGAGTATTGTCCGGCGCCTGCATGGGTGTCGATATACCAAAAAGGCTTGTCTTTTTGCGTGGCATGCGCGATAACTTGCATGAGCACAAAGTGTTTGAGTACATCGGCATGATTGCCTGCATGAAAAGCGTGGCGGTAACTGAGCATTGGATGATGACTGGTATGGTAAGTTTATTAAGAACATTCACATTATAGCGTTAACCACATTTTTGCTTGACTATGAATGCGAAAACAACTTAAAAATGACTGCTTTTTTGTAGCCTATAAGCTAGCATATAAACTTGACGAATTCTGAAGGGGAAATCATGCCTTATATCAATATTAAACATGCCGGCGCACTCACTCGCGAACAAAAAAAAGAAATTGCCAAAGAATTGACTGAGACTATGCAACGTGTGGCGAATAAACCAGCAAGTTACACTTATATTACATTTGATGAAGTGGCTTATGAAGATTGGGCAATTGGTGGCGAGTTGCTTGATGAATAATGCTAGCTTGATTGACATTAACTTGAGCAAGCATAAATGAAGATTCCTGAAAGACTAAAGCCGCTAGTTGAAGATGGATTAGTCGATGATGTCATTCGTCAATTGATGAGTGGTAAAGAAGCCACTGTTTACGTGGTGCGTTGTGGTGATGATGTGCGCTGTGCGAAAGTCTACAAAGAGGCTAATCAGCGTAGTTTTAGAAAAAGTGTTGACTATACCGAAGGGCGTAAAACTAAGAATAGTCGCCAAGCTCGCGCGATGGAAAAAGGCTCTAAATACGGCCGTAAGCTCCAAGAGCAGGCATGGCAGAGCCATGAAGTCGATGCGCTGTATCGACTTGCGGGGGCTGGCGTTCGTGTGCCCAAGCCGCATAACTTTTATGAAGGTGTGTTGCTCATGGAGTTGGTGGTAGATGAAGTAGGTAATGCAGCGCCTAGGCTCAATGACATTGCTTTTACGCCAGAAGATGCCCGCAAGTATCATGAAGTTTTACTGCGTGAAGTGGTGCGCATGCTGAGTGCGGGTATCATTCATGGGGACTTGTCTGAGTTTAATATCTTGTTAGCCAGCGACGGTCCTGTGATAATTGATTTGCCACAAGCTGTAGATGCTGCAGGGAATAACCATGCTGAAGATATGCTAGAGCGTGATGTGAATAATTTAAGAGATTACTTTGGGCGCTTTGCGCCAGAGTTACTCACCACACAATATGCCAAAGAGATTTGGGATTTGTTTTCACATGGTAATCTCACGATTGAAAGCCAATTGACAGGGCGTTTCAAAGAAAGCACAAAGGCGGTCGATTTGAAAACCGTGATGCGTGTGATTGATGACGTTCGCAAAGAAGAAGCTAAGCGTCTGCGTTTGGCTGAGTTAGGTATTAAATAATTTTTTTAGTCATGAGTGAGACATTTAATCCCAAGCCAATATTAAAAAATTTGCCTAATTTGCCGGGCGTTTATCGCATGAAAAACGCCAGCGATGAGGTGATTTATGTGGGTAAGGCGAAAGACCTAAAGAAGCGAGTTTCTTCATACTTTAACAAAAATATCCCAAGCCCCAGGACCCGCATGATGGTTGCCCAAATCGTGGATATTGACACTACGGTCACTCATACTGAGGCAGAGGCTCTGCTGCTCGAGAATAATCTTATCAAGAGCTTTATGCCGCGTTACAACGTGCTATTTCGTGATGATAAGACCTACCCTTATATTACGCTGACGGGTGATGAATATCCGCGCTTGGCTTTTCATAGAGGTACACAACGTAAGGGCAATACCTATTTCGGCCCTTTTCCTAATTCGATTGCAGTGCGTGAAAGTATTCAGTTATTGCAAAAAGTATTTATGTTACGCACCTGTGAAAACACTGTATTTTCTAATCGCACGCGACCCTGTTTGCAATATCAAATTGAGCGATGTACCGCGCCTTGTGTGGGCTTTATTTCGGAAGAAGATTATGGCCGTGATGTGAGTCATGCAGCTATGTTTTTGCAAGGCAAAGAACAACAAGTCATGGATGAGCTTGGCGAGAAAATGATGTCGGCTGCAGAGCTTGAGCAGTATGAGTTGGCGGCAGTATATCGTGACCGCATGCAAAGCTTGCGGCAAGTACAGGCTAAGCAGTTTGTGAGTGATTTTGCGGTTAATGATGCAGACGTGATTGCCTGTGTTTCAAATGAAGGTCAACATTGCGTGAATTTGGTAATGATACGTGGAGGCCGTCATTTAGGAGATAAAAGCTTTTTCCCAAAAAATGCGGATGATGGCGAGTTGGAAGAAACTATGCGTGCATTTTTAGAGCAATATTATGTTTCTCAGAAAATGCCGCCACTCATTATTATTGGTGTGCCTATTGAAACCGAGGCTTTGGAAGAAGTCTTTACTCAGCAAGCAGGTCGCAAAGTGCGGATCAATACCAATCCTGTTGGCGATAAACGGGTCTGGATGAAAATGGCAGAAACCAATGCAGAGTTAGCGCTTCAGCAACGCACTGCACAGCATTCAAATCAGCAAGCAAGATTGGTCGCTTTGCGTGAGGCGCTAGACTTAGGAGATGCGGTCGAGCGGATTGAATGTTTTGATATTAGCCATACTATGGGCGAGGCAACAGTGGCATCCTGTGTGGTGTTTGATAAAAGCGCATTGCAAAACTCAGAATATAGACGTTACAACATTACAGGGATCACACCAGGTGATGACTATGCAGCAATGCGTGATGCATTAACGCGCCGCTATAAAAAAGTAGCTGCAGGTGAAGGTAAGCGACCAGACTTAGTATTTATTGACGGCGGTAAAGGTCAGCTCGGCGTTGCGGTTGAGGTTATGCAAGAAGTTGGATTAGCTGATATTCTCTTGGTTGGAATAGCCAAAGGCGAGGATCGAAGGCCGGGTTTAGAACAAATGTTCTTTCCAAACCGTGACACACCTGTTGGCTTAAAGAAAGACCATATTGGCTTGCACTTGCTTCAGCAGATTCGTGATGAGGCTCATCGGTTCGCTATTACAGGTCATCGAGCAAGGCGTGGCAAAGCACGTATGCACTCAACCTTAGAAGATATTGATGGTATTGGTGCCAAGCGTCGTAAGGCTTTATTGTTGAGGTTTGGCGGCTTGGATGGTGTTAAAAATGCGAGCGTAGATGAGCTCTCGCAAGTAGACGGAATTAGTCAAATGTTGGCAGAAAAAATATATCAGGAGCTGCATTAATGTTGTGGAATTTACCCAATAGTTTAACGATGGCGCGGATTATCCTTATACCTGTATTTGTGGGTATTTTTTATGCGCAGCCACACTATATTTCACAGCATGCGGCAAACGTCCTCGCGACGGCTGTGTTTGGCTTAGCCGCGATTACCGACTGGTTGGATGGCTACTATGCTCGCAAACTCAATCTAACCACTGCATTTGGTGCTTTTTTAGACCCTGTGGCGGATAAGCTAATGGTCGCTGCAGCTTTGATAGTGCTGGTTGAATTTAATCGGGTAGGTGCGCTTTTTGCATTTATTATTATTGGTCGCGAAATTGCTATTAGTGCTCTGCGTGAATGGATGGCGAACATCGGTGAGCGTGGAAGTTTAGCTGTTGCAACGATAGGTAAAATCAAAACAGTCATGCAGATGATTGCCATTTTGTTTCTGCTTTACTACGATCCAATTTTTGGAATCAGTACAAAAACTATTGGGCAAGTTTCAATTTACATCGCAGTAATTTTGACATTGCTGTCAATGGCTTACTATTTGAAGGCCGCCTGGCCTAAAATGAACATTCACAAAAGCTAAACATAATCGTCATTTCGGGCTTGACGAGTGACTGAAAACCCTTATAATGCTGGCTTCTTTACGCGGGAATAGCTCAGTTGGTAGAGCGCAACCTTGCCAAGGTTGAGGTCGCGAGTT